>NZ_JARVTD010000010.1:0-651754 GCF_030208835.1 Variovorax sp. efr-133-TYG-130 | reverse complement strand
CGGAGCTCAGCGTGTTGATGGTGCCGTTGCTGGCAGTCAGGTCGACGGTGCCGACACTGGTTGCGCTGACCGTGCCGGCGGTGATGCTGGCGGAGCTGAGCGTGTTGATCGTGCCGTTGCTTGCGGTCAGGTCGACGGTGCCGACGCTGGTTGCGCTGACGGTGCCGGCGGTGATGCTGGCAGAGCTGAGCGTATTGATGGTGCCGTTGCTGGCAGTGACGCTGGCGGCGCCGACGCTGCCGGCAGAGACGGTGCCAGCGGTGATGCTGGCAGAGCTGAGCGTATTGACGGTGCCATTGCTGGCAGTGACGCTGGCGGCGCCGACGCTGCCGGCAGAGACGGTGCCAGCGGTGATGCTGGCAGAGCTGAGCGTATTGATGGTGCCATTGCTCGCAGTGACGCTGGAAGCGCTGACGCTGCCGGCAGAGACGGTGCCCGACGTGATGCTGCTCGCACTGAGCGTGTTGATCGTGCCGCGCGATGCAGTCACATTGACGGTGCTGACGCTGCCGGCGGAGACGGTGCTGGCTGTAATGCTGCCCGCACTCAGTGTGTTGATCGTGCCATTGCTGGCCGTGACGCTGGCGGCGCTGACGCTGCCAGCAGAGACAGTGCCCGACGTGATGCTACCTGCGCTCAGCGTGTTGATGGTGCCGCGCGACGCCGTCACGTTGACCGCGTTGACGGTTCCAGCGGACAGTGTCGGCGTGGTGACGCCGCCCCCGGCATTCAGAACACCACCGTTGTTGCCAAAGTTGAAGTTGCCCCCCACGTTTCCTGCGTTGACCTCGGATCCTCCGATCGTGACTTGAGCATGCGCCACAGGCAACGTCATCACATAACCAGCCCCCACCAGCACGGATGCAAGAAGGCGGCTGACACCTGCTTTGCGCATGATGGATGAGGAGCGAACAGCAGAGCGCTTGGATGTAGTCATTTGGACCTTTTTTCCTTGATGTATCGATGGCAACTTCCGGCCTTCCACGGCGCTTGGCGCGTGAAAGCAGGGGCGGGTTTCATTGCGTTACCCGGTGCAACCGATGCTAGGAATCGAGGTACTTGCTGAACATCACCGGGATCCGTAGTTCTGCGGTCCCGCGAGCGCTTCGATGCGTGTTCGAAAAAAAGTGGCGATGCCCGCAAAGCCAATGCCCATGCGGCTTCGCGGGCATCACATAAATCCGTGGGCAATGCGCCGACATGCGAAGTCGAGCGTGTTTCGTGTTGCGCGGTGCTACGTAACGCGCGCTCAAAACGCCACGTAACAACTGCGCGAAAACGGCCTTTTCGAGGCCCTCCCAGGACCGCGTTCGACGACGTGTCCGCGCCATTTTTTTCAATGAAATCAAAGTACTACAGGCAGTGGCATGCCTGTGCGCACGGTGCTGTCCCGCGCAGGCATCGTTCCTGCGACATCTGAAACGAAAGACAACATTTCGAGGCTACCCGTGGGTAGCAATCAGCCAGAGGGATGTCGCGTGGTCAATCTGTTTTCGAGCTTTGCCAATGCATACATGGACACGGTTTTCCGTGTCGCCAGGGGAGTGCGGTCATGGAAATGAATATGAGTGTCCGTAGCCAGTCCGTGCGGCCGCTGTCTTCGGTCGCGCAGATGTATGGCGGTGTCTTCCATGCGGCGTTGATCGTGGCCGACGATCTCGCCGTCGCCGATCGCATGCGGCGCATCCTGGCCGAGCTTGCGCCGCGCCGCCGTATCGTGGTGGCGTCGAGCCGCGCCGAAGCCTGCAACCTGCTGGCTGCTCTTCCCTATGACCTCGCGCTGGTCGACATGCGGCTGCCATCGAAGGACGGCATCTCGCTGCTGCACCATGTGCGCCAGAACTACCCGGGCATCGAAAGCGTAGGCATGTCGGACACCGACGATCAGGAACTGGTGGGCGCCGCCATTGCCGCGGGCGCCATCGGCTATCTGCTGACCGAGGTGGACGACATCGAACTCGCATACCTGCTGCGTTCGGTGGAACGCGGCGGCGCGCCGATGGACTCGCGCATTGCAAGGCGCATCCTGGGTTCGATCGCCGCGTCCGCCAAGGCGCGCACGATCGAGCCGATCCGCGTGCAGGAGCAGCGGGAAGAGGCGCCAGCGGCCGAGAAGCTGCCGCGCGCCTTGCTGTCGCCGAGGGAACTGAAGGTGCTGCGGCTGATCGCACAGGGCTGGAGCAATCGCCAGATCGCCGATGCGGTCTACCTGTCGGTCAACACCATCGAGTTTCATGCCAAGAGCATCTATCGCAAGCTGTCCGTGAAGTCCCGAACCCAGGCGGTTCATGAAGCGATGCAGCACGGGCTGCTGAACTGAAGACAGCATCGGCGACGGCCCTCGTCGCCATTCGGCGCACCACCTCGAACGGGCCTCTGTGCTCGCCGGCAGGCGGGCAGGGGGTAATACGCCCGTTGAATTCTCCCCCAGCGCCCCGCTACAATCTCCGGTTGACCCTGTTCAAGCCAAGGGTTGGCCCTGCTCCAGCGAAGAAGACAAGAGGATCCCCATGAGTGACATGACCTCCGGCTCGCCCCGGATCGACACAGGCAAACGTACCTGGCTGATCGCGTCCAGTTGTGCCGGCGTGGTGGGTGGCGTGGCAACCGCCATTCCCTTTGTGAGCACTTTCCAGCCTTCGGAGAAGGCCAAAGCCGCCGGCGCAGCGGTAGAGGTCGACATCGCGGGCCTCAAGGTCGGCGAGAAGATCACCGTCGAATGGCGAGGCAAGCCGGTCTGGATCCTCAAGCGCACTCCCGAGCAGGTCGCGGAACTCCCCAAGCTGGACGGGCAGCTCGCCGATCCCCTTTCCAAGCGCCACCCCGACGAATTCACCCCCAAGTACGCACAGAACGAGCACCGTTCGATCAAGCCCGAAGTGCTGGTCGTGGTCGGCATCTGCACGCACCTGGGCTGCTCCCCGAGCGACCGCTTCCAGGCCGGCCCGCAGCCCTCGCTGCCCGCCGACTGGGAAGGCGGCTTCCTCTGCCCCTGCCACGGTTCCACTTTCGACCTGGCAGGCCGAGTCTTCAAGAACAAGCCCGCGCCCGACAACCTGCCGGTGCCGCCGCACATGTACCTGTCGGACACCAAGCTCCTGATCGGTGAAGACTCCAAGAAGGCCTGAGGCGGAAGAAGAACATGGCTGAATTCCACGAGATTTCCCCCAACGCACCAACCGGCGAGAAGCTGCTGAACTGGGTCGACAACCGGTTCCCGCTCAGCAAGCTCTGGAACGACCAGTGGGGCAAGTACTACGCGCCGAAGAACTTCAACTTCTGGTACATCTTCGGCTCGCTGGCCATGCTGGTGCTGGTGATCCAGATCGTCACCGGCATCTTCCTCGTGATGCACTACAAGCCCGACGCCGCCCAGGCGTTCGCATCGGTCGAGTACATCATGCGCGACGTGCCGTGGGGCTGGCTCATCCGCTACATCCACTCGACGGGCGCCTCGGCGTTCTTCATCGTGGTGTACCTGCACATGTTCCGCGGCCTCATGTACGGCAGCTACCGCAAGCCGCGCGAGCTGATCTGGGTGTTCGGCTGCGCGATCTTCCTGTGCCTGATGGCCGAAGCATTCATGGGCTACCTGCTGCCCTGGGGCCAGATGTCCTACTGGGGCGCCCAGGTGATCGTGAACCTGTTCGCCGCCATCCCGTTCATCGGCCCCGACCTGGCCCTGCTGATCCGCGGCGACTACGTGGTGAGCGACGCCACGCTGAACCGCTTCTTCAGCTTCCACGTGATCGCCGTGCCGCTGGTGCTGCTGGGCCTCGTGGTGGCCCACCTGATCGCGCTGCACGAAGTGGGCTCGAACAACCCCGACGGCATCGAGATCAAGGCCAAGCGCGGCCCTGACGGCCATCCGCTCGACGGCATTCCGTCGCACCCGTACTACACGGTGCACGACATCTTCGGCGTGGTGGTGTTCCTCACGATCTTCTCGGCCGTGATCTTCTTCGCGCCCGAAGCCGGCGGGTACTTCCTCGAGTACAACAACTTCATTCCGGCCGATTCGCTGAAGACGCCGAACCACATCGCGCCGGTCTGGTACTTCACGCCGTTCTATTCGATGCTGCGCGCGACCACCGACGACATGGTCAACGTGTTCTCGCTGATCATCGCCGCGGGCGCCATCCTGAACTTCGTCAAGGGCAAGTCGGGCACGGCCTTCAAGGTGGCGCTCATCGTGGCGGCCGCCGTGGTCATCTTCCTGCTCAAGTCCTTCGACGCCAAGTTCTGGGGCGTGGTCGTGATGGGCGGCTCGGTCATCATCCTGTTCTTCCTGCCGTGGCTGGACCACAGCGAAGTCAGGTCGATCCGCTACCGTCCGAGCTGGCACAAGTATGTGTACGGCGCCTTCGTCTTCTTCTTCCTGATCCTCGGCTACCTGGGCATCCAGCCGCCGGGCGTCTGGGGCAACCTGGTCATCGGGTCGTTCGCGCTCGACATCGCGCAGACCGTCTCGCAGATCGGCACGCTGGTCTACTTCGGCTTCTTCCTGCTGATGCCGTGGTGGAGCCGCAAGGGCGAGTTCAAGACCGTGCCCGAGCGCGTGGTCTTCGCCGCCCATTGAGACATGCTGCCCAAGAAGAGCTGAGAGAAACACGATGAAGAAGAAAAGCATTTCCGGCTGGCTCGCGGTCCTGGGTCTGGCGCTGGGCCTGACCTTCTCCGCAGCCGCGTCGGCCGAGTCCGAAGGCATCGCCTGGGACAAGGCCAACACCAAGACCAACGACATGGCCGCGCTGCAGAACGGCGCCAAGCTGTTCGTCAACTACTGCCTGAACTGCCATTCGGCAGCGTTCATGCGCTACAACCGCCTGCAGGACATCGGCATCACCGAGCAGCAGATCAAGGACAACCTTCTGTTCACGACCGACAAGGTCGGCGAGACCATGAAGGCGAACATCGATCCGCGACAGGCCAAGGAATGGTTCGGCACCACGCCGCCCGACCTCACGCTCGTCGCACGTTCGCGCGCCGGCCACGGCGGCACGGGTGCCGATTACCTCTACACGTATCTGCGCACCTACTACCGCGACGACACCAAAGCCACCGGCTGGAACAATCTTGCGTTTCCCAGCGTCGCCATGCCGAACCCCCTGTGGGAACTGCAGGGCGAACGCCGCCCGGTCTACACCAAGGTCGAACAGCACGGCCACGAAACCGAAGTGTTCAAGGGCTGGGAGCAAGTCACTCCCGGCACCCTGACACCCGTGCAGTATGACAATGCCGTCGGCGACCTGGTGAGTTACCTGCAATGGATGGCCGAACCGGCACAGAACACCCGCATCCGCATCGGCGTGTGGGTGCTGCTGTTCCTGGCCATGTCGGTGGTTTTTGTGTGGCGACTGAACGCCTCGTACTGGAAAGACGTCAAGTAGTTCCGTCCACGCCGACCGAGCGCCACCCAAGGCGCCCGGTCCCACAGAGTGGGTTGCCAACGCGACCCACTCTTTTTGATTTTTAGGAGTCTCTCGCCATGATGGTCTTGTATTCAGGAACGACCTGCCCCTTTTCCCACCGCTGCCGCTTCGTGTTGTTCGAAAAGGGCATGGACTTCGAGATTCGCGACGTCGATCTCTACAACAAGCCCGAAGACATCAGCGTGATGAACCCGTACGGCCAGGTGCCGATCCTGGTCGAGCGCGACCTGATCCTGTACGAGTCGAACATCATCAACGAGTACATCGACGAGCGCTTCCCGCATCCGCAGCTGATGCCCGGCGACCCTGTCGACCGCGCCCGCGTGCGCCTGTTCCTGCTCAACTTCGAGAAGGAACTGTTCGTGCACGTGTCGACGCTCGAGAACCGCACCGCCAAGGGCAACGACAAGGCGCTCGAAAAGGCCCGCTCGCACATCCGCGACCGCCTGACGCAGCTGGCCCCCGTGTTCCTCAAGAACAAGTACATGCTGGGCGACAACTTCTCGATGCTCGACGTGGCCATCGCGCCGCTGCTGTGGCGCCTCGACTACTACGGCATCGACCTGAGCAAGAACGCCGCGCCGCTGCTGAAGTACGCCGAGCGCATCTTCTCGCGTCCGGCCTACATCGAAGCACTGACGCCGTCTGAAAAGGTCATGCGAAAGTAATTAAGATCGCCCCCAGGCTTCGCGCACTTCGTGTCGCTTCGCCAACCCCCGCCCGGGGGCAACACCTGCGGCCCGGCAGAGCCGGTTCCGCGGTGTTCCGCGAAGAGACAGTGGCCAATCCGGGGCCGCGATTTCGCGATTGCACGGTACCAATTTCATGATCAACGCGCTCGAGTCGTCTTCCACCCGCCCGTACCTCATCCGGGCGCTCTATGAATGGTGCACCGACAACGGGTTCACGCCCTACGTCGCCGTGCAGGTCGACGACACCGTCCAGGTTCCGCGCGAGTACGTGAAGAACGGCGAGATCGTGCTCAACATCAGCTTCGACGCGACCAGTTCGCTCAAGCTGGGCAACGACTTCATCGAGTTCAAGGCCCGTTTCGCGGGCAGTGCGCGTGAAATCAGCGTGCCCGTAGGGCGCGTGATCGCCATCTACGCGCGTGAGAACGGGCAGGGCATGGCGTTTCCCGCGCCGGTGCCGGCCGCTTCCGCGTCGGACGGCGGCAACAGCCACCACGCCGATGCGCCGGCGCCTTCGCCGCAAGGCCCCGCGCGCATGCCGCTGCGCGATGCCTCGCGCGGCACCGAGGGCGACGCCGGCAAGATCGTCCACCTGGTGACGGGCGACGATGCCGACGAAACAGTCGACGCCGGCCCCGCGACCGATCCCGCCGACGAGCCGCCGCGCCCGCCGGCCGGTGGCGGATCCAGGCCGTCGCTGAAACGCATCAAGTGATTCGGCCGGCCGGCCGGACCATGCCGGCCACGCCACTAGAATCACGCACTGAAGAAATTCACCAGCCGCTTTAGCTCAATTGGTAGAGCACCCGCCTTGTAAGCGGAAGGTCGTCAGTTCGATTCCGACAAGCGGCACCATTCGAAACCCCTGGCTCATCCGTGAGCCAGGGGTTTTTTCATGCGCCGCGCGCGGAGCCGCCCGAATGCTCACCCGCGAACGCATAGGCAGGGCCCATGCGTTGGCGCTTGCAGCGTTGCAGCGCCTCGCCCGCCGAAGCCATCAGGCTGGCGAACGTATCGCCATCGGCGGGGTGGCAGGCGATGCCCATGTTCAGCTCGCCGCCCGCCAGCAGCCGGCCTTCGTAAGTGACCGGCGTCGCGCCGGCGGTCTCGATGCGGATCGCCATTTCGGCGAGCTTCTGGCGCGTCGGGCTGCCGGCCAGCAGCAATGCGAATTCGTCGTCGCCCAGGCGCGCCACCATGTCGTCGGCGCGCACCTGCTGGCGCAGCCGCTGTGCGATGGCCGTGAGCACCGCGTCGCTGCCCGCGCGGCCGTGCCGCTCGGTCACGCGGCTGAAGCCGTTCAGGCCGACCAGCATCAGCGAGAACGGCCGGCCGTCGCGCAGCCATTCGTCGCCACGGCTTTCAAAACCGGCGCGGCTGGTGGCACCGGTGAGGGCGTCGGTGCCCATGGCGCCCATCAGTGCGTGCGTGCGTGCCTCCAGCGCTTTTTCGGAACGCAGCACGTGCCGCAGGCGCGCGCCCACGGCCAGGGCGAGCATCACGAGCTCGGCGATCGCCGCGGCTTGCGCCATGTTCGGCCGCCCGGGGGGCCAGGGCGTCTCGCTCCAGCTCGGCAGGCGGGTAGCGGAGATGCCCGCCAGCAACATCAGGGCGCCGATGCAGAAGAGCAGCGCGGGCCAGCGCAGGCCGCGCAGCGAGAAAAGCGCACCGGCCACCAGGACCACCGTGGCGGCGACCACCAGCCCCTGCACGGCGCGCAGCGTCCACGCGAGCTGTGTCTCGACCGCGGCATACAGCAAGGTCAGCACCAGCGCGATGCCGACACCCTGCGCGACCCGGTCCAGCCGGGGCGCGAAGTGCCGCAGCCGCAACAGCTGCCGGGCGAATTGCAGCCGGAAGATCGCCCAGAGTGCCAGCGCAGCCGCCGCCCAGTGCGCGAGCGGATCGTTCGGCGCCAGGCTGTTCATTCCGGCGAAGCCGAGCAGCGCGAAGCCGCAGGCCAGCACGTAGTAGCCGTGGATCAGCGTGCCGAACACCAGCAGCAGCACGAGGCCGCATGCCATCAGGCCGCCCAGCAGGCCAGAGCTCACGCCTTCGGTCATGAGCGACGGCCTTTCATGAAGGCAGGGCTGGGGCGGGGCAGGAGCGGCATCCGGGCAGATCGGGGCAAAAAACGCCGAGGACAGTAAGGTAACCGATCGTATCCGCGAGACCGCGCCACACCATGCACCGCGTCTCACAAATTGCCGCGCCGCGGCTTGCCTGACGTTTTTCCGCTAGAACTCCGCGCCTTCCACCAGGAAGCGCAGCCGCCGCACGCCCTGCCATTCGTCCGCGTCGAGCCGGAACGCCAGCTTGACCCTGGGCGGCAGCGGCTCGGTGTGGCTGAACCAGATGGCGTCGATCGGCTGGCCCTGGTGCCTGAGCTTGAGCGACAGGTGCTTCTCGCCCACCAGCCGCTGCGACACCACCTCGACCTCCTCGCTGAAGGTGGGCGGCGCGAAGCCCTGGCCCCAGACCTCGCGGTGCAGCGTGTCGACGAGGTCGATGCGCATGTACTCGCGCGCGATCGGCCCGTCGGTCTCGATCTGCCGGGTGAGCGCGGCGTCGGCCAGCAACTCACGGGCGACCTGTGCGAAGCCTTTCTCGAAAGTCTCGAAGTGCTCGCGCGCCACCGTGCAGCCGGCCGCCATCGCGTGGCCGCCGAAGCGCAGCAGCACGCCCGGATGGCGCTTGGCCACGAGGTCGAGCGCGTCGCGCAGGTGGAAGCCGGGGATCGAGCGCCCCGAGCCCTTGAGCTCCTGCTCCTTGCCCGGCGCGCCGTTCGCGGCGAAGACGAAGGTCGGGCGGTGGAAGCGGTCCTTGATGCGCGAGGCCACGATGCCCACCACGCCTTCGTGGAAGGCCGCGTCGAACACGCTGATGGCCGGCGGCGGCGCCGCGATGCCCTCGCCGTCGGCGCCGGTGGAAAACAGCGACTCGGCCAGCAGCAGTGCCTGGTCGCGCATGCCGCCTTCGATGTCGCGCCGCTCGCGGTTGATGCCGTCGAGCATGCGCGCGAGCTCCTCGGCTCGGCCGGCGTCGTCGGTCAGCAGGCATTCGATGCCCAGCGTCATGTCGGCCAGCCGGCCGGCCGCGTTGATGCGCGGGCCCAGCGCGAAACCGAAGTCGAAGGTGGTGGCCGCAGAGGCATTGCGGCCCGCCGCCTTGAACAGCGCGGCCACGCCGGCGGGCATCGCGCCGGCGCGGATGCGGCGCAGGCCCTGCGCCACGAGGCGGCGGTTGTTGGCGTCGAGCTTCACCACGTCGGCCACGGTGCCGAGCGCGACCAGCGGCAGCAGCGCATCGAGCTTTGGCTGGGGTTTGCCTGCCCCCCGGCTTGCCATTTCATGTGCTTCGCCACCCCCCGAGGGGGAGGCTGGCCCGCCTTGGGGCGGCCCGGCGGCGGGCGCAGGCGTGTCGAACACGCCGCGCCTGCGCAGCTCGGAGCGCAGCGCCAGCAGCACGTAGAACATGACGCCGACGCCCGCGATGCTCTTGCTCTCGAACTCGCAGCCGGGCTGGTTCGGGTTGACCAGCACGTCGGCCAGGGGAAGCTCCGGGCCCGGCAGGTGGTGGTCGGTCACCAGCACCTGCAGGCCGCGCGCCTTGGCGGCGGCCACGCCTTCGACGCTGGCGATGCCGTTGTCGACGGTGATCAGCATGTCGGCGCCGCTCGCGGCCACGCGCTCGGCGATGGGCGGCGTGAGGCCGTAGCCGTCGACCACGCGGTCGGGCACGAGGTAGCTCACGTTTTTGGCGCCCAGCAGGCGCAGGCCGCGCACGCCGACCGCGCAGGCGGTGGCGCCGTCGCAGTCGTAGTCGGCCACGATGCACAGGCGCTTGTCCTGCGCGATGGCGTCGGCCAGCAGCACGGCGGCGTCTTGCGTGCCGCGCAGGGTGTCCGGCGGCAGCAGGCGGGCGAGGCCGTCGTCGAGTTCGTCCTTGGCGCGCACGCCGCGCGCTGCGAACAGGCGGGCCAGCAGCGGGTGCACGCCGGCCTGCTCCAGCGCCCAGACGGTGCGCGGAGGGATCTCGCGGTCGACGATCTTCACAGCGACTCCAGCACTTCGGCCGCGCGCTTGCGGTCGAACAGGCTCCTGGCCCAGCGGCTCAGGCCGCGCTGCTGCACGGTGTAGCGCTGTGCCGCGCGGTCGCCGCACAGGGTGAGCGACACATCGGCGCCGCGCGTGTAGTCGGCCAGCAGCGAGGCGATGTCGCCCGCGTCCAGCGCCTGCCATGCGGCGGCCCAGCCGACGCCGTCATCGCGGATGGCGGCGACGCGCAGGGCTTCGCTCACGGTGGTTTCGCAGGCGGCGCTCGGCAGGGGCTGCGCCGCGAGCGCGCCGGTGCCGCTGAGCCAGAACGAATTGATGGGCGGCACGCCGCGCGCGGCGCGGTCGTCGTTCACGCGCTGGGTGTAGAGCAGCATCTGCATTTCGTTCTGCAGGCGGCGCAGCGGCCGGGCAGCCTCGGCCAGCGGCGACCACTGCGAGATGGGCCAGCCCACGGCGCGGTCGATGGAGGCGGTGGACAGTCCGTCGAAGATGCGCGCACGCGCCAGCCAGCGGCCGGGCACGGGCGAAGGGTGCAGCGCGATGCCGTCTTCCTCGAAGAAGGGGCGGGCGGCTTCGAGCAGCGTGGCCGATTCGCCGGCGTCGATCTCGATGGCGGACGGGTCGCCCAGCACCACGTCGTCGATGCCGACTTGCCAGTTGCAAAGCGTGACCACGCCCCAGCCCTCGGTGTCGCTGGCGGCGGCGATGCCCAGGCGCCGGGCCTCGAGCGCGGCCCAGGGAATGCAGCCGTCGTCAGCAGTGATGCCCAGCTCCCGCGCGAGCGCGCGTTCGTGCGGTGGTGAGCGCGTGCTTTCGTCCTGCGTGTCGGTGTCCGCGAGGGTCAGGCGCAGCAGCAGGGTCTCGAGATTGGGGAGCCGCAACGTGGGCAGCGCCGCGCGGCATGCCGGGGAACCGCGGCCGGCAAAGGGGATCAACAGGTGACGTGGGAAGGTTTCGGCCATCTCCGTATTGTCCGGGAAGCCCTGAGGTTGTCCGGAATGCCACAATTCCGACCCTATGCGATTTCCCTATGAACTGCAGCTCGGCTGGCGCTACACGCGCGCAGGCCGGGCGACGCGGCGCAACGGCTTCATCTCCTTCATCTCCGGTGTATCGATGCTCGGCATCGCGCTGGGCGTGGCGGCGCTGATCATTGTGCTCAGTGTGATGAACGGCTTCCAGAAGGAGGTGCGCGACCGCATGCTCGGCGTGGTGTCGCACATCGAGATCTTCTCGCGCGACGGACAGGCGCTGCCGCAGCTGGAAGAAATCATGGCTGCCGCGCGCAAGCATCCCGAGGTGATCGGCGCTGCGCCCTTCATCAACACGCAGGCGCTCATTGCCCGCGGCGAGGACATGAAGGGCACCGTGGTGCGCGGCATCGACCCCAGGCTCGAGCCCGAGGTGACCGACACCAACAGCATCGCCGCGCGCGGCACCTTCGACAAGCTGGTGCCGGGCGAATTCGGCATCGTGCTGGGCGCCGAGCTGGCGCGCTCGCTGTTCGTGCAGCCGGGCGACAAGGTCACGCTGGTGGCGCCGGGCGGCCAGGTCACGCCGGCTGGCGTGGTGCCGCGGCTGAAGCAGTTCACCGTGGTCGGCACCTTCGACTCCGGCCACTACGAATACGACTCCGCGCTCGCCATGGTCCACGAGCAGGACGCCGCCAAGGTGTTCCGCCTCGAGGGCCCGACCGGCATCCGCCTGAAGCTCAAGGACCTGAACGAAGCGCGCGCAGTGGCCGACCAGCTGGCCGTGAGCTTGCCGGGCGAGTTCCTCATCCGCGACTGGACGCGCCAGAACAAGACATGGTTCGCGGCCGTGCAGGTCGAGAAACGCATGATGTTCATCATCCTCACGCTGATCGTGGCGGTGGCGGCCTTCAACCTGGTCTCCACGCTCGTGATGACCGTGACCGACAAGCGCGCCGACATCGCCATCCTGCGCACGCTGGGCAGTTCGCCGCGCAGCATCATGGGCATCTTCGTGGTGCAGGGCGCGATGGTGGGCGTGATCGGCACCGTGGCCGGTCTGCTGCTGGGGCTGGGCATCGCCTACAACATCGACGTGATCGTGCCGTTCCTGGAGCGGCTGTTCCATGCGAGCTTCCTGCCGAAGGACATCTACCTCATCAGCAAGATGCCGAGCGATCCGCAGCAAAGCGACATCGTGCCCATTGCGATCATTTCCCTGGTGCTGTCCTTCGTGGCCACCCTGTATCCGAGCTGGCGCGCCAGCCGCGTTAACCCGGCCGAGGCCCTGCGCTATGAGTGAAATGACCCCCACGCTCGGCACTGCCGTGTCCTCGCTGCCCCCCGAGGGGGCCGCCATCGGCTTGGGGCGGCCCGGCGCCAATGGTGTCGTATTGAAGGCCCGAGGCCTCACCAAGCGTTTCCACGAAGGCCGGCTGGACCTGACCGTGCTGCACGGCGTCGACCTCGACGTGCACGCCGGTGAAACCCTGGCCATCGTCGGCTCCTCGGGCTCCGGCAAGAGCACGCTGCTGCACCTGATGGGCGGGCTCGACGCGCCCACTTCGGGCAAGGTCGAACTGCTGGGCAAGGACATCGCCCATGCCGATGCGGCCGAGCAGGGGCGGCTGCGCAACCAGCACCTGGGCTTCGTCTACCAGTTCCATCATCTGCTGCCGGAATTCAGCGCACTCGACAACGTGGCGATGCCGCTGAAGATCCGGCGCGTGGAGCCCGCGACGGCGGCGGCTTCGGCGTCGAGGATTCTCGAGAGCGTGGGCCTGGGCCAGCGCCTGCACCACCGGCCGGCCGAGCTGTCGGGCGGCGAGCGCCAGCGCGTGGCGATCGCGCGCGCGCTGGTCACGCAGCCCGCCTGCGTCCTGGCCGACGAGCCCACCGGCAACCTCGACCGCAGCACGGCGGACACGGTGTTCGCGCTGATGCTCGACCTGGCGCACCGGCACGGCACGGCATTCGTGATGGTCACGCATGACCAGGAGCTGGCGAAGCGGTGTGACCGGGTGCTGCAGCTGGTGGCCGGGCGGCTGGCGGGCTGAAGAGGCTGTGCGGCCTTTCTTCGTGCCTAGCGATTCGTCAACAAGGCAGAAGCGGTGGCCCGCAGTACCAGCGCGCGATCGGGTTCGTCGATCACGTAGGGCGAGTCGAGCAGTTTCGCCATCAGCCGATCGAACTGGCGACGGACTTGTTCCTTTGCCGGATGGGCCATGTAGAGGGCATGGAGCATGGAGCAGATGCCGGAAATCTGCGTGTCCAGTGCATCGATATCGCCTAGCCGTCCTGCAGCCTCGGCAGCGGCCAAGAATTGTTCTTCGTGCGTCATGGGTCTTTGACCGTCCTTTGACGGTGCCTTCTGGGATTGGCACCCTTGTGGGGCGCATGCGCCTCGAAATCGAAGCAAACCCAAGATACGCAAAACCAATACCAATGGATTACATTTCAAATGACGATCCTTGTATTTTGTGACTTATTTCACGGCCACAAGGTGCAAAGTAGGCAACCCTAGTACAGCGCCTCTTCCGTCTGCTGCACATCCAGCGGCAGCACGCACAGCAGCTTGCCCCGCAGCGTCAGCACCAGGCCGAGGCGCCCTCCGATCTGCATGACCCGGCACACCGTGTGCGGCGCGGCATCGCCGGCAACGGGCGCGGTCACCGCCACTGCTGCCGACATCGCAACAGCCCGCGCCGGCGGCTGCCGCAGCAGCGCAAGCAGCATCCGGGCATCGCAGTCGCCCAGCGCCTGCCGGTACACGTGGAAGGCCGCATCCGAGCCGGCTTCCTCTTCAGTCCTTTCATGGCGCAGCCGAAGCAGCGCGCGATGCAGTTGCTGCCTGCAGGCCGCCTCGGTCTTGCCGCTGGCCTCTGCAATTTCCTTGAAGCTGGCTTCGAAGACTTCGCGCAGCAGCACGGCGGCGCCATCGGCCGGCGACAGCCTGGCGGCGATCAGGCGCAGCGCCTGGTCAATGGATTGGGCCTGCGCGGCATCGGCTTCCGCCGAGGGTGCCTCGGGGGACAGTGCTTCGGCATCCCGCAGCCAGCGCCGCATCCAGCCGTCGCGCCGCAGCCGGTCGATGGCCAGGTTCTGCATCACCGTGGTCAGCCAGGCCTGCGTCGAATCGGGCCCGGGCTTGTCGCCCATTTCGAGCGCACGCAGGTAGGTGTCCTGCACCATGTCCTCGGCGTCCGCCGCGCCGCCCAGCATGCGCGCCGCCGCGCGAACCAGCCGGCTTCTCAATGCCGGGAATTGCGAGAGATAGCGTTCATCGAGCATTGGCGCAGCTTGCCATGGCGCGCAATGTCACGAAACTGTGGGCTTGTTCGTCAAGACAGTCCAACCACAGGAGCTTTCTACATGACCGACATGCCCATGTTCTCGATGCAATCCGACGATGACGACACCAAGCCCGCCGCCACCGCCGAGCCGCGCAACTCCTACCTGGAGGAAAAGGCGTTCAAGTCGCGCACGCTGCTGATCTTCGGCAGCATCAGCGATTCGGTGGCCGCCGACGTCACGCGCCGGCTCATCGCGCTGGACGCCGACAGCGCCGACAAGCCCATCGACATCCTCGTGAGTTCGCCCGGCGGCCACCTGGAGTCGGGCGACGCCATCCACGACATCGTGCGCTTCATCAGCGCGCCGGTGAACATGATCGGCACCGGCTGGGTCGGCAGCGCGGCCACGCACCTGTTCCTCGCGGCGCCGCGCGAGCGCCGGGTGTGCCTGCCCAACACGCGCTTCCTGATCCACCAGCCCAGCGGCGGCGCGGGCGGGCAGGCGACGGACATCGCCATCCAGGCGCAGGAAATCATCAAGGCCCGCCAGCGCATCGCGCACGAGATCGCGCGCGAGACCGGCAAGCCTATCGACGTGGTGCTGGCCGACATCGAGCGCGACCGCTGGCTGTCGGCTGAAGAAGCCGTCGAATACGGGCTGGTCTCGCGCATCATCCAGCGCAAGACCGAACTGCAGAAAGGCTGAGAGGCCGATCAGGCCTTGGGCTTGTACGCGACGACGTCGATCTCGACGCGCGCGTCGATCATCAGCCGGGCCTCGGTGGTCGAGCGCGCCGGCTTGTTCTCGCCGAAGTAGCCCATGTAGATGCGGTTGAAGGCACCAAAGTCGCGCGCGTCCTGCAGCCACACGGTGCTCTTGCATACGTCGTCGAGCGTGGCGCCGGCCAGCGCCAGCACGGTCTTGATGTTTTCCATGACCTGGCGCGTCTGCGCCTCGATGCCGCCCACCACCAGCTCGCCGTTCTTGTCGACGGGCACCTGGCCCGACACGTAGACGAAGTCGCCGGCGCGCACGGCCGGGGAGAACGGACGCACCTGGCGGTCGGAGGCAAGGGGCGGGGCGCCGAGGTATTCGAGAGGCATGGGGACTCCTGGAGGTTGAAGAACTGTCTGGGAATGGGAAGCCGCGAGTATCCATCCAATCTGAAAATCTATTTCAGAAAAACCCTCAGGCAAGGGTTAACACGGATGATTTGGCATGGATAGTGCTTCAAAGTCCGGGCCGAAAAGAAAATTTCTTTCACAAACTCGCCCGCCCCATGAAGGAGTTCCCCATGCCCCACGCCGGTCTTGTCCAGCGCCTGCCCATGCTGTCGAAGCGCAGCCTGCTGGGCGCTTCCCTGCTCGCGATGCTGTGCGCCGCGCTGCCCCACCAGAGCGCCCATGCCCAGGGCCCGCGCAATTTCGCCACGCTGGCGATGGTGGCCGAGCCGCAGACGCTCGACCCGATGGCATCCACCGCCGACCTGGTCGGAACCATCATGCAGCACGTGTACGAGACGCTCTACACCTTCGACGCCAAGTGGAACGTGGTGCCGATGCTGGCCGAGGGCATGCCGAAGATCTCGGCCGACGGCAAGACCTACGCCATCGCCTTGCGCAAGGGCGTGATGCTGCACAACGGCCGCGAGCTCACGGCCGACGACGTGGTGGCCAGCCTGCAGCGCTGGATGGAGCAGTCGCCGCGCGGCAAGGCCGTGGGCAAGGAAATCGACAGCCTCAAGGCCAAGGGCCCGCTGGCGGTGGAGGTGGTGCTGAAGGAACCCTACGCGCCGCTGCTGTCGCAGCTCGCGCTGCCCAGCGGCATGGCGGCCATCATGGCCAAGGACTCGATCGCTTCGCCGCTGAAGGACTTCGTGGGCACCGGCCCCTACAAGTTCAAGGAGCGCCGCCCCGACCAGTTCGTGCTGCTCACGCGCTTCGACAAATATTCGCCCCGCAAGGAAGCCGCGAGCGGCTACGGCGGCAAGCGCGAAGCGGCCATCGAAGAGCTGCGCTTCGTGCCCGTGCCCAACGCCAGCACGCGCGTCGAAGGCGCGCTGGCCGGCCAGTACGACTTTGCCGACCTGCTGCCGGTGGAAGCGCTGCCGCGCCTGGAGAAGTCGGGCGGCAAGACCGTGCCGATCATGACGCCCTCGTTCGGCTTCCCGTACCTCGTGCTCAACACCAAGGAAGGCGTGGCCGCCAGCCAGCCGGTGCGCCAGGCGATCCAGACCGCGCTGGGCGAAGGCGAAATGCTCGCGGCCGGCTTCGGCGACACGCGCTTCTTCGTGGCCGAGGCCAACCACTTCCCCAAGGGCTCGCCGTTCTATTCGACGGCCGGCGCCGACCAGTACAACCAGCGCAACGCCGCCAAGGCCAAGGAACTCGCGGCCAAGGCCGGCTACAAGGGCGAGCCGATCCGCGTGCTCACCAGCCGCCAGTACGACTTCCACTACAACATGGCGCTGCTGATGGCCGAGCAGCTCAAGCGCGCCGGCTTCAAGGTCGACCTCAACGTGGTCGACTGGGCCACGCTGGTGCAGCGGCGCAACGACGCCAAGCTGTGGGACGTCTACGTCACGCATTCGGGCCAGTTCCCCGAGCCCATGCTCTCGCCGCCGCAGCTCGGCGACGGCGCGCCCGGCTGGTGGGACTCGCCTGCCAAGAAGTCGGCGCTGCAGGCCTTCAACGTGGAGAGCGATCCGGCCAAGCGCGGCGCGCTGTGGGGCAAGGTGCAGCAGGTGGTGTACGACGAAGTTCCGTACATCAACGTCGGCAAGTTCAACGGCCTCTCGGCCAAGAGCCCGGCGCTGGACAACTACACGCCCGCGACCTGGCCGTTCTTCTGGAACGCGAAGATCAAGTAAGTCGGGGAGTACAGCCATGCCGTCGCGTCGCCAACTTCTGCAAGCCAGCGCACTGGCCTCCGGCCTCGGAGCCCTTGGCCTCACCGCCTCCACCGTCCAGGCCGCAACCGCCGGCCCCGTCTACGCCTACGTCGGCACCTACAGCGACGGCGGCAAGCCGTGGCGCGGCGGGCGCGGACTGGGCGTGCACCAGTTCGTGCTCGACAGCGCGACCGGCGCGCTCAAGCCCATTCCCGGCGCGCCGCCGGCCGTGGCCAGCATGGGCGAGGGCGCCAAGCTGCGCAACCCGGCGTCGCTCGCGCGCCATCCCACGCTGCCCATGCTGTATGCGGCCAACGAGTTCGAGGCCGGCTCGGTGTCTGCCTTTCGTATCGGTGCAAATGGCGCGCTGTCGTTCTTGGCTGAAATGCCCTGCGGCGGCAAGGACCCGGCCTACATCAGCGTGCACCCCGACGGGCGCTTCCTGTTCACCGCCAACTACGCCAGCGGCGATGTCAGCGTGATCGCGCTGCGCGCCGACGGCACGCCCGACACCGACCGCGCCGCCGTCGTCTACAAGGACGCCGACGCCTGCGGCGCCACCGCGTGCAAGCCCGGCGCCGACGTGGTGCCGGCCGCCGCGCGCTCGCACGAAGGCTTTGCCACCAGCGACCACGACGGCCCGCACGCGCACATGGTGCATGCCGACCCGAAGGGCAACTTCGTGCTGGTGGCGGACCTGGGGCTCGACCGCGTCATCTCGTACCGCTTCGACCGTGGCACCGGCGTGCTGAGCCAGCCGAGCACGGTGGCCGTGTCCGAAAGCTCGGGCGCGCGCCATTTCATCTTCCACCCGAACGGCAAGTGGTTCTACCTGGTGAACGAGGAAGCCTCGACCATCGCCTTCATGCGCTACGACGACGCCAGCGGCGTGCTCACACTGGTGAGCGAGACCTCGGCGCTGCCCAAGGGCTTCAAGGGCACCAGCTACGCATCGGGCATCCGCATGCTGCCGGACGGCCAGCACTTCGTGTCGCTCAACCGCCTGCACGACTCGATCTCGCTCTTCAAGGTCGACGCCCGCACCGGCGCCCCCACGCTGGTGCGCGAGGAATGGTCGCGCGGCAACTACCCGCGCAGCTGCACGCTCGACCCGAGCGGCAGGTTCCTCTATGTGTGCCACAACAAGCAGGGCGACAACGTGACGGTCTTCCGCGTCAAGGGCGGCGACATCCAGTTCACCGGCCAGTACGTTGCAGTGGGCAGCGCGGCGGCCATCGAGTTTTCCGCGTGATGAAGAAATCGCTGTTGCGCTACATCGCTTCCCGGGCGGCCGGCATGCTGGTGGTGCTGGCCATCGTGGCGGTGCTCGTGTTCGTGCTCACGCGCGCGGCGTCGGGCGATCCGGTCTCGGTGCTGCTGGGCGACCAGGCCACCGCCGCCGACATCGCGCGCGTGCAGAAGGAGTACGGCCTCGACAAGCCGCTGCCCGTGCAGTTCGGATACTGGCTGCGCGAGGTGCTGCAGGGCAACCTGGGCACTTCCATCTTCCTGCAGCGCCCGGTGACGCAGGCGCTGTGGGAGCGCTCCGAACCCACCACGCTGCTCGCGCTGATGGCCGTGGCCATCGCGGCGCTGATCGGCGTGCCGTGCGGCATCGTCTCGGCCGTGTTCCGCGGGCGCGTGGTCGACCAGCTGTTCACCGGCATCGCGATGCTGGGCGCGAGCATTCCGAGCTTCTGGCTCGGCATCGTGCTCATACAGATATTCGCGGTTTCCTTCGGCTGGTTCCCGGTGTCGGGCTACGGCGCGCCCGATGCGCCGTTCGCCGAGCGGCTGCATGCGCTGGTGCTGCCGGCCACCGTGCTGGGCCTGCTGAACTCCGCGCTCATCATCCGCTTCACCCGCGCCTCGATGCTCGACGTGCTCGGCGAGGACTACGTGCGCACCGCGCGCTCCAAGGGCCTGAGCGAAAGCGTGGTCGTGCTCAAGCACGCGCTGCGCAATGCGCTGGTGCCCATCGTCACGGTGATCGGCCTCACCGTCGCGTTGATGATCGGCGGCGCCGTCATCACCGAGACGGTGTTCGGCCTGCCCGGCGTGGGCAACCTCGTGGTCAGTGCCGTGCTGCGGCGCGACTACCCGGTCATTCAAGGTGCGCTGCTCGTGATTGCCGCGATCTACGTGCTCATCAATTTCTCTATCGACCTGCTGTATGCGGTGGTCGATCCGCGCGTGAAGGTCTGAGCGATGCGTATGCCCCGAATGCTCCGCCAGCTGATGCATCGCCGCATCGTGATGGTTTCCGCGCTGGTGCTGCTGGTGATTGCCGTCATGGCCATCGGCGCGCCACTGTTCGCCTCCGCCGACCCCAACGACACGGCCGTGCTGGAACGCCTGAAGGCGCCGAGCGCCGAGCACCTGCTCGGTACCGACGAACTGGGCCGCGACATGTATTCGCGCATCGTGCACGGCGCGCGCTACTCGCTGGCCATCGCGGCGCTCACGGCGCTGGGCGCGGTCGTCGCCGGCACGGTGCTGGGCCTGATGGCCGGCTTCTTCCGCCGGCTCGACACGCCGCTGATGCGCGTGGTCGACGCGATGATGTCCTTCCCCGACATCCTGCTGGCCATTGCGCTGGTGGCCATCCTCGGGCCATCGCTCATCAACACGGTGCTGGCGCTGGTGCTGGTTTACACGCCGCGCGTGGCGCGGGTGGTGCGCGCATCGACGCTGGTGGTGCGCGAACTGCTGTTCGTGGAGGCCGTGCGCGCGCTGGGCGTGCGCACCTCGCGCATCCTGTGGCGGCACATCTTGCCGAACCTGATGTCGCCGATCCTGGTGCAGGTGTCCTTCATCTTCGCCTACGCCATCCTGGCGGAAGCGGGGCTCTCGTTCCTCGGCGTCGGCGTGCCGCCCGAGATCCCGACCTGGGGCACCATGGTCGCGGGCAGCCAGCAGTACGCGCACCAGGCCTTCTGGGTGGTGCTGTTCCCGGGGCTCGCGATCATCTTCACGGCGCTGTCGCTGCAACTGCTGGGCGACGGCGTGCGAGATTTGCTCGACCCCAAGCTGAAGAAAACCTCGTGATGACGACGAACGCCAACAACACCCCACGCCTCGCGGTCAGCAACCTGAGCACCAGCTTCCCGACCGAAGACGGCCTCGTGCGTTCGGTGGCCGACGTGAGCTTTTCCATCCAGCCCGGCAAGACGACCGCGCTGGTCGGCGAATCGGGCTCGGGCAAGTCGGTCACCAGCCTCGCGCTGATGCGCCTGCTGCCCAAGACGGCGAACGCGCAGGTCAGCGGCAGCGCTTCCTTCGTGACGCGCGAAGGCAAGACGCTCGACCTGCTGCGCATCGGCGAACGCGAGATGCGCTCGCTGCGCGGCAACCAGCTGTCGATGATCTTCCAGGAGCCGATGACCAGCCTGAACCCGGTGTTCACCATCGGCGAGCAAATTGCGGAGAGCGTGCGCCTGCACAAGGGGCTGGACCGCAAGGCGGCGCTGGCCCATGCGCTGCGCATGCTGGAGCTGGTCGAGATACCGGCCGCGGCGCAACGCATCCACGAGTATCCGCACCAGCTCTCGGGCGGCATGCGGCAGCGCGTGATGATCGCGCTGGCCATGGCCTGCGACCCGACGCTGCTGATCGCCGACGAGCCCACCACCGCGCTCGACGTGACCATCCAGGCGCAGATCCTCGAACTCATGCGCCGGCTTCAGGCCGAGACGGGCATGAGCATCCTTTTCATCACGCACAACCTCGGCGTGGTCGCGCACCATGCCGACGACGTGGTGGTGCTGTATGCGGGGCGCGTGGTCGAAAGCGCTCCGGTGCGGCCGCTGTTCGCGCAGCCCGAGCATCCCTACACGCAGGGCCTGCTGGCCTGCTTGCCGGGCAAGGCGCGGTTGCCGGGGCAGCCCAAGCCCAAGCGGCTGTTCGCGATCCGCGGCCAGGTGTCGAGCCCGCTGGCGCCGCCGCCGGGATGCGCCTTCGAGCCGCGCTGCGACCTGGCGCTGCCCGCGTGCAGCGCGGCGATGCCGCCGCTGATCGAAACCCATCATGGGCGCGAGGCGCGCTGCGTGCGGGTGCAGCCGGCGCAACCTTTGGCGAGGGTTGCATGACGCTCACGCTGCTGTCTCCGTCTTGCTCCCTCCCCTTCCGGGGGAGGGCTGGGGTGGGGGCTCTGGGCAGTGGAGACCGTCGCAACAATGAAACGGCCGCGTGCCCCCACCCCAACCCTCCCCCGGAAGGGGAGGGAGCCAATACCGAATACCCACGATGACCACCGCCGCCCCCCTCATCGAAGTCCGCGGACTCAAGAAATACTTCGGCAGCAGCGACCGCCCGGTGCGCGCGGTCGACGACGTGTCTTTCGCGATCCAGCCCGGCGAAACGCTGGGCCTGGTCGGCGAATCGGGCTCCGGCAAGAGCACCATCGGCCGCACCGTGCTGCGGCTGCTCGAGCGCACCAGCGGCCAGGTGCTGTACCGCGGCGACGACATCGGCGCGCTGTCGGGCGAGCGCATGCGCAAGCTGCGCAGCAAGCTGCAGATCATCTTCCAGGACCCGTACGCGAGCCTGAACCCCAAGATGCGCATCAGCGCCATCCTCGGCGAGGCGCTCTCCACGCACGGCCTGCACAAGGGCGCCGCCGCGCGCGACAAGCGCATCGCCGAGCTGCTGGAAACCGTGGGCCTGCGCGCGGAGCATGCGAGCCGTTTTCCGCACGAGTTCTCGGGCGGGCAGCGCCAGCGCATCGGCGTGGCGCGCGCGCTGGCGGTGGAGCCCGAATTCATCGTGGCCGACGAGCCGCTGTCGGCGCTCGACGTTTCCATCCAGTCGCAGGTCATCAACCTGCTGGCCGACCTGCGCGAGCGCCTCGGCCTGACGATGCTCTTCATTTCGCACGACCTCGACGTGGTCGAGTACCTGTGCGACCGCGTGGTGGTGCTTTACCTGGGCAAGGTGATGGAAGTCGCCACCACCGACGAGCTGTTCGCGCGCCCCGCGCACCCCTACACCCGCGCGCTGCTGGCCGCCAGCCCCAAGCCCGACCCCGAGGTGGCGACCGAGCGCATCGCGCTGAAGGGCGACATTCCCAGCCCCATCTCGCCGCCCTCGGGCTGCGTGTTCCGCACGCGCTGCCCGCATGCCATCGAGGCCTGCGCCCAGGCCGTGCCGCCGCTCGAAGAAATTTCGGCAGGACACTACAGCGCCTGCATCCGAACCAGAGAACTTCCATCCAACATCGCCGCATGACCTCCGTGACCTCCATGACCGCCGCCAACGATTTCAACGACCCGCTGCTGGGCAGCAACTTCAAGGGCTATCCGCGCACGCAGGCGCCGCGCCGCCGCAGCGAAGTCGGCGCCGCCGGATGGAACGTGCTCGCCGGCGACCTGCCGCTGCCGCTGGCCGTGCTCAAGCGCGAGGCGCTGGAGCACAACCTGGCCTGGATGCAGTCGCGCGTGCGCGAGTGGGGCATCGACCTCGCGCCGCACGGCAAGACCACCATGTCGCCGCAGCTGTTCCAGCGCCAGCTCGACGCCGGCGCCTGGGGCCTGACCTTCGCCACGGTCACGCAACTGGCCGTGGGCGTGGCGGCCGGCGCGCGCCGCACGGTCATCGCCAACCAGGTGGTGAGCGACGAAGACCTGGCGGGCATCCAGATGCTGCTGAGCCAGCATGCCGACCTGCGCATCGTGTTCCTGGTCGATTCGCTGGCGCAGCTCGCGCTGATCGAAGACTGGTCGAACCGCCATCCCGCCAGCGTGCCCTTCGAGGTGATGATCGAGATCGGCGTGGAGGGCGCCCGCACCGGCTGCCGCACGCATGAGGAAGCCGTGGCGCTGGCCACGCGGCTGCGTGCCAGCGATGCGGTCAAGCTGGTGGGCATCGAATGCTACGAAGGGCAGGGCGCCACCGGCCAGAGCGAGCCCGACGCGGCCTATGCCAAGGCGCTGATGGACCGCGTGGAAGCTGTTGCGCGGCATTGCGATACCGGGAAGCTGTTCGAGTGCGACGAGGTGCTGGTCTCGGCCGGCGGCTCGGCCATCTTCGACCTCGTGGCGGGCCGGCTCAAGCCGGCGCTCGGCGCGCCGGTGCGCGGCCTGCTGCGCTCGGGCTGCTACGTCACGCACGACCATGGCTTCTACAAGCGCATGGTGAGCGCGGTCGACGAGCGCCTGGGCTGCGGTTGCGGCGAAAGCCTGGTGCCGGCGATGGAAGTGTGGGCCACGGTGCAATCGCGCCCCGAGCCCGGCCTGGCGATCCTGGCGGTGGGCAAGCGCGACATCTCCTTCGATCTCGCGCTGCCGGTGCCCATCGCACGCGCCGCGCGCGGCGTGCTGCAGCCGCAGGCCGTGCCCGCCGGCTGGAAGATCACCGCGCTGAACGACCAGCACGCCTACCTGCGCTGGGATGCGAATGAGGAAGCCGAGGCGCCCAAGGTGGGTGACCGTGTCGGCCTCGGGATTTCGCACCCCTGCACCACCTTCGACAAATGGCACTGGATGCCGGTGGTCGAGAACGACTACCGCGTGAGCGACGCCGTCGCCATGCACTTCTGAGCACGCTGCGATGACCCCCTCCCTGCTCCAGAAAATCGCGCAGATACGCAGCGACGCCCCGGCGACGCGGCGCGCGATTCTCGACCTGATCCTCGAAGACCCCGACCGCGTGCTCGAAGAGAGCTTCGAACAGCTGGCAGAGCGCTCGCGCAGTTCGGTGCCGACCATCATGCGCACCTGCCGCGACCTCGGTTTTGCCGGATTGCGCGAGTTCAAGCTCGCGCTCGCGCAGGAGCTGGCGCTGGGCGGTTCGCCGCTGCACCGCCGCGTGAACATCGAGGACGCGGCCGACGAAGTGGTCGGCAAGATCGCGCGCAGCGCGGCGGCATCGGTCTCGGGCGTGCGCGGGCAGCTCGACATGCAGGTGCTCGACGGCGCGGTGGCGGCCATCGCGGCGGCGCCGCATGTGGACCTGTACGGCGCGGGCGCCACATCGTGGTTCATGGCCAACGACCTGCAGGCGCGGCTGTTCCGCCTGGGCCTGTCGGCCAATGCCTGGGCCGACTACCACCTGCAGCAGGTGGCCGGCGCGGCGCAGCGCCCGGGCGGTGTGGTCATCGCCATATCGCACGTGGGCGGCATGCCGTCGCTGCTCGACGCGGTGGACATCGCGCGCGGGCAGGGCGCCAAGGTGGTCGCGCTGACGCGGCCCGGCACGGCGCTCGCGGCCAAGGCCGACTTTCTTCTGGGCCTGTCGGTGCCCGACGACGCGGTGATGCACGTGGGCATCGACGCCTACCTGACGCACCTCACGGCCATCGAGATACTGACGGTGCTGGTGGCGCAGCGGCGCGGCGAGCCCGCGGTGCAGCGCCTGCAGCGCGCGCGCGACGCATTCCAGCGGCACGGCATCGATGCGACCACGCATCCGCTGCAGAGCTGGGACGGCGGGGGTGTCAAGCATGGCTGACAACAACGCATCATCGAAGGCCGTGCTGCTCGAAGGAGGCCTGGTGGTCGACGGCTCGGGCGGGCCTTCGTGGCCCGGCGACGTGCTGCTGCAGGGCGACCGCATCGTCGCGCTGGGCGAGGGCCTGCGCGGGCGGCTGCCCCAAGGCCTGGCGCTGGCGGACATCGACATCGTCGACTGCCGCGCCAAGGTCATCGCGCCCGGCTTCATCGATGCGCACACGCACGATGACGCCATCGTGCTGCGCGACCCGCTGTGCCTGCCCAAGGTGTCGCAGGGCATCACCACCGTGGTGACCGGCAACTGCGGCATTTCGCTCGCGCCGTACCGCACGCCGCAATCGCTGCCGCCGCTCACGCTGCTGGGCGCCGATTCGTTCAAACACGCGAGCATGGCCGAGTACCGCGCCGCGGTCGATGCGACCCAACCCGCGCTCAACGTGGCCGCGTTGGTGGGCCACACCACCTTGCGCTTCGCGGCCATGGAAGCGCTCGACCGGCCCGCGAGCGCCGAAGAGCTGGCGCGCATGGAAGCGCTGCTCGACAGCTGCATGGCCGACGGCGCGCACGGCATGTCGTCCGGCCTGTTCTATGAAGAAGCCTTTGCCGCGCCGACCGAAGAGGTCACGGCGCTGGCGCGCGTGGTGGCCCGCCACGGCGGCGTGTACGCCACGCACCTGCGCAGCGAGATGCAGCAGATCATCGAGGCCCTGCACGAGGCCGGCGACTGCGCCTTCGAGGCCGGCGTGCCGCTGGTCATCTCGCACCACAAGTGCGCCGGCCCCGCCAACTGGGGCCGCACCAGGGAGACGCTGCCGCTGATCGAGTCGTTCGCGCGGCGCCAGAAGATCGCGATGGACGTGTACCCCTACGTGGCCGGCTCCACCGTGCTGCGCGAGGACCTGGTCGACGGCGTGATCGACGTGCTGCTCACCTGGTCCGACCCGCATCCCGAGATGACGGGCCGCCTCATCTCCGACATCGCGCGCGAATGGGGCACCACCGAGCAGGAGGCCTGCCTGCGGCTGAAGCCCGGCGGCGCCTGCTACTTCCAGATGCAGGAGGAAGACGTGGAGCGCGTCATTGCGCATCCGCTCACCATGATCGGCAGCGACGGCCTGCCACACGACCGGCATCCGCATCCGCGGCTGTGGGGCGCTTTCCCTCGCGTGTTCGCGCGCTACTGGCGCCAGCGACGGCTGTTCTCGCTGGAGCAGGCCGTGCACAAGATGACCGGCATGACCGCGCGCAACCTGCGCATCGCCGACCGTGGCCTGCTGCGCGTGGGTGCGATGGCCGACGTGGTCGTGTTCGACCCCGAGACCATCGCCGACACCGCCACCTACGACCAGCCGCATGGCGTGAGCCTGGGCGTGGAGCGGGTGTTCGTGAACGGCGTGCTGGCCTATCGCGGCGGCGAGGCCGAGGCGCGGGTGCTGTCGCGCGCGGGGCGGATGCTGACGCGCGCGGCCTAGGCCGTTCATCGGCGGAGGCCGTTGCTCACGGTTATTCACAAAGTTGTCACCTTAAGTTCACAGAATCGGGCCGCTTCCAGCAGCCCCGGGGCCAAGGCTTGTCCCGGGTGTTCAGCCCCTTTCTGTGGACTCACATGACAAAAAATAAATGGACCCGCGCCCGCGTCGCGGGCCTGGCCGGCATCGCGGCCATTTCGCTCGCGGCCTGTGGCGGCGGCGGTGGTGGAGGAGGAGGTACTTTCTTCCCGGCCAGCGGCCCTTCGGCCGGCAATGGCGGCAACAACAGCAACAATCAGCCCGCGCCGGCCGCCGTGGCCCTGCAGCCGCTGGTGGGCGGCTCGCAGTATTCGGGCACGGCCAGCTTCGGCGACACCGTGTCCATTGCGCTCGACCAGCCCGCCGCCGGCAAGCTCACGCTGCGCTTCGTCGATTCACGCTTCGGCCTCGCGGGCTCGGTGAGCGCAAGCTACGCCACGCAGCCTGACGGCTCGCTGCTGGCCAGCAACTTCGCGGCTGTCGCCGGCACCGGCGTGCCAGACGCACTGGTCGCGGCGCTGGCCAAGCTCAGCCTGCGCTTCCAGCTCGACGGCAGCCTGCTCAGCGGTTCGCTGGCGCAGGTTCCCAACCTCAAGGCGGGCAACGGCGCGGTGCTGCAGGGCGAGATCGCCGCGTCGAACCAGGGCGTGGCCGACGTGTCGCGGCTTGCCGGCGTCTACAACTTCATCAAGCTCACCAGCGCGTACAACGCCAAGGGCATGGTGCAGGGCGCTCCCGCATCCGACTTCGGCCAGCTGAGCATCAAGGCCGACGGCAGCGTGCGTGCCTGCATGGGCCAGGCCTATGTTGACGGCTGCAGCGGCGGCCAGGCCGGCCTGCTCGCCGCCGAAGGCGACCAGAAGACCTACCCCGGCGCATTGGCGCTGACCCTGGGCGGCCAGCGCATCGGCCGCGTCATGGTCAACGCGCAGTCGGGCGCGGCCACGCTGCTCGCCGACGAATTCGCAACCACCGCCGCCGACGGCAGCTTCCGCACCGGCACCTGGGTGCTGCAGAGCGCGACCACCGCGCTGGCCGCCACCGCACTCGACGGCGAGTGGCTGTGCAGCCAGCCCGAGCTCGACCCCGCCACCGGCGCACTCACCGGTCGCACGCAGCGCAACTTCGTGTCGATCGGCGCCAACCTGCTGCAGACCGACACCATCGACAACGACGTCAAGCTCAGCGTCAACGCTGGCATCGGCGGCGCGGCGACCTCCACCGTCAGCGGCATGAACGGCCTCGTCGCCGGCCAGTGGGTCGACAGCCAGAAGATCGGACGCGTGCTGCTGCCCGTGGGCAAGCAGACGGCGTACTACATCGGCTCGGCTGCGAGCACGGGCGTGGCGGCTACGCCTATCTCGGGTGTGTGCCGTGCACTGCCGGTGCCGGCGGTGAGCAATACCTATGCGTCGGCCACCGTTGGCAGCGCCATGGACATCCGCATCGGCGACGCGCATCCCACGCAGCCGGCCATCGGCTACGACCAGATCTACTACAAGCAGGGGCGCTACCGCAAGACCAAGGATTCGGCCGGCAACGACTCGACGCAGTGGAAGAAGGAATTCGACGACTACTGCGAAGCCGTGGGCCTGACCGACGGTGCCAAGGGCTCGACGGTCATCGCGGGTACTTCCTTGCTGACCGACCCCGGCAGCTTCACCTGCTCGACCAAGAATGCCTTCGACATCACCGCGCTGAAGTCCGCCGTGGTCGGCCCGCGCGGCGTGCTGTACCTGACGGACGGCCACCATACCCTCACCAGCTTCTGGGAAGCGCCGAACGGCGGCGGCCCCGAAGTCAAGGTCAAGGTGGTGAAGAAGGGCCACTACATGGACCTGAACAACGCCAGCTTCTGGCGCACGATGCGCCAGAACAAGTTCGTGTGGCTCAAGCTGCCCGACGGCAGCGCCATCACGCCGGCCGAACTGCCGCCGCTGCTGGGCCTGAGCAACGGCCTGAAGGACGACCCGTACCGCGCGCTGCTGTACTTCACTCGCGACCTCGGCTACAAGCAGCCAGCCAACAGCACCGAGTTCCTGGAGTTCTACTGGTCCGAATGGCTGCAGGCCGCGCCGCAGAGCCTCAAGCTCTCGGCCTACAAGCTGACCGATGCGACGAGCTACCTGCAGGCCATCCAGGCGGCCTCGGGCCTGATGAACGCGACGCCGGACACCACCATCATCGGTTCGTCCGGCCTGACGGCGCTGCAGATGGGCAAGCTCTCGACCTTCGACACCGCGACCTTCAATGACCTGAACACGCCGATGACGGCCGCCAAGCCCGGCAAGCTCGCGTACGCCCTGGACTACCGCGCTTCGCTGGCGGCGAGATAGGGCTCCGGCAGCTCGCTGCGCGAGACACAAGGCCGGGCATTGACCCGGCCTTTTTTCTTGTGCGGCGCGGCAGGACATGCGCGGGCCCGCGCTGGCCTCTGCCTCCCCCCCTTGCCTAGCCCTCAGCCGCAGCGCGCACCTCGTCTTCCTCCGCCGGCTGCGCCTGAAACATCCTTGAAAAGTCGCAGCACTCCTGCGCCAGCATCACGATCGACGAGGTGAGGGCGCTGCGGTGCTCGCCCTTGTGCATCGCCACGTAGTGCACCAGCGGCAGCGCGGGCGTCACGTCGATCACCGCGAGCATGCCGGCCGCCACCAGCGGCTCCAGGCACTGGCGCGGCAGGTAGCTCACGCCCAGGCCCGACACGGTGAGCCCGGTCAGCGCCACCAGGTTGCTCACCACGATCACGTCGGCCGGCTGCACGCCCTGTTCCTTCATCCAGGCGTCGTAGGCGCGGCCGGTGCCCGAGCTGTTGCCCTGCACCAGCATGCGGTGGCGCGCCAGCTCGTGCAGCCGCATGTTGCCTGCTGCGGGCACCACGCCTGGCTTGCACATCCACATGCTCTTGACCTTGCCGATGACCTTGTGCGGCATGCGCGAGTCGGCGAAGGTCTCGGGCACGATGACGAGGTCCAGCTCGTCGGCCTGCAGCTTGTCGCGCAGCTTCAGGCTGTCGTCCACGTCGGGCTCCAGGATCACTTTGGGGTAGTGCTGGCGGATCAGACCGACCAGCCGCGGCAGCCAGGTCATGGCCGTGAGTTCGGTCACGCCGATGCGGATGCGGCGCTCCACCACGCCGGGCTTGCCGAACTGCTCGATGGCCGCGTCGCGCTGCGCCAGCAGCTTCTGCGCGAGCACGTACATCTCCTCGCCCTTTTCGGTGAGGCGCGCGGTGCGCTGGCTGCGGTCGAACAGCTCGGTGTCGAACAGCAGCTCCAGCTCATGCACCCGCTTGGAAATGGCCGACTGCGAGGCATGCAGCTGGTTGGCCGCCTGGGCGAAGCCGCCGAGCCGGGCGATCCAGTAGAGGGCTTCGAGTTGCTTGAAGGTCATCACGGCGGCGGGTCCCGAAAATGGGCAAATGAAACACTTTTATTCATGCGATTCGATCACAAAAAATCGCTTTTGGAAATTCATCGAGAGGCAGAAGATTCGCCCAAGCCAATGTCATCGACTCTTCAAGGAACCACCATGGACTTCAGGAAACTGCCCCTCGCGCTCGGTCTCACCCTTGCTTTCGCCTGCGGCGCCGCCAGCGCCCAGGACGGCGGCACGCTTCAGAAGATCAAGGACAGCGGCTTCATCCAGATCGGCGGGCGCGACAGCCAGATTCCCTTCTCGTACAAGCTCGGCTCCGACAGCGCTTCCATCGGCTTCACCAACGACATCTGCCTGAAGATCGTCGACGCGGTGAAGGCCAAGCTGGGCCTGGCCAAGCTCGATGTGCGCTACACCATGCTCAACTCGGCCAACCGCATTCCGCTGCTGCAGAACGGCACGGTCGACCTCGACTGCGCGACCACCACCAACACCACCCAGCGCCAGCAGCAGGTCGACTTCGCGCCCAGCCACTTCGTGACCAACATCACCGCTGCGGTGCGCAAGGACTCGGGCATCAACACCTTCGCCGACCTCAACGGCAAGAACGTGGCCACCGTCACCGGCAGCACCTCGATCCAGCTGCTGCGCGGCGTGCGCAAGAACGGCGCCATCGAGGTCCACGAGATCGCAGGCAAGGACACGTCCGACGGCTTCCTGCTGCTGTCCAGCGGCCGCGCCGACGCCTACGTGCTCGACGACGTGCAACTGGCCGGCATGATCGCCAGCGCGCCCAACCCGGGCGACTACAAGATCCTCAAGGAATCGCTGCGCCAGGAGCCCTACGGCATCATGCTGCGCAAGGACGATCCGCAGTTCAAGGCCGTGGTGGACGAGACCGTCACCGGCCTCATGAAGTCCGGCGCCATCGAGCAGCTCTACACCAAGTGGTTCATGTCGCCGATCCCGCCGAGGAACGCGAACCTGAATTTCCCGATGACGGACGCGGTGCGCGAGATCTACAAGAACCCCAACAACAAGGGCGTCTGACCGATGGCAGCCGAACTCCAACAGCAATATCCGCGAGGCCTGGCCTTCTCCGATGCGCTGATGCGCGAGGTGCAGCAGCGCTTCATCGGCGTCGAGCATGACCACCACGGGCGCGAGCGCCTGTACTTCGACAACGCCGGCGGCTCGTTCCGGCTGAAGGCGGCGGTCGAACGCTTCGCGCAGGTCGACGCCATACCCGACAACGCCGAGCGCATCCACGCCACGGCCGTCGAGCTGCAGGACATCCAGGCCAAGGGCAGCGAAGACCTGCGCACCATCCTCAATGCCAGGGGCGGCAGCGTGTACGCCTCGTTCTCCGCTTCAGGCGCCATGTTCGATATGGTGCGCGCCATTGCCGAGAACGTGCCGGGCACGAACATGGTCACCACCGTGCTCGAACATCCTTCCGCATTCGACGCGATGAGCCTCTACGCCGAGCGCCTGGGCCGCGAGCTGCGGGTGGCGCCGAGCAACCCGGTCACCGGCGGCATCGACGTGGAAGAGATCGTGCGGCTGGTCGACAAGGACACCTGCCTGCTCAACGTGATCTACGCGTCGAACATCTCGGGCGCCAAGCTCGACATGGAGGCCATCGTGCGCCGCGCGCGCGAGATCAAGCCCGACCTCTACATCCTGGTCGACGCCGTGCAGCACGCGCCGCACGGCCTCATCGACCTGCAGAAGACACCGGTGGATGGCATCAACCTCGCGCCGTACAAGTTCTTCGGCTGCCGTGGCTCTGGGCTGTCGTGGCTGTCGGAGCGCGCGGCCGTGCTGCCGCACCACAAGCTGGCCGGCAAGAAGCCCGGCTACTGGGACCTCGGCAGCTCGGCGCCCTGGCAGTTCGCGGTGCTCACCGAGATCGTCGACTACGTGTGCTGGCTTGGCGGCCACTTCAGCGACGCCACCGACCGCCGCGCATTGTTCGTGGCCGGCATCACGCACATCGAGCTGCACGAGCGCGCGCTGCTGGCCCTGCTGCTGGACGGCAACGGGAACGCCACCGGCATGCGCGAGATGCCCGGCGTGGAAGTGTTCCTCGACCACGAGGACCTGACGAAGCGCGACCTGATCCTGGGCATCGGTTTCGACCGCATCGACTGCACGCAGGCGGTGGTCGAATATGCGAAGCACGGCGTGACCGTGTACGAGCGCGTGGCCACCAGTATCTATTCGAAGCGCATGCTCGAATCCTTCGGCATCGCGGGCACCGTGCGGGTGTCGCCGCTGCACTGCAATTCGGTGGCCGACGTGGAGAAATTCCTGCGCATCACCGCGCGGATCGCCGCTGACACCTGACTGTCATATTCCGTCATATTGCGTCGGCAGAATGTTTCTCGACCCCCGCTCACAGGGGGCGAGGAGCATGAGACTTGGAAATTCGCAAGCTGATCGCGCCGGTGCTGGCCGCGGTCCTGCTGGCCGCGGTGGCGGGCGGCGTCTGGTATTCGAACACCCGCCTGCACGATGACTCGGCCACCGCCGCGGCGACCCGCATCGAACAAGACAAACAGGTCACGCTGCGCGGCCTGATCGGCTCCGAGAAAGAAACCTTCTTTGCCGACCCGCGCGTGCAGAAAGCCCTTGCCGCGCAGGGCATCACCGTGGTGGTCGAGAAGGCCGGCTCCCGCGCCATTGCCAGCCGCTACGACGCCAGCAAGTTCGACTTCGGATTCCCCTCGGGCGCGCCCGCCGCGGCGCAGCTCAAGACGCTGGCCAAGGCGCCCAACGTCTTCAATCCGTTCTACACGCCCATCGTGCTGGCCAGCTGGCGGCCGATTGCCGAGATCCTCGTGGCCAACGGCATCGCGCAGAAGCAGGGCGACTTCTACTACGTGGTCGACCTGCCGGGCCTGATGGCCATGATCGAGAAGGGCACGCGCTGGAAGGAGCTCAAGGCGAGCAGCGCGTTCTCCACCAGCAAGTCGCTGCTCATCAACTCGACCGACGTGCGCACCTCCAACTCGGCGGCCATGTACCTGGCGCTGGCGAGCTACCTGGCCAACAGCCAGCAGATCGTGCAGAGCCAGCAGGACGTGGACCGCGTCATGCCGGTGGTCGCGCCGCTCTTCCTGCGGCAGGGCTTCCAGGAGCAGTCGTCGGCCGGGCCGTTCGAAGACTACCTGGCGCTCGGCATGGGCAAGGCGCCGCTGCTGGTGGCCTACGAGTCGCAGATGGTCGAGTTCTGGCTCAAGAACCCCGACCGGCTCAAGAGCGACATGGTGCTGCTCTATCCCAAGCCCACCGTCTATTCGAAGCATGTGTTGGTGCCCTACACGCCGGGCGGCGCGCGCCTGGGCGCGGCACTCGAAAACGATCCGGCCCTGCGCGAACTGGCCCACGAATACGGCTACCGCACCGGCGGCGACACCAAGGGCCCTGAGACCTGGGCCGCGCGCGGCGTGAAGGTGCCGGACGTGCTCGTCGACGTGATCGACCCGCCGAGCTTCGAGTGGCTCGAGCGGATGACCGCGGGCATCGAAGCCCGCTTCAAGTGAATCGACGAACAGACAACGAACGAACCGAGGATCGACCATGAACGCGCCTGTCACCACTGCAACCACCACCACCGCCGCAACCGCGCCCATCGACCTGCAGCCGCCGCAGGCCTTCACGCTGGAGCCGCCCGCGCCCGTCGCGCCGGTGCCGGTCGAATCGGCCAGCGGCAAGGTGCGCCTGAAGCCCGAGGACGTGGCCGATCTCGACGCGCAGGTGGCGCGTTTCATCGACGACATCACCCAGCACGACAGCCAGCATCCGCAGTTCAAGGAAGCGGTGGAGCGCATCCACTCGATGGGCAGCAAGGACATCGAGGCCTCGGCTTCGGTGTCCAACCGCATGCTTGAGCGGCCCGTGGGCTCGCTGCGCAACGGCCTGTTCGACAAGGGCGCGCAGATCGGCCAGTCGCTCATCGACCTGCGCCACCAGGTGGAAGACCTCGATCCCTCGAAGCAGGGCGACCTGTTCTCGGCGCGCAAGCTGCTGGGCATCATTCCTCTGGGCAACAGGCTGCTGGCCTACTTCGAGCGCTACCAGTCGTCGCAGTCGCACCTGAACGCCATCATCGAATCGCTCAAGCGCGGCAAGGACGAGCTGCTTCGCGACAACACCGCCATCGAGCAGGAAAAGGTCAACCTCTGGACGCTGATGGAGCGGCTCGAGAAATACGTGCACATCGGCAAGGCGCTGGACGGCCAGCTCGACGCCAAGGCGCGCGTGCTGGAAACCACCGACCCCGAGAAGGCGCGCGTGATCCGCGAGGAAATGCTGTTCTATTCGCGCCAGAAGGTCACCGACCTGCTCACCCAGCTCGCGGTGAACATCCAGGGCTACCTGGCGCTGGACATGATCCGCAAGAACAACCTGGAGCTGATGAAGGGGGTGGACCGCGCCACCACCACCACCGTGGCCGCGCTGCGTACCGCGGTGATCGTGGCGCAGGCGCTGTCCAACCAGAAGCTGGTGCTCGACCAGATCAGCGCGCTCAACGCCACCACCGGCAACCTCATCGCCAGCACCAGCGAGATGCTGCGCGACCAGAGCAGCGCCATCCACCAGCAGGCCGCCTCCAGCACCATCGAGATCGCCAAGCTGCAGCAGGCCTTTGCCAACATCTACCAGACCATGGACACGATCGCCGACTTCAAGAGCCGGGCGCTCGACTCCATGCAGACCACGGTGGACACGCTGACGAACGAAGTCGCCAAGAGCCGCACCTACCTCGACCGCGTGCGCCGCCAGGAAACGAGCGAGGCGCTGCAGCAGCCGCGCGGCGAGGTCGCACTGTGAGCCTGTGGTCGCGCCGGCTGGCGCTGACGCTGCTGGCGGCGTTGTCGCTGGGCCTTGCGGCTTGCGGCAAGGATGAATCGCAGGGCAACCCGGCGCCTGCTGCAGATACGGCCGCCTTCTCCATCCTCGCGGGCTCGGAACTGAAGGACATCGAAGGCCCCGTCGTCGATGCCGCCAAGGCGGCCGGCGTGGAGGTGAAGTTCTCGTACGCCGGCACGCTGGACATCGTCGAGCGCATCAACGCCGGCGAGCGCTTCGACGCGATCCTTCCGCCCAACGGCGCCTACCCCGCGCTGGCGCTGCAGACCAAGCCGCTGGCGCGCGACAAGCTCTTCTACTCGCGCATTGCGCTCGGCGTGAAGAACGCCAAGGCCGCGCAGCTCGGCTGGAACCGGAAGCCGCCGGGCTGGGCCGAGATCGCCAAGGCCGCGGGCTCCGGCCAGCTGCGCTACGGCATGACCAACGCCACCAGCTCCAACACCGGCATGAGCGCGCTCTTCGCCGTGGCCTCCGCACTGGCCGGCAAGACGGAAGACCTGACGGCGCAGGACGTGGACGAGAAGACGCTCAAGGCCTTTCTCTCGGGCCAGAAGTTCACTGCGGGCAGCTCGGGCTGGCTGGCCGACGCCTACGTGAAAGACCCGTCAGCCATCGACGCGATGGTCAACTACGAGGCGGTGATCCTGCGCGCCAACGAGAAGCTGCCCAAGGCCGACCAACTCGCGCTGATCTACCCGCGCGACGGAATGATCTCGGCCGACTATCCGCTGATGCTGCTAAACGACCGCAAGCGCGATGCCTACACCCGGCTGGTCGGCGCGCTCAAGGCCGCGCCGTTCCAGCGCGATGCCTTGTCGGTTGCTTTCCTGCGCCCCGCCAATCCGGAGGTTGCCGCCGCCAGCGCGCTGCCCACCGCCGCCGTGGCCGAGCTGGGCTTTCCCAACCGGCTGGAGGTGATCGACGCGGTGCTCGGCACCTACCAGTCGCAATGGCGCAAGCCCGCCACCTCGATCTTCGTGCTCGACCTCAGCGGCTCGATGCAGGGCGCGCGGCTGGAGTCGATGCGCGAGGCGCTCAAGCTGCTGTCGGGCGCAGATGCGGCCAGCACCGCCGCGGCCACCGCCAGCACGCGCTACAGCGCTTTCCAGAGCCGTGAGCGCGTGGTGCTCATCACCTTCGCCACCCGGGTGCAGGCCCCGGTGTGGGTGCGCTTCGAAGCCGACCAGATCGACAGCGCCCGCGCCGAGCTGCGCCAGCGCGCCGATGCCATGAAGGCCGACGGCGGCACCGCCATCTACTCGGCGCTGGCCGCCGCCGAAGACCTCGCGCGGCAGGAGCAGCAGAACGACCCCGGGCGCTTCGTCAGCATCGTGCTGCTGACCGACGGCGAGAACAACTCCGGGCTGCGGCCGAGCGAGTTCCACGACCGCTATGCGGCAGGCGGCCTGCCGGCGCGCATCTTCCCGATCCTGTTCGGCGAAGGCAACGTGGACGAGATGCGGCAGATCGCGCAGCTCTCTGGAGGCCGCGAATTCGACGGCCGCAAGCTGCGGCTGGCGCAGGTGTTCAAGGAAATCCGGGGCTACCAGTGATGCCGGAGCGTTCGCTGAAGCTGCGCGCGCTGCTGTTCCTCTACGGCAACGGCAACATCCTGGGCTGCGCGCTGGCGCTGCTGGGGCCGGCGCTGCTGTTCGCGGGCGTGATCGATCGGGGCTGGCTGCTGATCACCGCCGGCCTGTACGCGGCCGGCTGGCTCATGGGCCGCAAGGCGCCCGAGCTGGAGCGCCGCATCGAAGACAGCCTCAGTGTGGAGCAGACGCTGGAGCGCCTCGACCGCGTGGTCGCGCAGGCGCAGCCGCACCTCACAGACGACATGCGCAAGAGCCTGGACAACGTGCGCGGCTCGGTGGGCGAGGTGCTGCCGCGGCTGGTGGGCGCCGGCGCGCACGGCGACGACCTCTTCACCGTGCGCGAGACCGTGCTGCGCTACCTGCCCGAAACGCTCGCCAACTACGTCGCGCTGCCCCCGGCCTTTCGCATGACGCATGCGGTGAAGGATGGCAAGACGGCGCGCCAGTTGCTCGGCGAACAGCTGGGCCTGCTCGATGCCAAGCTGCGCGAGATCGTCGCGAACGTGGCGTCGAGCGATGCCGCCGCGCTGGTGGCCAACGGGCAGTTCCTCGAGAAGAAATTCCGCCAGCCCGACTTCCTGGCCAGCTGAACCAGGCCGCCTTGAAGGCTTGCGCGCCGGCCTCGATGCGCTGCGCCATGTTCCAGGCGCGCGCCTGGCCGCGAGCACACGGGTGTCAGCCCCGGCGAGTCAAGGCGGCAGGCGGTCACGCGCTGACCTGCTGCTGCGGCGGCTGCACCGCATCGTCCACGCTCCAAGGCGCATACACCTCCGCGTGCAGGTCGGGCGAGTTCACCTTGGCCAGCAGGTCGCGCACGTCGTCCTTCACCCGCGCCAGCGACAGGCGCAGGCCGCGCACGCGCACGTAGGCCGCGAAGTCGCACAGCGCCTCGATGCTGGTGGCGTCGAGGTCGGGCGACTCTTCCAGGCTCAGCACCATGCGCCGCAGGCCCGGCGTGGCGTCGATGCGCGCGCGGATCGACGTGAACACGGCATCGGCATTGCCGAAGAAAAGCGGCACCTCGGGCCGCGCGATCAGCACGCCCGGCGGCACCACCGCCTCGGGGTGCCGGGCGGTGTCGACGTAGTCGTGGCTCTGGCCCAGCCGGCCGAGCCAGCTCACCGTGGTGCGCGAGAAGCCGCGCAGCAGCAGCAGCAGGCTCACGCCGATGGCCGCCAGCAGCCCGTCGAGCACGCCCAGCACCAGCACTGCGGCCACCGCCACCAGCGCCACCAGGCGGTCGCGCCGCCAATGGAAATATGGCCGCAGCGCCGAGGGGTTGAGCGAATGGCTCACCGCGTTGATCACGATGGCCGCCAGCAGCGGCTCGGGCGTGTGCGCGATCCACGGCAGCAGCGTGAACACCGCCACCCCCACCACCAGCCCGGCCACGATGCCCGCCGCCCGGCTCTGCGCGCCCGCCGATTCGTTGGCCGACGTGGCCGAATAGCCCGCGCCCACCGGCATGCCCTGGAACAGCGCCGACAGCATGTTCGCCCCGCCCAGCGCCAGCAGGTCGCGGTTGGCCGAGACGTTGTCGCCGTGGCGCATGGCGAAGGTGCGGATCGAGCCGTACGACTCCGCATAGAGGATCAGCGCCATCGCGAACGCGAGCCCGCCCAGGTTCTGCCACTGCGCGCGGTCGAGCTGCGGCACGCCGGGGTGCGAGAAGTCGAGCGAGATCGGCCCCACCGCCGCCACGCCCCACGCATGGCACAGCCCGCTCACGTCGAGCGCGATGCCGCAGACGATCACCAGCAGCGCCGCCGGCACCGCGCGCCAGCGCGAGAGGCCTCGCAGCAGCAGCAACGCGGCCAACGCCATCGCCGCGCCGGCCAGGTTCCAATGGCGCCATTCGGTGGCCAGCCCGGCGAAGAGGCGGAAGAAGTCGCTGTGCGCCGGCTGCACCGACAGCACCTTGGGCAGCTGCTTGACCACGATGGTCAGCGCCAGGCCCAGCGCAAAGCCGCGCAGCACCGGCTTGGCGATGAGGCTGGACACCGCGCCCAGCTTCGCGATGCCCGCGATCACGAAGAACACCCCGGCCAGGGCGACGATGGCCGCGCCTATTGCCAGCCGCGTGGCCGTGTCGATGCCCGGCATCGACGTGGTGGCCGCGAACAGCACGGCGGCCGACGACGAGGTGGCCGAGACGATCGCGAAGCGGCTGCTGCCGAATATGCCGTAGACCAGCAGGCCGGCGAAGAGCGCGATCACCCCGGCCTGGGGCGGCAGGCCCGCGATGCCTGAATAGGCCACGGCTTCCGGCAGCAGCAGGCCGGCGATGGACACGCCCGCCACGAAGTCGGCGACGCCGGGGCGGCGGGTGGCGCCGGGCGGCGGTGCGGTTTCTGCGGGAATGGACATGGCCTTCTTGCTTTTTTGTTGTCGCGGAATGCTGGCAGCCTCCGACGGACCGGAAGCTGACGATGAAAACTTTCGTTGCCGCTTGCCGGCAGGTTTGGAAAAGCCCGAGCGCATTTTTCAAACTGGCGCTATGGTGCAGTCCCGACCCCCGATGAAACAAGCAGAAAAGGCAGGGCCCATGATTGATATCAACATCAACGGCCAGTCCGTTGCTGTCAACGCTCCCGACGACATGCCCTTGCTCTGGGCATTGCGCGACATCGTGGGGCTGACAGGAACCAAGTTCGGCTGCGGCATCGCGCAATGCGGCGCCTGCACCGTGCACCTCGACGGCCAGCCCGTGCGCTCTTGCGTGCTGCCGGTCGGCGCGATCGGCAAGAAGGCCGTCACCACCATCGAAGCCATCGCGCAGACCCCGGCCGGCCAGAGCATCCAGAAGGCCTGGCTCGACGTCGACGTGGTGCAGTGCGGCTATTGCCAGTCCGGGCAGATCATGTCCGCCGCGGCGCTGATACAGCGCACCCCCAACCCGAGCGACGCTGACATCGACCTCGCCATGTCGGGCAACGTCTGCCGATGCTGTACCTATTCGCGCATCCGGGCCGCCATCAAGCAGGCCGCCACGGGCAAGCCCGAGGTGCTGCAGTCGGTGGTGACGATGCCGGCCAGGAGCGCATCGTGAGCGCCGCCGCCGGAATCAGCCGGCGCGCCGCCCTGCAGGCGGGCGGCCTGGCGCTGGCCTTCACCTGGGTCGGCGGCAGCAAGGCCTTTGCGGCCATCAGCGCGCGCCAGCAACCCGCGGACGCGGCCGCCGCGCTTGCGGACGGCAACCCCGCCTTCGCGCCCAACGCCTTCATCCGCATCGACGCCGACGGCGGCGTGCGCCTCGTGATGCCGATGGTCGAGATGGGCCAGGCCATCTATACCGGCTCGGCGATGCTGCTGGCCGAGGAACTCGGCGTCGAGCTCGACCAGGTGCGCGTGGAGCATTCGCCGCCCAACGAAGCGCTCTACGGCATGCCGCTGCTCGGCGGCCAGATCACCGGCGGCTCGACCAGCACGCGCGGCACCTACGCCGTGCTGCGCGAGGCCGGTGCCGTCGCGCGCACGCTGCTGGTCGGCGCAGCCGCCGCGCAATGGAGCGTCGACCCCGCGAGCTGCACGGTCGCGCGCGGCGTGGTGAGCCATGCGGCCTCGAACCGGCAGCTCGGCTTCGGCGCGCTCGCATCGGCCGCCGCGAAGCTGCCGATGCCGGCCAAGGTGGCGCTGAAGGAGCCGAAGGACTTCAAACTCATCGGCCAGCCGCTGCGGCGCGTCGACTCGGCCGGCAAGGTCAACGGCAGCACGCAGTTCGGCATCGACGTGCGTGTGCCGGGCATGAAGGTGGCGACGGTCAAGGCCAGCCCCACGCTCGGCGGCGTGCTGGCCTCGGTGGACGACAAGGCCGCACGCGCGATTCCCGGCGTGATCGACGTGCTGCGCATCAAGGACGCGGTCGCCGTGGTGGGCGAACATTTCTGGGCCGCCAAGCGCGGCCTCGACGCGCTCAAGATCCGTTGGACGCCGGGGCAGAACGCCGCGCTCACGACACAGCAGTTGCGCTCGGCGCTGGCCGATGCGCTCGCGAAGGACAAGGCCATCGTCGGCAAGGAAACCGGCAAGCGGCCCGACGGCACGCTGGTGCAGGCCACCTACGACCTGCCGATGCTGGCGCACGCGACCATGGAGCCGCTCAACACCACGGTGCATGTGCGGCCCGACGGCTGCGAGATCTGGGTCGGCACCCAGGTGCCGGCGCGCTGCGTGAGCGTGGCCGCCAAGATCACCGGGCTGGCCGAGGACAAGGTCGTGCTGCACAACCAGTACCTGGGCGGCGGCTTCGGACGGCGGCTGGAGACCGACTCGGTCGAACAGGCCGTGGCCTTCGCGAAGCAGGTGGCGTATCCGCTGAAGGTGGTGTGGACGCGCGAGGAAGACATCCGCCACGACATCGTGCGGCCGATGTACCACGACGACATCTCGGCCGTGGTCGACGGCGACGGGCAGATCCTGTGGTTCGGCGACCGCATCTCGGGCGGCACCGTGCTGGGCCGCTGGGCGCCGGCCTTCATGGGCAAGGACGGCATGGACGGCGACCTGATCGAATGCGTCGCCGAGCCCTGCTACGACCTGCCGAACCTCAAGGTGGAGTGGGTGCGGCACGACATGCCGAGCGGCCTGAACGTCGGCTGGTGGCGCGGCGTGGGGCCGACGCACAACCTCTTCGTGCTGGAGAGCTTCATCGACGAACTGGCGCAGCGCGCGAAGAAGGACCCGGTGGCCTACCGTCGCGCGCTGCTGAAGAAGAACCCGCGCACGCTCGCGGTGCTCGACCTGGCCGCCGAAAAGATCGGCTGGGGCAAGGGCGCGCTGCCGGCACGCGTGGGGCGCGGCGTGGCCGTGGGCGACCCGTTCGGCAGCCGCGTGTGCGCCATGGTCGAGGTCGAGGTCACGCCGCAGGGCGAGGTGCGGCTGCGGCGCGCGGTGGTCGCGCTGGACTGCGGCATTGCGGTGAATGCGAGCTCCATCGAGGCGCAGATCCAGGGCGGGTTGCTGTTCGGGCTCAGCGCCGCGCTGTTCAGCGAGATCACGCTGCGCGAGGGCGCCATCGAGCAGAGCAACTTCCACGACTACCGGATGCTGCGCATCAACGAGTCGCCACCGGTCGAGGTCCACACCATCAAGAGCGGGGAGGCGCCCGGCGGGCTCGGCGAGGTCGGCACCGCCATCGCCGCGCCGGCGCTGGCCAATGCGATCTTCGCGGCCACCGGCGTGCGCCTGCGCGCGCTGCCCGTGAACCGCGCGCTGCTGGTGCAGGACAAGGAAGCGCTGAAGAAGAAGATCGCCGATGCCTCGCAGGCGGCGCCAGGCGAAAGGAGCACGGCATGAAGCGACTCTTCAAGCTGCTGGTGGCCGTGTTCGTGGTGGGCGCGGCGCTGTACTTCTTTCTGAACCGCACCGACAAGTCGGAGGGCGAGGCGCCCGTGCTGGCCGGCGCGCCGGCCGATGCGGCGCTGCTGGTGCGCGGCGAGTACCTCACCAAGGCCGCCGACTGCATCGCGTGCCACACGGTGCCCGGCAAGGGCGAGCCCTTTGCGGGCGGGCTGCCTTTCGTGCTGCCCTTCGGCACCATCTACTCGTCGAACATCACGGCCGACCCGGCCACCGGCATCGGCAACTGGAGCGACGAACAGTTCGTGCGCGCCATGCACGACGGCGTGCGCGCCGACGGGAAGCGCCTGTACCCGGCGTTCCCGTACACCGCGTACACAGCGCTCAGCCGCAAGGACGTGCTCGCGATCAAGGCCTACCTCTTCAGCCTGCCCCAGGTGAAGCAGCCGAACCGCGAGCCCGATCTGGGCTTTCCGTTCAACCAGCGCTGGGCCATGGGCTTCTGGAACGCGGCCTTCTTCAAGAGCCGCCGCTTCGATGCCGACCCGTCGCAGCCGCCCGCGTGGAACCAGGGCAAGTACCTGGCCACCGCGCTGGGCCATTGCGCGGAATGCCACACGCCGCGCAACTTTGCCTTCGCGCTGGAGACGAGCAACAACCTGGCGGGCGAAACGGTCCAGGGCTGGCGCGCCTACAACATCACGTCGGACGCGAAGAACGGCATCGGCGGATGGAGCGACGCGGAGATCGCCGCCTACCTCACCACGGGTCACGCCGATGGCCGGGGCTCGGCCTCGGGGCCGATGGGCGAGGCGGTGGAGCACAGCCTGCAGTACCTGAAGGCCGAGGACACCGCGGCGCTGGTGAGCTACCTGCGCACGGTGCCCGCGAAGGCCGGCAAGGAGCCGATCGAGATCGATGCGAAGGCGCCCTGGGCCGTGGCCTCGAGCGCGGCCGCGCCGGCGGCCAACACGGCCGAAGGGCATGAGCAGGGGCTCAGGCTCTTCGCCGCGGCATGCGCCAGCTGCCACCAATGGAACGGCCAGGGGCAGCAGACCAGCTACGCGTCGCTGCTGGGAACGCGCGGCGTGAACGACCCGGGCGGCGCGAACGTCACGCAGATGATCCTGCGGGGCGTGAAGATGCGCGTGCACGACAACGAGGTCTACATGCCCGCGTTCGATAAGGCCTACACCGACACCGAAGTCGCGGCGCTCGCGAACTACGTCATCGCGCAGTTCGGCAACAAGCAGGGGACGGTGACGTCGGAGTTCGTGGCGAAGCAGCGCGCGCAATGAGCGCTTGAGCAGGGCTCACGCAGCGGCCGGCGCGGAATTTAAATCTTCCTACCTATCGGCCCTGCCGACGCAGCGCCGATACCGGAAAAAAGAGCCCTGCGACGGCATGCGCGTGCGCGTTCGGACCGCGTCGCGCTGTTAAGGTGTGCCCCTGCTTTTTTCGATCCAGGCCCTGCGCGCGCTGTCCGCGCATCGGGCAGTCCACATGCCTATCCGCCACGCCAGAATCTTTCCCCGCCACGCGTTCCACTGCGTGCTGGGCGGTGTGGCCGTGGCCTATGCGTTGTGCGCGGTGATGCTGATGCCCGCGCGAATCTTCATCCTGCCGTTTCTTTCCGACGGCGAGCCGGTGTCCGACGAGGGCATGCTCTTTCTCGCGTCGATGGCCGTTCCGGCGGGGCTCTACCTGATGGTCTGGCGCGGCGGCGATTTCTTCGCATGGTGGCGCACGCCGCCGGTGCTGACGCTCGGCGCGCACGGCCTGCAGCTCGGCCGCCGCACCGTCGCCTTTGCCGACGTGACGCGGCTGCGCCATCGCCACGGCCGCGACCACATGCTGATCACCACGCGCAGCGGCAAGACCACGCGGCTGCGGCTGGGCCTGTGGGACCACGCGGCCGCGCTGCGGGCCGAGGTGGAGGAGGCGATCGGCAAAGTGCTGCGCGGCGATGTCGAGCGGCGCATGCATGCCGGCGACACGGTGGACTTCGGCGCGTTGGCCATGAATGCGGAAGGCCTGGTGCACGAGGGGCAACTCATCGCGTGGTCGAGCATCGACACGGTGCACACGCAATCGGAAACCGACGGGGTGCTGGTGGACGAGCATCTGGTGATCATCGCGAACGGCCGGACGCGCCGCATCGACCGCTCGAAGATCGAGAACGAACCGGTGCTGCTGGCCTGCCTGATGCAGCGCCTGCCGGCCGGCTGACGCGGGTTCTATAGACTGGAGGGGTGAAATCTTCCTCCGAGCCTCCCAGTAGGCCGCTGGCCTGCGCCAGCTTCCGCCTGTCTCCGTGCGCCGCGACCGACCCCCTCGCGGCTCCCGTCCATTCCGCCTCTTCCCTGTTGTCGCCCGACATGGCCCACGCCTTGCCGGGCCATGCGCGTTGCCGCGCCTTCTTCTTCCACCATGATCGTTGAACTGCTCACCGACCCCGCCGCCTGGATCGGTCTCCTGACGCTGGTCGTCCTGGAGATCGTGCTGGGCATCGACAACCTGATCTTCATCGCGATCCTCGCAGAGAAGCTGCCGCCGCACCTGCGCGACCGCGCCAGACGGCTGGGCCTGGGCCTGGCGCTGTTCATGCGGCTGGCGCTGCTGTCGGTGGTGTCGTGGCTGGTCACGCTGACCACGCCGCTGTTCACCGTGTTCGGCCAGGGCTTTTCGGGGCGCGACCTGATCCTGCTGGTGGGCGGCCTGTTCCTGCTGTTCAAGGCCACCGCGGAGCTGCACGAGCGGCTCGAGGGCGTGACGCACACGGCCGGCGGCTCCACCGTGTACGCGAGCTTCGGCCTGGTGGTGACGCAGATCGTGGTGCTCGACGCGGTGTTCTCGCTCGACGCGGTCATCACCGCCGTGGGCATGGTCGACCACCTGCCGGTGATGATGGCGGCGGTGATCATCTCGATCGGCATCATGCTGTGGGCGTCGAAGCCGCTCACGCGCTTCGTCAATGCGCACCCCACGGTGGTGGTGCTGTGCCTGAGCTTCCTGCTGATGATCGGCCTGAGCCTGGTGGCCGAGGGCCTGGGCTTCCACATTCCGAAGGGCTACCTGTACGGCGCCATCGGCTTCTCCGTGATGATCGAGGCGCTGAACCAGTGGGCCAAGCGCAATGCGCTGAAGCACGAGGCGCGCCGTCCGCTGCGCGACCGCACGGCCGAATCCATCCTGCGGCTGCTGGGCGGCCGCGCGCCGGGCGAACCGGCACCGGCCGGCGCCGCCGCCGACGGCGAAGCGCCGCTGCCCGAGCCCGCGTTCGCGGTCGAGGAGCGCAACATGGTCAGCGGCGTGCTGTCGCTGGCCGAGCGCAACGTGCGCTCGGTGATGACGCCGCGCGCCGACATCTCCTGGGTCGACCTGAACGACGACCCCGAGGCGGTGCGCGAGCAGCTGCTCGACACGCCGCACGGCATCTTCCCGGTGTGCCGCGGCTCGCTCGACGAGGTGGTGGGCGTGGCGCGCGCGAAAGACCTGCTGGGCCACCTGCTGCGGCACGGAAAGATCGACGAGAGCGGCGGCCTGCGCGCGCCGATCTACGTGCCCGAATCGACCACCGTGATCCGCCTGATCGACACGCTGCGCGGCGCGCGCGGGCAGCTCGCGCTGGTCAACGACGAGCACGGCACGCTGACCGGCGTGGTCACGCCCATCGACGTGCTCGAAGCCATCGCGGGCGAGTTTCCCGACGAGGACGAGACGCTGGAAATCCAGCAGACCGCCGCCGACACCTGGACGGTTTCCGGCAGCGCCGACCTGCACCTGCTGGAGCAGGCATTGCAGACGCACGGCCTGCTGAGCGACGACGACAGCTACACCTCGGTCGCGGGCTTCCTGCTCGCGCGCTTCGGCGGCCTGCCTCCGCAGGGCCGGACATGGGTGCACGACGGCTGCGAGTTCGAGGTGACCGACGTCGACGCGCAGCGCATCCGCGCGGTGGTGGTGCGGCGCCTGCCTGCGACAGAATCAGGCAACTGAACTGCCGCTCCCGGAGCCCCTGCCATGAACGTCCCCCACCACCGCCTGCCCGTTCCCCTCGACAAGGCCTACCGCCTGCTCAACCACGGCCCCACCGTGCTGGTGAGCGCGGCGCACGGCGGCCAGCGCAACATCATGGCCGCGGCCTGGGCCATGCCGCTGGACTTTGCGCCGCCCAAGGTGGCGGTGGTGCTCGACAAGAGCACATGGACGCGCGTGCTGCTCGAAGGTGCCGGCAGCTTCGCGCTGCAGGTGCCCACGCGCGCGCAGCTCGATCTGACGGAAGCGCTGGGCAACAGCTCCGGCCGCGAGATCGTCGAGCAGTCGGGGCACGACAAGTTCGCGGCCTACGGCCTGCAGACCTTCGCTGGCACGGCCACCGATGCGCCGCTGCTCGAAGGCTGCGCCGCGTGGCTCGAATGCCGCCTGCTGCCGGAGCCGCACATCCAGCAGAGCTACGACCTGTTCCTGGGCGAGGTGATCGCCGCGCAGGCCGATTCGCGCGTGTTCGCCAACGGGCGCTGGAATTTCGACGGGCATGACGAGCTGCGCACGCTGCACCACGTGGCGGGCGGGCACTTCATCGTCGACGGGGAGGCGGTCGATGCGCGGCCGCTGCCGCCCACCGGCTCCTAGCGCTCGCTCCTAGGCCGAGGTGCGCCGCGCCGGCCTGGCCACCAGCATCAGCCGCAGCACCAGCGTGCCGCACACGGCGGCGGCAAGTGCAAGCAGCGCGACCCACAGCAGGCGTGCCGGCGACGCGGCGTCGAGCCAGTCCGCCAGCAGCAGCGTGGCGCTGTTGTACGCGGCATGCAGCGCAATGCAGGGAATGAGCGAGCGCGTGCGCTCGTAGAGCCACGCGAGCACCGTGCCCATGATGAGGCCGACCACGAACTGGTAGATGTTCATGTGCGCGGCGCCGAACAGCAGGGCCGAGAGAAAAATGGCCTGCCAGCGCGGATAGCGCTGCAGGAAGCCGCGCAGCACGATGCCGCGGAACAGCATTTCCTCGAGCAGCGGCGCCACCACGCACACCGCCAGCACGGCCGCCACGCTGCCGTCGGCCATGCGGCTGAACATGGCTTCTTCCCAGGCCGAGAGCGGCGCGATGCGCACCAGCAGGTTGAACGCGGAGGTGACGGTCAGCAGCAGCGCGGGCACCAGCAGCAGCACCGGCGGCACCACCAGCAGCAGCGTGACGCCGGCGGAAGCGCGCGACTGGTGGAACAGCTCGCGCCATGTGAGCTGCTGCGCATGCATCACGGCCGCGAACACGCAGCCGTTGCCGAGCACCGCCGACAGCACGCCGATCTGCATGCCGTTCAGGCCGAGCCACCGGTTGGCATCGCGCAGCGCCGCACCCACGACGATCTCGCACAGGCACAGCGCGAGGAACAGCAGTGCGGCTTGCGCCGCCGAGGGAAAGGCGGTGCTTTTCGGGGAGGGCATGGGAGAGTCGGGCTGCGCGGATGAGGAGGCGCGCATGTTAGCGCCCCCGTGTTGCACATGGCGGGGGCCTATGCGTGGGCGAGTTCGCCGCGCCTGAAGACCTGCGACAGCGGCGTGATCGCGATCGCGCCGGATTGCCCCTGCGGCGGCAGCGAAAGCGCGCGCAGCACCGCGTATTCGCGCATGCGCGCAGAGCCGTGCGGATCGCCGGGCTGGATGCCGGTCGAGGGGTGGCACATCAGCACGTCGCCGGTGCGGCAGGCCGCGAGCCAGTCGGCAAGGCGCGCTTCGTAGCCCTGCACGTCGCCGGTGAAGTCGTACACGCCGAGCAGGCGCCGGCTCACCGGAATGCCGTGCTCGGCGGCGAGCGCTGCCAGCCGCGCGCCGCCCAGCGCATGGATCACGCGGGCCTTCAGCCGGTCGGGGCCGCTACGGTCGACGGGCGCGGTATAGCGCACCCAAGGCGGCGACTTCGGGTAGCGGCGCACGATCTCGTCGACCAGCAGCTCGCGCACCACCGGGAACTGGTGCACATGCCGGTGTCCGTCGACGAACGCCGGCGCACGGCCCATCGCGTCTTCGAAGCGGGTGAACTGGTCGCGGATGTCGGCGTGCAGCACGGGCGAGAACACGGTGCGCGTGTAGGTCCGCGCGATCAGCCCCGCGAGGCCGGGCTCTGCACCGTCGGGCGTGTCGGGGCGCGTGAGGTCCAGGTGCAGGCCCACGTCCAGCCGCGTGGCGTCCAGCCGCCGCAGCGCCCGTGCGCCCGCGGCCCATGCGCCGCGCCGCACCATGCCGCTGGTCGCGGAGATCTTGCCCAGCTCGGCAAGCTCGAGCACGGCGGCGTTGATGCCGGGGCTCATGCCGAAGTCGTCCGCGCACACGCAAAGGTGGCGCATCGTCGGTCCCAGCGGGCCGGTGGTGTCAGTCATTGCCATTCGTGGAGGGGGCAGGCACGGGAGGGGATGGTACGGCGGCTCCGGCGGGCGCGGAGGCAGGGGTGCCCAGGCAGTCCGGGTCGCGCGTGGCGCTCCCCGCGAAGCGCCAGGCCGCGATGCTTTCGTTGACCGCCACCAGCTGCGCCTTGCCCAGCCATGGGTTGGACAGCTGCGAGGCGATCGGCCCGACCAGCCAGGTGGTGCGCGGCACGCACAGCACGGGCGCCAGCTGCGTCCGGTCGATCAGCGTGGCGTCGGCGCGCGCGGGCTCGAAGCGGCTCGCGTCGAAGATCTCCTTGCGCCAGTTGTCGCGGGTGTCGGTGGCGGCGGCCTTCCAGTCGTCCGACACGAGCACCGGCTGGCGCAGGTTCCAGTAGAAGGGAATCTCGTAGTAGTAGCTGTCGAGCATCATCACCTGGTCGCCCGGCGCCACCGACTGGCCGGCCGGCAGCCGCAGCCGCGTGCCCGGCGGCACCGAGTAGAGCGCAACAGCGACCACGCACGCCACGCACAGCACGGCCGCGACCGCCGACGTGGCGCGCATCTTGGGCAGCAGCTTTTCGACGGCGCGCCCTGCCAGCACGCGCTGCGCGATCAGGCAGGCCAGCGGCGGCAGCGCGGGCAGCACGTAGCCCACCAGCTTGGACCGCGGCAGCGAGAAGAACACCACGATCACCGCCAGCCAGATCCACATGAGCCAGTCGACGTCGGACAGGCGCGACCGGGGCGCGCCGTCCTTGTCGTCCTTGCCGCGCGGCACGAGCACCCATGCGAACCACGGCAGCGTGAGCACCGCCAGCACCGGTACGTAGAACCAGAACGGGTGCTCGTTGTTGAACCCCGACGAAGCGAAGCGCCGGAAGTGCTGGGTGATGACGAAGTAGTCGAAGAACTCGGGGTACTTCAGCTGCATGGCAACGAACCACGGGCCCGCCGCCGCCAGCAGGATCGCCCAGCCCGGCAGCCAGAGCGCGAGCTTCAGCACCACGGTCTTGCGCGTGGCGGCGCACCACAGCACCAGCACCGCACCGGGCAGCACCAGGCCGATCAGTCCCTTGGCCAGCAGCCCGGCCGCGGCCATCAGGTAGGCGCCCGCGAGCAGGGCGCGCCAGGGCTCGCCGCGCTCCCGCGCCAGCGCCGCGCCGGCGGCCAGCAGCACCGTGGCCGAGATGCAGCCGGCCACCAGCATGTCGAGGTTGGCGAATTGCGCGCCCAGGAAGAAGAAGGGCGTGGTCACCAGAACCACGGTCGACAGCAGCGCCTGCCGCATCGTCGACCAGCGCCGCAGGAACAGGAACAGCGCCGCCGCCGCCGTGCCCGCGCCGAGGATCGAAGGCAGCCGCGCGGCCCATTCGACCGGGCCCGCCACCGACATCGCCGCCGCGCCGATCCAGTAGAACAGCGGCGGCTTGTGGAAGAAGGGCAGGCCGTCCAGCCGCGGCACCAGCCAGTCGCCGGAGTGCAGCATCGCAAGCGCCACGCTGCCGTAGCGCCCTTCGTCGGGCGCCATCAGCGGGCGCACCCATGCGGTCGCGAGCAGCCACGCGAACAGCGCGGCAATGAGCCAGAGGGGTCGGGGCGATGTCCACCGGGCGGAGCCGGGCCGTCTCATGGTTTCCCGGGCTCGGCCTGGAGTCCCTTGCCGTGTTCGCGCCGGACCACGTACAGCGGACGCCCCTTCACCTCTTCGTAAATGCGGGCGATGTACTCGCCCACGATGCCGGTGGAGATCATCTGGATGCCGATGAAGAACATCAGGCTCACGACGATGGTGGTCCAGCCGGACACGGAGTTGCCGAACAGCAGGTGGTCGATGGTCACGAATGTGCCGTAGCCGAAGGCCGGCACCGCGAGCAGGAGGCCCGCCACGCTCACCATGCGCAGCGGCCAGGTGGTGAAGGCGGTGAGGCCGTCGATGGCCAGGCCGATCAGCCGGCGCGCGTTGAACTTGGTGGTGCCTTCGGCGCGCGGCGCGGGCGTGTAGGGCAGCGCCACGGCGCGGAAGCCCACCCAGGCGTAGAGGCCCTTCATGAAGCGGCTGCGCTCTGGCATGGCCATGAGCGCGTCCACCACCTTGCGGTCCATCAGGCGGAAGTCGCCCGCGTCCTTGGGCACCTCGAAGCGGTCCGACGAATTGACAAGGCCGTAGAAGAGCTTGCTGCCGAGCTGCTTGAAGCGGCTTTCGTCGCTGCGCTGCTCGCGCACCGCGTAGACCACCTCGGCACCGGCCGTCCATTGCGCGAGCATCGCGTGGATCAGCTCGGGCGAGTGCTGCAGGTCGCCGTCGAGCAGCACCACGGCGTCGCCGGTGGCCGCCGCAAGGCCGGCGGTGAGTGCGGCTTCCTTGCCGAAGTTGCGCGACAGTGAAATGCAGCGGAAGCCCGCGAGCTCGCACCATGCCTCGGCCACGGCGGCGGTGTCGTCGGTGCTGCCGTCGTCCACCACGATGATTTCCCAGCGCAGCCGCGTGGCCCAGAGGATGTCTTCCAGCAGCGGCAGCATGAGGCGCAGGTTGGCCGCCTCGTTGTAGCAGGGGATGACGCACGAGATGCTGCGCGCGTCGGGGGCGGGTGCGTCGGGCATGCCGGCCTGGGCCAGCGGCTCGGGGGGGGCCGAGGTGTGGGGCGGCAGGACCGCGCCGGGAGCGATGCCGGCGCCGGGGCGCGAATGTCTTGCGGCGGACGAAGAGATCATGAGTGCCTCCAGAGAGAGCTGGTCGCCGGACTGTCGGCGGATGCGCGGCCAGTTCGCGGGACGAAGAAGAGAAAGAGCCACCGCGCGATGGCGATCGCGCCGGCAACCACCGCGCCCAGCAGCAGGCCGGCGACGATGTCGAGCGGGAAATGCACGCCCACGTACACGCGCGCCCACCCGGTGGCGGCGGCCAGCGCCAGCAGCGGCACGCCGATGCGGCGCAGGCTGGGGCGCAGCATGAAGGCCAGCGCGACCATGAACATGACGGCCGCGTGCGTGCTCGGCAGCGAGCCGCGGCTCGCATGCTCGATGTAGGCCTGGCCCAGCCCCGCCGCGAACGGGCGAGGAACATTGAGGCTCGTGGCGATGGTGTGCGCGATCAGCGAAGTCACGCCGGCGGCGGCGGCCACGATGCACAGGTAGGCGCGGTCGGCGCGTTGCCGCCACAGCGCCACCACGACGATGCCCGCGGCGAGCCAGCTGCCCCACAGCGCGAAGGCGACGGCGACCGAGAGCACCCACGGCGTGGGATGGCTGCCGGCGTGGATCCAGTGAAAGAAGGCGAGGTTCAGCGCGTCCATGGCGCCACTCCTTGCGGATGAATGCAAACAACAGGCGCAGGGCTGCGCAAGGTGCGGCAGGCGCACCTGAAAAATGTGGACATGTCAGTCCTTTCGACGAGGAAGAGAGGCCCGCTGCGCAGACGTCAGCGGGAGGACGCGACGCGCGAGGCGCCGGTTTTCTCAGATCCCGTAGGGCGGGGCGGCGGTGGGCGGCAGGCGCCGCCAGGGCTGCGCGCAGGGCGGCGCGCCGCCGTGCGGCGGCACGTGTTCGGGCGCTTCGCGCACGATGGGCGTGGCAAGCCGTGCCAAGGCCACGGCCAGCGGCAGCATCGCGAGCACCATGGCCATGAGCGCGCTCAGCCCGAAGTCGAAGGCGTCGGGGTGGTCGATGCTCGCCGGCGCCTGGACGAAGACCGTGGTCTCGTGGTCGCTCGGGTGGTCGGCGCGATCGTCGGCCTCGAACTGCGTGGTGTCGCTGACGCTGCGCACCCGCAGCATCGGCTCGTCTTCCAGGCCGTCGCAGCGGTAATGGACCGCGATGAAAGGCTGGAGAACAACCAGCAGCAGGCCCGCCACGCACCACCAACGGTAGTGCGCTCTGGCGAAATGGCGGACGCGTGCGAGAAGCATGCAGGAATGCTAGGAGGTTCGTGTGAACGGAACCTGATCGTGCGGGTCAGCATCCCGCAAGGTAGCGGCACGGGCCTGCGGTATAAGGCGCGCGCCCGCGCCGTGCAGCTACAGAACGAAGGGAATGAAGCGCCGCGTGCGCCGCATGTAGTCGCGGTAGGCATCGCCGAAATGCGCGATGCATTCCTGCTCGTCGCGCAGCGCCGTCATGAACAGCAGCACCGTGGCCGCGAGCACCAGCAGCAGCGTGAGCCAGCTGAACTGCTTGAGAAACGCACCCCAGGCCAGCAGCATCAGCGCGGTGTACATCGGGTGGCGGATGTAGCGGAAAGCGCCGCTGCTGACGACGGCGGATGTCTTCTCGAAGCCGTAGAGCGCGGGGTCGTCGCTGCGCGCCTCGGTCGGCTTGCCCTGCGCCTTGAGCAGGCGCACCGCGTGGATCGGCAGCCAGATCGACAGCACGAAGAAGATGCTGGAGACGATCTGCCTGGCCGAGAACGGATCGTCATGCCACCACGGCAGGTTGACCAGCGCCAGCACCAGCATGCATTCCCATGCGAAGAAGCGGTAGAAGCCGTGCGAGCCGGGCCGGCTCAGCGGGCCGCGCGAAGCGTAGAGCAGCGCGGCGGTGCCGGCGATGAAGGCGAAGATCTGGAACCAGAAGAGCATGGCGGCCGAATTTACACGGCCGCGTCGATCTATCCGGCTATAGAAAACCCGCCGTCCACCGGAATCGCGGTGCCCGTCACGTAGTCGGACGCGGCGCTCGACAGGAACACGGCGGTGCCGGCGATGTCGCCCGGCTGGCCCCAGCGGCCGGCGGCGGCGCGGGCCACCACGCGGTCGTACAGGCCCGGGATCTGGCTGCGCGCGCCGTCGGTGAGCTCGGTCTCGAACCAGCCGGGCAGGATCGCGTTGACCTGGATGTTGTCTGGTGCCCACGAGAGCGCGGTCGACTTGGTGAGCTGCACGATGCCGGCCTTGCTGGCGGCGTAGGCCGGCGCATAGGGCGCGCCGAAGATCGACATCATGGAGCCGATGTTGATGATCTTGCCGCCGCCCGCGGCCTTCAGGTGCGCATGCGCGGCGCGGCTGCACAGGAAGGCGCTGGTGAGGTTGGTGTCCATCACCTTGTGCCATTCGGACAGCGCGAGCTGGTCGACGGGCTTGCGCACCGTGGTGCCGGCGTTGTTGATGAGGATGTCGAGCCGCCCGCAGCGCGCGGCGGCCTCGTCGAACAGCTTCTGCACCGAGGCCTCGTCGCTCACGTCGGCCTCGAGCGCGAAGCTGTCGCTGCCCAGCGCCTTCAGCGCCTCGACCGCGGCGGCCGACTTCTGCGCGTTGCGCGCTGCCACGATGACGCGCGCGCCGGCCTTGGCGAGCCCTTGCGCCATGCCGAGGCCGATGCCCCCGTTGCCCCCCGTGACCAGCGCGACCTTGCCCGTGAGGTCGAACATCGTCGTCATGCCTGCACCGCTTCCGGCTTCTTGGAGACCAGCGTCAGGATGTCGTAGCTGGCGACCAGCTCGCCGTCCTGGTTGGTCACTTCCACGTCCCAGGCCACCACGCCCTGGCCCTGGCCGCTGGCGTCTTTCTTGTTGCGGTCGATCTTGCGCTTGCAGGTCAGGCGCGCCTGGATGGTGTCGCCGATGCCCACGGGCTTGGTGAAGCGCAGCGTGTCCAGGCCGTAGTTGGCGAGCACCGGGCCGGGCGAGGGCGACACGAACAGGCCGGCCGCCGCCGACAGCACGAAGTACCCGTGCGCAATGCGCTTGCCGAAGGGCGACTGCTTGGCCGCCACCTCGTCGAAGTGCATGTAGAAATAGTCGCCCGAGATGCCGCCGAAGGCCACGATGTCGGCCTCGCCGACGGTGCGGCGGTGCGTGAGCAGCGAGTCGCCGACACGCAGGTCTTCGAAGTAGCGGCGGAACGGATGCACCTCGCTCTCGCGCACGGCCGCGCCGCGCACATGCTCGCCGGTGATGGCGGCCAGCATGGTGGGCGAGCCCTGCAATGCGGTGCGCTGCAGGTAGTGCTTGACGGCGCGCAGGCCGCCGAGCTCTTCGCCGCCGCCGGCACGCCCCGGGCCGCCGTGCTTGAGCTGCGGCAGCGGCGAGCCGTGGCCGGTCGATTCGGCCGCGGCCTCGCGCTCGAGCACCAGCAGCCGGCCGTGCCATGCGGCAGCCACCGGAATCGCCTTGGCGGCGATGGCCGGGTCGCGCGTGACCAGCGTGCCGACCAGGCTGCCGCGGCCGCGCGCGGCCAGTGCCAGCGCCTCGTCGATGCCGTCGTAGGGCATCAGCGTGCTGACGGGGCCGAAGGCCTCGACGTCATGCGCCGCGTCGTGCTCCAGCGGCTTGCGGCTCAGCAGCAGCGTGGGCGCGAAGAAGGCGCCTTCGCCCACGCCGTCGCCCACCGGCGAGAAGCCGTCGCGCTCGCCGTACACCAGCTCCGCGCCCTGCAGCAGCGTGGCGACGCGCTCGGCCACGTCAGCCTGCTGGTCGCGCGAGGCGAGCGCCCCCATGCGCACCTCTTCGCGCGACGGGTCGCCGACCACGGTCTTGGCCAGCCGCGCGCGCAGCCGCTCGGCCACCGCGTCGAGGTGCTGGCGCGGCACGATCGCGCGGCGGATGGCGGTGCACTTCTGGCCGGCCTTGATGGTCATCTCGCGCGCGACCTCCTTCACGAAGAGGTCGAACTCCTCGTCGTCGGGCGTCACGTCGGGCGCGAGGATCGCGCAGTTCAGCGAGTCGGCCTCGGCATTGAACGGGATCGACTGGCGCACGATGTTGGGGTGCACGCGCAGCTTGGCGGCGGTGTCGGCCGAGCCGGTGAAGGTGACCACGTCGGGCCCTTCGAGCCGGTCGAGCAGGTCGCCCGTGCTGCCGATGACCAGCTGCAGGCTGCCCGCGGGCAGGATGCCCGACTGCACGATGAGCCGCACCAGCGCTTCCGTCAGGTAGCTGGTGGCCGTGGCCGGCTTGCCGATGCAGGGCATGCCCGCGAGGAAGCTGGGCGCGAACTTCTCGAGCAAACCCCACACCGGGAAGTTGAACGCGTCGATGTGCACCGCCACGCCGCCGCGCGGCACCAGGATGTGCGTGCCCGCGAAGCCGCCCTTCTTGCCGAGCGGGAAGGCCGGGCCTTCGTGCACCAGGTTGCCCGAGGGCAGCTCGTTGGTGCCGATGCCGGCATAGGCGCTCAGCGTGCCCGCGCCGCCTTCGATGTCGATCCAGCTGTCGGCGCGCGTGGCACCGGTGTGGGCGGAGATGGCGTAGAGCGTTTCCTTGTTCGCGGCGATGTACTTGGCCAGCGCCTTCAGGCGCTCGGCGCGCTGCTGGAAGTCGAGCTTCATGAGCTCGGGAATGCCGGTGCGACGCGCGTACTGCAGGGCCTCCGCGAAGTCGATGGCCTCGGCGTGGGTGCTTGCCACGGGTTGGCCGTTGACGGCGCTGCGCAGCTGCTGCGCGGCCTGCTGGCCGATCCAGCGGCCGGCGATGTAGCTTTGGAGGGTGGTGGTCATGGTGCGGGTCCTTTCGCGATGTCTGTCTTGCTCCTTCCCCCTCTGGGGGAAGGCGGGGATGGGGGCCAGCGGCATCGGTTCGGCGCTGTGCCCTGTCAGCGGCCGCCGTGCCCCCACCCCAACCCTCCCCCGGAAGGGGAGGGAGAAAAACCGTTCAATCCTTCTTGCCGATACCCAGGTAGGTATCAATGATCCGCTGGTCATGCAGCAGGTCGCGCGCCTTGCCTTCGAGCGCCACGGCGCCCATCTCCAGCACATAGGCGCGGTCGGCCACCTGCAGCGCGGCGCGTGCGTTCTGCTCCACCAGCAGCACCGACACCCCGTGGCTGCGCAGCTGCGACACCACGCGCAGCACTTCGCGCACCACCAGCGGCGCCAGGCCCAGCGAGGGCTCGTCGAGCATCAGCAGGCGCGGGCGCGCCATCAGCGCGCGGCCGATGGCCAGCATCTGGCGCTCGCCGCCCGAGAGCGTGGAGGCCATCTGCGGGCGGCGTTCCTTCAGGCGCGGGAAGATCTCGAAGATCTCGTCCATGCGCGCGCGCTGGTCGCGCTTGCCCTTGCGCCACTGGTAGAAGCCGCCGAGCAGCAGGTTGTCTTCGACCGACATCTCGCCGAACAGCTCGCGCCGCTCGGGCACCAGCGCCACGCCGCGCGCCACCATGGTCTCGACGCCGGGGCGCGCGATGCGCTCGCCGTCCAGCATCAGCTGGCCGGTCGATTGCAGCAGCCCCATGGCCGCGCACAGCAGCGTGGTCTTGCCGGCGCCGTTGGGGCCGATCACCGTGACGATCTCGCCTTCGTTCACCTGCAGGCGCACGCCGTGCACCGCTTCCACGGTGCGGTAGGCGACGCAGAAGTCTTCCAGTTGAAGAATGGGATGGCTCATCGTGCGTCTTCCAGCAATTCGTCGTCGGCGCCGCCCAGGTAGGCTTCGAGCACGCGCGGGTTGGCCTGCACCTCGGCGGGCGTGCCGGTGGCGATGACGGTGCCGAACTCGAGCACCGTGATGCGGTCGGCCAGGTTCATCACGAACTCCATGTCGTGCTCCACCACCAGGATGCCGAGGCCTTCGGCGCGCAGCTGGCTCAGCAGCTCGGAGAGCGCGCGCTTTTCAAGGTGGCGCAGGCCGGCGGCGGGTTCGTCGAGCAGCAGCACCGAAGGCTGGGCGGCGAGCGCGCGGGCAATTTCGACCACGCGCTGCTGGCCGAGGGAGAGCGATGCGGCGGGGGTCTCGGCATGCGCGCCGAGGCCGCATCGGTCGATGTGCTTGCGGGCTTCGGCCATCAGCGCGGCTTCTTCGGCGCGGTCCAGGCGCAGCATGGCCGCGAGCCAGCCGCGCTTCGCACGCAGGTGGGCGCCGAGCGCGACGTTCTCGGCCACGCTGCGCTGCCCCAGCAGGCGCACGTGCTGGAAGGTGCGGCCCAGGCCCAGCGCGGCAAAGGCGCGCGAAGGCTTGCCCGACATCGGCTGGCCCACCAGGCGCACTTCGCCCGTGGTCGGGTCGTCCACGCCCGAGATCATGTTGAAGAAGGTGCTCTTGCCGGCGCCGTTGGGGCCGATCAGCGCATGCACCTCGCCGGCCTTCAGCGTCATCGAGATGTCGTTGTTGGCCACCAGGCCGCCGAAGCGCTTGCTCACGCCGTCGGCCTGCAGCAGCAGGGTGCCGGCGGCGGGCACCGCGCGCTGCGCGAGCGGTTCCATCGTCGACGCGGCGGGACCGGCGCCGGCGGCGCGCGGCACTTCGCGCACCCAGCGGCGCGACAGCCGCGCCAGCGTGGGCCACAGGCCGTCGGCAAAGCGCTGCAGCACGAACAGCATCAAGAGGCCGAACACCACCACCTCGAAGTTGCCGCTGGTGCCCAGCAGCGCGGGCAGCACGTCCTGCAGCTTCTCCTTGAGCAGCGTGATCAGCGTGGCGCCGAGCACCGCGCCCCACAGGTGGCCCGCGCCGCCCACTACCGCCATGAACAGCATCTCGATGCCGATGTTGAGGTTGAAAGGCGTGGGGTTCACGAAGCGCTGCATGTGCGCATAGAGCCAGCCCGAGATGGCCGCGAGCAGGGCCGCCAGCACGAACAGCTTGATGCGGTGGCGCGCGGTGTCCACGCCCATCGACTCGGCCATCAGCCGGCCGCCCTTGAGCGCGCGGATGGCGCGGCCCTCGCGCGAGTCGAGCAGGTTGTGCATGGCCCACAGCGCGAGCAGCAGAACGGCCCAGATCACCACGCCCAGCATGCGCGGCGTGGCGAAGGAGACGCCCGCCACCACCAGCGGCGGAACGCCGGTGATGCCGGTCTGGCCCCCGAGGAATTCCATGTTGCCGAGCAGGAAGTACAGGCTCAGGCCCCAGGCGATGGTGCACAGCGGCAGGTAGTGGCCCGAAAGCTTGAGCGTGACCGCGCCGAGCGCCCAGGCCAGCGCGAAGGTCAGCACCAGCCCCAGCAGCAGGCCGAGCCAGGGCACCAGCGCCGAGCCCGCGAGGCCGCCGAGCCAGCCGGCGGCCGTGGGCGAAGTGCATATCCAGGCCGTGGCATACGCGCCCATGCCGACGAAGGCGGCCTGACCGAAGGAGGTCATGCCGCCCACGCCGGTCAGCAGCACGAGGCCCACCGCCACCAGGGCGTAGAGGCCGATGTTGCTGAGCACCGAGACGGTGAACTCGGGCAGCCAGCCCCAGGCCAGCGCGAGCGCGACGATGAAGACCAGCGTGAGTACGCGCGGCGTCACCAGCGGGCGGCCCTCGGGCGCCGCGTTCGCGGCGGTAGAAGCGGTGGTCGACGGAGACGGGTTCATTCCTCGTCCTCCACATGATGGCTGTTGAGCGAGCGCCACAGCAGCACCGGAATGATCAGGGTGAACACCAGCACTTCCTTGTATGCGCTGGCCCAAAAGGAAGAGAAGGCTTCGAGCAGGCCGACCAGCAGCGCGCCCGCGAGCGCCAGCGGATAGCTCGCGAGCCCGCCGACGATGGCGGCCACGAAGCCTTTCAGGCCGATCAGGAAGCCGGTGTCGTAGTAGACCGTGGTGATGGGCGCGATCAGCAGGCCCGAGATGGCGCCGATGACGGCGGCCAGCGCGAAGCTCAGGTCGCCCGACAGTTCGGTGGGAATGCCCGACAGCCGTGCGCCCACGCGGTTGATGGCGGTGGCGCGCAGCGCCTTGCCGATCATCGAGCGGCCGAAGAACCAGAACATGGCGATCACCAGCACCAGCGTGACGCCGACCACCACCAGCGACTGTCCGTTGACCGGAATGCCGCCGAGGTCGAAGCGCGCCTCGGAGAACGCGCTGGTGCGCGAACCCTCGGCACCGAAGAAGAAGAGCCCCAGGCCGACCAGCACGCCGTGCAGCGCCACCGAGACGATCAGCAGCATCAGCACGCTGGCGTCGGCCAGCGGGCGATAGGCGACGCGGTAGAGCAGCGGGCCCAGCGGCGCGATCAGCACCAGCGTGGCGAGCGACTGCATCGCAAGCGACGTGGGCTTCAGGCCCAGTATCAGCACGGCCGCCACGGCCGGGAAGGCCACGCACCAGGTCAGCGCCGAGCGCCAGTCGACGACGGCACCGCGCTTCCAGCGCCATGCTTCCACCACCAGCACGATCACCGCCAGCGCCAGCAGCAGCCACAGCGTGGAAGGCGCGCGGCCGCCCTGCAGCGCGGCCATGGAGAGCGCACCGAAGGCGACGAACTCGCCCTGCGGGATGAAGATCACGCGCGTGACCGAAAACACCAGCACCAGCGCGAGCGCCATCAGTCCGTAGACCGCGCCGTTCACGATGCCGTCCTGCCCCAGCAACAGGGCAATCTGCAAATCCATAAAACAACCTTCGGGCGTCGCCCGTGACTCAGTTCAGGAACACCGAGGAACCGGCTTTGCCGGGCCTCAGGTGTTGCCCCCGGCAGGGGGTGGGAGAAGCGACACGAAGTGCGCGGAGCCTGGGGGTGAGCCCAGGATCAGGGCTGATACTTCCAGGCGCCGTTCTCGATCTTCACCATCACGCGGGCGCGCTGGTCCAGGCCCAGATGGTCCTGCGCGGTCATGTTGAACACGCCGTGCGCGCCGGACACATCCTTGGTCTGCTCCAGCGCGTCGCGCAGCGCCGCACGGAACTCGGGCGTGCCGGGCTGCGCCTTCTTCAGCGCGGCCGGCACGGCCGAGCTCATCAGCAGGCCGGCGTCCCAGGCGTGCGCGCCGAAGGTCGAGACCGAGCCCTTGCCGTAGGCGGCTTCATACGCGGACACATAGGCGAGCGCGGACTTCTTCACCGGGTTGCTGGCCGGCAGCTGGTCGGCCACCAGCACCGGGCCGGCGGGCAGGAAGGTGCCTTCCACGTCCTTGCCGCCCACGCGCAGGAAGTCGGCGTTGGCCACGCCGTGGGTCTGGTACATCTTGCCGCCGTAGCCGCGTTCCTTCAGCGTCTTCTGCGGCAGCGCGGCCGGCGTGCCGGAGCCGGCCACCAGCACCGCGTCGGGCTTGGCGGCCATGATCTTCAGGGCCTGGCCGGTCACCGAGGTGTCGGTGCGGGCATAGCGCTCGTTGGCCACGACCTTGATCTTCTTCAGGTCGGCGGCCTTGGCGAATTCCTGCGACCAGCCTTCGCCGTAGGCGTCGGAGAAGCCGATGAAGGCGACGGTCTTCACGCCGTTGGCGGCCATGTGCTCGGCGATGGCCAGGGACATCATGATGTCGTTCTGCGGCGTCTTGAACACCCACTTCTTCTTGGCGTCCATCGGCTCGATGATGCGCGCCGACGCGGCCACCGAGATCATCGGCGTCTGCGCTTCGCTGGCCACGTCGATCATGGCGAGCGAGGCCGGCGTGGTGGTCGAGCCCAGGATCACGTCGACCTTGTTCTCTGCGATGAGCTTGCGCGTGTTGTTGACGGCCGCGGTGGTGTCGGAGGCGTCGTCCAGCACGATGTAGTTGATCTTCTGCCCGCCGATCGTTTTGGGCATCAGCGAGATCGTGTTCTTCTCGGGGATGCCCAGCGATGCTGCCGGGCCGGTGGCCGAGATGGTGACGCCGACATTGACGTCGGCCCACGAGGCGGCGGCGGTGGCGCACAGCGCTGCGATCAGCAGGGGCTTGAAGAATTTCATTTGGACTTGTCTCCGGGTTGAAAAATTGTTGAGGACTGAAGTATCTATCACCGCTCGTCGAAGGAGAGCGTGACGCATTCGGTGAGGGGGTGCGCCTGGCAGGTCAGCACGAAACCCGCGGCCACCTCATTCTTGTCGAGAGCGAAGTTGCGCTCCATTCGGACTTCCCCGTCCACCAGCTTGGCGCGGCATGTGCCGCACACGCCCGACGTGCAGGAGAACGGCACTTCCAGCCCCGCCGCCGAAGCCGCGTCGAGGATGCTGGGCTGGCCTTCGGTGAAGGTGATCTCGCGCTGCAGGCCGTCGCGCACGATGGTGATGCGCGACCGCTTGGCGTCGCCCGGCTGGGCCTCGTGCACCACCGCGCCCACCTGCGTGGCCGAGGGCAGCGCCACGCCGAAGCGCTCGATGTGGATGCGCTCCTCGGGCACGCCTGCCGCGAGCAGCGCGGCCTCGGCCTCGTCGTTCATCTGGAACGGGCCGCACACGTACACATGGTCGATCTGCGCGGCAGGCACCACGCTGTGCAGGAATTCGCCGATCTTCTCGCGGTTCATCACGCCGAAGCCCAGGGGCGAATCGGTGTGCTCGTCGGAGAACACGTGCTGCAGCACCAGCCGGGTCATGTAGCGATTCTTCAGGTCCTCGATTTCTTCCTTGAACATCGTGGACTGCAGCTGGCGGTTGCCGTAGATCAGCGTGAAGCGGCTCGCGGGCTCGCGCGCCAGCACCGTCTTCATGATCGACAGGATCGGCGTGATGCCGCTGCCGCCCGCGATGCCGACGTGGTGCCGCGCGGAGGCCGGCTCGATGGGCACGAAGAAGCGGCCCTGCGGCGCCATCACCTGCAGGGTGTCGCCCGGCTGCAGGCTGGCGTTGATCCAGTTGGAGAACACGCCGCCGCGCACCTTGCGCACGCCCACGCGCAGTTCGCCGTCATCGAGCCCGGCGCAGATCGAATAGGAGCGGCGCAGGTCCTGGCCGTCGATGTCCTTGCGAAGCGTGAGGTACTGGCCTTGCGTGAAGCCGAACACTTCCTGCAGGTCGGTGGGGACTTCGAAGGAGACGATGACGGCCTCGGCCGTGTCGGGCTCGATGGCCTTCACGCGCAGGGGATGGAAGAGGGTGCTCATCGCGAGGGTGCTTTTCTAGATCGGCTTGAAGTGTTCGAACGGCTCCTTGCACGCCATGCAGCGGTACAGGGCCTTGCAGGCGGTGGAGCCGAATGCGGAGAGGCGCTCGGTGCGCTCGCTCGCGCAGCGCGGGCAGGCGATGCGCTCGCCGGCGATGCGGCCGAAGAGCTTGATCGGCATGGCGGTGTTGGCCGCGGCTTCCGGGGTGAGGTGGGCGGGCGGCGCGATGCCGTAGGCCTTGAGCTTGGCGCGGCCTTCCTCGCTGATCCAGTCGCTCGTCCATGCGGGCGCGCGGCGCAGCGTGGCGCGTGCGCGGCCCAGGCCAGCCTGCTCGACGGCGGCCAGCACGTCGTGCTCGATGGCTTCGGTGGCGGGGCAGCCGGAGTAGGTGGGCGTGAGCACGATCTCCAGGCCGTCTTCGTGCGCGATCACCTCGCGCACGATGCCCAGGTCGCAGACCGACACGGCCGGCACCTCGGGATCGGGCACCGTGTGGAGCACGGCCCACGCCGCATCGACGCGCGACGCCAGCGCGGTCATCACCACACGCCTCCGGGGAAGCTGCGCTGCAGGTGCTGCATCTCGGCCAGGATGTAGCCCATGTGCTCGCTGTGCACGCCCTGCTTGCCGGTGCTGCGGAACGCGGCTTCCTTGGGCATGGCGAGGCCGGCGGCGTCCAGCACCTGTTGCATGTCGGCGAGCCAGGGCTCGCGCAGTTCGCTCCAGGCCGGGCCGAGGCCGCTGGCGCTGGCTTCGGCATCCACGGCGTCGCTCTCGAACAGCTCGGGCACGTAGAGCCAGAGCTGCTTCAGCGCTTTCTCCGTGCGGCGGCGCGATTCTTCCGTGCCGTCGCCCAGGCGCACGACCCAGTCGCCCGAGTGCTGCTGGTGGTAGCGCGCTTCCTTCACCGCCTTGCCGGCGATGGCGGCCACCTCGGCGTCGCTCGATGCGGCCAGGCGCTGCCACAGCAGCTTGAGCAGCGTCGACACCATGGTGTTGCGCACCACGGCAAAGGCGAAGTCGCCGCGCGGCAGCTCGGCGATGGTGAGGTTGAAGTAGTCGCGCTCCTCGCGCAGGTAGGCGAGCTGGTCTTCGTCATGCTCGCGGCCGGCGCCTTCCAGCTTGCCGGCGTGGGTGAGCAGCGCCCGGGCCTGGCCGACGAGGTCGAGCGCGATGTTGGCCATCGCGATGTCTTCTTCCAGCACGGGCGCGTGGCCGCACCACTCGCCCAGGCGCTGTGCCAGCACGAGGCAGGTGTCGCCGATGCGCAGCAGGTATTGCACGGCGGGCGTGCGGTTCAGTTCGATCGATGCTTGCATGGTCCTGGCCCTGCTCACATGTGGTCGACCGACTTGGGCAGCGCGTAGAAGGTCGGGTGGCGGTAGACCTTGTCTTCCGCCGGGTCGAAGAACATGTCCTTGTCGCCCGGGTCGCTGGCCACGATCTGCTCTGAGCGCACCACCCAGATGCTGCTGCCTTCCTGGCGGCGGGTGTACACGTCGCGCGCCATCTGGATCGCCATCTTCGAATCGGCCGCGTGCAGGCTGCCGCAGTGCTTGTGGTCGAGGCCGGCCTTGCTGCGCACGAACACTTCCCACAGGGGCCACTCTTGTTTCTTTTCGACGGTCATGCCGCCTCCTTCATCGGTTGCTTGTTGGCATGGGCCATCGCGGCTTCGCGCACCCATGCGCCTTCTTCCCAGGCGTCGACGCGGGCCTGCAGCCGCTCGCGGTTGCAGGGGCCGTCGCCGCCGATCACGCGCCAGAACTCGCTCCAGTCGATGGCGCCGAAGTCGTGCGCCTGGCGCTCCTCGTTCCACTTCAGGTCGGGGTCGGGCAGGGTCACGCCGAGGATGCGCGCCTGCTCCACCGTGGCGTCGACGAACTTCTGGCGCAGCTCGTCGTTGCTGAAGCGCTTGATGCCCCAGCGCATCGACTGCGCGCTGTTGGGCGACTGGTCGTCCGGCGGGCCGAACATCATGATCGAGGGCCACCACCAGCGGTTGACCGCGTCCTGCACCATGGCCTTCTGCGCGTCGGTGCCGTGGGTCATCATGGTGAGCAGGGCTTCATAGCCCTGGCGCTGGTGGAAGCTTTCCTCGCGGCAGATGCGGATCATGGCGCGCGCATAAGGCGCATACGAGCAGCGGCAGATCGGCACCTGGTTCATGATGGCGGCGCCATCGACCAGCCAGCCGATGGTGCCCATGTCGGCCCAGGTGAGCGTGGGGTAGTTGAAGATGGAGCTGTACTTGGCCTTGCCGCTGTGCAGCGCGTCGAACATCTGGTCGCGCGAGGTGCCCAGCGTCTCCGCTGCGGCATACAGGTAGAGGCCGTGGCCGCCTTCGTCCTGCACCTTGGCCAGCAGGATGGCCTTGCGCTTGAGCGTGGGCGCGCGGCTGATCCAGTTGCCCTCGGGCAGCATGCCGACGATTTCCGAGTGCGCATGCTGGCTGATCTGCCGCACCAGCGTCTTGCGGTAGTGCTCGGGCATCCAGTCTTTCGCCTCGATGAAGTCGCCGGCGTCGATGTGGGCGTCGAAGCGCTCCTCGAGCCGCATCTCTTCGGCGGAGCGCACGGCCTTCTGCTTGCCGTCGCCTGCGTCCTTGCCCATGGTGTCCATTGCCTGGGTGTACATGTGCGTGTCCTTTGGAAAGAGGGTTGAAGCGGCGCGCGCTCAGCGCGGCCGGGTGTCGAACACGCGTCGGGCCTTGCCGGTCTGCGTGCGTTCGATGGAGTCGGGGTCGAACACGCGCACCGTGGTCGAGATGCCGACCAGCGTCTTCACGCGGTCCTGCACCCAGCTCGCGATGGCCTTGCGTTCGCTCTCGTCGATGCTCGTGCGCGGCTGCAGCTCGCAGTGCACCTCGACCTCGTCGAGCAGCCCGTCGCGGCGCACGTGCACCTGGTAGAGGCCCGACAGGCGCTCGTGCGCGAGCACGATCTCCTCCACCTGCGTGGGAAAGACGTTGACGCCGCGGATGATCATCATGTCGTCGCTGCGCCCGACGATCTTGCCCATGCGGCGGAACGCGCGCGAGGTGGGCGGCAGCAGCCGCGTGAGGTCGCGCGTGCGGTAGCGCACGATGGGCATGGCCTCCTTGCTCAGCGAGGTGAAGACCAGTTCGCCTTCTTCGCCGTCGGCCTTCAGCTCGCCGGTCTCGGGGTCGATGATCTCGGGGTAGAAGTGGTCTTCCCAGATCACGGGGCCGTCCTTGCTCTCCACGCATTCGCTGGCCACGCCCGGGCCCATCACTTCGCTGAGGCCGTAGATGTCCACCGCGTCGATGCCGGCCTTGGCCTCGATGTCGCGGCGCATGGCTTCGGTCCAGGGCTCGGCGCCGAAGATGCCAATCTTCAGCGAGCTGTCTTTCGCGTCGAGGCCCTGGCGCTCGAACTGCTCGATGATCACCTGCATGTAGCTGGGCGTGACCATGATGATGTCGGGCTTGAAGTCCTGGATGAGCTGCACCTGCTTCTCGGTCTGGCCGCCCGACATCGGGATGACGGTGCAGCCCGCGCGCTCGGCGCCGTAGTGCGCGCCCAGGCCGCCGGTGAACAGGCCGTAGCCGTAGGACACGTGGATCATGTCGCCGGCACGCCCGCCGGCCGCGCGGATCGAGCGCGCGACCAGGTCTGCCCAGGTGTCGATGTCGTTCTTCGTGTAGCCCACCACGGTCGGCTTGCCGGTGGTGCCCGACGATGCATGGATGCGCGCCACCTGCGTGCGCGGCACGGCGAACATGCCGAAGGGGTAGTTGTCGCGCAGGTCGCTCTTCACCGTGAACGGGAACTTCGACAGGTCGGCCAGCGACTTCAGGTCGCCCGGGTGCACGCCCTTGGCGTCGAAAGCCTTGCGGTAGTGCGGCACGTTGTCGTACGCGCGCTGCAGCGTGGCGCGCAGGCGGGTGAGCTGCAGTGCCGCGATCTCGTCGCGGCTGGCGGTTTCGATGGGGTCGAGTTCGCCGGGGGCGGGGTGTCTGGCTGTCATGGTCTGGATGTCTCCTCAGGCAGCGACGGCGGGGCGGCCCTTGGCCGTGTACGAGCGGCCGCGGAACATCGCGATGCGCTCGCCGCGCTGGTTGGTGATTTCGGTGTCGTACACGCCGGTGCGGCCGGCCTTCGACACTTCATGGCAGCGCGCGGTGAGCAGGTCGCCCTCGCGCGCCGGGGCGATGAAGTCGATGGAAAAGCCCGAGGCCACGGTCAGCTCGTTGTACGAGTTGCAGGCGAAGGCGAAGGTGGAGTCGGCCAGCGTGGCCATGAAGCCGCCGTGGCAGGTGGCGTGGCCGTTGAGCATTTCGGAGCGCACGCGCATCTCGATCGTGGCCTGGCCGGGGCCGACCTCGACGATGCGCATGCCCAGGCCCTTGGTGGCGTTGTCGTTGGCGAACATGCCGTCGCGGACGTATTCGGCCGTCTGCTGCGGCGTGCGTTGTGTGTCGGTCATGCTCAGCGGTCCTTGAAGACGGGCGCGCGCTTGGCGCGGAAGGCCGCGACGCCTTCGCGGTAGTCGTCGGCGTTGCCCAGGTCGCGCTGGACGCGGGCTTCTTCGGCGAGGGCGGTGTCCAGGTCCATGTCCTGCGCGGCGGCCATGGCCCGGCGGGTGGCGACGAGGGCGCGGGTGGGCATGCCCGCCAGCTTCGTGGCGAGCGTGGCGGCTGTTTCGGCCAGGGCCGCGTCGTCCACGCACTGCCAGATCAGGCCGATGCGCGCGGCTTCCTCGGCGGGCAGCTTGTCGCCGAGCATCGCGATGCCCAGCGCGCGCGCCGAGCCGACGAGACGCGGCAGCAGCCAGGTGCCGCCTGTGTCGGGCACGAGGCCGATCTTGGTGAAGGCCTGGATGAAGCTGGCCGAGCGGCCGGCCACCACGAGGTCGCAGCACAGCGCCAGGTTGGCGCCCGCGCCGGCGGCCACGCCGTTGACGGCGGCAACCACCGGCACCGGCATCGAGCGCAGGCGCGCGACGAGCGGGGCGTAGTAGCTGGAGATGACGTGGCCCAGGTCCTTGGGCGCGGCACCGGGCGTGGGGTCGGGCGCGACCGACGGGTCGGCCAGGTCTTGCCCCGCGCAGAAGGCGCGGCCGGCGCCGGTGAGCACCACGCAGCGCACGCCCTCGTCGTTCGCCGCCGCTTCGAGGGCGGCCATCAGTTCGGCATGCAGCCCGGTGGTGAAGCTGTTGAGCGCCGCGGGGCGGTTCAGGCTCAGCGTGCGCACCGCGCCCGCGTTGCTGATGAGTACCAAAGGCTCAGTCATTGCGTGTCTCTTTCGTCCTTCCTGGGAGGCGGCCTGGCGTGCAAACACTATTGACCGACCGTTCGGTTGATTTTAGGATCGACCTCGATTCCGACACAAGCGGGGTCGCTTCAGGGCAAACCCTGAGACCCCAAGACAAAGGAGACCGAATGCCCAGCTATTCCATCGACGGCGTGATCCCGGTCGTCGATCCGAGCGCCTACGTGCACCCCACGGCCGTGCTGATCGGCGACGTGATCGTCGGCCCCAACTGCTATGTGGGCCCCTGCGCCAGCCTGCGCGGCGACTTCGGCCGCATCGTGCTGGAGGAGGGCTCGAACGTGCAGGACCATTGCTGCGTGCACGGCTTTCCCGACAACGACACGGTGATCGAGGCCAACGGCCACATCGGCCACGGCGCGATCCTGCACAGTTGCATCGTGCGGCGCGACGCGCTGGTGGGCATGAACGCGGTGGTCATGGACGAGGCCGAGATCGGCGAGAAAGCCATCGTCGCGGCCTGCGCCTTCGTGCCGGCCGGCATGAAGGTGCCGGCGCGCTCGCTGGTGGCGGGCATCCCGGCCAAGGTGAAGCGCGAGCTGACCGAGGACGAGATCGCCTGGAAGCTGGAAGGCACGCAGACCTACCAGGCCCTCACGGTGCGCAGCCTCGCCAGCCTTCACGAGGTGGCGCCGCTCGCCCGGGTGGAGCAGGGCAGGCCGCGCCTGCCGGCCACCGACGTGCGCTCGCTCATCGCGACCAGGCGCGGCTGATCTCGATTGCGCTTCGTGCAAGATCGCGCGTTGTTCCAACAGCCCAACCCAGGAAACCGACCCGATGCCGCGTGGAAGATCCGCCACCTACGACGACCAGCGTGAACTGATCCTCGCGCAGGCCGCGCAACTGTTCGCGCGCAGCGGCTACCCCGCCACCTCGATGAACCAGGTGGCAGAGGCCTGCGGCCTATCGAAGGCCACGCTCTACCACTACTACAAGGACAAGAGCAGCCTGCTGATCAGCATCGCCGAGACGCACGTGTCCAAGCTCGCGGCCCTGGTGGCCGAGGAAGAGGCCTCGACGCAGACCGACGAAGAGCGCCTGCGCCGCTTCATCTACCGCATCGTCGAGGAATACGCCGGCGCGCAGGACGCGCACCGCGTGCTGACCGACGACGTGCGCTTTCTCGAAGAGGCCGACCGCGAGCGCGTGCTCGACAAGGAGCGCGAGGTGGTCGCGGGCTTTGCGCGCGCAGTCTCGGCACTGCGCCCCGGCGCGCCGAGCGACGACCTCGCCAAGCCGCTGACCATGCTGCTGTTCGGCATGATCAACTGGATGTTCACCTGGATGAAGCCCGACGGCCGGCTCGACCACGCGGCCATTGCGCCGATCGTGGCCGATCTGTTCCTGGGCGGCATCGGGGCGGTGAAGTCGCCCCAGGTGCCCGCCGGCTCTAAAGAATCCGGTTGAACCAGAGCAGCGACAGCCCCGCCGACAGCAGCGTCAGCACCGCCGCACCGAGCGCGAACAGCGCCGAGATCTCGGTTTCCTTCTTCTCCACGGTGAGCTTGGTGCTCAGCGTCTCGTAGACCTTCTTCAGGTCGCTCGCCGTGCCGGCGTAGAAGTACTCGGCATTGGTTTTCTGCGCGATGGCCTTGAGCGTGTCCTCGTCGAGGCGCACGCGCATCGACCAGCCCTCGAAGCCGATGGTCTCGCCGTCGACCGTGCCCACGCCCACGGTGTAGATGCGCACGCCGCGGTCGGCCGCTGCCTTGGCGGCGTCGAGCGGATCGACGCCGGTGGTGCGCTGGCCGTCGGTCAGCATGATGATCGCGGCCGATGTGAACGAGCCGGGCGCCACGGGTGTGAAGTCCTTGAGCTTCTTCTCCGACGAGTCGATGGCCGCGCCGCGCTGGCGGCTCGGCGCGCTGAACTGCTCCACGTCCAAGCCGGCGTCGGGGAACAGCGTGGCCAGCGACACCACGATGGCATTGCCGGTGGCCGTGGCGCGCTGCAGCTGGAAGCTGTCGATGGCGGTCACCAGGTCTTCATGGTTGGTGGTCGGCAGCTGTGCCACCTGCGCGCTGCCGGCGAAGGCCACCACGCCCACCTTCACGCTGCGCGGCAGGTCCTTGATGAAGCTCTTGGCCGCCTCCTGCGCTGCCACCAGCCGGTTGGGCAGCACGTCGGCCGCGCGCATGCTGCCCGACACGTCCATCGCGAGGATGATGGTCTGCTGGTTCGACGGCAGCACCACCACCGCCATCGGCCGGGCCGCGGCGATCAGCATCGCGGCCATGGCCAGCAGGAACAGCGCGGGCGGAATGTGGCGGCGCATCGTCTGGCCCGCGCCCATGGCCTCGCGCACGATCGACAGGCTGGCGTAGCGCACCGCCAGCTTCTTCTTGCGGCGTATCAGCCAGACGTAGAGCAGCACCAGCAGCGGCAGCGCCGCCAGCAGCCAGAGGAATTGAGGCCAGAGAAAAGTCATGCTGCCACCGCCTTCATGCCTGCGAGGCCGATGCGCGTGCGGCGCTTGCGCATATCGGCGAAACGGACGATGGCTTCCACCAGGTCGTCGCTGGTCGAGAGTTCGAGCGCGTCGACGCCGGCCTTGGCCAGCGCGCCGCGCAAGGCGGCTTCGCGCTCGGCCGCGATGCGGGCGAAGCGCTTGCGAAAGCCCGCGTCGTGGGTGTCGACCCAGAGCTGCTCGCCCGTCTCGGCGTCGCGCAGCGGCACCAGGCCCAGGTCCGGCAGCTCGAGTTCGAGCGGGTCGAACAGGCGCACGGCAACCACTTCATGGCGCTGTGCCAGCTGGCCGAGCGGGCGTTCCCAGCCGGGCTCGCTCAGGAAGTCGGACACCACGAACACGGTGGAGCGGCGCGGCATCAGCGTGGCGGCCGACTTGAGCAGGGTGTCCAGCCGCGTCATCCCCTTCTGCCGGGGCGTGTGCTCCGCCTTGTCGGCGCGCTTGTCCATCGCATGCAGCAGGTGCAGCACATGGCGGCGCCCACTGCGCGGCGGAATCACCGCTTCGAGGTCGCTGCCGTAGACCAGCGCGCCGACCCTGTTGCCGTGCCGGGTGAGCAGCCGCGCGAGCACGCCGACGAAGCCGGCCGAGATCTCGCGCTTGGCCTTCAGGCCCGAGCCGAAGTCGACCGAGCGGCTCAGGTCGAGCACGAACCACGCGGTCATCTCGCGGTCTTCGGTGAACACGCGCACATGCGGCGTCTGCAGCCGCGCGGTGACGTTCCAGTCGATGTGGCGAACGTCGTCGTGGTGCTGGTACTCGCGTAGGTCGGCCAGGTCGAGCCCGGCCCCGCGCATCAGCGTGCGGTAGTCGCCCTGCAGCAGGCCGTCGAGGCGGCGGATCACCGTCCACTCGAGCCGGCGCAGCGCGCGTTCAGCGCCGCCGGTTTCAGCGGCGAGCCGTTCGTCGTTCGCGGCCGCGGGGGCCTTACGCCACCAGCTTTTCATGTTCGAGCGGCTTGGGTGGAGCGGGGACCGCGCGCATGATCTTGTCGACCAGCCCATCGGGCGTCAGGCCTTCGGACAGGCCTTCGTAGGACAGTGTCACGCGGTGGCGCAGCACGTCGGGCACCAGCGCGGTCATGTCCTCGGGCAGCGCGTAGCTGCGGCCGCGCAGCAGCGCCAGGGCGCGCGCGCCTTCGGTCAGGCTGATGCTGGCGCGCGGGCTGGCGCCGAAGGTGATGAAGCGGCGCAGGTCCTTCAGGCCGTGCTTCTCGGGCGTGCGCGTGGCCGACACCAGCTTCACCGCGTACTGGATCAGCGAAGGGTCGACGTACACGCGCCGCGCCTCGGCCTGCAGCTCGGCCAGCTGCTCGGTGGTGGCGACGGGCGTGGCCGCCACGGGCGCGCCGATCACGCGCTGGACGATGACGAATTCTTCCTCGTCGCTCGGGTAGTCGACCATGACCTTCATCATGAAGCGATCGACCTGCGCCTCGGGCAGCGCGTAGGTGCCTTCGGTCTCGATAGGGTTCTGCGTGGCCATCACCAGGAACGGTCGCGGCACCTTGTGGGTTTCGCCGGCGATGGTCACCTGCCGCTCCTGCATCACTTCGAGCAGCGCGCTCTGCACCTTGGCCGGCGCGCGGTTGATTTCGTCGGCCAGCAGCAGGTTGGCGAACACCGGGCCCAGCGAGGTGCTGAATTCGCCGGTCTTCTGGTTGTAGATGCGCGTGCCCACCAGGTCGGCCGGCACCAGGTCGGGCGTGAACTGGATGCGCTTGAACTGGCCGCGCACGGTGTCGGCCAGCGTCTTGATGGTGAGCGTCTTCGCGAGGCCCGGCACGCCTTCCACCAGCAGGTGCCCGCCCGCGAGCATGGCGACCATGACGCGCTCCAGGAAGCGGTCCTGCCCGACGACCACGCGCTTCACCTCGTAGAGGATCTGCTCCATCAGTTCGGCGGTGCCGGCGGGCGTGGGGGCGGCTGTCTCTGTGCTCATGCGAAGGGCTTTCGAAGAAGTAGAGGCTGGGTCTGGGTAGAAGATCGATCAGAACGGCGGCGAACCGGCGGCCGAGGCGGCGTTCTCGATGGGCACCGCGAAGCCGATGCCGATGAAGGTGCGCTGCTGCGTCGGGTTCAGGATGGCGGTGACGATGCCGAGCACCTCGCCGTCCATGTTGATGAGCGGGCCGCCCGAATTGCCGGGGTTGGCGGCGGCGTCGAACTGGATCAGGTTGCCCAGCTCCTGCTTGCCCTCGGGCGAGCGGAAAGAGCGCTTGAGCCCCGACACCACGCCGGCCGACACCGAAGGCCCGATGCCGAACGGGAAGCCCACCGCGGCCACCTGGTCGCCGGAGCGCAGGTCGGCGGTGGAGCGCATGGTGGCGGGAATCAGGTCGTCGGGCACCTTCTGCGCCTGCAGCACCGCGAGGTCGTTCTCGGGCTGCACGCCGGTGATGGTGGCCACGGCTTCCAGGCCGTCGAAGAAGGTGACCTTGATCTTGTCGGCGCCCGCGACCACGTGCAGGTTGGTGAGGATGACGCCCTTGTCGACGATCACCACGCCGGTGCCCACGCCGCGCTCGACCTCGCCCGACGGGCCGCCGTCGTTGGGTGCTTCCGGCGGCTTGCCCTTGGCCATGTTGCGCCCGCGCTTCTGGACCTTGGCTTCCGGCGTGTTCTTCTCCTCGCCGTAGCTCACCACCCGCACCACCGAAGGCCGGATGATGTCGGCCGCCTTGGCGGCGGGCGAGGGCAGGGTGTTGGTCTGCAGCGTGCGCAGCACGGCCGCGTCGATGTCTTTCTGGGTGAGCGCCTTGCCGCCGGGCCGGGGCGCCCACAGCGCGGTGCCGGTGACGAGGGCGGCGCACAGCACGATGAGCAGCGCGAAGCTGCGGCGCCCTGGCTGCCAGCCCGTCCTGGGGGGCTCGGAGGCGACAGGCGGCGGTGCGGCGCCGTCCGCTTCGGACGATGCCGATGCATCCGCCCGATCGGCCGCATCGTCTGCGGCCGGTGGCAGCGTGCGGGGCGATCGGCTGTAGAAAGCAGGCCTGCGCATCGGAGCACCTCCGGCAAAAAATATCGCGTGAAGGAGTTCACAGTAGCACGCTTTCCGAGCCTGCGCATCCCTTCGGGCATCATCGCGCGATGGCTACCTTCATCGATACCCACTGCCACCTGGACGCGCACGAATTCGGTGCCGAGATGCCCGCCATCCGCGCCCGCGCGGCCGAACGCGGCGTGGCCATGTGCGTCATCCCCGCGGTGGCCGCCTTCAATTTCCAGGCCGTGCGGGAGCTGGCCCACCTGCAGGGCGACGCCTATGCGCTGGGCATCCATCCGCTGTGCACCGGCCAGGCCGCCGACGCCGACCTGGAGGCGCTGGACGCCGAACTGACCGCGCGGCGCGACGACCCCCGGCTGGTGGCGGTCGGCGAAATCGGGCTGGACTATTTCGTCGAAGGCCTGGACGGCGACAGGCAGGAGCGGTTTTTTCACACTCAGTTGCAACTGGCACGCAAGCACGGGTTACCCATCCTCATCCATGTCCGGCGTTCGGTCGACAAGGTGCTCAAGCATCTGCGGCAGACGGCGGGCGGCAAGCCGTGGCTGGGCATTGCCCATGCGTTCAACGGCAGCGAGCAGCAGGCCGAGGCGTGCATCGCCCTCGGGCTGAAGCTGGGCTTCGGCGGGGCCGTGACATTCGAGCGCGCCCTCCAGCTGCGTCGGCTGGCGGCAAGCCTGCCGATGGAGTCGATCGTAATGGAGACCGATGCGCCCGACATACAGCCTCACTGGCTCTACCGCACGCAGGCCCAGCGCGACGCCGGCCAGGCGCAGGGCCGCAACGAGCCCGGCGAGCTGCCGCGCATCGCGGAAGTGGTGGCCGGGTTGAGGGGCATCGGCATCGAGGAACTGGCCGCAGCCACCACTCGCAATGCACTCGAAGTGCTTCCGCGGCTACAGATTCTCATGGCCATGTCGGAACGCGCGCCCCACATCGCGTAGGCCAATGTCCCGACCTGCATCCGTGTATGCAGAGGTTGCAAATTTGCTGTCATCCTTTGGGTTCGCTAGCTCGTTGCTAGACCAGTGGCAAGTCAGTCACTGCTAAAAACTTCATCCAACAAGGAGCCTTTTCATGACCACGTCTTTCATTCGCACGATGCCCGTTGTCCTCGCGCTGGCGCTCGCCTCCATCGGCGTGTCGGCTGTGGCTCAGACCACGGCACCCGCCACCGCCACGCCGGCCACCGCCCAGCCGAGCACCACCGAGAAGGTGAAGGAAGCCGGCAAGGACGCTGTGAACGCCACCGAGCGCGGAGCGGAAAAGGCCTACGACGCCACCAAGCGCACGACCAAGAAGGCCGTGAACGCCACCGAAAATGGCACCAAGAAGGCATGGAACGCCACCAAGCGCACCACCAAGAAGGCCACCAACGCCACCAAGAACGCCGCCGCCAAGACGGGCGAAGTCGTCGAGAACGCCGGCCACAAGACGGCCGACGGCATGCGCTCCACCGGCAAGGCCATCGGCGAGAAGATCCCCGGCACGGCCGAGAACGAAGCCGCCAAGAAGTAAGCAAGCCCGGACCTGTTCCGGCATTCGCCAAAAAAACCCGCTCCGGCGGGTTTTTTCATTTTTGCTCGCTGGCGGAAGGCGGTGGCACGATACCGTCCATGAAGCTTCCCGTCGCACCCGATGCCGCCGCCAGCGCCGTGCTCACCGGCCTGCAGCCCATCGTCTCGCCAAAGACCGTCGTACTCATCCTCGGCAGCTTCCCCGGGGTCAAGTCGCTCGAGCGGCAGCAGTACTATGCACACCCTCAAAACCAGTTCTGGAAGATCCTGCAAGCCGTGTGGCCCGACATTCCCCTTCCCTCGGGCGCCGACAGCTACGGGCCGCGCTGCCGGTGGCTGCTCGATCGCGGCCTGGGCGTGTGGGACGTGTATGCGTCCTGCGAGCGCGAAGGCAGTCTCGACTCCGCCATCCGCGCGCCCGTGGTGAACGACATCGCCGGGCTGCATCTGCCGAAGCTCGCGGCCATCGCCCATAACGGCGGCGAGAGCTTCAAGCACGCGCGCCACACCCGGACGCTGGGCGTGCCGGTCTACCAGCTGCCTTCCACCAGCCCCGCCAATGCGTCATGGAGTTTCGAGCGCAAGCTCGGCGCCTGGCGCGAGGTTCTGGCTGCCCACAATCTAGTCGTCTGATGGCATCGAGCAAAACCCCCGTCTCTCTTCCCGAAGTCAATTTTTCCGACTGGGGCGACATCCGTTATCTGCACCTCGGCACCGAATGGGTCCAGGGCTCGATGAAGATCGACGCGCCCTTCGAGATCGAACTCGAGTACGTGCAGCGCATGATGGCCTGGCTGCTGTTCGCCGACGGCAAGACCGTGGCCAGCCGCCACGCGATGCAGCTCGGCCTGGGCGCCGCCACGCTCACCAAGTTCAGCCGCAAGATCCTGCGCATGCGCACCACCGCGATCGAGCTCAATCCGCAGGTGGTGTCGGCCTGCCGCGGCTGGTTCAAGCTGCCGGCCGACGACCCGAAGCTGCGCGTGGTGATCGCCGACGCGGCGGCCGAGATCCGCAAGCCCGAATGGCACGGCACGGTCGACGCGCTGCAGGTCGACCTCTACGACCACGAGGCCGCGGCGCCCGTGCTCGACAGCGAAGACTTCTACGCCGACTGCCGCGCGCTGCTCACCGATGACGGTTGCATGACCGTCAACCTTTTCGGCCGCTCGTCGAGCTACGAGCGCAGCCTCGAGAAGATTGCGAGTGCCTTCGGCGCGGACGCGGTCTGGGCCTTCAAGCCGACGCGCGAAGGCAACACGGTGGTGCTCGCGCAGCGCACGCCGAGCCGCCCCAAGCGCGAGGCGCTTGCCGAGCGCGCCCAAACGATCCAGACTCGATGGGGCTTGCCCGCACCCAAGTGGCTGCGGGTGTTCAAACCCCAGAACCCGACACTCACCCGAACCACCGGCTCATGAGCGCTGTACCCGCTGCTTCCGTTCCCGCCTCGCCGGCCTCGCGCCACGAAGGCCCGCTCGATCTGCGGCGCCTGATCGAATGGCTCGCCTCCGACGGCGTGATCTCCCCGGTCGAAGCCAAGCGCACCATCGCGCGCTGCGCCCAGGCCGAGAGCCGCCAGGCACCGCTGGTGCGCCTGGCCAACGTGGCGATGACCCGCGAGAGCGACAGCAAGCCGCTCGACCTCGAGATGCTCACGCAATGGCTCGCGGGCCGTGCCGGCCTCACGTACCTGCGCATCGATCCGCTCAAGGTCGACGTGGGCAAGGTGGCCGACACCATGAGCGCGGCCTATGCGGAGCGCCACAAGGTGCTGCCTGTGCAGGTGTTGCCCAACGAGGTGGTGGTGGCCACGGCCGAGCCCTTCCTCACCGACTGGATCGCCGAGGTCGAGCGCCAGTCGCGCCGCACGGTGCGCCGCGTGGTCGCCAACCCGGCCGACATCCAGCGCTACACCGCCGAGTTCTTCTCGCTCGCGAAGTCGGTGCGCGCCGCGCAGAAGGCCGGCGGCAACACCGGCGGCGCGAGCTTCGAGCAGCTGGTGGAGCTGGGCAAGAGCAACAAGCAGCTCGACGCCAACGACCAGAGCGTGGTGCAGGTGGTCGACTGGCTCTGGCAATACGCCTTCGACCAGCGCGCGAGCGACATCCACCTGGAGCCGCGGCGCGAGCAGGGCGTGATCCGCTTTCGCATCGACGGCATCCTGCATCCGGCCTACCAGATGCCGATGGGCGTGATGAACGCGATGGTCGCGCGCATCAAGCTGCTCGGCCGCATGGACGTCGTCGAGAAACGACGCCCGCTCGACGGCCGCATCAAGACCCGCAACATGCGCGGCGAAGAAGTCGAAATGCGCCTGTCTACCTTGCCCACCGCCTTCGGCGAGAAGATGGTCATGCGCATCTTCGACCCCGACACCGCGGTGAAAGACCTCGACGCGCTGGGCTTCTCGCAGCACGACGCGCAGCGCTGGGAACAGCTGGTCACGCGGCCCAACGGCATCATCCTGGTGACCGGGCCCACGGGCTCGGGCAAGACCACCACGCTGTACTCCACGCTCAAGCGCGTGGCCACCGAAGAGGTCAACGTGAGCACGGTGGAAGACCCGATCGAAATGATCGAGCCGTCGTTCAACCAGTCGCAGGTGCAGCCGCAGCTCGACTTCGGCTTCACAGAGGGCCTGCGCGCGCTGATGCGGCAGGACCCGGACATCATCATGGTCGGCGAAATCCGCGACCTCGCCACCGCCGAGATGGCGGTGCAGGCCGCGCTCACCGGCCACTTGGTGTTCAGCACGCTGCACACCAACGACGCGCCGAGCGCCATCACGCGGCTCATGGAGCTGGGCGTGCCTTCCTACCTCATCAACGCGGTGATGCTGGGCGTGCTCGCGCAACGCCTGGTGCGCACGCTGTGCCCGCACTGCAAGCAGCCCGACGACACCGTCACGCGCGAGAGCCTGGAGACCATCGTCAAGCCGTGGCAGATCACGGGCTCGGTGCGCGCGTACAAGCCGGTGGGCTGCGTCGACTGCCGCATGACCGGCTACATGGGCCGCATGGGTCTCTACGAACTGCTGAGCATCAGCGAGCCGTTCAAGACGCAGGTCACCAAAGAGCCCAACCTGGCGGGCCTTCGTCGCCAGGCCGTGATCGACGGCATGCGCCCGCTGCGCCTGGCCGGCGCGCTGCGCGTGGCCGAGGGCGTGACCACCATCGAGGAAGTGCTCAGCGCCACGCCGCCGCTCGAATAGCGACGCAAAAGCCACGCAAAGGCCCGTGTGGCCTTTCGGGTTATCCCTAGGCCTCCGGTTAGTGGAACCCACATCGGGCTGACCGGGAGCTGACTCCACAATCGCCTCCATCGAAAATATTCGAGGAGTTCGGTTGTGAAAATCAAAAGTCAGAAAGACTTTTTCTCGGGTCTGATGTTCACGGTCGTGGGCGTGGCGTTCGCATGGGGCGCCACCACCTACAGCGTGGGCAGCGGCGCCCGCATGGGTCCGGGTTACTTCCCGTTGATGCTCGGCATCCTGATGGCTCTCATCGGCCTGGGGATCATGTTCAGCGGCCTCACCGTCGAAACCAACGACGGCGAAAAGATCGGCAAGTGGGCCTGGAAGCAGGTGGTGTTCATCCTGGGCGCCAACCTCGCGTTCGGCATTCTGCTCGGCGGCCTGCCGAGCATCGGCGTGCCGGCCATGGGCATGATCATCGCGATCTACGCGCTGGTGATCATCTCGAGCCTCGCAGGCAACGAGTTCGACCTCAAGAAAGTGCTGATCCTCGCGACCGTCCTGGCCGTGGGCAGCTACGTTGCATTCATCTGGGCGCTGAAGCTCCAGATCCAGGTCTGGCCGACCTTCATCACTGGCTGAGAAGAAAGCTGCTCACATCATGGAATTGGTTGAACACCTCTCGATGGGTTTTGGCGTTGCCTTTACCTTCACCAACCTGCTGTACTGCCTGGTCGGCTGCATCCTGGGTACGCTGATCGGCGTGCTCCCCGGCATCGGCCCGGTCGCGACCATCGCGATGCTGCTGCCCGCCACCTACGCGCTGCCTCCTGTGTCGGCGCTGATCATGCTGGCCGGCATCTACTACGGCGCGCAGTACGGCGGCTCCACCACCGCGATTCTTGTGAACCTGCCGGGCGAGTCTTCGTCGGTGGTGACCGTGATCGACGGCTACCAGATGGCACGCAAGGGCCGCGCGGGTCCGGCGCTCGCCGCGGCGGGCCTGGGCTCGTTCTTCGCGGGCTGCGTGGGCACGCTGATCCTGGCTGCCTTCGCACCGCCGCTGACCGAGCTGGCCTTCAAGTTCGGCCCGGCCGAATATTTCTCGCTGATGATCCTGGGCCTGATCGGTGCCGTGGTGCTGGCTTCGGGCTCGCTGCTCAAGGCCATCGCGATGATCGTGCTGGGCCTGCTGCTCGGCCTGGTCGGTACCGACGTGAACTCCGGCGTGGCGCGCTATAGCTTCGACATCCCCGAGCTGACCGACGGCATCGGCTTCGTGGCCATCGCCATGGGCGTGTTCGGCTACGGTGAAATCATCGCCAACCTCTCGCGTCCCGACGACGAGCGCGAAGTGTTCACCGCCAAGGTCTCGGGCCTGTTCCCGACCAAGGAAGACTTCAAGCGCATGATTCCCGCCGTGCTGCGCGGCACTGCGCTGGGTTCGGCACTGGGCATCCTGCCCGGCGGCGGCGCGCTGCTGGCGGCTTTCGCGGCCTACACGATCGAGAAGAAGACCAAGCTGAAGCCGGGCGAAGTGCCCTTCGGCAAGGGCAACATCCGCGGCGTGGCGGCTCCCGAGTCGGCCAACAACGCCGGCGCGCAGACCTCCTTCATCCCGCTGCTGACGCTGGGCATTCCGCCCAACGCGGTGATGGCGCTGATGGTGGGTGCCATGACGATCCACAACATCCAGCCGGGCCCGCAGGTGATGACCAGCAACCCCGAGCTGTTCTGGGGCCTAATCGCCTCGATGTGGATCGGCAACGCGATGCTGATCATCCTGAACCTGCCGCTGATCGGCATGTGGATCAAGCTGCTGTCGGTGCCGTACAAGTACCTGTTCCCGGCGATCGTGCTGTTCTGCGCGATTGGCGTGTACTCGACCAACAACAACACCTTCGACGTGTGGATGGTCGGCATCTTCGGTCTGGTGGGCTACACCTTCTTCAAGCTCGGATGCGAACCCGCGCCGCTGCTGCTGGGCTTCATCCTGGGCCCGATGATGGAAGAGAACCTGCGCCGTTCGCTGCTGCTGTCGCGCGGTGACTGGAGCGTGTTTGTCACGCGTCCGATCTCGGCGAGCCTGCTGGCTGCAGCCGCATTGCTGCTGATCATCGTGCTGCTGCCGGCCGTGAAGTCGAAGCGCGAAGAAGCTTTCGTCGAAGACTGATCTTCTAGTTTTTTTGCACGCTTCAAGACGGCGCCTTCGGGTGCCGTTTTTGTTTGTGCTGTGTAGATGTGGGCGCTGCTGTTCGGGGCGTGTGCACAGGCCGCCGGGTACTCCCCTCCGCGAATGTCCCCCGCCCTTCGGGCTCCTCCTTTATTTCGCTGCGGGGAGCACCCGGCGCCCTGCGCACCTGGACGCTGCTTGGGCGTTCAGGCCGGGCTTGGCTTTGACGCTGCGCTGAGAACGTCCCGGCCGTCGCCTTTTGATACCTCGCATCTGCATCGCTGCTTTCGCACCGACCACCTGCCGTCGACTCTGGAGAAGAGCCGGGCAAAGCAGCCGCTCGATGCGGCACGAAGTCCGGCCGAGCGCCAACAAATGCAGCTTCCACAGCGGCGCTCAACGATCAGGCCGATGGGGTGCCTTGCGCAGCGAAATAAAGGAGGAGCGGCGAAGCCGCGGGGGACATTCGCGGAGCAAGGTACCCCGTCGGCCTGATCGCGCCCCGAAGCCAGAGCGCTAAACCTTGGCAGAACGCGGCGGCTTCATATGTTGCCGCGCCATCGCCAGGAAAGCCATCGCCGCCGGGCTCAGCGGATGCTTGGCCAGCCGTATGGCGACCACGGGGTATTCGAGCGTGGGCCGCGTGACGGCCACTGCGCGCAGGTTGGGCGGCATCAGCACTTCCACATAGCGCGGCGCCAGCGCCACGCCCGCGCCCGCCTGGATCAGGCCGAACGCGGTCGACAGCATCGACACATGGTGCACCACGTGCGGGTACACGTTGGCCGCGCTCGCGAGCTGGCGGCTCACGGCGCGCCACACGTTGGCGTCGGGGTTGACGTGGATGAAAGGCAGGCCCTCCAGGTGCCGGGCCTCGACCACCGCGTGCTGCGCCAGCGGATGGTCGTCGCGCACGAACAGCGCCATGCGCTCCGAGAACAGCGGCTCGGTCGCGAGTTCGGAGTGCTTCTGGCCGATGTCCGAGCCGAAGCCCAGGTCGGCCTCCTGCGAGAGGATGCGCGAGATCATCTGCTCGGCCGTGCTGTCGAGCAGCGTGGTCGCGAGCGTCGGGTGCTTCTGCGAGAAGCGGCCGAGCAGCGGCGGCAGCAGGGCGCCGGCCGTGAGGTGCCCCACCGCCAGCACGATGCGGCCCTCGCGCAGTTGCGACTGCGAGCGGCAGGCGTCCACCGACTCGTCGATCAGCCGCAACGCGCGCACGGCGGTGTCGACCATCATCTGGCCCGCGTTGGTCATGCGGATGCGGCGCCCGCGCACCACCAGAGGCTGTGCCAGCTCCTCCTCCAGTCGCTTGATCAGGTGGCTGATGGCAGGCTGGGTGAGCTGGAGCGCCTCGGCCGCGAGCGTGAAGCTGCCTGTTTCGGCCACCGCCGTCAGCGCGCGCAGCTGCTGCAGCGAGATGTCTTCGGCGGCACCCTTGGTCATAAACAGCATTGATAGTTGAATAAGCGGAATTATCTGGATTGATGCGCTGCCGCTGCATAGCATTCTTTTTTTACACAGGCACAGAATTCCCCGCACATGAAACGCCTCCGCTTCCTCCAGGTGCTTGCCGTCGCGCTCGGCATGGCCGCGTCTTCCGCCGTCCTGGCCCAGGGCTACCCGAACAAGCCGATACGCCTGATCGTTCCGTTCCCGGCTGCAGGTGCCACCGACCTGTTCGCCCGCACGCTGGGACAGAAGATGAGCGAGAAGCTCGGCACCACGCTGGTGGTCGACAACAAGCCCGGCGCCGGCGGCGCCATCGGTTCCGACCAGGCCGCGAAGGCCGCGCCCGACGGCTACACCATCCTGCTGGCCACCACCAGCACGCACTCCATCGGCCCGGCCGTCAGCAAGCTGCCCTACGACACGGTGCGCGACTTCACGCCCATCGCGCACGTGGGCGACGCGGCCAGCATCATGCTGGTGCCGGTCAATTCGCCGGCGAAGACGGTGCGCGAATGGATCGACTACGCCAAGAAGAACCCCGGCAAGCTCAACTACGCATCGAGCGGCAACGGCACCATCGTGCAGCTCACGGCGGAGCTGTTCAAGGCGCAGGCCGGCGTGTTCGTCACGCACATTCCCTACAAGGGCACGGCACTGGCCATTCCCGACCTGATCAGCGGCAAGGTCGACGTGCTGTTCGACTCGCTGCCCACCGGCATGCCGCATGTGCGCGACGGCCGCCTGCGCGCGCTGGGCGTCACCTCGCTCAAGCGCAGCCCGCTGGCGCCCGAGCTGCCGCCCATTGCCGACACGCTGCCCGGCTACGAGTCGAACACCTGGTTCGGCTTCTATGGCCCGAAGAACCTGCCGGCGGACATCGTCGCGAAGATCAACAAGGCCGCGAACGACTCGCTGGCCGACCCCGAAGTGAAGGAAAAGCTCGCGCGCCTGGGCATCGAGCCCGCCACGCCTGGCACGCCCGACCAGTTCGCGAAGATGGTGGCGGTGGACGCCGCGAAGTGGAAAAAGATCGTGGTCGACCGCAAGATCACCAACGAATAACGCAGAGCACATCGAAATGAACTTCGACTTCAACAACCCCTACCTCTCGACCCGCATCCCGATCTTCGCGCGCAACGTGGTGTCGACCTCGCACCCGCTGGCCTCGCAGGCCGGGCTGCGCATCCTGCAGCAGGGCGGCAACGCGGTCGATGCGGCCATTGCCACCGCGGCGGTGATGACGCTGGTCGAGCCGGTGAGCAACGGCCTGGGCAGCGATGCGTTCTGCATCCTCTGGGACGGCAAGGAACTGCACGGCCTCAATGCCTCGGGCCCGGCGCCCAAGGCCTGGACGCCCGAATACTTCAAGGCCAAGTACGGTGCCGACGCGGCCAATCCGCCCATGCGCGGCATCGACTCGGTCACGGTGCCGGGCGCGGTGCGCGGCTGGGTTGCGATGAGCGAGCGCTTCGGCAAGCTGCCTTTCGCCGACCTGCTGGCGCCGGCCATCGACATCGCCGAGCGCGGCTACCTGGTGCCGCCGGTGGTGCAGGGCAAGTGGGCCGCGGCCACGCCGGTGCTGCAGTCGCAGCCGGGCTTTGCGCAGACCTTCCTGCCCTGGGGCCGCGCGCCCGAAGTGGGCGAGCTGTTCCGCTTCACCGCCGCCGCGCGCGCGCTCAAGGCCATCGCCCGCACCAAGGGCGAGGCCTACTACAGCGGCGAGATCGCCGAGGCGCTCGCCAAGTTCTCGGCCGAGCAGGGCGGTGCGCTCACCGTGGCCGACCTCGCGGCCTACCAGCCCGAGTGGGTCAAGCCCATCTCGCGCGACTACCGCGGCCACACGCTGCACGAGATCCCGCCCAACGGCCAGGGCATTGCGGCGCTGATCGCGCTGGGGATCCTGGAGAAGTTCGACATCGCCTCGCTGCCGGTCGATTCGGTGCAGTCGCAGCATCTGCAGATCGAGGCCATGAAGCTGGCCTTTGCCGACGTGTACCGCTACGTGTCGGAGCGCAAGACCATGGAAGTGACGACCGAGCAGATGCTCGACGACGCCTACCTCGCCTCGCGCGCGCGCCTCATCGACGTGAAGAAGGCGCAGGACTTCAAGGCCGGCAACCCGGTGAAGGGCGGCACCATCTACCTCACGGCGGCCGACGAGAGCGGCATGATGGTGAGCTTCATACAGAGCAACTACATGGGCTTCGGCTCGGGCTGCGTGGAGCCCGAGTTCGGCATCAGCCTGCAGAACCGCGGCCACGGCTTCAGCCTGAAGGCCGAGAGCCCCAACGTGGTGGCACCGGGCAAGCGCCCGTTCCACACCATCATCCCGGCCTTCCTCACCAAGGACGGCCAGCCCGTCATGAGCTTCGGCGTGATGGGCGGCAACATGCAGCCGCAGGGCCACATGCAGACGCTGGTGCGCATGCTCGACTACAAGCAGAACCCGCAGGCCGCCTGCGACGCGCCGCGCTGGCGCTTCAACGCGGGGCTGGAGATCAACGTCGAGGCGGCGATGAACCCGGCCACGGTGCAGGGCCTGCGCGACCTGGGCCACCACCTGGAAGTGATCAACGACTCCTACCAGGACTTCGGCGCGGGCCAGTTCATCTGGCGCGCGGGCGAGCCTTCGGTCGAAGGCTACGTGGCCGCCAGCGATCCGCGCCGCGACGGCGTGGCCGCGGGTTACTGAGCACGAGCGAGGGTTTGAGCTTGCCGCGATGATCGGGGGATGAACAAGACAGCCGCGACGGCCGGCATGCCCCCTCGACCCTCCCACGATGCCGCCAGGAAGGGCATCGCGACCGGCCTGATCCTGGCCACGCTGGGCGCCATCGCGTTCAGCGGCAAGGCCATCATCGTCAAGCTCGCGTACCGCTACGGCGTGGACGCGGTGACGCTCATCATGCTGCGCATGCTGTTCGCGCTGCCGCTGTTCGCGGTCATGGCGTGGTGGGCCGGGCGCGGCAAGCCGTCGCTCACCGCGCGCGACTGGCTCGGCGTGGTGGGGCTCGGCTTCTCGGGCTACTACCTCGCGAGCTTTCTCGACTTCGCCGGGCTGGCCTACATCTCGGCCAGCTTCGAGCGGCTCATTCTTTATCTCAACCCGACGCTGGTGCTGTTCTTCGGATGGCTGATGTACCGGCGCCGCCCGACGCGGCCGCAGGTGCTCGGCATGGTCGTGAGCTACGCCGGCGTGCTGCTGGTGTTCGGCCACGAGCTGTGGACCGGTGGCGGCGGCAAGGGCGGCGGTGCCGCGGCCTGGGGTGCGTTCCTGGTGTTCCTGAGCGCCGTGAGCTATGCGGGCTACCTCGTCTACAGCGGCGAGTTCGTCAAGCGGCTGGGCTCGCTGCGGCTCGTGGGGCTGGCGACCACCGTGGCCTGCGTGCTGTGCATCCTGCAGTTCGTGCTGACGCGGCCCATGAGCGTGGCTTTCGGGCTCGCGCCCGAGGTCATCTGGCTGTCGGTGCTCAACGCCACGCTGTGCACGGCGGTGCCCGTCCTCATGGTGATGATGGCCATCGAGCGCATCGGCCCCGCGGTGGCCGCGCAAACCGGCATGATCGGGCCGCTGTCGACCATCCTCATGGGGGTGTTGATACTCGGCGAGCCGTTCACGCCGTGGATCGCGGCCGGCACCGTGCTCGTCATCGCGGGCATTTTCGTTTTCACGCGCAAGGGGCGCTGAAGCCCCTTGCTGCAATCATTGGAGAAACACGACATGGATCTGGGTATTGCAGGCAAGACCGCACTGGTGTGCGGCGCGAGCAAGGGGCTGGGCTACGGCTGCGCCGAGGCGCTGGTGCGCGAGGGCGTGAACGTGGTGATCGTCGCGCGCGGCGCCGAGGCGCTCGAAGCCGCGGCGAAGAAGCTGGCCGAGGCTGCGGGCGCATCGGGCCCGTTCGTGAAGCACGTGGCCGCCGACATCACCACCGAAGCTGGCCGCGCGGCGGTGTTCGCGCTGGGCCACGACTTCGACATCGTCGTCACCAACGCCGGCGGCCCGCCGCCCGGCGACTTCCGAAACTGGGACCGCGAAGCGTGGATCAAGGCGGTCGACGCCAACATGCTCACGCCCATCGAACTCATCAAGGCCACGGTGGACGGCATGGCCAAGCGCGGCTTCGGGCGCATCGTGAACATCACGTCGAGCTCGGTGAAGTCGCCGATCGACATCCTGGGCCTGTCGAACGGCGCGCGCAGCGGCCTCACCGGCTTCGTGGCCGGCGTGGCGCGCACGCCCATCGCGGCGCAGGGCGTGACCATCAACAACCTGCTGCCCGGCTCGTTCGACACCGACCGGCTGAAGGGCACCATGGCCGGCACGGCGCAGAAGACGGGCCAGGACTTCGACACCGTGTGGGAAGCCCGCAAGAAGAACATTCCTGCCAAGCGCTTCGGCACCCCGGCCGAGTTCGGCGCCATCTGCGCGTTCCTGTGCAGCATGCAGGCCGGCTACATGACCGGCCAGAACGTGCTGGCGGACGGCGGCGCCTACCCCGGCACGTACTGACCGGCGGCGGCGCCTTCAGCGCCGCGACGCCACCACGATCCCGCCCACGATCAGCAGGAACGCCGCGCCGTGGTACCAGTGCGGCAGTTCGCGCAGGAACGCGGCGGAGAGCACCGCCGCGAACAGCGGCGTGAGGTTCATGAAGATGCTCGCGGCCTGCGGGCCCGCGCGCTGCACCGCGGTGCCCCAGCAGCGGTAGGCGAGCACCGCCGGGCCGATGCCGATGAACAGCATGGCGGCGACGAGCGGCCAGCCGAGGTCGATGTGCGCGTCGGTCAGCGTCCATTCGCCGGCCGCCAGCGCGCCCGACCACGCGATGCCGAACACCAGCTGCGCCATCAGGAAGGCGGACCAGTCCTGCCGCACGCCCCTGGGTTCGTGCGTGCGCGCCAGCATCCAGCTGTAGAAGGCCCACGCGATGGAGCCGAGGATCATGTAGAGATCGCCCGGCACCAGCCGCAGCGCCATCAACTGCCGCCATTCGCCGCGGCTGAGCACCAGCAGCACGCCCGCCATCGACAGCAGTGCGCCGCCGACCTCGCGCGCGCTGATGCGTGCACCGAAGAAGAGGGCGCCGGTCGCCAGCATCCACAGCGGCGCGCTCGAGCCCACCAGCGTGACGTTGATCGGCGTGGAGGTCTGCAGCGCGAGGTACTGGAACGCGTTGTAGAGCCCGATGCCGAGCAGGCCCAGCAGCGCGTAGCGCCGCCAGTGCGGCCACAGGGCGCTGTCGCGGCGCAGCACCGGCGCGGCCAGCGGCAGCACGATGACGAACGCGATGATCCAGCGCACGAAGTTCAGCGTGAGCGGCGACACCAGCTCGCGCACGAGGCGCCCGACGACGGCGTTGCCTGCCCACAGAAGCGGCGGGACGACCAGCATGAAAACGACGAGGGGTGTGAGGCGCTGCGGCTGTGTCTGCATGGGCGCCGACTCTACCGGGCGGCAATGCCCCGTGCTGTCGCGGGAAAGGCAAACATGGCAGGATGCCCCTCTTCTTTTTTCCTGCGCGTGGAGACTGCCATCATGAAGAGCAAAGCCGTCCGTATCGATCGCCCCGGCGGTCCCGAAGAACTGAAGATCGTCGAGGTCGAGGTCGGCGAACCCGGCCCCGGCGAGATCCGCATCCGCCACAAGGCGGTGGGCCTGAACTTCATCGACACCTACCAGCGCAGCGGGCTCTATCCGTTTGCCATGCCGCTGCAGCTGGGCATGGAAGCCTCCGGCATCGTCGAGGCGGTGGGCGAGGGCGTGACGCACCTGAAGGCCGGCGACCGCGCCGCCTATGCCAGCCCGCCGCCCGGCTCGTACTGCGAACTGCGCGTGATGCCGGCCAAGTGCGTGTGCAAGCTGCCCGACGACATTTCCTTCGAGACCGGCGCGGCCATGATGCTCAAGGGCCTCACCACGCAGTACCTGCTGAAGAAGACGCTGCCCGCCGAAGGCCTGCAGGCCGGCGACTTCATCCTGTTCCATGCTGCCGCGGGCGGCGTGGGCCTCATCGCCTGCCAGTGGGCCAAGGCGCTCGGCCTGCAGCTCATCGGCACTGCCGGCAGCGACGCCAAGTGCAAGCTGGCGCTCGAACACGGCGCGGCGCACGCCATCAACTACAGCACCGAGAACTTCGCGGCGCGGGTGAAGGAAATCACTGGCGGCAAGGGCGTGAAGGTGGTGTACGACTCGGTCGGCAAGGACACCTTCGAAGGCTCGATCGACTGCTTGCGGCCCTTCGGCCTGCTGGCGGTGTTCGGCAACGGTTCGGGTCCGGTGCCGCCGGTGAACCTCGGCACGCTCGCTTCCAAGGGCTCGCTGTACGTCACGCGGCCCACGCTCTTCACCCACATGTCCACGCGCGAGAGCACCCAGGCCATGGCCGACGACCTGTTCGCGGTGGTGCGAAGCGGCGCGGTGAAGATCCCGATCGACCAGCGCTATGCACTGGACGACGTGCAGCAGGCGCACCGCGACCTCGAGGCGCGCAAGACCACGGGCTGCACGATCCTCACGCTCTGATAAGTCGGAAAGGACAGTCTTGTCCTACCCGGGCAGTGGTGTCATGCCTTCGACTTGTGACTGGCGCACTTTGTAGCCTTGGGTCAAAGCTCAGAGGCAAAGCCGCATGAACACCGTTCGCACATACATAGTCGAAGACAACCCCACCATTCGCGAGAACCTGGTGGGCACCTTGCGCGAGGTAGCGCGGGTAGACCCCATCGGCCAGGCCGAATCCGAAGCCGAGGGCCTGCGCTGGCTCACGCGCAACCCGACCCAGTGGGACCTGGCCATCATCGACCTGTTCCTGAAGGACGGCACCGGTTTCCGCGTGCTCGAAGCCTGCCGCGACCGTCATCCGATGCAGAAGATGGTGGTGCTGAGCAACTACGCGACGCCCGAGATGCGCCGTAAGTGCGCCCTGCTGGGCGCCGACGCGGTGTTCGACAAGGCCACCGAGGTGGAAGACCTGATCGATTTCTGCGTGCGACAGCGGCAGGCGCGGCTCAGCCATCCGTCTGCGTCGTCGAACCGGGCGCCGCTGACTCACTGAGCGCGGCGGTCTCGCGCACGATGCCCCACACCCGCTCCGCGAGCGGCGAAAGCGCCCGGTTGCGGCGCCGGATCAGCATGATCGCCCGCTGAACGCGCGGCACCAGCGGCCGCACCACGAGCTGCGGCAAACCCTCCGGCGGCAATGAAAGCTCCGGCATCACGCTGATGCCGATGCCCGCCTCGACCATGCGGAACACGGTGGTCGGGTGGCCGAGCTGCTGCTTCACTTCGCAGTGCGCGCCATGCCGCTCCAGCGCCTGGTCGATCAGCCGGCGGCTGCCCGAGGCATGGTCGAGCAGCACCAGGGATTCGCCGTCCAGCGCGGTCCAGCGCACCGATGCCTTCTGCGCGAGCCGGTGCGCGGGCGGCACCACGAGCACGAATGGGTCGTCGAGGATCGCTTCGCAATGCAGGTCCTCGGCCTCCGAGGGCTCGATGACCACGCCGAAATCGACTTCGCCGCTGCGCACGCTGTCGAGCACGTCCTGCTGGATGCGGTCGAGCAGAAGAAACTGGATGCCAGGCGCCTGCACCGCGCAGGTGGCGATGCAGCCGGGCATCAGGTTGGCCGACAGCGTGGGGCTGCTCGCCACACGCACCTTGCCGCCGCGCGCGCTGGCCAGGCCGGCCACGTCCTGCAGGGTCTGGTCGAGGTCGTCGAGCACGCGGTCGAGCCGGGCCGCGAGCGACTGGCCGGCTTCCGTCAGAACCACCTCGCGGGTGGTGCGGTCGAGCAGCTTGAGCCCGAGCTGCGACTCCAGCTCCAGGATCGAGCGGCTGACCGCCGGCTGGCTCAGGCCGACCTGGTCGCCGGCGCGGCTGAAATTGCGTCCCTCGGCCACCGAGCGGAACACGCGAAGCTGGCGCAGCGTGACATTCATGCGCTCGAATCATATATCCATCAGATAAATCCATTTCTCTTTTGAATGCCTCCGGCGTCCAATGCTTGCCATGGCCCGTTCACGCTTCCTCCCCGACAACTTCACGCTCGCGCTCGTCACGGTCGTGACCATTGCCAGCCTGCTGCCCGCCAGCGGGCGCACGGCGCATTTCTTCGAAGGCCTGACCACGGTCGCCATCGGACTGCTGTTCTTCCTGCACGGCGCCAAGCTGTCGCGCGAGGCGATCATGGCGGGCATCACCCACTGGCGGCTGCACCTGCTGGTGTTCGCGAGCACCTTCGTCCTGTTCCCGTTGCTGGGGCTCGCGCTCAAGCCCGTGCTGTCGCCGCTGGTGACGCCCGAGCTCTACACCGGCGTGCTGTTCCTGTGCGTGCTGCCGGCCACGGTGCAGTCGGCCATCGCCTTCACCGCGATGGCCCGGGGCAACATGCCGGCCGCCATCTGCAGCGCCTCGGCGTCCACGTTGCTGGGCGTGTTCATCACGCCCGTGCTGGTGAACCTGGTGGTGCTGCCGCACAACGGCGGCGCGACCTCGTCCTTCGACTCGATCGGCCGCATCCTGCTGCAGTTGATGGTGCCCTTCCTGGCCGGCCACCTGCTGCGCCCGGTCATCGGCAAGTGGGTGCAGAAGCGCGCGGCGGTGCTCAAGTTCGTGGACCAGGGCTCGATCCTGCTGGTGGTCTACACCGCGTTCAGCGCGGCGGTGATCGAGGGGCTCTGGAAGCAGATTCCCGTGAGCGCGCTGCTGGGCCTGCTGCTGGTGTGCGCCGTGCTGCTGGCACTGGCGCTCACGCTCACGACCTTCACCGCGCGCAAGCTGGGTTTCGACAAGGCGGACGAGATCACCATCGTCTTCTGCGGCTCCAAGAAGAGCCTCGCGAGCGGCATCCCGATGGCGAAGGTGCTGTTCGCTTCGCATGCCGTGGGCGCCATCGTGCTGCCGCTGATGCTGTTCCACCAGATGCAGCTGATGGTGTGCGCGGTGCTGGCGCAGCGCTATGCGCGGCGGGGGCAGGAAGCCGCCCCGGCGCTGAAGCCTGCCGGGCAGAAGTAGCTTCTTTCCGGCCGGGGCGCTGTCAGGTCAGCTCTCCAGCTGGCCCAGCTGGGGATCCTTCAGCCGGCTCGGCGCCAGCGCCCCGGCCGACTCCAGGATCGGATAAGCGATCGAGCAGATGTGCGAGTTGATGCGCTTCAGGTCGCTGATCAGGTCGATGTGCAGCGAACTGGTCTCGATGCTCAGCGTGGTCCGGTCGGACAGGCGGTCCAGGTGGGTGGTGGCGTAGGCCCGTTCCAGGTCGCGGAAGCGCGCCTTTTCTTCGAGCAGCTTCTGGGCGTCGCGCACGTTGCCGTTCAGGAACACGCTCATGCTCAGCCGCAGGTTGGCAATGAGCCGGCCGTGCAGCTCCACGATCTCGGCCATGCCGGCTTCGGAGAAGTTGCGCTGCGGCTTGATCTTCTTGTCCTCGATGTCGATGATCACCCGCTCGATGATGTCGCCGATCTGCTCCATGTTGATCGTGAAGCTGATGATGTCGGTCCAGCGCCGGCTTTCTTCCTCGCCCAGCGCCTCGCGCGAGATGCGCGTCATGTAGTACTTGATGGCCGAGTACAGCTCGTCCACCGCATCGTCGAGCTGCCGCAGCTCCTGCGCCAGCCGCAGGTCGTTGTGGCGGATCACGTCGAGCGTGCCGATGAGCATGGTCTCCACGATGTCGGCCTGGTGCAGCGCCTCGCGCGCCGCGTTCGAAATGGCCAGCGAAGGGGTCGACAGCGCCGATGGGTCGAGGTGGTGCAGCCGCATGGTGCCGGCCGGCTGCTGCGGCGCCGGCAGCAGCCGCGTCACCAGCTTGGCCACCCATTGGGTGAGCCCGATGAACCCCACGCTGATGATGACGTTGAAGCCCAGGTGGAACAGCACCACGCCGTGCGCCTGGTTCGGCAGCTCGGGCTGCACGTGGCGGATCCACAGGCCGATGAAGGGCGCCACGATGGCCACGCCCAGCGCCTTGAACAGCAGGTTGCCGACGGTCACCTGCCGCACCGACACCGCCGACTTGGCCGTGGTCAGCACCGCCAGCAGGCCGCTGCCGAGGTTGGCGCCGAGCACCAGGCCCAGCGCCACGTCCAGCGGCACCACGTTCGAGGTGGCCATGGCCGCCACCAGCAGCACCACCGCCAGGCTCGAATAGGCCACGATGGCCAGCACCGAGCCGATGGTGATCTCCAGCAGCACGTCGCTGTTGAGCGAGGCCAGCAGCGTGCGCACGGCGGGCGACGAGAACAGCGGCTCGGTCGCTTCCACCACCAGCTGCAGCGCCAGCAGCATGAGCCCCAGGCCGATGAGCACCCGGCCCACGCGTCCCGCCACCGAGGCCGAGCGCGTGATGAACAGCACCACGCCCACGAAGATGAACATCGGCGACAGCCAGGACAGGTCGGCCGAGAACAGCACGGAAATCAGCGCTGTGCCCACGTCGGCGCCGCGCATCACCGCCAGCGCAGCCGGCAGCGTGACCAGGCCCTGCCCGACGAAGGACGAAGTCATGAGGGAGGTGGCCGTGCTCGATTGCACCAGGGCGGTCACGCCGATGCCCGAAAGGGCGGCGGTGAAGCGGTTGCGCATGCTCTGCACGAGGATCTTGCGCAGGTTGGCGCCGAATACGCGCAGCACGCCGGTACGAACGAGGTGCGTACCCCACACCAGCAATGCGACTGCCGCCAGCAGGTTCAGAAGATGCTTCATGGGTGTCGGGTTCTATCCTTTTCGTTTTGGTTCGTTTTGACCCCATTTTCCACAAGATAGCGAATCAGTCGATAAGCGCTCCGTTATCGTGGAAGGGATAGGGGCCTTCGAAGCTACCGCAAGCCGCCAGATGCGTCACCAGCCGGCGGTTGCGCGGCAGCCACGCATGGACGCGGAAGCCGGGCGGTTCCAGCGTCCAGGCCGAGGGCGCGTCCGGCGCCAGATCGAGGCAGACCTGGTGCGCCTGCGCCGGCGAGGTCGAGGCGATGGTGCCGCCGAAGCGCACGTCGATGGCGCGGTGCAGGTGGCCGCAGATGATGCGCTCGACGTTGGGGTAGCGCGAGACCAGCGCCTCCAGCGCCTCCGAGCCCTGGAGCAGGCCGATTTCGTCCATGTGGCCGATCAGCGTCTCGAACGGCGGATGGTGCATGGCGATCACCACGGGTTCGCCGCGGCAGGCTTCCAGCTGCGCTTCGAGCCAGGCCAGGCGCTTCTCGCACAGCGAGCCGTGGCTCGCGCCGGGCACGCAGGTGTCGAGCGTGAGCAGGCGCAGCGGGCCGACGCGCACCGAGTACTGGATGAAGCCGTCGGTGCCGGCGCCCGTGCCCAGGTAGGCGTGGCCGGGGAAGCTGCGGCGCAGCTGGTCGCGGTCGTCGTGGTTGCCGGGCATCAGGTAGACCGGCATGGTCAGCGGGGCCAGCAGGCGCGCGAGGTGTTCGTACTCGGCCGCGCGGCCGAAGTCGGTCAGGTCGCCGGTGACGACCACCGCGTCGGGCGGCTGGCGCAGCGCCAGCACCGACTGCACGGCGCGCTCCAGGTAGGGCGCGGTGTTGATGCGGCCGTAGGCCAGCCGGCCCGGCTCGCGGATGTGCAGGTCGGTCAGCTGGACCAGGAAGGTGGTGTCTTGGGGTGTGTTGCTTGTCGTCATGCGGTGGTGGTCTCCTGCGACGTCATCAGGCGGTCGGGGTGGATGCGAAAGCCCACGGTGTCGCCTGGCTTGAAGGGCTTGTCGCGACCCACGTCGGCCACCAGCAGGGGCTGGTCCTGCGCGAGCAGGTGCAGCTGGACGCGGTCGCCGAGGAAGGTGCGGCGCTCGACGATGCCGGCGGCCCAGTCCAGCTGGGGCGCGCCGACTTCGATGTCTTCGGGGCGCACCAGCAGGGTTGCATGGTCGCGCCAGGCGCCCGGGCAGGGCAGGGTGGTTCCGCCGAGCCGCACGACGCCCTGCGCGATGGCCTCGGCCGTGCGCTCCAGCCGGTTGACCCGGCCCAGGAACTCGGCCACGAAGGGGTGCGCGGGGGCGCGGTAGAGGTCTTCGCCGCGGCCCACCTGCACGATGCGGCCGGCGCGCATCACCGCGAGGCGGTCGGCAATGGCCAGGGCCTCCTGCTGGTCGTGCGTGACGTGGATGGCCGTGATGTGCAGGCGGCGCAGCAGCTCGGCCAGCTCGTCGCGCAGCGATTCCTTGAGCTTGGCGTCGAGCGCGGCCAGCGGCTCGTCGAGCAGCAGCACGCGCGGGCGCACGGCCACGGCGCGCGCCAGGGCCACGCGCTGGCGCTGGCCTCCCGAAAGCTCGGCGGGGCGCTTGTTCTCCAGGCCGCCCAGGCGCACCAGGTCGACCAGCTCGCCCACGCTGCGCTTCTCTTCTTCGGGCGAGACGCCGCGAATGCGCAGGCCGTAGCCGATGTTGGCCGCCACCGTCATCTGCGGGAAGAGCGCGTAGCTCTGGAACACCATGCCCACGCCGCGGTGCTCGACCGGGCGCTGGGTCACGTCCTGGTCGCCGAAGACGATGCGGCTGCCCGCGTCGGGCGCATCCAGCCCGGCAATCAGCCGCAGCAGCGTGGTCTTGCCGCAGCCCGAGGGGCCCAGCAGCGCCAGCACTTCGCCGGCTTCCACCCGCAGGTTGGTGGGCTGCAGGCCGCGCGTGCCGTCGGCATAGGTCTTTGCGCAGTTGGCGATGTCGATGGTGATGCGTTCAAGTTCCATGGCGTTTCTGCATGAGGTTGGCAAGGTACTGCAGGGCCCACAGCACCGGAAGGATGACGGCAAAGAAAACCAGCGTGTAGGCCGATCCGATCTCGATGCGCATGGAGGCATAGCTGTCGGCCAGCCCCACGGGCAGCGTGCGCGTGAGCGGCGTGTGCAGCATCCACGTGAGGTTGAATTCGCCGACCGAGAGCGTGAACACCATCAGGCTGCCGGCCACGATGGCGGGGAACACGGCCGGCACCAGGATGCCCATGAAGCGCTGGCGGAAGTTCGCGCCCAGCGAGCGCGCGGCTTCCTCCAGCGCGAGCAGGTCGTCGCGCTCGAAGGCCGAGCTGACGGTGCGCACCATGAACGGCAGCGTGAAGACGATGTGGCCCACGAGGATGAAGGCGAAGCTCTGGCGAAAGGCCGTGAGCTGGCCGTAGGCGAGGATCAGCGCAAGCGCCGTGGCCAGGCCCGGCACCGCGACCGGCAGCGTCAGCAGTTCCTCGAAGATGCGCGCGGCGCGCGAGCGGCTGCGCGCCAGCGCATAGGCGCAGGGCACGCCGATCAGCACGGTGCCGATCACGCAGGCCACGGCCAGCGCGAGCGACCAGCCGACGGTGCCGCCGTAGTTCTCCCACACCTCGCCGAGCCAGCGCAGCGTGAAGCCGCTCTTGAGGCCGGTGCTGTAGTTGTTGACCAGGCCCGCCATCACCGACAGCAGCATCGGCGCGATCATGAAGAGGCTCACGATCAGCGTGACGGCGAGCAGGAAGGGCGCCTTGGCCTGAGTGTTCTTTCGCATGGTGGATGTGCCTCAGCGTGCGACGGGATTGGCGCCGAAGCGGCGCGCCACGAACAGCACCAGCCAGGTCACGATGCCCAGCGAGATCGACAGCGACGCGGCGAGCGCGAAGTTGGCGTAGTTGGTGAACTCGTTGTAGATGGTGATGGGAATGACCTCGAACTTGCTGGCCAGCGTGAAGGCTGTGCCGAAGGCGCCCATCGACGTGGCGAACAGGATCGCGCCGCAGGCCAGCGTGGTGGGCGCGAGTTCGGGCATCCACACGTCGCGCGCCACGCGCAGCCGCGAGGCGCCGAGCGAACGCGCGGCTTCCTCGAGCTGGGTGTTCATCGACTCGGCCGCCGCTGCGTAGGTGGCGATGGCGCGCGGCAGCGAAAAATAAAGGTACGCCAGGAACAGCCCGAGCAGGCCGTAGGCGAAGGTGATGCGCTGTCCGATCAGGCTGTCGCTGAGGTCCGCGACCACGCCTTGGCGCCCGCCCAGCAGGATCACGAAGAAGCCGATGATCACGCCCGGGAACGACAGCGGCAGCGTGAGCAGCGACAGCAGCATGCGCTTGCCGACGAAGGCATGCCGCGCGAGGTAGATGCCCACTGCCGCGCCCAGCACCAGGGTGGCGAGGGTGACCGTGATGGAGAGCACCACCGTGTTGGCCATGCTCGCGAGATAGCGCGAATCCGTGAGCACGGCGAAATAGGTTGCCCAGCCTTTGTCGGCGGGCAGCGTCACCAGGCGCACGACCGGCAGCAGCCAGAAGGCCGCGAAGAAGGCGGCAGCGGGCGCTGCGCAGGCCAGCAGGCGCCAGCTTGGGTTCCAGGAGTTGTTGGACTTCATGTCGGCTTTTTCGCCTTGTCTTGTTGCTTGAGGCTCTTCTTCAGGGCGTGTGCACAGGCCATCGGGTACTCCCCTCCGCGAATGTCCCCCGCCCTGCGGGCTCCTCCTTTATTTCGCTGCGGGGAGCACCCGACGTCCTGTGCACTGGACGCGTCGTTGGTTTGCGGCTGATCAACCAGTGCCCTGAACGATCACGACGGCGGGGTGCCTTGCGCAGCGAAATAAAGGAGGAGGGGCGCAGCCCCGGGGGACATTCGCGGAGCAAGGCACCCCGTCGTCGGGAGCGCGCCCCGAAAAGCGCGCCCCCGCAACGAAGCACACAGAGTTAGCGCACTTCCTTCAAGTACTCATCGGAGAAAGCGCGTTGCGCGGCAGCCATGCGCCCATAGTCCACGCTCTTCGCACGGGCGTAGTCGCTGGCGGGCAGGAACTGGGCTTCGATTTCCTTGGGCATCGCGCTCGCGCGCACCGGCCGCAGGTAAGCCTTGGCCCAGATGGCCTGGCCTTCGTCGGACAGCGTGAAGTCGAGCACCTTCCTGGCGTCGGCCGCGTGCGGGGCCTTGGCGACCAGGCTCATCACGTAGGGCACGGCCAGCGTGCCTTCGCTCGGGATCACGAACGCGACGTTGGCCTTGTCCTTGTACTTGGCGCGGTAGGCGTTGAAGTCGTAGTCCAGCAGGATCGCGATTTCGCCCGACAGCACGCGCGCATACGACGTCTGCTTCGGCACGATCGGCTCGTTCTTCTGCAGCGCCTTGAAGTAGTCGATGGCCGGCTTGAAGTTGTCTAGCGTGCCGCCGCGCGCTTCGTTCACCGCGACCGCGCCGACGTAGCCCACGAAGGCCGAGGCCGGGTCGAGATAGCCGATCAGGCCCTTGTATTCGGGCTTGAGCAGATCGGCCCACGACTTCGGAATCGGCTTGCCCTTGAGCGCGTCGACGTTGACCATGAAGCCGAGCGTGCCCGAGTGGATGGTGAACCAGTTGCCGGCCGGGTCCTTCATGCCGTCGGGAATGTCTTTCCACGCGGCCGGCTTGTAGGGCTCGACCAGGCCGTCCTTGGCGGCCTGCACCGCGAAGGTCACGCCGAGGTAGGTGACGTCGGCCACGGGGCTGGCCTTCTCGGCCGCCAACTGGGCCAGCGACTGGCCCGAGTTCTTGTTGTCGGGCGGCACGGTGACGCCCGTCTTGGCCTTGATGGCCTTCAGCTGGGTGCCCCAGTCGGCCCATTCGGTCGGGCAGTTGTAGCAGATGGCGGTCTGGGCCATGGCGCTGCCGGCGGCGAGCGTGGCGGCGATCAGGCCCAGGCGGGCCAGTCGGTGGAAGCGGGAGGACATGCGGGAGCTCCTTGGAGGATGAGTCGGAGAAAGAGGTTGGTGAGGTCAGAAAGTCGCGGCGTTGTTGTCTTCGCGCGCCGAAGCGCACGACTCGCCGTCTCGGAAGGCATGGGGAAGCAGCAGGCTCGAATCCGCCCGCAGCGTGGTGCCGCCGGCAATCGCCTGGATCAGCAGCTCGACGCCCTGGCGGCCGATGTCGCTGTTGGGCTGGGTGATGCTGGTGAGCGCGGGCGTGAGGTCTTCGCCGAGTGCAATGCCGTCGAAGCCGACCACGCTGAGGTCCTCGGGCACCGACAGGCCGCCGAGGTGGGCGGCGCGGATGCTGCGGATGGCCAGCAGGTCGTTCGAACAGATCAGCGCGGTGGGGCGCTGGTGGGCCTGCAGGTGGGTGGAGAGCGCGTCGACGGCGGTCTCGACGAAGGGCACTTCGATCACCGGCTGTGCGTCGAGCCCGGTGTCGGCCATGCCCTTGAGGTAGCCGCGGTAGCGCTGCTGCGCACGGTCCGATGCGGCCAGCGTGCCGCTGACCATCGCGATGCGCCGGTGGCCCAGCAGCACGAGCCGGCTGACCGCGTCGGCCACCGCGCCTTCGCTGTCGACCGACACGCAGGGGTGCTCCGCATGGCGGTTGTAGGCCAGCACGTAGGGCACGCCGGCGGCCTGGAGCCGGGGCAGCGCCGCCGAGGTCGAGGGGTTCGACACCACCAGGATCAGCCCGTCGACGTTGCCCGCCAGCAGCAGGTGGACGGCGCGCTCTTCCTCGTCGAGCCGGTAGCCGGTGGTGACGGGAATGATCGCGTAGCCCCCCGCCACGGCGGCCCGCGCGATGCCCTGCAGGCATTCGGCGAAGGTCGGGTTCAGCAGCGTCGGCAGCACGATGCCGAGCACGCGGCTGCGTTGCGTGCGCAGGGTGCGCGCACTGGCGTTTGGCAGGTAGTTGAGCTCTTGCGCCACGCGCTCCACCAGTTCGCGGGTGGCGGGCGTGACCTTGTCGGGAAAGTTGAAGGCGCGCGAGACCGTGGCCACGGAGACCCCGGCTTTGGCTGCAACGTCTTGAATACTCATCTTGCGGTGTTCATGTAATCGATTACATTGGACCGCCGGAGTATGACTTTGTTATGACATCGCCTGAAAGGGGGAAAAACCCGAAGGGCCTGGACGAGGGAAAAGCCCCAAGAAGAAGGGGCCCCGCGGGGCCCCTGAGAAAACCTACTTGCCCCGGCGAACCCGCCGGATCTCGTCCAGGATCAGGCAGATGGCCCCGAGCGTGATCGCACTGTCCGCGGCGTTGAATGCCGGGAAGTACCAGTTCCCCGCGTGGAAGCTCAGGAAGTCGACCACGTAGCCGTGCATCATCCGGTCGACCACGTTGCCGATCGCGCCGCCCAGGATGCAGGCCATGGAGAACGAAAACAGCTTCTGCCCCGCGTGCGACTTCAGCATCCACACGATGAACACCGCCGCCGCCACGCCGATGGCCGTGAACAGCCAGCGCTGCCAGCCCGAGTGATCCGCGAGGAAAGAGAAGGCGGCCCCCGTGTTGTGCGCGCGCACGACGTTGAAGAAGCTCGTCACGTAGGTCGCGTCACCGAGCTTGTAGTAGCCCAGGATCAGCGTCTTGGTGAACTGGTCGATGATCACGATGATCACCGCCAGCCCCAGCCAGGGCCAGATGCTGCTGCCGCGCGAACGCGAGGCCGACATGGAGCGGGCGGCGGCCATCAGGCAAAGCTCCGCGATTCACCGGCGCCGAACAGGTTGCTGGTGCAGCGCCCGCAGATCGTCGGATGGGCCGCATCGTGGCCCACGTCGTCGCGGTAGTGCCAGCAGCGCTCGCACTTCTGCGCGGCGCTCGGGGTCACCACCGTCGACAGCGTCTCGCCGGCCGCCAGCGCGATGGCCGAGGTGATGAAGACGAACTTCAGGTCGTCGCCCAGCGTATCCAGCAGCGCGAAGTCGCCGGCCGGTGCCGTCAGTTGCAGGTTGGCCTGCAGCGACGAGCCGACCTTGCCTTCGGCGCGGACCGTCTCGATGTCCTTGTTCACCACGTCGCGGATCTCGCGGATGCGGTTCCATTTGGCGAGCAGGGCCTCGTCGGGCCCGTCGAACTTGCTGTAGGTCTGCGTGAAGATCGATTCGCCCGGCTTGCCGGTGCCCACGAACTTCCATGCCTCTTCGGCCGTGAAGCTCAGGAACGGCGCCATCCAGCGCAGCATGGCTTGCGAGATGTGCCACAGCGCCGTCTGCGCGCTGCGCCGTGCCAGCGAGCCCGGGGCCGTCGTGTAGAGGCGGTCTTTCAAGATGTCGAGGTAGAAGCCGCCCAGCTCTTCCGAGCAGTAGATCTGCAGCTTGGCCACCACCGGATGGAACTCGTACACCTTGTAGTGCGCGAGGATCTCGGCCTGGAACTGCGCCGCGCGCGACAGCGCGTAGCGGTCGATCTCGAACAGCTGGTCGAGCGGCACGCCGTCTTTCTCGATGTCGAAGTCGCTGGTGTTCGCGAGCAGGAAGCGCAGCGTGTTGCGGATGCGGCGGTAGGCATCGACCACGCGGGCGAGGATCTTGTCGTCGCCGGCGATGTCGCCCGAATAGTCGCTCGCGGCCACCCACAGGCGGATGATTTCCGAGCCCAGCTTGTTGCTGATTTCCTGCGGGTCGATGCCGTTCTTGAGCGACTTGCTCATCTTGATGCCCTTGGCATCGACCGTGAAGCCGTGCGTCAGCAGGCCGCGGTACGGCGCGCGGTCTTCCAGCGCGCAGGCGATCAGCAGCGACGAGTGGAACCAGCCGCGATGCTGGTCGTGGCCTTCGAGGTACAGGTCGGCTTCCGGCCCCGTCTCGTGGTGCACCGTGGGGTGCGTGCCGCGCAGCACGTGCGAGAAGGTCGAGCCCGAGTCGAACCACACCTCGAGGATGTCGGTGCTCTTGGTGTAGTGCGGTGCGTCTTCGGCGCCGAGGATTTCCTCGACCGTGACGCGGCTCCAGGCCTCGATGCCGCCTTTTTCGACGATGTCGGCGGCCTGGTCGAGGATTTCCATGGTGCGCGGATGCAGCTCGCCCGAATCCTTGTGCAGGAAGAACGGGATCGGCACGCCCCAGCTGCGCTGGCGGCTGATGCACCAGTCGGGCCGCCCGGCGATCATGTCGTGCAGGCGGGCCTTGCCGTTCTCAGGGTAGAAGCTGGTCTGCTCGATGGCGTCGAGCGCGGTCTGGCGCAGTGTCTTGGGCGCCTTGTCCTTGGTGAACACGCCTTCACCCTCGTCCATGCGCACGAACCACTGCGCGGCGGCGCGGTAGATCACCGGCGTCTTGTGGCGCCAGCAGTGCGGGTAGCTGTGGGTGATGGTCTCGGTGGTCAGCAGGCGGTTGGCATCGCGCAGCGCGGCGATGATGACCGGCACGGCCTTCCAGATGTTCTGGCCTCCGAACAGCGGGAAGTCGGGCGCGTAGCTGCCGTTGCCCTGCACCGGGTTCAGGATGTCGTCGTACGCCAGGCCGTGGGCGATGCAGGAGTTGAAGTCGTCCACGCCGTAGGCGGGCGAGGAGTGCACCAGGCCCGTGCCGTCGGTGGCGGTGGCGTAGTCGGCCAGGTAGATGGGCGACAGGCGCCTGTAGCCGGCGTCCGCGTCATACAGCGGATGCTCGAATTCGAGGCCGCCCAGCTTCTCGCCCTTGACCGTGGCCAGCACCTTGCCGTCGAGCGCATAGCGCGTCATGCACATCTCGACCAGCGAGTTGGCCAGGATCAGCAGGCCGCGCTCGGTATCGACCAGCGAGTACTCGAGCTCGGGGTTGAGGTTGATCGCCTGGTTGGCGGGGATGGTCCACGCGGTGGTGGTCCAGATCACGGCGAAGATGTCGCCCAGGATCGTGTGGTCGGTGCCGAAGGCCTTGAGCACCTTCTCGCGCTCGTGCGCCTTGAAGGCGACGTCGATGGTCTGGCTCTTCTTGTCGGCGTATTCGATCTCGAACTCGGCCAGCGAGGAGCCGCAGTCGAAGCACCAGTACACCGGCTTCAGGCCGCGGTAGACGAAGCCGCGCTCAATGACGCGCTTGAAGACGCGCAGCTCGCCGGCCTCGTTGGCGAAGTCCATGGTCTTGTAGGGATGGTCCCATTCGCCCAGCACGCCCAGGCGCTGGAAGTCGGCCATCTGCTGTGCGATCTGCCCGGTGGCGAAGGCGCGGCTCTTGGCCTGCATCTCGTCGCGGCTCAGGTTGCGGCCGTACTGCTTTTCGATGGCGTTCTCGATCGGCAGGCCGTGGCAGTCCCAGCCCGGCACGTAGAGCGCGTCGTAGCCTTCGAGCTGGCGCGCCTTGGTGATCATGTCCTTGAGGATCTTGTTCACCGCGTGGCCCATGTGGATCTGGCCGTTGGCGTACGGCGGGCCGTCGTGCAGGATGAACTTGGGCGCGCCGTGGCGGGCGTCGCGCAGGCGGTGGTAGCGGCCTTCGTCGTTCCATTCCTTCACCCAGCCCGGTTCGCGCTTGGGCAGGTCGCCGCGCATCGGGAAGGGGGTGTCGGGCAGGTTCAGCGTGGAGCGGTAATCTTTGGGGGAAGCAGCGTCAGACATGTTGGGGTGCGAAGCAGAAGGCTTCTAGGGGGCTTCGACAGGCTCAGCCCGAACTGCATGAAGCGTGTCGGTGCGGAAGGTATAGCCGTTCGCCCTGAGCTTGTCGAAGGGCGGCAGCACGGGCGTGCAGGGCTAAATTCGGTCGCGCGTGGTCTGGCGGTGGGTTTCGGCGTGGGTGGACGCAAAGAACGCACGTGCGTCGCGCCCATCCTTCGCGATGCCCGCTGTGAGGGCCTCGAGGCTGGTGTAGCGCAATTCGTCGTGCAGTTTGTGCAGGAGTTCCACGCGCACGATTTTACCGTAGGCCCCTTCGGTCCCCAGATGCGAGGGCCACTCCAGGCAATGGGTTTCCAGGAGAACCCGCCCGCCGTTGACGTCGTTGGCGTCCAGCGAGGGGCGCACGCCCAGGTTCGCCACGCCCGGCAGCGGCTGGTCGGCCAGCCCGTGGACCAGCACCGCGAAGATGCCGCTGGCGGCCGGCTTCCAGTGCTTGAAGCGCAGGTTGAGGGTGCGGAAACCGTCGTCCAGGCCCGGCGCCGAGGCACCCAGCGCGCGGCCGAGCTTGCGGCCGTGGACCACGTGGCCGGAGATCGTGTAGGGCCGCCCGAGCAGCGTCTGGGCGTCGGCCATGCGGCCTTCGGCCAGCGCCTCGCGCACGGCGGAACTGGAAACCCGCAGGCCGTGCACCTCGTAGCTGTTCATGCGCGCCACGTCGAAGCCGCGGGCGTCGCCGGCCGCGTCGAGCATGGCGTAGTCGCCGGCCCGCTTGGCGCCGAAGCGGAAATCGTCGCCCACCAGCACATAGCGCGCGCCCAGGCCGTCGACCAGCACGTTCTGGATGAATTCTTCCGGCGTCTGGGAGGCCAGCCGGCTGTCGAACGGCAGCACGATGGTCTGTGCCACGCCGCAGGCGGCCAGCTCGCTGAGCTTGTCTCGCAGCGTGCCGATGCGCGCCGGCGCCAGGTCGGGCTTCTTGGTGAGCGCGGCGAAGTAGTCGCGCGGATGGGGCTCGAAGGTGAGCACGCAGCTCGGCAGCCCGCGCTGGCGGGCCTCGGTCTGCAAGAGCGCGAGCATGGCCTGGTGGCCACGGTGCACGCCGTCGAAATTGCCAATGGTGAGGGCGCAGGCGGGGGCTACGCCCGGGTGCCGGAAGCCGCGGAAAACCTGCATCGGTGAGTATCTTTTTGATAGCGCCTTTCGCCCGTCGATTGGGCGAATCAGGCCGATTTGTCACAAAGCCGGTATATTGTGACGCAGTGCGTTGACCGGCGTGGGTCTCCAACGCGCTCCGTGTCCCTGGTCTTTCCGTGTTCTCTCACTTTTCGAGGAGGCGTGTGTGAAGGTCTTGAAGCTGTCGGCCCAAGGGCTGCCCCAGTCATGGATTTCGCTGGAACAGGCGGTGATCCACTATGCGGCGGATGAAGTTCGCTGGGAAGTGGGCGCGCAGGTGGCTGTGTTCCGTGGCGGCCACAACGCCATCACGGGCGAGCAATCGCAGATCGCGATCAACAGCATCATCGGCACCAAGGGCGTGCCGCGCATCAATCCCTTCACGCAGCGGCCGGGGCTGACCAACAGCAAGCTGTTCTCGCGCGACCGCAACGTCTGCGCCTACTGCGGCGGGCACTTCCATGAAGACGAGCTCACCCGCGAGCACATCATTCCCTTTGCCCAGAGGGGCATCGACACCTGGATGAACGTGGTCACGGCCTGCAAGCCGTGCAACCACCGCAAGAGCAGCCGCACGCCCGAGCAGGCCGGCATGCCGCTGCTTTACGCGCCTTACGTGCCCAGCCTCTGGGAAGACTTCATCCTGCGCAACCGGCGCATCCTGGCCGACCAGATGGAGTTCCTGATGGCGCACCTGCCGCAAAGCTCGCGGCTGCACGACACCTAGCTTCAGCGCTTCCAGGAAGGCGGGCGCTTCTCGATGAAGGCCTGAACGCCTTCCAGCGCGCTCTCGTCCATCATGTTGCAGGCCATGGTCTGGCTGGCGTCTGCCAAAGCGGCCTCGATGCCGGTTTCGAGCTGGCGGTAGAACAGGGCCTTGCCCAGCGCCAGCGCCTTGCGCGGCTTGGCGATGATGCTCGCCACCAGCGCCTCGACGGCCGCGTCGAGTTCAGCGGATGCCGCCACCCGGTTGACCAGCCCCTTCTCGCGCGCTTCTTCCGCGCCGATGAATTCGCCCGTCACGAGCATCTCGAAGGCTTCCTTGCGCCCGAGGTTGCGCGACAGCGTGACGCTCGGCGTGGCGCAGAACAGCCCCACGTTCACGCCGCTGACCGCGAAGCGGGCTTCGCTCGATGCCACCGCCAGGTCGCACACGGCCACCAGCTGGCAGCCCGCCGCGGTCGCGATGCCGTGCACGCGCGCGATCACCGGCACGTCGAGCTTCTGGATCGACAGCATCATCGCCCCGCAGCGCTCGAACAGCTGCTGGTAGTAGCCGAGCGATGGTTTGGCGCGCATTTCCTTCAGGTCATGGCCGGCGCAGAAGGCCTTGCCGGCTGCCGCGATGACGACGGCGCGCACGCTCTCGTCGGCTGCGATGCCGGCCAGCGCCTGCTCCAGCGCGCCCAGCATGCCTTCCGACAGGGCGTTGAACGAGGCCGGGCGGTTCAGCGTCAGCGTGACCACGCCGCGCGCGTCGCGCGACTGCAGCACGAAGGGGGTGGCGGAGTCGGTCATGGCGGGTGCCTCTTCAGTAGGTCAGCTCGAGCACCGTCACGTGCTCCTGGGCGGCCGGCCACGTCAGGCCGGTGATGCGCTCGCCGTTGAATTCGCCCGCCACCGCGCGCGGCGCGCCGCCGCCTTCCAGCCGCAGCCTGGAAGTGGCCACGCCCGCGCCCTTGGGCGGCACGCCGGGAGGCGGGCTCTTGCCGTCGAAGCGCATGGTGTCGCGCTGGGCATCGAAGTAGCCGCGCGGACGCGTGAAGACGACGACGGAACTCGCGCCGTTGTCGGCCGGCGTGATGCGCTCCGGCCGCAGGTGCACGAAGCTGCCGCTGCGCGGGAAGGGGCTGCGGTAGATGTGCGTGGTGCCGTACCCCGGCGCGCTCAGGACGAATTCATAGGCGGTGTCGCCGCGCGCGTTGAACGGGCCCCAGCGGCCATCGGCGCCGACCGGCTTGGTGTGCACGGCCTCGCCCAGCCGCGCGCCGGTTGCCGGGTCCACGGCATAGACCGTGACCTGCGCGCCGTTCAGCGCGAGGTTTTCGGCGCCGATCGCTCGGCCGTCGAGCACGACCTTGGTGTCCGGCACCACGGCGGTGGTGCGCGGTGCTTCTCCGGTCAGGAATTGCCATGTGGCCGCGAACGCCGCGGGCGAGAAAGAAGTCTCGCGGTGGTCCACGCGCGGCAGCACGACGTTGGTCGCGCCCTTGAGCGCAGGGCCGTCGAAGCCGATGTTGGTCGGCTTGCCGGGGGCGCCGATCCACACGCCGTCGGGCTGCGCGTACTTGTCGTTGTTGTCGGAGCGCAGGGTCATCCACTTCACGCCCGGCGTTACCTCCTGGCCGTCCGGACCTTTGGGCGCATTGAGCTGCTGCATGAAGCCCGACAGCCCCGAGAACTCGTTGTTCTCGCGGAAACCCTTCACCGCCCAGATGCCGTGCGCGGGGTTGCCGCCCAGCACCACGTGGCTCACCACGGCCGCGCCGCCGCCGTTCTGCACGTAGTTGCGGATGGTGTTGCCGCCGCGCGAATTGCCGATCAGCACCACCTTGGCGGCGCCCGTGGCCTTCAGCACCTTGTCGACCTGCGCCTTGAGGAACGCCGCCGATTCGGCCGTCGAACTGCGTCCGGGCTGGGCCACGGCATCGTCGTCGCGCGCGAGCGGGTTCGGCTGGTCGAAGGCAAACAGCCGGTCGGCCGGCCAGCCGTTGGACTCGAAACGCCAGATCGTCGTCTGCCAGAGCGCGGCCGAATCGCCGTTGCCGTGGACGAACACGACGGGCGGCCGCTCGGCATACGACGGCGAGGGCGACGAAGAGGTGGCGCAGGCGGTCAGCATGGCGGTGGCGGCGGTCCCGATGACGGCCATGGCTAGAAGGGTGCGGCGGGATTGCATGTTTCGTTCCTGGGGCTGGAGTCCACGTGAAAACGCCCGTCGGCGCAAGGCGGGCGGGCGTTGGATGCTATCGGAACAACGTGAAACCGGCGTTGCCGGGTTGCGGGTGTCGCCGTCGTCGTCAGGCGAAGACGCCGGCGGTGTCCTGCATGCGGGCCGACACTTCACCCAGGTGGTGGAGCGTGTCGCCGAAAGTCAGCTCGAGCTGCGTGAGCTTGCGGAAGTAGTGGCTGCCGATGTATTCGTCGGTCACGCCGATACCGCCGTGCAGCTGCACCGAGTTCGCGGCCACGTAGCGCATGGAAACGCCGAGCTGGTACTTGGCGCGTGCCAGTGCCTGGCGGCGTTCGTCGGCCGGGGCGTTGAGCTTGAGCGTGGCGTAGTAGCTCATCGAGCGCGCGAGTTCGAGCTGCATCTTCATGTCGGCGACACGATGGCGCAGTGCCTGGAATGTCGAGATGGTCACGCCGAACTGCTTGCGCTGGTTCATGTAGTCGACGGTGAGGGCCACGGTCTTGTCCATCACGCCCACTGCCTCGGCGCAGGTGGCGGCAATGCCGACGTCCACCGCGTATTCGAGCGCTGCCAGGCCGTCGAGCGAGACCAGCGTGGCGTCGGCCTTGTCGAACACCACCTCGGCCGCGCGGCCGCCGTCCTGCGTGCCGTAGCCGCGGGCCTCGACGCCGCTGGCGCTGCGCTCGACGAGGAAGAGGGCGATCTTGCCGTCGACCTTGGCGGGCACGAGGTAGGCGTCGGCTTCGTCGCCGACCGGCACCACGCTCTTGGCGCCGTTCAGCGACCAGCCGCTGCCGCTCTTCGCGGCGTGGGCGTCGCACACGTCCAGGCGGTAGCGTGCCTTGCGCTCCTGGTAGGCCAGCACCACGATGGCCTGGCCGCCGGCGATGCGCGGCAGCCAGCCTTCCTTGGTGTTCGCGTCGGCATAGCCGCTGAGCACCGCGCCGGCGATCAGCGTCTGCGCGAACGGCTCCAGCACGATGCCGCGGCCGAGTTCTTCCATGACGACCATGCCGGCCACCGGGCCCATGCCCAGGCCGCCGTCGTCTTCGCTGATGTACAGGCCGCCCAGGCCGAGTTCGGCCAGTTCGTCCCAGGCTTCCCGGGAGAAGCCGCCCTTGGCCTCGATGCCGCGGCGGCGCTCGAAGTCATAGCCCTTGTCGACCCACTTGCGAACGGCGTCGCGCAGTTGTTCCTGGTCGTCGGAAAAATTGAAATCCATGTTCGTGTCTCCTCAGCCCAGAACCGTCTGCGCGACGATGTTGCGTTGCACTTCGTTCGAGCCACCGTAGATGGTCGTCTTGCGCATGTTGAAGAAGGTCGACGTCAGCGGCGCGAGCGCCGGGTTGCCGCCCGGGAAGTCGCCTTGCCAGCCGGCTTCCATTGCCTCGCGGATCAGCGGCAGCGAATAGGGGCCGCCGGCCAGCATCATCAGTTCGCTGTAGCGCTGCTGGATCTCGCTGCCGCGGATCTTGAGCAGGCCCGCCACGTCGAGCGAGTTCTTGCCCGAGGTGGCGGCCGACAGCACGCGCAGCACCATCATCTCGAGGGCGACGATGTCGACTTCGAGCTTGGCGATCTCGTCGCGGAAGCGCTGGTCTTCGTACACGCCTTCGCTCTTGGCGATGCGCTTGAGGCGCTCGAGCTCGCGCTTGGCGCGGTTCACGTCGGCGATGTTGGTGCGCTCGTGCGAGAGCAGGTGCTTGGCGTAGGTCCAGCCCTTGTTCTCTTCGCCGATCAGGTTTTCGGCGGGCACTTCGACGTTGTCGAAGAACACCTCGTTCACTTCATGGCCGCCGTCGAGCAGCTTGATCGGGCGCACGGTGACACCGGGCGACTTCATGTCGAGCAGCAGGAAGCTGATGCCGGTCTGGGGCTTGCCTTCGTTGCTGGTACGCACGAGGTTGAACATCCAGTCGCCGTACTGGCCGAGCGTGGTCCAGGTCTTCTGGCCGTTGACGATGTATTTGTCGCCTTTGCGCTCCGCCTTCGTCTTGACCGAGGCGAGGTCGGAACCCGAGCCGGGCTCGCTGTAGCCCTGGCTCCACCAGACTTCGCCGCTGGCGATGCCGGGGAGGAAGCGCTTCTGCTGCTCGGCATTGCCGAAGGCCATGATCACCGGTGCCACCATGACAGGGCCGAACGGAATGATGCGCGGCGCGCCGGCCAGTGCGGTTTCTTCCTCGAACAAATGGCGCTGCACGGCGGTCCAGCCCGGGCCGCCGAATTCCTTCGGCCAGCCGTAGCCCAGCCAGCCCTTCTTGCCGAGGATCTTGGCCCAGCCTTGCAAATCGTCGCGCGTCAGCTCCAGCGCGTTGTGCACCTTGTGCGAAATCTCTTGGGGAAGGTTTTCTTTGACCCAGGCGCGAACCTCTTCGCGGAACTTCTGTTCTTCGGGTGTGAAGCTCAAATCCATGCGTGCCTCGCTGTGTTGATCGGTTCACCGCAGACGCGGTGTGTCTCCGGAACCGTGAGTTTTAGCACGGTCGTGCTGTGAAACGGTGTCCGCGTCGCGACAAGCACGGCGCGGATAATCCCGCCTCCCATGAAGAACATCGTGATCCTGATCTCCGGCGGCGGCTCCAACATGGCGGCCATCGTGCGCGCCGCCGAGCGCGACCGCTGGGCCGAGCGCTTCGGCGCCCGCATCGCCGCGGTCATCAGCAACAAGGCCGAGGCCGGCGGGCTGGCCATTGCCCGTTCGCACGGCATCGACACCGCCGTGGTGCCGCACACCGAGTTCGCGACCCGCGAGGCTTTCGACGAGGCCCTGGCTGCAGCGGTGGACGCCCATTCGCCTGCGCTGGTGGTGCTGGCCGGGTTCATGCGCATCCTGACGCCCGGCTTCGTCGGACGCTATGCGGGGCGGCTGGTAAATATCCATCCCTCGCTGCTGCCCGCTTTCCCGGGGCTCCACACCCATCAGCGCGCCATCGAGGCGGGCTGCAAGGTGGCCGGCGTGACCGTCCACCAGGTGACGACCGAACTCGACCACGGCCCGATCCTGGCGCAGGCCGTGGTGCCGGTGCTGCCCGACGACACGGCCGCCACGCTGGCCGGCCGGGTGCTCGCGCAGGAGCACCTGTTGTATCCACGAGCGATCGCCGGATGGCTGGCTGATACATCGAGTCACAACCCGTAAAGTTGTTTTATATTCGCGGGTTTTCGGGAGTTCGAAGTGAAAACCAAATCGCTGCTGCTGACCGTCGCCGGCGCTGTCGCCCTGCTCGCGGGCTGCGCCGCCCCGGCCCCCGCACCCGCTCCTGCGCCCGCCGCGCCCGTGCCACCCCCGGCACCGGTCTATCAGTGCAACGCAGATGGTGCCCGCTTCGCGGTCGGCCAGCCGCTGACGCCGCAGCTGGAAGCCGCCGCCCGCGTGCGCGCCGGAGCTGGCGTCGTGCGGGTGCTGAAGCCCGGCGAGGCAGCGACGATGGAACTCAACGGCGGACGCCTGAACCTGGACGTCGATGCGCGCAACCGCGTGACCGAGGTCCGCTGCGGCTGACGCATTCCTTCAGAGCCGGCCCGGGCCGGGCCGTGATGGCTAGATCGGTGTGAATCTCCGCCGCGCCACGCCGTCTATCTCGACGGTTTCGTCGAACATCGCGGCAGGGCGGACCCAGAGTCCGTGGGCTCCATACAAGGCGCGGTACAGCGTCATCGGCTCCAGGGTCTCGCTGTGGCGGACGGTGCCGAGCACCTCGTATTCGCCGCCTTTGTAGTGGCGGTAGCGGCCGGGAGGTGTTTCGATCAGGGGAGGGAGGTCGTCGTCGTTGTTCAACGGGGGCTTCTTTCTTCAAAAACTGTCGTGGCTTGATTTGACGGGAGTCGGATGGATCGCGCTGATTTTGTTCACCTGGTTCGACTGAGCGAGCATGCCAGCGCGGACGACAGTGCGCGCTATCGACGCAGCGTGGCGGCCTTTGCCGCGCTCGGCTACCTGTGGGTGCTCGGCTGCCTGGGGCTCGCGGTGGGCCTCATCGCCTGGGTGCTGCTGCCGGTGCGCGAGGAACGCTTCACCTTCACCCGCGGCTGGCTGCTGCTGTTCGCGGGCGGCCTGCTCTGGGCCACGCTTCGCGCGCTGTGGGTGCGCTTCGACGAACCCGAGGGCGTGGAACTGCAGCGCGACGACGCGCCCGCGCTCTTCGAGGCGCTCGACCGCATCCGGTCGAAGATCAAGGGGCCGCCGGTCCATCACGTCTACCTCGACGACGAATTCAACGCCAGCATCCGGCAGGTGCCGCGTTTCGGGCTGTTCGGCGGCGCCGTCAACTCGCTGAACATCGGCCTGCCGCTCCTGATGATGCTCGACCGGCGGCGGCTGCTTTCGGTGCTGGCGCACGAATACGGCCACCTGCGCGGCAATCACGGCAAGCTCAGCGCCTGGATCTACCGCACGCGGCTGTCGTGGCTCAAGCTCGATGCCAGCCTGCAGCGCGACGAGGGCGTGATGGCGCTGGTCTCGCAAGCCTTCTTCCGCTGGTACTTCCCGCGCTTCGCGGCCAAGACTTTCGCGCTGGCCCGCCAGGACGAATACGAGGCCGACCGCATCTCGGGCCGGCTGCTGGGCACCTCGGTGGCCGCCGCGGCGCTGACCGAGATCGCGATCAAGGGAAACTGGTACGCCAACGAATTCTGGCCCTGGCATTGGGCGCGCGCCGAACGCGAGCCGCTGCCGCCGGGGCCGTTCGCCGCGCTGCGCAAGCGGGTGCGCACGCCGCCGGCCGACGATTTCGCGCGCCAGGCGTTGCGCGAGGCGATGCGCCGCGTGAGCGACCTGGAGGACACCCATCCGGTCCTGCGCGACCGGCTGGAGGCCCTCGAGCAGAAGGCGGTCTTGCCCGAATGGTCGGCGCGTCCCGCGCTGGAACTGCTGGCTGACCGGAAGAAATGGATCGAATATTTCGACAACCGCTGGTGCCGCGCCCACGCCGCCGACTGGAAGCAGCATCACGCCCACCGTGCGCGCATCCGCGAACGCATCGACGTGCTGGCCGCGCGCGGTGAGCGCAACACGCCGGACGAGATGGTCGAATGGGCCGATTCCGAGCGCCGCCTCAACCCCTCGGCGCCGGTGCGGATGCGCTACGAGAACGCCTTGCAGATCGCGCCCGAGCATCCCGGCGCGCTGCGCGGGCTGGCCCAGATGCTGCCCGCGAGCGACCGCGCTGCCCGGCTGGTGGTGCTCGAGCGGCTGCACGGTTCCGGCGCGGCCAGCCGCTGGTGGGCCGCCAAGAGCGCCGTGGCCTCGCTCGAAGACCCGGACGCCGGGCCGCACGACGAAATGGCGCTCAAGTTGTGGCGCGGCCGGCTCAAGGAAGCGGAGGAAGCCGAGGCGCGTGCCTGGGAGGAAATCACCGCCACGCCGTTTTTCAGCCAGATATCGCGCCACGACCTGAACGACTACGAACTGGGCGAACTGCGGGCCGACCTCGTGCGCTGCCTGCCGGCGTCGCGGGCCTGGCTGGTGCGCAAGAACCTTCGGGAATTTCCGTGGCGCCGTGCGTACGTCGTGTTCATCGAACTGCCCGGGCTGGACGACGAAGACCGCTGGCACATGTGCCGCCAGCTGGAGCAGACGCTCACTTTGCCCGGCGCCACGCTGGTGCTGTGGGCGGGCCACTCGCCCACCTTGGAAGACATCGAGCGCGAGGCTTTCGGGGTGGTCTGGACGCGCAGCGCATAGCCCTTCGGTCCGCCGGCTCCGCTGGCTGAGACAATCGGGGCATGCACCCCAAAGCCCTGTTGGAGGCCACCGCCGATCTGGTCGGCCTTGTCCTGAAATTCGATCACCCGGCCGACCAGGTCGTTTCGCGGTTTTTCCGCGACCACCGCGAGTTCGGCCCGCGCGAGCGCGCGACGCTCGCCGAAACCGTCTACACCGTGCTTCGCAAGAAGCTTCTGTTCGACCATCTTTCGCCTTCGGGTACCGGCTCCAAGGAGCGCCGCATGGCGATCCTCGGCTTCTACGGCCCGCGCGATTTCCTGAAAAGCGCACTCAACGACACCGAGAAGCGCTGGTTAGACAACTGCGACGCGGTGAAACCCGACGACCTGCTCGAGCGCCATCGCCACAACCTGCCGGAATGGCTGGTCGCGCCCCTCAAGGCCCAGCTTGGCGACGGTTTCTGGCCGCTGGTCGAGAGCCTTCAGCAGCCGGCGCCGCTCGACCTGCGCGTCAATGCGCTGACCGATAAACGCGCGGACGTGAAGGCCGAGCTTGCGAAGGCTGCTATCAAATCGGAAGCAACACCGTTCTCGCCCTGGGGCTTGCGCATCGAAGGCAAGCCGGCGCTGACCAAGCTGGACGCCTTTGCCCGCGGCGCCATCGAGGTGCAGGACGAAGGCTCTCAACTCCTGGCGCTGCTGCTGGACGCCAAGCGCGGCGAGATGGTGGTCGATTTCTGCGCAGGCGCCGGCGGCAAGACGCTGGCCATCGGCGCGACGATGCGAAACACCGGCCGGCTCTACGCCTTCGACACGTCGGCCCACCGGCTCGACGCGCTCAAGCCGCGGCTGGCGCGCAGCAAGCTGTCGAACGTGCATCCGGCCGCGATCGCCCACGAGCGCGACGACCGCATCAAGCGCCTAGCGGGCAAGATCGACCGCGTCCTGGTCGATGCACCTTGCTCGGGACTGGGCACGCTGCGGCGCAATCCGGACCTGAAATGGCGCCAGTCGGCCAAGGCGGTGGAAGAACTGACGGTCAAGCAGGCCGCCATCCTGCAGAGCGCGGCACGGCTGGTGAAATCGGGCGGACGTCTGGTTTACGCCACATGCAGTGTGCTGCCGGAGGAAAACGAGGCCATTGCCGAGGCTTTTGGCGCTGCGAACCCTGATTTCGTGCCCGTGGACGCCGCTGAGCTGCTGCAAGGGCTCAAAGTGGAAGGTTTCGAGGCCCTGTGCGCGGGCGGCGAGGATGGCAGGCGCTATCTGCGGCTATGGCCGCATCGCCATGCGACGGACGGTTTCTTTGCCGCCGTATGGAACCGCAAATAGGGATTGCACTCCAAACTAGGGTTAATCAGCGCATTTCTTGAAGGTTTAAAGGGCTTGTTCTAGGCCCTCGCCTTTAAAATCGCGGGTTATCTGAAGGCTGCACCTTCGTGTGGCCATGGAGTACCTGACTCAATGTTGCTTCCTGACTCCGCCGTTTTGAACGCGGCCATCGAATGGCTCGGACACGGCCTGTGGGACATCGCATGGTGGCAAGTCGTGCTGTACACGCTCGTCACCACGCACATCACGATTGCCGCGGTCACCATCTTCCTGCACCGGACGCAAACGCACCGGGCCATGGATCTGGGCCCTATTCCCTCGCACTTCTTCCGTTTCTGGCTCTGGATCGGCACCGGCATGGTGACGAAGGAATGGGTCGCCATTCACCGTAAGCACCACGCCAAGTGCGAAACCCAGGACGACCCGCACAGCCCGCAGGTCAAGGGCATCGACGAAGTGCTCTGGCGCGGCGCCGAACTCTATCGCGCCGAATCCCGGAACAAGGAAACGATGGAGCGCTACGGTCACGGCACGCCCGATGACTGGATCGAGCGCAACCTGTATTCGCGCTACAGCTGGCAAGGCGTAGGCCTCATGCTGATCCTGAACCTGGCGCTGTTCGGCACGCTCGGCATGGCCGTGTGGGCTGTCCAGATGCTGTGGATTCCCATCACCGCCGCCGGCATCATCAACGGCATCGGCCACTATTGGGGCTATCGCAACTTCGAGGCGCCCGACGCCAGCCGCAACATCATGCCCTGGGGCCTGATCATCGGCGGCGAAGAGCTGCACAACAACCACCACACCTACCCGACCTCGGCCAAGTTCTCGGTCAAGAAGTACGAGTTCGACATCGGCTGGATCTACATCCAGGCGCTGCAGAAACTGGGCTGGGCCAAGGTCAAGAAGGTGCCGCCGAAGATGCTGATGGGCGACATCCAGCCCGTGGCCAATGAGAAGACGCTCGAAGCCGTCATTGCCAACCGCTACGAAGTCATGGCCGGCTATGCGCGCGAAATGCGCCGTGCCACCAGCCAGGAACTGGAAGCCCTCAAGAACAAGGGTGCCGACCTGTCGGTGCTCAAGGCTGCCAAGCGCTGGCTGCATCGCGACGACGACAAGGTGCCTGCTTCGGCCCGCACGCATGTCACCCAGGCTCGTGCCGCACACCCGGTGCTGGACAAGATGGTCACGATGCGCGAGGAGCTGCGTCAGCTCTGGATGAACACCTCGCAGTCGCGCGAGCAACTGGCGGCCGATCTGGCGGCCTGGTGCCACCGTGCGGAAGCCAGCGGCATTGCGGGTCTGCGTGACTTCTCGACGCGTCTGCGGGCCGCGCGCGCTTAACAACCGCTCTCGCCTCCAAATCAAAAAGCCGACCTCCGGGTCGGCTTTTTTGCGTCCGTCGATTGCGATTCGACGGGCAACAAAAAACCCGCTGGGTAAGCAGCGGGTTCTTGTCTTGGAAACCAGGCCTGAATTACTTCAGCTTGATTTCCTTGTATTCGACGTGCTTGCGCGCCTTCGGGTCGAACTTCATGATCGACATCTTTTCAGGCATCGTCTTCTTGTTCTTGCTGGTCGTGTAGAAGTGGCCGGTACCCGCGGTGGATTCCAGCTTGATCTTTTCGCGTCCGCCTTTGCTCGTTGCCATGATTCAGCTCCTTAAGCTTGGCCGCGTGCGCGCAGGTCTGCGAGCACGGAGTCGATACCGTTCTTGTCGATCAGGCGCAGCGCGGCGCTCGAAACGCGCAGGCGAACCCAGCGGTTTTCAGTCTCGACCCAGAAACGGCGGTATTGCAGGTTCGGCAGGAACCGGCGCTTGGTTTTGTTGTTGGCGTGGGAAACGTTGTTTCCGACCATCGGGCCTTTGCCCGTTACGTCGCATACGCGTGCCATGTGGACACTCTTTCTTGAACAGCTGGCACCGGCGCAATCGTGGCGATTGCAGATGTTTTGCAGCTTGACCTCGCCAGAAACGGGTGGCGGTACCCCGACTTTGCCGCGACTCGTGTGAGAGCCCTGTTTCGGCAAAGCCTCGGATTATAGCCCTTTTGGAGGGCCCGCCTCTCAGAGTGTGCCGTCCTGCTCCAGGAAGCGCTGTGCGTCGAGTGCCGCCATGCAGCCGGTACCGGCGCTCGTGATGGCCTGGCGGTACACGTTGTCCTGCACGTCGCCGGCGGCGAAGACGCCCGGAATGCTGGTCATCGTGGCAAAGCCCTGCAGGCCGGAACGGGTCAGGATGTAGTTGTCCTTCATTTCCAGCTGGCCCTGGAAGATGTCCGTGTTCGGATGGTGTCCGATGGCGATGAAGCAGCCCTTCAGGTCGATCTGCTCGGTGGCGCCGGTCTGCGTGTTCTTGATGCGGATGCCCGTCACGCCGGTGTCGTCGCCCAGCACCTGGTCGAGTTCGCTGTGCAGCTTCAGCACGATCTTGCCTTCGGCGACCTTTTCCTTGACCTTGTCGATCAGGATGGGCTCTGCGCGGAACTTGTCGCGGCGATGCACCAGCGTCACCTTGTTGGCGATGTTGGCGAGGTAGAGCGCTTCTTCCACGGCGGTATTGCCGCCACCGATCACGCAGACCTCCTGCTCGCGGTAGAAGAAGCCGTCGCAGGTGGCGCATGCGGAGACGCCGCGGCCCATGAACTTCTGTTCAGAGTCGAGGCCCAGGTACTTCGCCGAAGCGCCCGTGGCGATGATCAGCGAGTCGCAGGTGTAGGTGCCGCTGTCGCCGGTCAGCGTGAACGGGCGCTTGCTCAGGTCGACCTTGTTGATGTGGTCGAACACGATCTGCGTCTTGAAGCGCTCTGCATGCTCCAGGAAGCGCTGCATCAGCTCCGGTCCCTGCACGCCATGAACGTCGGCCGGCCAGTTGTCGACCTCGGTGGTGGTCATCAGCTGGCCGCCCTGGGCGATGCCCGTGATGAGCAGCGGCTGCAGGTTTGCGCGGGCTGCGTAGACGGCGGCGGTGTAGCCGGCGGGGCCGGAGCCGAGAATCAAAACCTTGGCGTGTTGGGGAGCGGACATGAGTAGAAAACCTAGGATATACGCTGATTCAGCGTGTACATTTTCAGGGTGGTAGCGATATATATGGAGTATCACCGCCCGGTTCAACACCGGGTGAACGGTGTTTTCAATGCGCGCGATTGTAGTAATCCATTGGCCTGCCTTTTGGACCGCTCCGCGCGCTGTAGCAGGGATTGATAAATGTCGATGCTGTCCAACCTCGAATTGCTTCGGCGCGTTCCATTGTTCGCGTCGCTGACGGCCACGCAGTCCGCCAGCATCGCGGACGCGATCATCAAGAAGCGCTTCAAGCGCGCGGAAGTCGTCGTGGAGCAGGGCAAGAAGTCCGACGCGCTCTACATCATCCTGACCGGGCGTGCCCGCGTCACCAGCGCCGACAGCCGCGGCCGCGAGGTCATCCTGGCCACGCTGCATCCTGGGGACTACCTTGGCGAGATGAGCCTGATCGACGACGAGCCGCACTCGGCCACCGTGCGTACCGAGATCCAGTGCGACGTGCTCATGCTGGGCCGCGACGCTTTCGCGCGCTGCCTGCCGGAGAACTCCTCGATGGCCTACAACATCATGCGCGGCCTCGTGCAGCGCCTGCGCCACGCCGACCGCAAGATCGAATCGCTGGCGCTGATGGACGTGTACGGCCGCGTGGCCCGCTCGCTGCTCGAGTTCGCCATCGAAGACGGCGCGGGCATCCTCAAGGTGCGCGACAAGATCTCCCGCCAGGATCTGGCCAAGATGGTCGGCGCCTCGCGCGAAATGGTGAGCCGCGTCATGAAGGACCTCGAGGAGCGCGGCTTCGTGCAGACCCTGGACGACGGGTCGATGATCGTCAAGGAACGGCTCCTGTCCCTGGCTTGAGCTTCCGGGGCCGGGTCCGCTGCGGGCGGCTCCGGCCTTTTGTTGTAGTGTTCGTGTGTCCGGCCCCCGATTTTCTGGACCGGGTGCCGCGTTTTTCATGACCTATTCGCTCAATACGCTTCAATCTTCCTCTGCCGCCGACGGGCAACCCGTGCGCACGCGCGCCATGCGCTTCGCCCACGAAATCACGCTGATTGCTGGATTCGCAGCGCTGCTGTTCTGGCTGCTTTCAATGCTGAGCTTCACGCTTTCCGATGCCGCCTGGTCGACATCGGGCACCGGGGGCGAAATCAAGAACTGGGGTGGCCGTTTCGGCGCCTGGCTGGCCGATGGCAGCTACTTTGCCGCGGGCTTTTCCGTGTGGTGGTGCCTTGCAGCCGGGCTGCGCGCGTGGCTGTCTTCGCTGGCCAGCTGGCTGCGCGGTGGCGAACCGACTTCGGCGGCCGAGCAGGCGCCGCGCGGCCGCTTCAACCGCAGCCGCCTCGCCTTCTGGTTCGGTCTTGCGCTGCTGCTGTGCGCCAGTGCGATGCTCGAATGGTCGCGCCTGTACCGTCTCGAAGGCCACCTGCCGGGCGGTGCCGGCGGCGGCGCGATCGGTGCCCTGGTGGGGCCGGCCAGCGTGCGCTGGCTCGGCTTCACCGGCTCGGCGCTGGTCGCCATCGCCGGCGGCGTGATCGGTTCGGCGCTGGTGTTCCGCTTCTCTTGGAGCCTGATCGCCGAGCGCATCGGCGCGCGCGCCTATTCGCTCTTCGAGTCGCGCCGCGAGAAGCGCGAGATGGCCGCCGACATCGCCATGGGCAAGCAGGCGGCCCGCGAGCGTGCCGAGGCCGACGAGCCCGCGTTCACGCGCGGCGGCGGTGCGTCGGACAACAGGGGCGGCGAGCCGTCCATGTCTTCCGCGTCGTCGGCCTTTGCGGACGACGATGACGAAATCCGCATCGACCCGCGGCCCAAGCGCCGCGTCCCGTCGCCGCCCGTGCAGATCGAGCCCGCGATGACCGAGGTGCCCAAGAGCGATCGCGTCGTCAAGGAGCGCCAGAAGCCGCTCTTCAAGGAACTGCCCGACAGCAAGCTGCCGCAGGTCGACCTGCTCGATGCCGCCCAAGTGCGCCAGGAAACCGTCTCTTCCGACACGCTCGAGATGACCTCGCGCATGATCGAGAAGAAGCTCAAGGATTTCGGCGTCGAGGTGCGCGTGGTGCTCGCTTCGCCTGGCCCTGTCATCACGCGCTATGAAATCGAGCCCGCCACCGGCGTCAAGGGCTCGCAGATCGTCAATCTCGCGAAGGACCTCGCGCGTTCGCTCTCGCTGGTGTCCATCCGCGTGGTGGAGACCATCCCGGGCAAGAACTACATGGCGCTCGAACTGCCGAACGCCAAGCGCCAGTCGATCAAGCTCAGCGAAATCCTGGGCTCGCAGATCTACAACGAAGGCAAGTCGATGCTCACCATGGGCCTCGGCAAGGACATCATCGGCAACCCCGTGGTGGCCGACCTCGCGAAGATGCCGCACGTGCTGGTGGCCGGTACCACCGGCTCGGGCAAGTCGGTGGGTATCAACGCCATGATCCTGTCGCTGCTCTACAAGGCCGAGGCGCGCGACGTCCGCCTGCTCATGATCGACCCGAAGATGCTCGAAATGTCGGTCTACGAAGGCATCCCGCACCTGCTGGCGCCCGTGGTCACCGACATGCGCCAGGCAGCCCACGGCCTGAACTGGTGCGTGGCCGAGATGGAGCGCCGCTACAAGCTCATGAGCAAGCTGGGCGTGCGCAACCTGGCCGGCTACAACACCAAGATCGACGAAGCCAAGGCGCGCGAGGAGTTCATCTACAACCCCTTCAGCCTGACGCCCGACGATCCGGAACCGCTCAAGCGCGAACCGCACATCGTCGTGGTGATCGACGAACTGGCCGACCTGATGATGGTGGTCGGCAAGAAGATCGAAGAGCTGATCGCCCGACTGGCGCAGAAGGCGCGCGCCGCGGGCATCCACCTGATCCTGGCCACGCAGCGGCCCAGCGTCGACGTGATCACCGGCCTCATCAAGGCCAACATCCCGACCCGCATCGCGTTCCAGGTGTCGAGCAAGATCGACAGCCGCACCATCCTCGACCAGATGGGCGCCGAAGCGCTGCTCGGCATGGGCGACATGCTCTACATGCCCAGCGGCACCGGCCTGCCGATCCGCGTGCACGGTGCCTTCGTGAGCGACGAGGAAGTGCACCGCGTGGTGGCCTACCTCAAGAGCCAGGGCGAGCCCGACTACATCGAGGGCGTGCTCGAAGGCGGCACGGTCGATGGCGACGGTGACGGCGACATGCTCGGCGGCGGCGATGCCGAGAAAGACCCGATGTACGACCAGGCGGTGGAAGTCGTGCTCAAGAACCGCAAGGCCAGCATCTCGCTCGTGCAGCGGCACCTGAAGATCGGCTACAACCGCGCCGCCCGCCTGGTCGAGGACATGGAAAAGGCCGGCTTGGTCAGCGCCATGAGCGGCAGCGGCCAGCGGGAAATCCTGGTGCCGGCGCGCGCGGCCGAATAATTCGCGGGGACGAACCGGTATTTCAGGTTACGGGCTGAAAGGAAATTTGCAAAAAGCCATCCGGCATTGCAAATCTTCATCAAGACCTACACCTGCCGCAATTCGCGGCGGTTAGGGTCGAAGTCGAGTGTCACGCTCCGTGGCACAGCCCAAAAGCTATTGCGAGGAATTCAAATTGAAATTGCGTCATTGGCTATTGATCGGCCTCGTGTGTTCCGCCAACGCGTGGGCGGGAGGGCTCGAGAGCCTCGAAACCTTCGTGAAGACGGTCAAGTCCGGCCGTGCCGACTTCACCCAGACCGTGACCGCGCCGTCGCGCGAAGGCCAGCCGGGCCGCACCAAGACTTCGACCGGCACCTTCGAATTCCAGCGCCCCGGCAAATTCAAGTTCGATTACCAGAAGCCCTTCGCGCAAAGCATCGTGGCCGACGGCAAGACGCTGTGGCTCTACGACGCCGACCTGAACCAGGTCACGCAGCGCGCACAGGCTCAGGCATTGGGCTCCACGCCCGCCGCGCTGATTGCCGCCGCGCCCGACCTGAAGGCGCTGCAGGCCGACTTCACGCTCGAGGCCACGCCCGACCGCGATGGCCTGCAATGGGTCAAGGCCACGCCTAAGAACAAGGACGGCCAGCTGCAGAGCGTGCAGGTGGGCTTCCAGGGCGACGCGCTCGCGGCGCTCGAGATTCTCGACAGCTTCGGCCAGCGTTCGGTGCTCAAGTTCAACAAGGTCGAAGTGAATCCGTCGCTGCCGGCCGGTGTGTTCGACTTCAAGGCACCCGCTGGCGCCGACGTCGTCAAGCAGTAAGCCAGGACGCACCACGGGTTTGGCCACCAGCGCGCATCAACCTCTCGCCGAGCGCCTGCGTCCGCGCACGCTCGGCGAAGTGATCGGCCAGCAGCATCTGCTGGGGCCGGGCATGTCGCTGCGCATCGCGTTCGAGTCGGGCCAGCCGCACTCGTGCATCCTCTGGGGGCCGCCCGGCACCGGCAAGACGACCATCGCGCGGCTCATGGCCGATGCCTTCGACGCGCAGTTCCTCAGCATCAGCGCGGTGCTCGGCGGCGTGAAGGACATCCGCGAGGCCGTGGACCTTGCCACCGCCGCGCGCGACGGGCTCACTCAGCAGCGCACCATCGTCTTCGTCGACGAAGTGCACCGCTTCAACAAGAGCCAGCAGGACGCCTTCCTGCCGCACGTGGAATCGGGCCTTTTCACTTTCATCGGCGCGACCACCGAGAACCCGTCGTTCGAGGTCAACTCCGCGCTGCTTTCGCGTGCCGCGGTGTACGTGCTGCAGTCGCTCGACGAAGGCGATCTCAAGCAGATCGTGGCGCGCGCACAGGACATCCAGGCCGTGCCCGCCATAGACGCTGCAGCGGTCGACCGCCTCGTGGCCTATGCCGACGGCGATGCGCGCCGGCTGCTCAACACCCTCGAGACACTGGCCGTAGCAGCGCGTGCCGAGAAGCTCTCGAACATCTCCGACGAATGGCTGCTGCGTGTGCTCGGCGAACGCATGCGGCGCTACGACAAGGGCGGCGAGCAGTTCTACGACACCATCAGCGCGCTGCACAAGTCCGTGCGCGGCAGCGACCCCGATGCCGCCCTCTACTGGTTCGTGCGCATGCTCGACGGCGGCGCCGACCCACGCTACATGGCACGCCGGCTGGTGCGCATGGCGAGCGAGGACATCGGCCTGGCCGACCCGCGCGCGCTGCGCCTCGCGCTCGACGCGGCCGAGGTCTACGAACGGCTGGGTACCCCCGAAGGCGAACTGGCGCTGGCCGAGTGCGTGGTCTACCTCGCGATCGCGCCCAAGTCGAACGCGGTCTACAAGGCCTACAACGCAGTGCGCGCCCTCGTGAAGAAGGACAGCACGCGCCCGGTGCCCATGCACCTGCGCAATGCACCCACCAAGCTCATGAAAGAGCTCGACTACGGCAAGGGTTACCGCTATGCGCACGACGAGGAGGGCGGTTTCGCCGCCGGCGAGCGCTACCTTCCCGACGGCCTGGAAGGCCAGGTCTTCTACGAGCCGGTCGACCGCGGACTCGAGATCCGCATCGGCGAGAAGCTCCGGGAACTGCGTCGCCTGAACGCTGAAGGCAACGACTGATACGGTCTTGCAACATGCACGCAAGCCGTGCATGAACTCACGCGCATACAGCATGAGGTGAGCGGGTAAACCCCGGTCAACACGCACCAAATCAGCGCTGGCGCGTGACTACAATCCCGCCCACAAATCCGCCGGCGACACATGTTGGCTGGTTTTTTGCTTATCAAGCTGGGGGCGCCAAACCGGTGCCCCGGTGGGTGAATGGCACCCCGCAACGGTGCAACACATAGGGAACGCGATATGGACATTTTGCTGCAGCAGATCATCAACGGTCTGGTTCTCGGCAGCATGTATGCCTTGATAGCCTTGGGCTACACCATGGTGTACGGCATCATCAATCTGATCAACTTTGCGCACGGAGAAGTATTAATGGTGGGGGCTCTGACGAGCTGGACCATCATCGGCCTCATGAAGGACGGCATGCCCAACACACCGGGCTGGCTGGTTCTGCTCATTGCCCTGATCATTGCCTGCATCGTCGCGGCAACCCTCAATTTCGTGATCGAGAAAGTGGCCTACCGGCCGCTGCGCAACAGCCCCAAGCTCGCGCCGCTGATCACCGCCATCGGCATGTCGATCCTGCTGCAGACGCTGGCGATGATCATCTGGAAGCCGACCAACAAGGCCTATCCCAACCTGCTGCCGACCGACCCCATCCACGTGGGCGGCGCGGTGATCTCGCCCACGCAGGTGATGATCCTCAGCGTCACGGCGTTCTCGCTCGTGGTGCTCATGTGGCTGGTCAACTACACCAAGCTCGGCCGCGCGATGCGCGCCACCGCGGAGAACCCGCGCGTGGCCGCCCTCATGGGCATCCGCCCCGACATGGTCATCTCGGCCACCTTCATCATCGGCGCCGTGCTCGCGGCCATCGCAGGCGTGATGTACGCGTCGAACTACGGCATCGCGCAGCACGCGATGGGCTTCCTGCCCGGCCTCAAGGCCTTCACCGCGGCGGTGTTCGGCGGCATCGGCAACCTCGCGGGCGCGGTGGTCGGCGGCATCCTGCTGGGGCTCATCGAGGCCATCGGCTCGGGCTACATCGGCACCATCACCGGTGGCGTGCTGGGCAGCAACTACAGCGACATCTTCGCGTTCATCGTGCTGATCGTCATGCTCACCCTGCGTCCGTCGGGCCTGCTCGGCGAACGCGTGGCGGACCGTGCGTAAGGAGCGAGCCATGAAGAACAGCAAGAACCTCGCGCTCTACGTCATCGGCGCCATCGCCGTGCTCGCTCTGCCGCTGCTGCTGCAGATGCAGGGCAACGCATGGGTGCGCATCGCCGACATCGCCCTGCTCTACGTGCTGCTGGCACTGGGCCTGAACATCGTGGTCGGCTACGCCGGCCTGCTCGACCTGGGCTACGTGGCCTTCTTTGCGGTGGGCGCCTATCTCTTCGCGCTCATGGGCTCGTCTCACCTGACCGAGACCTTCCCGTGGTTCGCGCAGATGTTCCCGAACGGCATGCACACCTCGCTGCTGATCGTGATTCCGCTGGCGCTGGTGGTGGCCGCCGTGCTCGGCGTGCTGCTGGGCGCGCCCACGCTCAAGCTGCGCGGCGACTACCTCGCCATCGTCACGCTGGGCTTCGGCGAAATCATCCGCGTGTTCCTGAACAACCTGGACCAGCCCGTCAACATCACCAACGGGCCCAAGGGCATCACGGCCATCGACTCCATCAAGTTCTGGGGCCTCGACCTCGGCAAGGCATGGAAGTTCGACGGCTTCACGATCTCCTCGGTGTCGCTGTACTACTACCTGTTCCTGGCGCTCGTGGTCGCGACCGTGATCATCTCGCACCGCCTGCAGACTTCGCGCATCGGCCGCGCCTGGATGGCCATCCGCGAAGACGAGATCGCCGCCAAGGCCATGGGCATCAATACCCGCAACATGAAGCTGCTGGCCTTCGGCATGGGCGCGAGCTTCGGCGGCGTGTCGGGCGCGATGTTCGCGGCCTTCCAGGGCTTCGTATCGCCCGAGTCCTTCAGCCTGATGGAGTCGGTGATGATCGTGGCGATGGTGGTGCTCGGCGGCATCGGGCATCTTCCCGGCGTCATCCTGGGCGCGGTGCTGCTGGCGGCGTTGCCCGAAGTGCTGCGCTACGTGGCCGGCCCGCTGCAGGCGGCCACCGACGGCCGCCTCGACGCATCCATCCTGCGCCAGCTGTTCATCGCCCTGGCCATGATCGTCATCATGTTGGTGCGCCCGCGCGGCCTGTGGCCGTCGCCGGAGCATGGCAAGTCCCTGACGAAGAAGGGCGGCGCCCCCGTCGACCCGACCCATGCGGCCGTGGCCCCGGGCTCGCTGCAGACCCATGCGCCGGGCATCGATACGCCCGCCGACGAGCTGCCGGGTGCGGCCTCGCGTCCCATGTCGATCAATCCGTGAACGCCGAAGGAGAAATCAACATGACGACGACTACGGACACCATCCTCGACGTACGCGGCATCTCCAAGCGCTTCGGCGGCTTGCAGGCGCTCTCGGACGTGGGCATCACCATCAAGCGCGGCCAGGTCTACGGGCTGATCGGCCCCAACGGCGCGGGCAAGACCACGTTCTTCAACGTGATCACCGGCCTGTACACGCCCGACAGCGGCACCTTCGAGCTGGCCGGCAAGCCCTACCAGCCGACGGCCGTGCACGAAGTGGCCAAGGCCGGCATTGCGCGCACCTTCCAGAACATCCGTCTCTTCGCCGAAATGACGGCGCTGGAGAACGTGATGGTCGGGCGCCACATCCGTACCCATTCGGGCGTGTTCGGCGCCATGCTGCGCACGGGCAGCTTCAAGGCCGAGGAGGCCGCCATCGCCAAGCGCGCGCAGGAGCTGCTCGACTACGTGGGCATCGGCAAGTTCGCCGACTACAAGGCGCGCACGCTGAGCTACGGCGACCAGCGCCGCCTGGAAATCGCGCGCGCCCTGGCCACCGATCCGCAGCTCATCGCGCTGGACGAGCCGGCCGCGGGCATGAACTCCACCGAGAAGGTGGCGCTGCGCGAGCTGATCGACCGCATCCGCCGCGACAACCGCACCATCCTCATCATCGAACACGACGTCAAGCTCATCATGGGCCTGTGCGACCGCGTCACCGTGCTGGACTACGGCAAGCAGATCGCCGAGGGAACGCCCTACGACGTGCAGAAGAACGAGAAGGTGATCGAGGCCTACCTCGGCACCGGAGGCCACTGAAATGACGACAGCAACGATGACGAGCGAACAAGACACCCTGGCCAGCGCCGCGCAGGCCAAGGCGGCCGGCAAGACGCTGCTGAAGGTCGGCGGCCTGAAGGTGGGCTACGGCGGCATCCAGGCCGTCAAGGGCGTGGACTTCGAGGTGCGCGAGGGCGAGCTGGTCTCGCTGATCGGCTCCAACGGTGCCGGCAAGACCACCACCATGAAGGCGATCACCGGCACGCTGCCGGCCGGGGCCGGCAACATCGAGTTCCTGGGCCGCAGCATCAAGGGCCGCGGCGCCTGGGACCTGGTGTCCGAGGGCCTGGTGATGGTGCCGGAAGGCCGTGGCGTGTTCACGCGCATGACCATCACCGAGAACCTGCAGATCGGCGCCTACATCCGCAAGGACAAGGCCGAGATCGCCAGCGACATGGAGCGCGTGTTCGTCACCTTCCCGCGCCTGCGCGAGCGCAAGGACCAGCTGGCCGGCACCATGTCGGGCGGCGAGCAGCAGATGCTGGCCATGGGCCGCGCGCTGATGGCGCGCCCCAAGGTTCTGCTGCTGGACGAACCGACCATGGGCCTGTCGCCGATCATGTGCGACAAGATCTTCGAGGTGGTGCAGACCGTGGCCTCGCAGGGCGTCACGATCCTGCTGGTGGAGCAGAACGCCAACCGCGCGCTGCAGCTGGCCGACCGCGGCTACGTGATGGAGTCGGGCCTGATCACCATGAGCGGCGAGGCCAAGGCCCTGCTGAGCGACCCGCGCGTGCGGGCCGCGTACCTGGGCGAATGAACAAGGGCCCCCGAGGGGGCGCCTTCAGTCGACCTTGGCGCCAGTCGCCTTGACCACGGCTTCGTACTTCGCCAGTTCGCTCTTCATGAACGCACCGAACTGTTCCGGCGAGCTGGCCACCGGCTCCGCCAGCAGGCCGGCGAAGCGCGTCTTCGTTTCCGGCGCATTCAGCGCGGCCACGAACGCCTGATTCAGCTTCACGACCACGTCGTGCGGCGTGCCCGCCGGTGCCACCAGGCCCCACCACGTGTCGATGGAAAAGCCCTTGAGCGTGTCGGCGATGGGCGGTACCTCGGGCAGCGAGCTGCTGCGCTGCAGCGTCGTCACCGCAATCGCCTTCAGCTTGCCCGAGCGGATGTTCGGCGCGGCGGTGGCGAGGTTGTCGAAGTTGAAGTCGACCTGACCCGAGATCAGCGCCAGCTGCGCCGGGCTGCCGCCGTTGTACGGAATGTGCACCGCGAAGATGCCCGCTTCCTTCTTGAACAGCTCGCCCGCCAGGTGCCCCGCGCTGCCGTTGCCGCCGCTGCCGTAGTTGAGCTTGGCGGGGTTGGCCTTGGCGTAGCGGATGAGGTCGGCCACGCTGTTGATGTTCAGGCGCTTCGCGGTGTCGGCGTTCATCACCAGCACGTTGGGCACGCGGACCATCTGGGTGATGGGCGCGAAGTCGGTCGCGGCGTTGAACGGGATCTTGTTGTAGAGCCACGGATTCACCGCGTTCGTGGCGGTGGCCGCGATGCCGATGGTCAGGCCGTCCGGCGGTGCCTTCGCCACGATGTCCGCGCCGATGTTGCCGCCCGCACCGGGCTTGTTGTCGATGATGACCGGGCCCAGCGTGTCCTTGACGCGTTCGGCCAGGATGCGCGCGGTGTTGTCGATCGGGCCGCCGGCCGCGTAGGGCACGACGAGGCGTATGGGGCGCTGCTGCTGCGCGCTGGCCGTGCCGGTGCCCATCAGGGCGGTGGCACTTGCAAGGAGGGTGAGAAGGAAGTGTCTCGTCTTCATGTTTCTTGTGTTGTCTTCAGGGAACGGCCTTGTCGGCCTCGGTGGTGAACGCGTCTGCAAAGAACTCTTCTTCCGGCAGCCCGGCCAGCGCCACGTAGTCGCGCTTGGCCGAATCCACCACGATGGGCGCGCCGCAGGCATAGACCTGGTGGCCCGACAGGTCGGCGAAGTCTTCCAGCACGGCCTGGTGGACGAAGCCGGTGCGGCCGGTCCAGTTGTCCTGCGGCGTCGCGTTGGAGACGACGGGCACGTAGCGCAGCTGGGGCATGTTGGGCATCTGCTCGCGCACCCAGGCGTCCATGTACAGGTCTTCGGGGCGGCGGCCGCCCCAGTAGAGCGACACGGGCCGCGTGATGCCCTTGAACTGCATGTGTTCCAGCAGCGCCTTGATGGGCGCGAAGCCGGTGCCCGAGGCCAGCAGGATGATCGGCTTGTCGGAGTCCTCACGCAGGAAGAAGCTGCCGAAGGGGCCTTCGATGCGCAGGATTTCCTTTTCCTTCATCGTGCCGAACACGTGGTCGGTGAACTTGCCGCCCGGCAGGTGACGCAGGTGCAGCTCGATGCCCGTGCCGGGCACGCCGACGGTGTGCGGCGCGTTGGCCATCGAATAGCTGCGGCGGGCGCCGTCGCGCAGGATGAATTCGACGTACTGGCCCGCGTAGAACTGCAGCGGCTCGCCCGCCGGCAGCTGCAGGCGCAAGAGAATCACGTCGTGCGACTGGCGCGTGAGCCCCATCACCCGCACGGGCATCTTGCGGATCGGCAGCGCGCCGGCTTCCGTGACCTGGCGCGACTCGAGCACCACGTCGCTGGTGGCGTGGGCGCAGCAGGTCAGCACGAAGCCGGCCAGCTGTTCTTCGGCGCTCAGCGCCTTGCTCTGGTGGGGGCCGAGCGTGACCTCGCCCGAGAGCTTCTTGCATTTGCAGGAGCCGCAGGCGCCGTCCTTGCAGCCGTAGGGCAGGCCGATGCCTTGCCGGATGCCGGCCGCGAGGATGGTTTCATCGCCCTGCGCCACGAAATGGCGCCCGCTGGGCTCGACGGTGATGGAAAAGCCTGCCTCATGCGGCGCGGTAGCAGTCATCGGTATTCTTCGGGGGGTAATCTCCTGGGCGCTGCAGACAGCGCGGGAGCAACTGAATTGGGACAGGAACAGGATTTTGCCTTCAATCAATAGCCCCTCCGGCGCTCTGCCGGCGCGTTTCCGGCGCGAGCGCCTTCTCATCGTGGGCTGCGGCGACGTCGGCCAGCGTGTCGCGCGCGATCTTTCGGGCCGCATGCAACTGGTGGCGCTCACTTCCTCCAGGGACCGGGTGGCCGCCCTGCGGGCAGCCGGCGTGCGCCCGCTGGTGGGCAACCTGGACGACGCGGCCACCCTGCGCAGGCTGGCGGGCATCGCGACCCGGGTGCTGCACCTGGCGCCGCCGGCCCGCGACGGGGGCGCCGCCTGGTGGCGCGACCAGCGCACCACCGCGCTGGCCCGCGCGCTGCGGCTGCGCTCGGTGCCTTCGACCTTCGTCTACGGCTCGACCAGCGGCGTCTACGGCGACTGCGGCGGCGCTCGCGTGAACGAAACCCGCGGCGTGCGGCCGGACACGCCCCGCTCGCATCGCCGCGTGGACGCCGAACGCGCCGTGCGCTGGCTGGGCCGCAGTGCCGGCATCCGTGCCAGCATCCTGCGGATTCCCGGCATCTATGCGCCGGACCGCGAGAACGGCACGCCGCGCGCCCGCCTGCAGCGCGGCACCCCCGTGCTGCGGCACGAGGACGACGTCTACACCAACCATATCCACGCCGACGACCTGGCGCGAGCCTGCGAGGCCGCGCTGTTCCGCGGCAAGCCGCAGCGCATCGTGCATGCGTCGGACGACACCGAACTGAAGATGGGCGACTACATGGACCTGGCCGCCGACCTGTACGGCATGCCCCGCCCTCCGCGCGTGGCCCGCGGCGAGGCCGAGCGGCAGTTGCCGCTGCAGTTGCTGAGCTTCATGGGGGAATCGCGCCGGCTGGACAACACGCGGCTCAAGCGCGAACTGCGGGTGCGGCTGGCGCACCCGACGGTGCATACGGGCCTGATGGAGGCCAACGGGCAGTCGTAGTGGGAGAGGCCCATTCCAGGAACACCGAGGAACCGGCTTGGCCGGGCCTCAGGTGTTGCCCCCGGTAGGGGGAAGGCGAAGCGGACACGAAGTGCCGCGCAGCCTGGGGGCGAGCCAAAGTGTGGTGCCCGGGGCCGGAATCGAACCGGCACACCTTTCGGTGGGGGATTTTGAGTCCCCTGCGTCTACCAATTTCACCACCCGGGCAGGGTTCTGAACGAAGCCCAAAATTATGGCACAGTGGCTGCCATGAATTATCCGACGATCGAAGATGCCATCGGCAAGACCCCCCTGGTCGCCCTGCAACGCATCCATGCCGCAGAAAACGCCAAGCGTGGCAACGTGATTCTCGGCAAGCTGGAAGGCAACAATCCGGCAGGCTCGGTGAAAGACCGGCCGGCCCTCTCGATGATCAAGCGCGCCGAGGAGCGCGGTGAAATCAAGCCCGGCGACACGCTGATCGAAGCCACCTCCGGCAACACAGGCATCGCGCTGGCCATGGCCGCGGCCATCAAGGGTTACCGAATGGTGCTGATCATGCCGGAGGACCTCTCCGTCGAGCGTGCCCAGACCATGAAGGCTTTCGGCGCCGAACTGGTCCTCACGCCCAAGAGCGGCGGCATGGAATACGCGCGCGATCTCGCCGAGCAGATGGTCGCGCAGGGCAAGGGCCGGGTGCTCGACCAGTTCGCCAACCCCGATAACCCGCGCATCCACTACGAGACCACGGGCCCCGAAATCTGGGCCGACACCAAGGGCAAGGTCACCCACTTCGTGAGCGCGATGGGCACCACGGGCACCATCACCGGCGTTTCGCGCTTCCTGAAAGAGAAGAACCCCGCCATCCGCATCGTCGGCGCGCAACCGGCCGAAGGCTCGCGCATTCCGGGCATCCGCAAATGGCCGGCCGAATACATGCCGAAGATCTTCGATCCGAGCCGGGTCGACCAGGAAATCAGCGTGAGCCAGGACGACGCCGAAGAAATGTGCCGCCGCCTTGCGCGCGAAGAGGGCATCTTCGGCGGCATCTCGGCTGCCGGCGCGCTCTGGGCCGCGCTCGAGGTGTCGAAGACGGTCGAGAACGCGACCATCGTGTTCGTGGTCTGCGACCGCGGCGACCGCTATCTCTCCACCGGCGTGTTCCCGGCCTGATCGTCCTCAGCCAACCCGCGTCCGCCTTGCCCGAGGCGGCGCCATAAAAAGAAAAGAGACCCCATGCCCCATCCCAAGTTTTGCCAGGTCTGTGCCACGCCGCTCGAGTGGATCGCGCTGATGGAAGACGGCGGTCCCAAGGAGCGCCTGCGCTGCTCCAACTGCGGCCACACGCACTGGAACAACCCCACGCCCGTGCTCGCGGCCATCGTCGAGTACCGCGGCCAGGTGCTGCTTGCGCGCAATGCGGCGTGGCCGGGCAAGATGTTCGCGCTGATCACCGGCTTCATGGAGGCCGGCGAGACGCCCGAGGAAGGAGTTGCGCGCGAGGTCAAGGAAGAGACCAACCTCGACGTCAGCGCCCTCAAGATCGTCGGCGCGTACGACTTCCAGCGCATGAACCAGGTCATCATCGCCTACCACGTGGTGGCCGATGGTGAGGTGAAGCTCTCGCCCGAACTGGTCGACTACCGCCTCTACGACCTGCCCGACCTGAAGTGCTGGCCGGCCGGCACAGGCTATGCGCTGGCCGACTGGCTGCGCACGCGCGGCCATGAGCCCGTGTTCTTCACCGCCGCGGAAAACGAAGAGCGCCGCCGCGGCCTGAACCTGCCGCCGGAACCCGAGGAGCGTGGAAGTGCAAGCTGACCGCGAGCTCGACACGCGCGGGCTGAACTGCCCGCTGCCCATCCTCAAGGCGAAGAAATCGCTCAACGAGATGACGAGCGGGCAGCTGCTGAAGGTGGTGTCGACCGACCCCGGGTCGATCCGCGACTTCCAGGCCTTCGCGCGCCAGACCGGCAACGAGCTGATGGAGCAGGAAACCGTGGGCACCGACTTCATCCACGTGCTCAAGCGCCGCTGAGGAAGCAAAAGAAAAGGGCCGCGAAAGCGGCCCTTTGCACACGCGCGACGAGCGCTGTTACAGCTTCAGGCTCTTGAGGTATTCGCGGAACTCCGCGCCCACTTCAGGGTGGGCCAGCGCCAGTTCCACCGATGCCTGCAGGAAGCCTTCCTTGCTGCCGCAGTCGTAGCGGATGCCCTTGTACGAGTACGCGTACACCGATTCCTTCTTCATCAGCGCCGCGATGCCGTCGGTCAGCTGGATCTCGCCGCCCGCGCCCTTGGGCTGGTTGCGGATCTCGGCGAACACGCCCGGCGTCAGGATGTAGCGGCCGGCCACGCCCAGGCGCGAGGGCGCGTCTTCGGGCTTCGGCTTCTCGACCATGTGGCTGACCTTCACCAGGCCTTCCTCGATCGCGTCGCCGGCCACGATGCCGTAGCGCTTGACGTGTTCCAGCGGCACTTCCTGCACCGCCAGCAGCGAGCCGCCGAGGCGGGCGAAGGCCGCGGTCATTTGCGCCAGCACGGGTTCGCCGCCCTTGGGTCCGACCATCAGGTCGTCCGCCAGCAGCACGGCGAAGGGCTCGTTGCCCACCAGGTGCTCGGCGCACAGCACGGCATGGCCCAGGCCCAGCATGCGCGGCTGGCGCACGTAGGAGCAGGCCATGTCGTCGGGCATGACCGAGCGGGCGATGTTCAGCAGGGCGGTCTTGCCGCTGGCCTCGAGCTGGCTTTCGAGCTCGTAGGCGGTGTCGTAGTGGTCCTCGATGGCGCGCTTGTTGCGGCCGGTCACGAAGATCATGTCGCGGATGCCCGCGGCGTAGGCCTCTTCGACGGCGTACTGGATCAGCGGCTTGTCGACCACCGGCAGCATTTCCTTCGGCTGTGCCTTGGTGGCGGGCAGAAAGCGGGTGCCAAAGCCCGCAACGGGAAATACAGCCTTGCGGATACGTGTCGATGGTGTGGACATGGGCAGTTCGGCGTCGGTTCGTTGGAAGAAAGAAAGGGGGAGGTCCCGGGAGTGGTCGCAGGAGCGGCAAGCAAGTGCCGAACCAGCATCCTAAACGCCCGGTATTTTGTCCGTCTGTCAGCCGAGGCGCACAAGCTGGTCGCGCAGGCGCTCCAGCGTGGCGGTGAAATCGGCCAGCCGCTTGCGCTCCTGCTCGATCACGGCGGGCGGGGCCTTGGCCACGAAGGCCTCGTTGCCGAGCTTGCCGTGCACCTTGGCGATCTCGCCCTCGATGCGAGCGATCTCCTTGCCGATGCGCAGCTTCTCGGCCGCCTTGTCGATTTCCATGTGCAGGCACAGGCGCGCGGCGCCCACCACCGCCACCGGCGCCGCTTCCGCGGCCGCCTGCCAGGAGGCCTCGTCGTCGAAGACCTTCACTTCCTTGAGCTTGGCCAGCGCCTGCAGCACGGGCGCCGCTTCGCGCAGGAAGGCAGCGCCCTCGGCGTCGTCGGCCACGGCGTACAGCGGCAGGCGCATCGCGGGCGACACGTTCATCTCGCCGCGCAGCGTGCGGCATGCGTCGACCAGGCTCTTCAGCCGCGCCACGTAAGCTTCGGCCGCCTCGTCGATCTTCTCCGGCTGGCTCTGCGGATACGCCGCCACCATGATCGACTCGCCCTCGCGCCCCGCAACCTTCGACACCTTCTGCCACAGCTCTTCCGTGATGAACGGAATCACCGGGTGCGCCAGGCGCAGCAGCGTTTCGAGCACGCGGATGAGCGTGCGGCGGGTGGCGCGCTTCTGCGCGTCGTCGCCGGTCTGGATCTGCACCTTGGCGATTTCGAGGTACCAGTCGCAGAACTCGTCCCAGGCGAACTGGTAGATCGTGTTGGCCACGTTGTCGAGGCGGTATTCCTCGAAGCCCTTGGTCACTTCGGCCTCGACGCGCTGCAGCTGCGACACGATCCAGTAGTCGGCGCGGCTGAACTTCAGGTAGCCGTGGGCCGGGCCGCCGACCTTGCAGTCTTCCTTCGTGTGCTCCAGCAGGCCGCAGTCCTGGCCTTCGCAGTTCATCAGCACGAAGCGCGTGGCGTTCCACAGTTTGTTGCAGAAGTTGCGATAGCCCTCGCAGCGCTTCGAGTCGAAGTTGATGCTGCGGCCCAGCGAGGCCAGCGACGCGAAGGTGAAGCGCAGCGCATCGGCGCCGAAGGCCGGAATGCCCTCCGGGAACTCCTTCTGCGTGTTCTTGCGCACCGTGGGCGCGGTCTCGGGCTTGCGCAGGCCCTGGCTGCGCTTGTCCAGCAGCTGCGGCAGCGCGATGCCGTCGATCAGGTCGACCGGGTCGAGCACGTTGCCCTCGGACTTGCTCATCTTCTTGCCCTGCGCGTCGCGCACCAGGCCGTGGATGTAGACGTCCTTGAACGGCACCTTGCCGGTGAAGTGCTTGGTCATCATGATCATCCGGGCGACCCAGAAGAAGATGATGTCGTAGCCCGTCACCAGCACGGTGGAGGGCAGGTACAGCTCCAGCTCCCTGGTCTTTCCGGGCCAGCCCAGCGAAGAGAAGGGCACCAGCGCCGACGAGTACCAGGTGTCCAGCACGTCCTCGTCGCGCGTCAGCTTCCTGCCGGGCGCCTTGGCCTGCGCGGCGGCTTCGTCCTCGGCCACGTACACGTTGCCTTCCTCGTCGTACCAGGCGGGAATCTGGTGGCCCCACCAGAGCTGGCGCGAGATGGTCCAGTCCTGGATGTTCTCCATCCAGTGGTTGTAGGTGTTGACCCAGTTCTCGGGCACGAAGCGCACTTCGCCCGACTTCACCACGTCGATGGCCTTCTGCGCTATCGACTGGCCGTCGGCGCCGGGGCGCGTCATGGCCACGTACCACTGGTCGGTGAGCATCGGCTCGACGATGGCGCCCGAGCGCGCGCAGCGCGGCACCATCAGCTTGTGCTTCTTCACCTCGACCAGCAGGCCCAGCGCGTCGAGGTCGGCCACCACGGCCTTGCGCGCCACGAAGCGGTCCATGCCGCGGTATTTTTCGGGCGCGTTGTCGTTGATGGTCGCGTCCAGCGTCAGCACGCCGATCATCTCGAGCTTGTGGCGCTGGCCGACGGCGTAGTCGTTGTAGTCATGTGCCGGCGTGACCTTGACCACGCCGGTGCCGAATTCCTTGTCCACGTAGTCGTCGGCGATGATCGGAATCAGCCGGCCCACCAGCGGCAGCTTCACGCGCTGGCCGATGAGATGCTTGTAGCGCTCGTCCTCGGGGTGGACCATCACGGCCGTGTCGCCGAGCATGGTCTCGGGCCGGGTGGTGGCCACGGTCAGCGCGCCGCTGCCGTCTTCCAGCGGGTACGACAGGTGCCAGAGGAAGCCGTCTTCCTCCTCGCTCTCGACCTCGAGGTCGCTCACCGATGTCTTGAGCACCGGGTCCCAGTTGCCCAGGCGCTTGCCGCGGTAGATGAGGCCTTCTTCGTACAGCTTCACGAAGGTGTGCATCACGACCTTCGACAGGTCGTCGTCCATCGTGAAGTACTCGCGGCTCCAGTCGACCGTGTCGCCCATGCGGCGCATCTGCTGCGTGATGGTGTTGCCCGACTTTTCCTTCCACTCCCACACGCGCGCCACGAAGTTCTTGCGGCCGAGTTCGTGGCGGCTGATCTTCTGCTCCTGCAGCTGGCGCTCCACCACGATCTGCGTCGCGATGCCGGCATGGTCGGTGCCCGGCACCCACAGCGTGTTGGCGCCCTTCATGCGGTGGTAGCGCGTGAGGCTGTCCATGATCGTCTGGTTGAACGCATGGCCCATGTGCAGCGTGCCGGTCACGTTGGGCGGCGGCAGCTGGATCGCGAACGACTCGGCGCCTTCCCTGGGCTGCTGCGTGCCGCGGTAGCCCGCCTTGGCGTAGCCGCGCTTTTCCCATTCCGGGCCCCAGTGCGCCTCGATGGCGGCGGGTTCGAACGATTTCGACAGGCTGTCGAGGCCGGGTTGGGCGGGGGAGGTGGTGGGTTCGCTCATGGGGAATGCAAAACGGCACCCTCGGGTGCCGTCGTAACGAGGTGGGATTGCCGGTGATTTTACCGGCGCTGCCTCCGGTCACTTCGGCCACTCATAATTCCGGGATGCTGTTCCTGCTCTCCCCCGCGAAGTCGCTCGACTACGACACCCCGGTACCCGCCGAAATCCCCGCCACCCAACCCCATTTCGAGTCCCCGCGCGGCCCCTCGGTCGAACTCATCAAGCTGCTGCGCGAGAAGTCGCCGCAGCAGATCTCCGAGCTGATGCACCTGTCGGACAAGCTCTCGGCGCTGAACGTGGCCCGCTACGAGGCCTGGTCGAGCAAGAGCACGCCCAGGAACGCCCGCCAGGCCGCCTTCGCCTTCGACGGCGACGTCTACGGCGGCCTGGACGCCCGCACGCTCACCCGGGCGCAGCTCGACTGGGCGCAGGACCACGTCTGCATTCTCAGCGGCCTCTACGGCCTGCTGCGCCCGCTCGACCTGCTGCAGCCCTACCGCCTCGAGATGGGCACCGCGCTGGCCAACCGCCACGGCAAGGACCTCTACGCCTTCTGGGGCTCGCGCATCGCCGAGCACCTGAACGAGCGGCTCGCGGCCGACCGCACGCCGGTGGTCGTCAACGTGGCCTCGCAGGAGTACTTCAAGTCGGTCGACAGGAAGGTGCTCAAGGCCCGTGTGGTCGAATGCGTGTTCGAGGAGTGGAAGGGCGACAAGTACAAGATCGTCAGCTTCTTCGCCAAGCGCGCCCGCGGCCTGCTGGCCCGATGGGCGGCGCAGCACAAGGCGGCGACGCCCAAGGCACTGGAAAAGTTCGACCTCGAGGGTTATGGTTTCGACGCTCAAGTGTCGACAGCCGAAAGGCTGGTGTTCAGGAGAAGGCTGGGATGACCCCCAGTCTTCGCGCACTTCGTGTCGCTTCGCCAACCCCCTTCCAGGGGGCAACACCGGCGGCCCGGCAAAGCCGGTTCCGCGGTGTTCCTGGCGCGAGCAGCGGTGGTTTCATGCGTCTTGAGTCTTGGCGCAACTTGGAGGTTTACTGAGATGTCGCAAGCGATCAGTCCGGAACTGCGCGAATGGCTGGTGGCCCAGCTCGCGGCCGGGCACTCGGTGCCGGCGCTGCGCGCGTCCATGCGCGCGGCCGGCTGGCATGACGCCGCCGCCGATACGGCGCTGGCCCAGCTCGAAGCCGGTTTTCCCAACGTCGAGGTGGCGCTGCCGCCCGTGCGCACCGAAATGCCCGGCCCCGACCTCGACGGCGCGCCGCTGTACCTCGATGCCGGCGACCGCCGCGTGCAGGTGCTGCAGACCATGCGCCATCCGCGCGTGGTGGTGTTCGGCAACCTGCTGTCGGGCGAGGAATGCGAGGGCCTGATCGCCGCCGCGCGGGTGCGGCTGGCGCGCTCGCTCACCGTGGAAACGCGCACCGGCGGCGAGGTGCTCAACGTCGACCGCACCAGCGACGGCATGTTCTTCGAGCGCGGCGAGAACGAGATCGTCGCGCGCCTGGAGCAGCGCATCGCCATGCTGCTGCGCTGGCCGCTCGAGTTCGGCGAGGGCCTGCAAATACTGCGCTACGCCCCCGGCGCGCAGTACCGCCCGCACTACGACTACTTCGACCCCGGCGAGCCCGGCACGCCCACCATCCTCAAGCGAGGCGGCCAGCGCGTGGCCACGCTCGTCATGTACCTGCAGGAGCCCGAGGGCGGCGGCGCCACCACCTTCCCCGACGTGGGCCTCGAGGTGGCGCCGGTGCGCGGCACCGGCGTGTTCTTCAGCTACGACCGGCCCGACCCCGTCACCCGCACCCTGCACGGCGGCGCGCCGGTGCTGGCGGGCGAGAAGTGGGTCGCCACCAAGTGGCTGCGCGAGCGCGAGTTCAAGTAGGCAAAAAGGAACCGATGAAAGTCACCGCCAACGGGCTGCAGATCGAAGTCGACGACACCGGAGGCGAAGGGCGCCCCGTCATCCTGCTCATCATGGGCCTGGGCATGCAGCTGGTGGCATGGCCGAACGGCTTCGTGCAGCGGCTGGTGGACGCGGGCTTTCGCGTGGTGCGCCACGACAACCGCGACATCGGCCTGAGCCAGGGCTTCGACCACGCGGGCACCGGCAACGTGGTGTGGCAGACCATTCGCCACCGGCTCGGCCTCAAGGTGCGCTCGGCCTACACGCTGCAGGACATGGCGCTCGATTCGCTCGGCGTGCTCGACGCGCTGGGCATCGCCCGGGCGCACATCGTCGGCGCCTCGATGGGCGGCATGATCGCCCAGCGCATCGCCGCCTTCGCGCCGCGGCGCAGCACCAGCCTCGTGAGCATCATGAGCTCCAGCGGCGCGCGCGGCCTGCCAGGGCCGCGCCGCGAGGTAACGGCCATGCTCATGCGCCGGCCCCTGGGCAAGAGCGAGGCCGAACTGGTGGCGCACAGCATCAGGCTGCTGCGGCTGATCCAGAGCCCCGCCTACCCGCAGACCGACCAGGAGCTGGCCGAGCGCCTGACCTTCAGCATGCGGCGTTCCTACCACCCGGCCGGCCTGATGCGGCAGATGCTCGCCATTGGCGCGGACGACGAGCGCCCCCAGGTGCTGCCACGCATCCAGTGCCCGGCGCTGGTGCTGCACGGCGACGCCGACGCGCTCGTGCCCATGGCCTGCGGCGAAGACACCGCCCGGCGCATTCCGGGTTCGCGTTTCGTTTCCGTACCCGGCATGGGCCACGACCTGCCGCCCGAGGTGTGCGCCATCCTCGCCAACCACATTGCACCGTTCGCGCACGCGGCCGAAGCCCGAGATCCAAAGCCATGAGCACAGACCACAACCCCAACACCCCCGAGCAATCGCAACTGGGCCGCGCCTCGGCCTACGCGGACCGCTACGACCCCTCGCTGCTGTTTCCCATCGCGCGCGCCACGCAGCGCGAGGCCATGGGCATCAAGTCCGGCGCCTTGCCCTTCTTCGGCGCCGACCTGTGGACCGCGTTCGAGGTGAGCTGGCTCAATGCGCGCGGCAAGCCGCAGCTGGCCATCGCGCACTTCACCATCCCGTGCGAGACGCCCAACATCATCGAAAGCAAGAGCTTCAAGCTCTACCTGAACAGCTTCAACAACAGCACCTTCGCCAGCATCGACGCCGTGCGCGAGCACCTGCGCACCGACCTCGCCGAGGCCGCCTGGCGCGGCAGCGACCAGTCGGGCGGCATCGGCGTGAAACTGCTCACGCCCGAGCTGTTCGACCGCGAACCGGTGCACGAGATCGACGGCCTCGACCTCGACCGGCTCGACATCGAATGCACCCGCTACCAGCCCGCCCCAGATCTGCTGAGCAGCGACACCACGCAGGTGCACGTGAACGAAACCCTCACCAGCCGCCTGCTCAAGAGCAACTGCCTCGTCACCGGCCAGCCCGACTGGGGCAGCGTGCAGATCCGCTACAGCGGCCCGCCCATCGACCAGGCCGGGCTGCTCGCGTACATCGTGAGCTTTCGCAACCACAACGAATTCCACGAGCCCTGCGCCGAGCGCATGTTCACGGACATCTGGAGCCGCTGCAAGCCGACCAAGCTCGCGGTGTATGCGCGCTACACGCGGCGCGGCGGGCTGGACATCAACCCGTTCCGCACGAGCTGGCCGCAGGCGCTGCCGGCGAACATCCGTACCGCGCGGCAGTAGACCGCCGGGGCTTTGCCGAAGCCCCTCTTCGGAAACCCGAAACCCGCGCCCGCCGCTCCTGTGGCATTCTGGATTCGCCCGCCGATCGCGCGGGCGAACATCCGGAGCACAGACAAGCATGGTTGAAGGAAAAGTGGTCGTCGTCACCGGCGCGGGCGGCGGCATCGGGCGCGACATCGCGCTGGCGATGGCGGCGCATGGCGCGAAGGTGGTGGTCAACGACATCGGCGCGGCGCTCGACGGCGAAGGCGGCAGCGCCGGCCCCGCGCAGCAGGTGGCCGACGAGATCCGCGCGGCCGGCGGGCAGGCCGTGCCCAACACCGACAACGTGGCCGATGCCGCCAGCGCCGCGCGCATCGTGCAATGCGCGCTCGACAATTTTGGCCGCATCGACGCGGTGGTCAACAACGCGGGCATCCTGCGCGACCGCTTCTTCCACAAGATGGCGGTAGACGAGTGGGACTCGGTGCTCAAGGTGCATCTTTACGGCTCGTATTACGTGAGCCGCGCCGCCGCCACGCACTTCAAGGAGCAGAACTCGGGCGCGCTGGTGCACATGACCTCGACCTCGGGCCTCATCGGCAACTTCGGGCAGGCCAACTACTCGGCGGCCAAGCTCGGCATCGTCGCGCTGTCGAAGTCGATCGCGCTGGACATGCAGAAATTCAATGTGCGCTCCAACTGCATCGCGCCCTTTGCCTGGAGCCGCATGATCGGCGCCATTCCCACCGACACCGACGAGCAGCGCGCACGCGTCGACAAGATCAAGCAGATGACGCCCGCCAAGGTCGCGCCGCTCGCGGTGTACCTAGCGAGCGACGCAGCCGGCGCGGTCAACGGGCAGATCTTCTCGGTGCGCAACAACGAGATCTCGCTCATCAGCCAGCCGCGCCCGGTGCGCTCCATCCACCGCTCCGAGGGCTGGACGCCGCAGAGCATCGCCGAGCACGCCATGCCCGCGATGCGCGCCAGCTTCTTCCCGCTGGACCGTTCGGCCGACGTGTTCAGCTGGGACCCGGTCTGAGGACAAACCCGCAGCAGTCCGGGCGCGGCTTCGGCTTCATTCGCCGGACAATGCGCGTTCCCTTCCTCCTTCGTGCCCGCGCCCGGTGAACCTGCACTTCGACCTGTTCGACCTGAAACTGTTCGTCTACGTGGCGGACGCGCACAGCCTCACGCGCGGTGCGGAAAAAGCCTGCATCTCGCTGGCCGCGGCTTCCACCCGCATCAAGCAGATGGAAGAGGCGGTGGGCGGCAAGCTGCTGCACCGCAGCGCGCAGGGCGTGACGCTCACTGCCGCGGGGCAGGCGGTGCTGTACCACGCCAAGCGCGTGATGCAGCAGATGGAGCACTTGCGCTGCGACATGCAGGACTTCGGCAAGGGCATCAAGGGCCATGTGCGGGTGTTCGCCAACACCACGTCGATCACCGAATACCTGCCGCAGAAGCTGGCCGGCTTCCTCACGCAGCACCCGGCCGTGCAGGTGGACCTGCGCGAATACCTGAGCGAGGAGATCGTGCGCGCGGTGGCCGACGGCGAGGCCGACATCGGCATCCTCGCGGGCGACGTGCACACCGGCGACTTCGACGCGCGCCCCTTCGGCAGCAACCAGCTCGTGCTGGTCGTGCCCACCACGCATCACCTGGCGGGCGCGCCCTCCGTGGCCTTCGCCGACACGCTCGACGAGCAGCACGTGGGCCTGCACCACGGCAGCGCCATCCACCGCTTCCTGCAGCGCCGCGCCGAGCTCGCGGGCCGGGGCTTCAACCCGCGCATCCAGGTGAGCAGCTTCGAGGCCATCTGCCTGATGATCGAAGCGGGCGTGGGGGTGGGCGTGCTGCCGGCGTCGTCGGCGCAGCGCCTGTCGATGGCGATGCGCATCTCGACCGTGGCGCTCAGCGATGCCTGGGCCGAGCGCGAGCTGAAGCTGATCGCGCGCAACCGCGAGCAGCTGCCGGCCTCCGCGCGCGAGCTGTTCGACCACCTTGTTTCGCACTGAGGGCGCGCACGCCATGTCCGCCGACCTGAAGTCGCTGCGCCTGTTCGTGACCGTGGCCGACCACGGCAGCATCAGCGAAGGCGCCAAGCGCTGCCACATCGCGCTTGCGGCCGCCAGCAAGCGCATCTCCGACCTCGAGGCCCGCGCCAGGCTGCCGCTGCTGGTGCGCCATGCGCGCGGCGTCACGCTCACTTCGGCGGGGCATGGCCTGCTGCTGCATGCGCGCGCCGTGCTCTCGGCCATGGACCGCCTCGGCGCCGAGTTCGACGATTTCCAGAACGGCGTGGCGGGCGTGGTCAGCATCACGGCCAACGCGTCGACCATCGCGCAGTTCCTGCCGGCGCAGATCGGCTCCTTCCTGCGGCTGCACCCGGTGCTGAAGATCGACCTGCAGGAGCGCGCCAGCACCGAGGTGGTCAAGGCCGTGCAGGCGGGCCTGGCCGACATCGGCGTGATCGAGAGCCACACGCCCGCCGAGGGCCTCGAATGCCTGCCGTACCGAAACGACGAACTGGCCGTGGTGATCGCGCGCGACCACCCGCTCGCGCGGCGCAAGCGCATCGGCGTGGAAGAGGTTCTGCGCTACGACCATATCGTGGTGCGCGAAGGCACCGCGCTGCACCGGGTGCTGCTGGCCGCCGCGCTGGAGGCGCAGGTGCCGCTGAAGGTGCGCATGCAGGTGGGCAGTTTCGACATGGTGTGCCGCATGGTGGAGCAGGGCGTGGGCATCGGCGTGCTGCCTTATGCGGCCATCCTGCCGCAGCTGCAGATACTGCGGCTGCGCTGCCTGAAGCTCGACGCGCCCTGGGCGCTGCGCCGCCACCTGCTGTGCGTGCGCAGGCAGCAGGACCTGACCGTGGCCGCGCGCTCCGTGCTCGAGCACCTCGGCCGGCCGGACTGAACGCGAGGGCGCGCCAGCCTTCGCGCCGCGCGAAGCCTCGCGCTCGCCAAAAACGAATTGTTCTCCCGTGGCCCGCGCGCAAAGATCGCGCAAACCAAAGGAGACACCCTTGAAGATCGTTCGCGTCAGCGCCACGCCGCTGAACATTCCCGTGACCATCGACGTGGTCGGCCTGAACAAGCAGACCTCGCTGTCGCTGTGCCTTACGGAGATCGAGACCGACACCGGCCTCGTCGGCCACGGCATGACCGCCATCACCGAGGAAGAAATCATCGCCGCCGCCGTGCGCGAAGTGGCCGGCCCCGCGCTGATCGGCGAAGACCCGATGGCCACCGAGCGCCTGTGGGAGAAGCTCTACTGGCTGCTCTCGCCGCGCGGCCAGACCGGCTATGCCAGCCATACCATCGCCGCGCTGGACATCGCGCTGTGGGACATCAAGGCCAGGGCGCTCGGCCAGCCGCTGTGGCGCCTGCTGGGCGGCGCGCGCGCCAGGGTGCCGGTGTACGCCACCTTCGGCTTCGGCTTCTTCGAGCGCGACCAGCTCGCCGCCGCCGCCAGGCTGTGGGTGTCGCAGGGCTTCCAGCGTTTGAAGATGACCGTCGGCAACCACGCGCTCGCACGCCGCGACGAGCCGCGCCCGCTCGACGAAGTCATTGCCGAGGACGTGCGCCGCGTGGCGGCGGTGCGCGAGGCCGTGGGCCCCGACGTGAAGCTGTACGTCGACGCCAACTGCGGCCTCGACCTGTTCCACGCCACCGAACTGGCGCACCGCATCGAGCCCTACGGCATCAGCTTCTTCGAGGAGCCGCTCACGCAGAACGACGTGCGCCAGATGGCCCAGCTGCGCGCGCGCACCCGCATTCCGCTGGCCTGCGGCCAGAACGAGGGCCTGGCCTTCCGCTTCCGCGACCTGCTGGTGAACCAGGCCGCCGACGTGCTGCAGCCCAACGTGACCATCTCCGGCGGCTACTCGCAGGTGCTGAAGATCGCGGGCATGGCGCAGGCCTTCAACGTGCCCATCGACAACGGCGGCGCCTGGCCCTTCCACAACATGCACCTGCATGCGGGCGTGTCGAACGGCGGGCTGGTCGAGTACCACTACGTGGCGGTGCAGATGCTCAAGCAGATCTTCGACGGCCTGCCGGTGCCCGACCAGGGCTGGCTCACGCTGCCCGAGACGCCGGGCCTGGGCTTCGCTCCCAATGCCGACCGCGTGCGCGAGCTGGCGAAGCTGCCGACCTCGCACGGCAAGGGCAAGGCCTGAGCAGCCGGCCGGCGATTCCGACCAAGACAACGGAGACAAGATGAAAGCCAGACAAGCGATTCGACCCAAGCGCCGCCATGCACTGCGCGCGATGGCGGCCCTGGGCCTTGCGGGTGCCTTTGCCCTTGCGGCGCCCGTGGCCCGCGCCCAGAAATACCCCGACAAGCCGATCCGCCTCGTGGTTGGCTATTCGGCCGGCGGCGGCGTGGATGCGGTGGCCCGCCTGCTCGGCGTGCGCCTGTCGGCCGTGCTGGGCCAGCAGGTGCTGGTGGAGAACCGCACCGGCGCCACGGGGCTCATCGCGGCCGAGTTCGTCGCCAAGGCGCCGCCCGACGGGTACACGCTGATGATGGGCGACAGCGCCTTGCTCATCGCCAAGCTGCTGCAGCCGAAGATCGGCATCGATCCGCTCACCAGCTTCAAGCCGGTGGCGGGCGCGTTCATCTCGCCGCTGATGATCGTCGCCAACAACGACTTCCCCGCGAAGACGCCCGCGGAGCTGGTGAAGGAGCTCAAGGCCAATGCCTCGCGCTATTCGTATGCCACGTCGGGCGTCGGCACGGTGCAGCACCTGGGCTTCGAGATGCTCAAGCAATCCACCGGCAGCTCGGTGGTGCATGTGCCGTACCGCGGTGCCGCGCAGATCGTGCCGGACGTGATCGGCGGGCAGATTCCCCTTGGCGTGGTGAGCGCGACTGCGGGCATGGCGCAGGCCAAGGCGGGCAAGCTGCGCGCGGTGGCGCTGATGAACACGGCGAAGCTCGAAGGCGCGGAGAGCGTGCCGCCGCTGGCCGATGCGTTGCCGGGCTTCGACGTGGCGCCGCGCATCTTCGTGCTGGCGCCGGCTGGCACGCCGAACGAAGTGGTCGAGCAGCTGTCGGCTGCGGTGAAGTCGGTGCTCGACACGCCGGAGGCCGGTGCTGCTGCCGCGGCGCAGGGCACGCTGCGTGCCTATTCAACGCCATCGCAGCTTGGGAAGGACATGGCTGCGGAGACTTCGCGGTGGAAGAAGATCATTTCTGACCAGCGCATCGTGGCTGAGGGGAACTGAGGTTTTTTTTGTTCGGGGCTCGCTCACGCCGGCGGGGTACCTTGCTCCGCGAATGTCCCCCGGGGCTTCGCCCCTCCTCCTTTATTTCGCTGCGCAAGGTACCCCGCCAGCGTGAGCGCTCAGAGCACTGGCTGATCGGCGGCTAACCAGCGGCGTGCCTTGTGCACAGGACACCGGGTGCTGCCCGCAGCGAAATAAAGGAGGAGGCCGCAGGCCGGGGGACATTCGCGGAGGGGAGTACCCGGTGGCCTGTGCACACGCCCCGAAAGACCCACAAACAAAACACGAAACACTGAAATGACAACACCCCACCTCGGCCTGATAGTCCCCCCTGCAGCCGGCGCAGTGCCGGTGGATGGCCCGCTGCTCTACGGCGAGCGCATCCGCTTCAGTGCCAAAGGCCTGGGCCTTGGAGAGATTTCCACGCGCGGTTATCTGGATGTCATCGACTCGGTGGTCGAGAAAGCCGTCGCGCTCAAGGAAGAGGGCGTGAGCGCGGTCTCGCTCATGGGCACCTCGCTGAGCTTCTTTCGCGGCGCGGCCTTCAACCGGGAGCTCGAAGCGGAGATGACGCGCGCCACCGGATTGCCCTGCACCACCATGAGCAACGCCATCGTCGGTGCGCTGCGTCACCTCGGCGTGCGGCGCGTGGCGGTGGCCACGGCGTACATCGATGAAGTCAACCAGCACCTGCGCAAGTACCTGGAGCAGAGCGACTTCGAGCCTCTCGCGCTCGAAGGCCTTTCCATCTCCGACGTGAAGGCCGTGGGCGAAGTGCCGACCCGGGTGCTGGTCGATTTGTGCCTGAAGGTGTTCGAAGCCCAGCCCGGCGCCGACGGCATCCTCATCTCGTGCGGCGGGCTGGTCACGCTCGATGCCGTGCGTGAAGTCGAAGCCCGGCTGCGGGTGCCCGTGGTGTCGAGTTCGCCCGCCGGCTTCTGGGACCTCGTCGGTACCGCGGGGCTCGACCCGCGCGTGCCCGGCCAGGGGCGACTTTTCGCCTGAGCCGCTTCAGCCGATCAGCCAGCGCCCCACGCGCGGCGTATCGGCCAGCTTCCAGACCTGCTCGCACAGCGCCTTCGCCTCGTCGGCGGTGGCGCCTTCGCCGTAGTGCACCAGGCGCTGCATCTTGTCCTCGATCTCCGCGCGGTCCAGGCTGTTGCCGGGGTCGCCCTTGGGTTCGTCCACGCGGCCCTGCAGCCTGCGGCCGTCGGCGGTGTGGACGCTGACCTTGCCGATCCAGCGCGCCGGGTAGGCGGTGTCGACCTCTTCGTCGAGCTCCATCGTCACCTTCTCGCGGAATGCCGAGACCTCGGGCGCGAGGAAGTCGCGGTCGAACTCGCCCAGGCCTGCGCGGCCGTGCACGGCGATCAGGCCCAGCACGGTGCCCATCGAGAACTTGCCCTGGTGCACCGTGGCCGGCACCTCGACGCGGCCCAGCACGTCGATGGCGCCTTGGTGCACGTGTGTGGTCACGCGCGACACGTCGGCGGGCTTCAGGTTGTTCTGCTGCATTACCTGCAGCAGCGCATCGGCGGCGGGGTGGGTGTGGCGGCAGGAGGCGTGGTATTTGAACGAGGTTTCGGCCAGCGTCCAGCGCGTGCCGAGGCCGTCGGTGAGCCTGGCCGGGTCGGCGTCCCTCGACATGCCGACGCCCAGGCCTTGCGCGCCTTCGAGGATCTTCGCCGCGCCGGTGAAGCCGTCCTGCGCGAGGTAGGCCGACATCAGCCCGCTGGCCGCCGCGTGCGCGCAGTGCAACTGCTTGGAATCGGCCGCGTCGCGCAGGAACTCCCACACGCCGGCGGATTGCGTGCCGGCCGAGCCGAAGGCGTGCAGCATCTGCTGCGGCGTGAGTTCCAGCAGGCGGCCCACTGCAGCAGCCGCCGCGAGCGTGCCCGCGGTCGCCGTCGTGTGGAAGGTCTTGTAGTGCGAGCGGCCGAGGAATTCGCCGACGCGGATGCCGACTTCATACCCTGCGACCACGGCCGTGAGCAACTGCGCGCCGCTCGCACCGATGCTCTGCGCCACCGCGAGCGCGGGCGCGATGACGACGGCGGCCGGATGGAACACCGAGCCGTTGTGCACGTCGTCCTGCTCCACGAAGTGCGAGGCCGCCGCATTCACCAGCGCGGCGAACAGCGGCGAGCTGGTCTGGCGCGAAGTCAGTATTTCGCTGGGGCCTTCCGCGGGGCCCATCATCCGGGCGAAGCGCTCGATGCTGCGCACGGGCCGCGCCGTGCGGGCCGCCAGCACCGAGCCCAGCCAGTCGAGCATCAGGTCCTCGGTGCGGCGCAGCACGGGGGCGGGAATGTCGGCGAACTGCAGTTCGGCCGCGAAAGTCGCGAGCACCTTGCTCGGATGGTCGGCAACGGCGGATGTCATGAATGGATCCTTTCGTGGAATGCCGCGGAACCGGCTTTGCCGGGCCGCAGGCGTTGCCCCCTGCAAGGGGGGAGGCGAAGCGACACGAAGTGCGCGAAGCCTGGGGGTTAGTCAAAAGGAACGGGGGAGGCCGAGCATGTGTTCGGCCACGTAGCTCAGGATCAGGTTCGTCGAGATCGGCGCCACCTGATACAGCCGCGTCTCCCTGAACTTGCGCTCGATGTCGTATTCGCACGCGAAGCCGAAGCCGCCATGGAACTGCAGGCAGGCATTGGCGGCCTCCCAGCTCGCCTTGGCCGCCAGGTACTTCGCCATGTTGGCCTGCGCGCCGCAGGGCTGGTGCGCATCGAACAGGCGGCAGGCCTCGTAGCGCATCAGGTTCGCGGCTTCCACTTCGATGAAGGCCTCCGCAATCGGAAACTGCACGCCCTGGTTCTGCCCGATGGGCCGGCCGAACACCACGCGTTCCTTGGTGTACTTCGTCACGCGGTCGATGAACCAGTAGCCGTCGCCGATGCACTCGGCGGCAATCAAGGTGCGCTCGGCGTTGAGCCCGTCCAGGATGTACTTGAAGCCCTGGCCTTCCTCGCCGATCAGGTTCTCGGCCGGGATCTCGAGGTTCTCGAAGAACAGCTCGTTGGTCTCGTGGTTCACCATGTTCAGGATGGGCTGCACCGTGAGCCCCTTGCCGATGGCCTCGCGCAGGTCGACGATGAAGATCGACATGCCCTCGGACTTCTTCTTCACGTCCGCCAGCGGCGTGGTGCGCGCCAGCAGGATCATCAGGTCGGAGTGCTGGATGCGCGAGATCCACACCTTCTGGCCGTTGACGACGTAGCGGTCGCCCTTCTTCACGGCGGTGGTCTTGATCTTGGTGGTGTCGGTGCCGGTGGTGGGCTCGGTCACGCCCATCGACTGCAGGCGCAGTTCGCCGTTGGCGATCTTCGGCAGGTAGTTGCGCTTCTGCGCCTCGCTGCCGTGGCGCAGCAGCGTGCCCATGTTGTACATCTGGCCGTGGCAGGCGCCCGAGTTGCCGCCGCAGCGGTTGATCTCTTCCATGATGACCGAGGCCTCGGTCAGGCCCAGGCCGGAGCCGCCGTACTCCTGCGGAATCAGTGCCGCCATCCAGCCGGCCTTGGTGAGCGCGTCGACGAACTCGGCGGGGTAGCCGCGCGCCTCGTCGATCTTGCGGAAGTAGGCATCGGGAAACTGCGCGCACAGGTCGCGCACGGCGTCGCGGATGTCGGGGTAGTTCTTGTCGTTGGCGTTGTTCATCGTTCTTTGCTCAGTCCTGGCGCGGGCCGCCGGCTTCCTTCTCCACGCGTTGCCAGATCTCCACCGCCATCGGGTCGTCGATCTCTTCCAGGATATGGCCCACGAGGCCGATGGCGCGCGCCATCACGCCGAAGCCGCGAATGATCTTCCAGGGAAAGCCGAACTCCGCCGCGATCGCGCCGATGGCACCCGTGGCGTTGATCGGCAGCGACTTGCCCGACACCCGCTCGGCTTCTTCCTGCACCGCCTGCATCAGCGCGACATAGTGGCTGGAGAGCCCGTTCTCCGCCGCGATCTGGAACAGGCGCGGCGTGCGCGGGTCGATCGGCTTGTGCAGCGGATGGCCCAGGCCCGGCACGATCTGCTTGCGCGCGCGGTGGTCGGCCACGATGTCCTTCGCCATGTCTGCGAGCGGGCGCGTGGGTTTCTCTCCGAAAGGGATCGCTTCGTAGAGCATCCTGGCCGCGCCTTCGGTGCTGCCGACGAATACCGTGCCAAGGCCGCAGAGACCGGCTGCCACGGCCGCCTGCAGCGCTTCGGGAGCGCCCGCATAGGTAAGGCGCGCCGCCAGGGCGCTGGGCGTGATGCCGTGCTCCACCAGCGTGACGACGATGGCATTGAAGGTCACCGACTCCTGGGGCGTCGGGATGCGCCCGGTCAGCTCCAGGAAGGCCATGTCGCCCAGGTTGAGGTGGCCCAGGATTTCCGAAGGCAGGTCGCGCCCGCGCACGGTGATCCTGTCGGGCGTGCTGTGGCCCAGCTCCGTATGCAGGGATTTCTTGATCTTGGTGGTCATGCGCCGAATCTAGCCCCGCCTCGCGCGGGGTGGCTCTCTGATTGCGAAACCCTCCCTTCGGCAAATGCAAATGCTCGGCGGCAGGGTCTTCGGGCACGCTGCGGCGATGGACCTTGAATCACTTTCGGCGGTGCGCGAATCGGCGCTCGACTACTTCGTTCGCAGCCGCGCCACCCAGCGGCGGCGCCAGCGCATGGAACAACCGGATGCCGACGAGGCCGAAGGCTGGCGCGACATCGCCGCGCTGGGCTGGCCCGGCATGCTGGCGCCCGAATCGGCCGGCGGCCTCGCGCTGGGGCTGGCCGGTGCGGCGGAAATTCTGCGCGCGGCCGGCGAGCACGCGGCGCCGGAGCCATTGCTGGCCGTGGCCGGTCTGAGCGCGCTGCTGCTGTCGGCGCTGCACACCCCGCGCGCCGATGCGCTGCTGGCCCAACTGGTCGCGGGCCGCAGCCTGCCGGCGCTGGCGTGGCAGGAGAGCGCGGGCGACCTCAGCGCGGTGCCGCTGGCCTGCGGCTGCGAAGCGTTGGCGGGCGATGCCGGCGGCGTGCTGCTGCAGGGCGAAAAGCTCATGGTGCTGCCCGGCGCCGCCGCCAGCGGCTGGCTGGTGTCGGCGCGTGGCGAAGACGACGCGGTGCTGCTGTGGGTGCCGCGCGGCACCGTGGGCGTGAGCGAAACGCCGGTGCCGCTGGTCGACGGCAGCCAGGCGTCGAACCTGCGCTTCGAGCAGGTCAGGCTGCCGGCCGACGCGGTGCTGGCCGAGGGCCCGGCCGCGCAGGAGGCGCTGCGCCGGGCGCTCGCGGGCGGGCAGATCCTGCAGTCGGCCGAGCTGCTGGGCGCGGGGCAGGCCATGCTCGCGCAGACGCTGGCCTACCTGCGCACGCGGTCGCAGTTCGGCAAGCCCATCGGCAGCTTCCAGGCGCTGCAGCACCGCTGCGTCGACATGTTCATCCACCTCGAAGTGGCGAAGTCGACGCTGGACGAAGTGCTGGCGCAGGTGGTGCAGGAACCGACGGCAGAGCGCATGGAGGCCGAGGCCAGCCGCGTCAATGCGCGCTGCACGGCAGCCGCGCTGCAGGCCTCGCGCGCATCGGTGCAGCTGCATGGCGCCATCGGCTACACGCAGGAATGCGACCTGAGCCTGTTCTACAAGCGCGTGCTGTGCCTGTCGGCCTGGCTGGGCAATGCCAGCGCGCACCGGCACCGGCATGCGTCGCTGTCGCGCGATGCGGAGGCAGCAGCGGGCACTGCGCAGTGGCAGGGCGAATTCCCCCGCACCGCCGACTGGGCGGCGATGCCCGAGGCCGATTTCCGCCGCATGGTGCGCGCCTTCCTGCAGCAGCGCTATCCGCAGCAGCTTCGCTACCTGTCGCACCGCGCGCGATGGAGCGAGATGCGCGAGTGGTATCTCACGCTGTCGGCGCAAGGCTGGATCGCGCCCGCATGGCCGCAGGCGCACGGCGGCATGGGCCTGCCGGCCGACAAGCTCATCGCGTGGATCGAGGAGCTGGAGCAGCACGGCGTGGCGCGCGCGCCCGACCAGGGCATCGTGATGATCGGCCCGCTGCTCATACAGCACGGCACGCCTGAACAGCAGCAGCGCTTTCTGCCGCGCATCCTCAGCGGCGAGCATGTGTGGTGCCAGGGTTACTCGGAGCCCAATGCCGGTTCGGACCTCGCGGGCCTGCGCACCGAGGCGATGCCGGCGCGCGACGCGCAGGGCGAGCACTTCGTGGTCAACGGCCAGAAGATCTGGACCACGCTCGCGCAGGACGCCAACCACATCTTCATGCTGGTGCGCACCGACAAGGACGCGCGCAAGCAGGAGGGCATCAGCTTCCTGCTGTGCGACCTGCGCACGCCGGGCATCACCATCCGGCCGATCCGCACGCTGGCCGGCGAGCCGGAGTTCTGCGAGGTGTTCTTCGACAACGTGCGCGTGCCGGCGGAAAACCTGGTCGGCAGGCTGCACGGCGGGTGGACCATCGCGAAGGCGTTGCTGGGCTTCGAGCGCATCTTCCTGGGCAGCCCCAAGCAGTCGCAGTACGCGCTGGGGCAGCTTGCGCGGCTGGCGCAGGCGCGGCGGCTGTTTGCCGACCCGGTGTTCGCGCAGCGCTTCGCGGCGCTGCGGCTCGACGTGCTCGACTTGTCGGCGGCGTACACCGGCTTCGCGAACATCGTGCGGGCCGGCAAGCCGCTGCCCGCGTCGGTGTCGCTGCTGAAGATCTGGGCCAGCGAGACCTATCACCGCATCGGCGCGCTGCTGGTCGAGGCGGCCGAAGAGCAGGGCGCCGTGGCCGGCGACCAGGTGCTCGACGGGCAGAGCTTCAACGTGCTCTCGCCGCTCATCGGCTCCACCGCCGCAATGATCTACGGCGGCACGAACGAGATACAGCGCAACATCCTCGCGCGGCAGGTCCTCGATTTGCCTGCATGAGGCTCGCCCCCAGTCTTCGCGCACTTCGTGTCGCTTCGCCAACCCCCTACCGGGGGCAACACCTGCGGCCCGGCAAAGCCGGTTCCGCGGTGTTTCACGAAAGAACAGTCCTGCCTGGCTTTCGAGCCTGACTTGTAGATCAACAACAGGAGACAACGCTCATGACATCGACTCACTTCTCGCGCCGCCAACTCATGGCCGCGCTGGCCGGCGGCGCGGCACTCGGCGCACTTCCGCACCGCGCCTTTGCGCAGCAGCCATTGCCGCCGCTCATCAAGCTGGTGGTCGGCTATTCGGCCGGCGGCCCGGTGGACGGCGCTGCGCGCCTGCTCGCGCCCGCGCTGAGCCAGGCGCTGGGCACGCAGGTGATCGTGGACAACCGACCCGGCGCGAGCGGCTCGCTCGGCGGCGACGCGGTGGCCAAGGCCGCGGCCGACGGCACGATGCTGTTCTTCGGCGCGAGCCCGACCATCACCATCAACCCCAACGTGCAGCGGCACATGGCCTTCGACCCGATGAAGGACCTCGTGCCCATCGCGCCGCTGGTGGACTACACCAACGTGCTCGTCATCAACAACGACGTGCCGGTGCGCAGCGTGGCCGAGCTGCTCGAATATGCGAAGGCGCGGCCCGGCAAGGTGTTCTACGGGTCGGCGGGCGTGGGCGCGTCGAACCACCTGAGCGGCGCGCTGCTCGAGAAGATGGCCGGCGTGCAGCTCACCCATGTGCCGTACAAGGGCAGCGCGCCCGCGCTGGCCGACGTGATGGCGGGCACGGTGACGATGATGTTCGACATCATCGCGACCTCCAAGCCCTTCATCCAGTCCGGCAAGGTGCGCGCGCTGGCCGTCACCTCGCGCCAGCGCAACCGCATGCTGCCGGAGGTGCCGACCATGATCGAGTCGGGCGTGGCGGGCTACGACGTGGGCGGCTGGTTCGGCCTGTACGGCCCGGCGCGCATGGACCCGGCACTGGTCGCGCGCATGAATGCCGCCGCGCAGAAGATGCTGGCGCGCGAAGACATCGCGAGCCGCCTGCGCGAGCAGGGCTACGACGTGTGGTCCGGCGCGGCCGACCTGCTCGCTACCAAGGGCAAGTCGGACCGGCAGCTCTGGGCCACGGCGTCCAAGGGCATCGAGGCGGAATAGGCGATGCGGCAATCACGCATTCACGAGCTGCTGGAGGCCCGCGCGGCACGCACGCCGGAGGCAGTCTTTCTTTTCGAGCCCGGCGCCACGACCACCTACGCGGCGCTGCAGGCAATGGCCGAGACCGCCACGCAAGACCTGCTGGACGCCGGCGTGCGCCCGACCGACCGCGTGGTGCTGGTGGCCGAGAACTGCGCCGCGCACATCGCGCTGCTGATGGCGTGCAGCCGCATCGGCGCATGGTCTTGCGGCGTGAACGCGCGCATGTCGCCGGGCGAGATCGCGGCGATCGTGGAACGGGCGGACGCGCGCCTTTGCTGCTTCACCACAAGCGCTTCGCAGGCGGCCGAACAGCACGCCCGGCGCGCCGGTGCGGTGCCGTCCTCGCTTGCGGGCGTGATGCGCTCGGCCACGCGCGAAGAAGCACGCACCGAACCCGACCCGGCGCTGGCCGACACCGCCGCCATCATCTTCACCTCCGGCACTTCGGGCACGCCGAAGGGCGTGATGGTCTCCCACCGCGGGCTGCTGCACTTCGGGCGGGTGTCGGCCGGCGTGAGGGCGCTGAGCGAGCGCGACCGTGCCTACGCCTTCCTGCCGATGACGCACATCTTCGGCATCGGCACCGTGCTGATGGCCGCGCTCACCGGCGGCGCTTCGCTGGTGCTGCGCGGCAGCTTCTCACCGGCCGACATGCTGCAGGCGCTGGCGCACGAGCAGGTGTCCAACCTGCTCGGGCCGCCGACCATGTACGCGCGCCTGCTGGCCCACATCGACAGCGAGCGCGTGGTGCCGCGCTTTCCGCATCTGCGCTACGTGTACACCGGTTCGGCACCGCTCGACCCCGCGCTCAAGCAGCGCGTGGAGCGGCTGTTCGGCCAGCCGCTGCACTACGGCTACGGGCTTTCGGAATATGCGGGCTCGGTGTTCCTCACGCGCACGGAAGCCCCGCGTTCGGACACGGCGGCCGGCCATGCGGTGGAGGGCGGCGAGGCCCGCATCGTGTCGCTCGAGGGGCATGACGTGCCGCAAGGCGACACCGGCGAGATCTGGCTGCGCGGGCCGGGCCTCATGCTCGGCTATTTCCGCGACACGGCCGCCACCGCGCAGGTGATGCGCCCCGGCGGCTGGTACGCCACCGGCGACCTCGGGCGCTTCGGCTCCGACGGCGCGCTGTTCGTGGTCGGCCGGCTGAAGGAAATGATCATCCGCTCGGGCTTCAACGTGTATCCGGCGGAGGTCGAGGCGGTCATCGGCCGTTTCGGCGGCGTGCACCTGTGCGCGGTGGTCGGCGTGCCGGAGGCGGATGGCAACGAGCAGGTGGTCGCCTTCGTGGAGCTGGAGCCGGGTGCGGTGCTCGATGAGGCGGCGCTGCGCGCGCATCTGGTGGAACACCTGTCGCCCTACAAGCGCCCCTCCCGCATCGAGGTGATCGACACCATGCCGACCACCCCCAACGGCAAGCTGCTCAAGCGCGAACTGCAGGCGCGGCTGCGCGCAGCGTAGGCAGGTGTGCCGCCGGGCGCTTCGCGTTTTCCTGCAAGCGGGTGCGCCGCAGTCCTTCCACGCGCCTCCGGGGCGCGCCGCATCGTGGTTCCTTCTACAAAGGAAATCACCATGGCCGATGACTTGAGCAAGCGCGGGCCGCCAGACGCCGCCCGCATCAACGTGAACGAGGCGCACGAAGTGCGCTACTGGACCCAGACGCTGGGCGTGACCGAGGCGCAGTTGCGCTCTGCCATCGCCGCCGCCGGTGTGCTGGTGAAGGACGTGCGCACCTACCTGGGCAAGCCCTGAGGCTCGTAGGCTCGCTCCTACACCCGGCGCGGTAGCCGGGCACGATACTTGTTACTCCCTCTCGTTTCAGGAAGTACCCGTGACCGTGCCGATGAACCCCACGCCTCTGGCAGCCGCGCAATGAAGTCTTCTCCCAGTGCGCGCAGCTGGATCGCCGCAGGCGTGCGCCACGAACTTCTCACCCGAGCCCTGCCCGCCCTGCGGCATGACATGGCGGCGCCGGTCTCGGTGATCCGCATGGCGCTGCTGATGCTCAAGCGGCAGGTCAGCGCAGCCACCGTCGATGCCGCCGCCTGCGAAGAGCGCGTGGCGCTGATCGACAACCAGGTGGCCGAACTGGTCAGTGCCATCCGCTCGCTGCGCGACTGGGAACTGGCGACCACCGACGACGGCATCGCCCGCAGCGCGCTGGTGGCGCAATGCACGACCTTGATGCGCGCGGCCTTCGACCTGCACGGCGTGACGCTCGACATCGACCCCGCGCTCGAGCCGAGCGAGGACGAGCAACGCTGGCCCGCGGCGGCGGCCTTGCGCTATCTGTTCCTCGGCGTGCTGGGCTACCTGCACGACAGCGCCGACGAGGCCGGCACGATCCGCGTGCAGGCCGAAGGCGCCAATGCGCTGAGGCTTTCTGCAATGCCTCGCGAAGCGGGCGCCACCGACGCCGTGCTCGATGCGCATCGTGCGCCGCGCGCGCTGGCCATCGATGCCGTCGCGCTGCAGAACCTGGCGGAAGACCTGGGTTATGTCGTCGCCGTGGACGGCGACAGCGTGCGCTTCGCGCTCGCCACCGCGGCCTGAAGGTTCCTTCCGCCTCGGCGGCTGTTGCCCGCCGCAGCACGCGCCTGCGCTTGCCGGTGCGTGCGCAGGAAGGCCTGCAGCCGGCGTTCGGCCGCATAGAGCCCGCGTGAAGGCCGCGCGGTCTTGCGGCCCGCGATCTTCTCGAACAGCGCGGTGGCGGCGTCTTCATCGTTGTCCGACAGCGCGCTGCCCAGGGCCAGCACGGCCGGGTGCACATAGGCCTTCTTGCAGACCGCCGGCGTGTTGCCGAGCTGCTTGGCGACTGCCGCGAGGATGTCCTTGGCGCGGTAGCGGGTGCCGTCCGCCGCGCTGCGCCCCGGCTCGCAGGCCAGCCGGGTGAGCTCCAGGGCCTGCACCGTGCCGTGCCAGGTGCGGAAGTCCTTGGCGGTGAAGCGTTCGCCGGGCGAGGCTTCGGCAAGGTAGTCGTTCACGTCGGTGGACGACACGCTGTGCAGCTCGCCGTCTTCGCCCGCGTACTGGAACAGGGCCTGCCCGGGCAACTGCTGGCACTGCCGCACCACCTTGGCCACGCGCGGGTCTTCCAGCCTGGCCTCGTGCATCACGCCGCTCTTGCCCTTGAAGCGCAGCCGCAGCGCGGTGCCGTGCACGTCCACATGCCGGTTGCGCAGCGTGGTGAGGCCGTAGGAGCCGTTGCTGCTTGCGTACTCTTCGTTGCCGATGCGCAGCAGGGTGGTGTCGAGCAGGCGCACCAGCGCCGCCAGCACCTGGCTGCGGTCGGGCGCCTTGTTTTTCCTGTCGGCTTGCAGGTCGCGCGCCACGCGGGCGCGGATGCGCGGCAGCGCGAGCGCGAAGGCTTCGAGCCGCTCGAACTTGGTCTCGTCCTTCATTACGCGCCAGTCGGCGTGGTAGCGGTACTGCTTGCGCCCGCGCGCGTCGATGCCGGTGGCCTGCAGGTGGCCGTTGGGCAGCGGGCAGATCCAGACCTGGGTGTAGGCCGGCGGAATGGCCAGCATGCGGATGCGCGAGATTTCGTCCACGTCGCGCAGCCATTGGCCCTTGGCGTCGCGGTAGCGAAAGCGCGTGCCGTGCTTCAGGCGGCGAATGCCCGGCATGTCGGGGTTCACGTAGACCAGCCCGTTGGCGATGGGCGTGGGCTTCGACGGCGGCCGCGCGGACGGCTGCGACACGGGAGAGGTGGAAAGAACAGTGGCCGGCATGGGGTTTGCGTGGTGGTACGCACCGTTTTTGCCAGCGCCGACAATCACGGCCTGTAGGACGCCGCAAATGCGGGCCGTCTGTTCTTTCCCTTATCGAGCTTCTCCATGTCTTCTCGCCCTTCGTCCTTCCGTACCTGCTGGCTCCTGCTGCCGGCAACCGCGCTGCTTGCCGCGGGCTGCGCTTCCACTTCTACCTCTACCTCTACCTCTACCTCTACCTCTACCTCTACCTCCACCTCCACCTCCACCTCCACCGCCGTTCCGGCCACGGCTTCCGCACCGCCCGTGAAGGTCAAGGTTTTCGTCGCCGCCATGTTCGAGATCGGCCAGAACACGGGCGACCGTGCCGGCGAGTTCCAGCACTGGTACGAGCGCTACTGGAAAGACGCCAAGCCCATCGCCGTGCCCGGCGCGCTGCAGCCCGTGTACTGCAACACCGACGGCGTGTGCGGCGCGGTGCTGGGCATGGGCAAGGTCAACTCCTCGTCGTCGATGCAGGCCATCCTGCTGAACCCGCGGCTGGATTTTTCGCAGGCCTACTACGTCATCTCCGGCGTGGCCGGCACGCCGCCCTCGCGCGGCACCATCGGCGAAGTGAACTGGGGCACCTGGCTGGTCGACTACGACCTGGGCCACCGCTGGGCGCCTGAAGAAAACAAGCCTGGCGAACCGACCTTCATGCCGCGCAAGGGCTACGAGGAATACCGCCGCTTCCAGCTCAACCCCGACCTCGTGCGCTGGGCCATGAGGCTGTCAGCCGACACGCCGCTGAAAGACTCCGAGTCGGCCCGCAAGTACCGCCTGCGCTACCCCGACGCGGCGGCCCGCCGCGCGCCCTTCGTCGGCACCGGCACCCACATGACGGGCGACACCTTCTTCCACGGCCCGGGCATGTCGAAGCAGGCGCAGTACATCGCCAAGCTCTACGGCGCGGACGACTACGTCATCACCGAGATGGAGGCCGCCGCCATCACGCTGGTCATCAAGCGCACCCACGGCACCGACCGCGTGATGAGCCTGCGCGGCGCGGTCAACTTCGACCAGGGCAACCCGAAGGAAACCACGCTGCAGCACCTGGACCCCGCCCCCGGCGAAACGGCCGGCGGCTTTGCGGAGACGGTGGAGAACATCGAGCGCGTGGGCAGCCGCGTGGTCGACCACATCGTGGCCAACTGGCCGCAGTGGCAGGGCGGCGTGCCCAAGCCCTGAGCCTGCCTGGTCAGGGCCGCGCCGGCTGCAGGTGCCAGGTCACGGTGAAGTCGAAGGGCGTCCAGCGGCTCACCGTGACGCCCGCCTGCCGCAGGCCGCGGCCGATCCAGGTGTTGCAGGTCTCGAAGAGGTTGTAGGCGCCCTCGGCTTCGTAGAAGGCGTCCTGGCTGTCGTAGTGCGCGCCCGCGATGGGTTGCGCCGGCCCCGGCGGCAGGCTCGCACGCACATGGCCGACGAGCTGCGCGTACCGGGCCTGCGACAGCGGCAGCTCGAATGCGCCGCGGCCCAGTTGCCCGCGCCGCAGGTAGCTCACGTGCAGCAGCGAGCGGTTGCCGCCCGACAGTGCCCCGAAGGCGCGCGAGACCGTCAGGTCGCCCCAGGTGGGCGTGTTCAGGTAGAACTCGCGGTCGCCCCAGCCGATGGCGATGAACTCGGCATCGGGCGGCGGCGCCTTGAAGTCTTTCAGCGGGAACACCTGCAGCCAGTCGATGGTGGCCGAGCGGACCGGGAACACGTAGTCGGTGTGCACGCCGTTGCTCAGCACCCAGGCCTGCACTTCGGCGGGTACATCGCCCGCCGGCTTCGCGCCGTTGGCCGGCCAGAACACCAGCGCGCACGCGACCGCGACATACAGCCCGATCAGCGAGGCCAGCCCCAGCAGTGTGAATGCTGTGTTCCGGAGCCAGCGTTTCAGCATGGTGGTGGCGCCCGTCAGAAGAGAGAGGCCGTGGTGGCCACCGGCTCCGATGCCGCGCGCTGCGCGCCGCCGGCAGGCGCCAGCGCCTCGGGGCTGCCGGCCTTGGCCAGCGCGCCCACGCGCACGCCCAGCAGCCGCAGCGGGCGTTCGAGCGGCACGCGCTTCAGGCATTGGCCGCCGGTCTGGCGGATGGTCTTGGCGTCGGCGGTGAAGTGGCCGATGGTCTGGTCGCGCGTGGCAATCTTGAAGTCGTCATAGCGCAGCTTGATGCCGATGGTCTTGCCCACGTAGCCCTTGCGCTGCAGGTCGGCGGCCACCTGCTCGCACAGCCTGGTGAAGATCGCGCCCAGCTCGGCGCGGTTGCGCACCGCGTGCAGGTCGCGGTCGAAGGTGGTCTCGCGGCTCATCGACACGGGCTCGCTCTCGGTCACCACCGGGCGGTCGTCGCGGCCCCAGGCCACCTCGTGCATCCAGGCGCCGGTGGCCTTGCCGAAGTTGGCGATGAGCCAGTCGCGGTCGCGCGCCGCGAGCTGGCCGACGGTCTCGATGCCGAAGCGCTTGAGCTTCTCGTCGGCCTTGGGGCCGATGCCGTTCACCTTGCGGCAGGGCAGCGGCCAGATGCGCGATTCGAGGTCGTCTTCATAGACCACCGAGATGCCGTTGGGCTTGTTGAATTCGCTCGCCATCTTGGCGATGAGCTTGTTGGGCGCCACGCCGATGGAGCAGGTCAGCCCGGTCTCGCTGAAGATGGCCTTCTGCAGCAGCCGCGCCAGCGAGCGCCCGCCGTCGCGCTGGCCGCCGGGCACGTCGGTGAAGTCGATGTACACCTCGTCCACGCCGCGGTCTTCCATGAGCGGCGCGACTTCGAGGATGACCTGCTTGAAGGCGCGCGAGAAGCGCCGATATTCGTCGAAGTCCACCGGCAGGATGATGGCCTGCGGGCACAGCTTGGCGGCCTTCATGAGCCCCATGGCCGAGCCGACGCCGAACTGGCGCGCGGGGTAGGTGGCGGTGGTGATGACGCCGCGGCCGGTGTAGTCCTTGAGCCTTGGAAACGAGTCGACCGGAATGTCGGCCAGGGTGCCGCCCTCGGGCAGGTCGCGGATGGCCTCGTCCACCCGCCGCCGGCCGCCGCCGATCACCACGGGCAGGCCCTTGAGCTGCGGGTAGCGCAGCAGCTCGACGGACGCATAGAAGGCGTCCATGTCGAGGTGGGCGATGCGGCGGATTCGCGGGGCTGACGGGGGCTGGGAACTCACGGCAACGATTGTCTCGCGGGTGGGACTGTCTTGCCTGTCGAGGGGCGCTTTTGGGGGCGCTTTCAGGGCGTGTGCACAGGCCGCCGGGTACTCCCCTCCGCGAATGTCCCCCGGCCTTCGGCCTCCTCCTTTATTTCGCTGCGGGGAGCACCCGGCGCCCTGCGCACGATGGACGCGGCTCTTGTGCTGGCAGATCAACCGGTGCTCTGAACGATCACGCCGACGGGGTACCTTGCGCAGCGAAATAAAGGAGGAGGGGCGAAGCCCCGGGGGACATTCGCGGAGCAAGGCACCCCGTCGGCGTGAGCGCTACCCTGAAAAACCGTCAGCGCGTCTCGACGGTCCTGAGCAACGGCGACTCGAACATCGCCACCGGAGAGATCACCGGCTCGTCCATCGGCACCTTGTCGCCGTAGCGCTCGCGCATCTTGGCGCGCACCGCCGGGTCCGTCAGGTTGAATTCGCGGATCTTCTGCAGCTCGCCGATGCGCACGCCCAGCGCGCGCTGGTAGAGCTTCCACACGAGTTCGGAGCAGTAGATGCGATGGTCCGACCATTCGAACGTCAGGTCGTAAGGGCGGCCCTCGAAATCGGTGGTGCGGGCGCGCAGCGTGGCCACTGCGCCCGGCGTCAGCAGCCGGTCGGCATCGCGCAGCCGCTTGACCACGTAGTGGCCGCCATTGCCGCGCGCGGTCCATTGTGCGAGCGGCGTGTAGCGCACCGTCGACACCGCCTCGAACACGTAGGGCTTTCCGCCCCGCATCAGCACGATGCCCATGTGGCTGTAGCGCGAGCCGGTGGCACGCTGCACCGCCACGCTCTGCGCCGAGCGCGAGGTGTGGAAGACGATGTCGCCGTCTTTCAGCGCGGCTGCGGCATGGCCGGCGCCGCAGAAGAAGACGGACAGGAGCAGCGCGAGCGCCGCGGGGAGCTTGGTCATGGTGCCCGGCATTGTCCGGCATGCATCGGCGGCCATTTTTCTTCGGCCATGACGAAGGGACAAGGCTTGCGCACCGCAGCATGCCGGTCCATCATCCGCGCCATGCAAACCGTTGCCTCCATTCTCTGGCGCAGGCTCGACGCACCGGGTCACGACGCCTGCCGCCTCGAACGCAATGCCTCGGCCTGGCAACTCGACGGTGCCGCCGTGTTCCGCATGGAAGACGGCCGCATCGGCCAGCTGCACTACCGCGTGCGCTGCGACCTGCACTGGCACACCCAATGGGGCACCGTGCGCGGCTGGCTCGGCGGCTCGGCCATCGACCTGTCGATCACGCGCGACGCGCGCGGCCACTGGAAGCTCAACGACGAAGCCGTGACCGACATGTCGCATTGCGTCGATCTGGACCTGGGCTTCACGCCCGCCACCAACTTGCTGCAGCTGCGGCGGCTCAACCTCGAGAAGGGCGAGAGCGCCGACGCCCCGGCCGCGTGGCTGGACCTGGACGGCGGCGTGCTGAGCGAACTGGCGCAGCGCTACGAGCGGCGCGGCGAAGCCGAGTACGCCTACGAGGCAAGGCGCTTTGACTACAGCGCGGTGCTGGTCGCCACGCCCGACGGTTTCGTGAAGGACTATCCGCGTCTCTGGGCCGAAGGCTGAACGGCGCGGCCGCTGCCGCGCTCAGTCGAATTGCGAACGGTCGCCTGCCACCAGCTCGCGGTTGCGCCGCCGGTCGATGGCGATCTCGCGCATGAAATCTTCTGTGCTGCCGCCGGCCGGCAGGTTGTAGGCCTCGCGCAGCCGCGCACGCACGCCGTCGCTGCGCAGCACGCGGTTGATCTCGGCGTTGAGCCGCTGCACGACCGCTGGCGGCGTGCGCGCCGGCGCGAAGATGCCGAAGAGCGAATCGCGGTTCGCCTTCTCGAAGCCCAGTTCCGCCAGCGTCGGCACCTCGGCCAGGGCCTCGATGCGCGCGGGCGCACCCACCGCCAGCGGCTGGAAGCGGCCGCCCTCTATGTATTGCAGCTGTTGCGCGGCCACGTTGGTGGACAGCACTTCGAACTGCCCGCTGAGCGCATCGTTGAGCTGCGGGCCGCCGCCCTGGTAGGGGATGTGCGTGATGTCGGTGCGGCTTTGCATGCGCACCTGCGCCAGCACCATGTGGCCGATGGTGGCCACGCCCGATGTGGCCCAGCGCACCGCGCCCGGCCGGCTGCGCGCCTGCGCGATCAGCGCGCCGAAGCCGCGCCCCGCGAAGGCCGGCGTGCCGACCACCAGCACCGGCGTGCGCATCACGCTGGCCACGGGCACGAAGGCGTGCTGCGGGTCGTAGGGCACGCGCGCCAGCAGCGGATGCAGCGTGAGCGGGCTGATGGCCGAGAAAGCCAGCGTGCAGCCGTCGGGCGCCAAACGCGCGAGCGCGTCCATGCCCAGGCTGCCGCCCGCGCCGGGGCGGTTTTCGATCAGCACCGGCGCGCCGATCGCCTGTGCGAGCGGTTCGGCCAGCACGCGGGCCATGCCGTCGCTCACGCCGCCGGGCGGGTACACCACGATCAGCCGCACCGCGCGTTGGGGCCAGGCAGGAGGGGCCGCGCGCAGCAGGCCCGGCGCCGCGCAGGCAGCGGCGAGCAAGGCGCCCGCACCCTGCGCGAAGCGGCGCCTTGCCTGCGCGCTCATGGCGCCGACGGGTGGTTGCCGGCGTGCTCGCCTGCCAGCTTGCGCAGCAGCGCCGCGAAATGCTGCGCGGGCAGGTTGTCTTCTTCCGCGCGCGACACCAGCGTGAGCGGCGCGTCGAGCTGGCCGCCGTCGGCCAGCCGCATGTAGGCGATGGCGTGCGCGTGCACGCCGGTCATCGAGGCGGGCACCACCGACAGGCCCACGCCCGCGGCCACGAGGTTGAGGTTGGTCATCATGCGATCGACTTCGGCCACCACGCGCGGGCGCAGCCCCTTGGCGTGGCACAGCGCGAGCAGCTCGGCATAGAGGCCGGGAGCACCCGGGCGCCGCACGAGGATGATGCCTTCCTCGCACAGCCTGGCAAGCGGCAGCGGGCGTGAAGCCTTGGTGCGGGCGAGGGCAAAGCGATGGTCGCTGGGCATGGCCACCAGCACCGGTTCGCGCAGCATCGTCTCGAACACCAGCCCCTCGGGCCGGGCCACCGGCACGCGCAGCAGGCCGCAATGCAGCCGCCCGGCGGCCAGTGCCTCGGTGAGTTCGGCGGCGTTGTCCTCGCGCAGCTGCAGTTCAACCAGGGGGTAGGCGCGGCGGAATGCGCGCAGCGCCTCGGGCATGAAGCGGTGCGCCGCCGCCGAACTGGTGAAGCCGACCGCCAGCGTGCCGGCCTGGCCCTTGGCCACGCGGGCCATGCGCTGCTTCATGGACTCCATGTCCTGCAGCATGCGCAGCGCCTCGGCCTGGAACAGCCGGCCCGCGTCGGTGAGCGCCACGCCGCGCGGGTGGCGGCGGAACAGCGGCATGCCCAGCTCGCGTTCCAGCGCCTTGATCTGCAGGCTCAGCGGCGGCTGCTGGATGCCGAGCTGCTCGGCCGCGCGCGTCATGTGGCCGGTGCCCGCGACGGCCACGAAGTAGCGCAGTGCCCTTATGTCCATATGTTTTTGGTATTGAAAGTGCCTTGTTATTTTATTTGACCCTAAGTCACACCGAATCTATCGTCCGGCCGCCCATTCAAGAACAAGCGGCCCGACGAGGCCGCATGCCGGAGACAAACCCATGCGCACAACGCGCCCTGCATCGGTGATTCGTGCCGTCCTGTATGCGATCGGCCTTTCGCTGGTTTCGCTGATCCTTGCCGCCTGCGGTGGTGGTGGCGGAGGAGGAGGGGGCGGCGGTGTCGGCCTGCTGCCCGCCACGCCACCGGCCAACGGCAACAACCCGCCCGCCAACGATCCGCCGGACAACCAGCCACCCGCGCCGGTGCAACCGGTGGTTGCCTGCGCCGACCTGAACGGCAAGAGCCTGCCGGCCTCGCTGATCAGCCTGCCCACCCAGGGCGCCACCGTCACCAGCGCCACGCCGGTGGCCGCGGGCGATGCGGGCAACACGCTCGGCGACTACTGCCGCGTGCGCGGCACCATCCAGCCGGTCGACCCGAGCGCCTCGGTCATCAACTTCGCGGTGAACCTGCCGGAGAAGTGGAACCAGAAGACCATCCACTTCGGCGGCGGCGGTTTCGACGGCGTGCTCATCGACGGCACCGAGGTCATCCGCTTCGGCCCCGCCGGCAAGCCCGCGCCGCTGGCGCTGGGCTACGCCACCTACGGCGACGACTCCGGCCATCAGTCGAGCAGCATCACCGACGGCAGGTTCGCGGCCAACGACGAGCAGCTCGCCAACTACGGCGGCAATTCGCTCAAGAAGACGCGCGACGTGGCGCAGGCGCTGGTGTTCGCGCGCTATGCGGTGAAGCCGAAGCACGCCTACTTCCTCGGCACCTCGACCGGCGGGCGCGATGCGCTCAGCTACATCCAGCGCTGGCCCGAGGACTACGACGGCGTGATCGCCAACGAACCCGCGCTCAACTACACCGGCACGCGGCTGTCGAACGTGGCCGTGGGCCGCGCGCTCTACAACAACGGTGGCGCGGGCTGGATGAACGTGGCCAAGACGCTGCTGGTGCAAAGGACCGTGATGCAGGCCTGCGACAAGCTCGACGGCGCGGCCGACAACATCGTGAGCAACGTCGAAAGTTGCCGCCTGCTCAATGCGCAGGTCATTGCTTCGATGCGCTGCAGCGGCGGCGCCGATACGGGCGACACCTGCCTGTCGGACGCGCAGATCGCCACCGTGCACGCCATCGAGTCGCCGCTGGACTTCACCACCTATTCGCTGGCCAACGGTGTGAAGCGCGCGGGCGGCTACAACCTGCTCGAAGGCGCACTGGTGGCGGGGCCCTACACCACGCGTGATCTCGGCACGCGCAAGGTGCCGGGCAATCCGGCCACGTCGTCCGATGCGAACATGTACGTCACCGGCGACCAGTGGGTGAAGTTCTTCGTCACGCGCATCGCAGGCTTCGACACGCTGACCTTCGACCCCTTGAACCCGGGCAGCCATGCCGCGCGCGTGACGGAGGTGTCGAACCTCACCGACGCGACCAACCCGAACCTCGCGCCGTTCTTCGCGCACGGCGGCCGGCTCATCATGCTGCACGGCCTGGCCGACGAAGTGATCAGCCCCAACTCGACCATCGACTACTACAGGCAGCTCATCGCCACCGTGGGCCAGGCGGCGGTCGACCAGAACGTGCGCTTCTACACCGTGCCCGGCATGGGCCACGGCACCGGCAGCTTCATTCCCAACTGGGATTCGCTGGCGGCGCTCGAAGGCTGGGTGGAGGCCGGGCTCGCACCCGCCACCGGCGTGGCGGTGGATGCGGTGGCCGGCACCTACGGCCGCACGCGTCCGCTGTGCCAGTTCCCGTCGTGGCCCAAGTACCGTGGCAGCGGCAGCCTCGACGCGGCCGTCAACTACAGCTGCGTGACCGAAGTCGGCGACCCGCTGGCCTGCCCGAACCTGCCAGCTTCCGTGACCAGCTACAAGGGCGGCAACAGCTTCGGCGAGGAACTTCACGTGCAGATCGACCCGGCCACCATGGCCTACACCGTCACCATCGATGCAAGCCTGCAGCGTGCCGCCGGCACGCAGCGCACCGGCTCGCTGGTGTCGGAAGGCAGCTGCAGCTATGCCAGCGCCGAGAGCGGGGCGGTGTTCAGCTTCGGCGCTGGCGGCGTGCTGTCGGGCGGCGTGAACGCGCCGAGCGGCGGAGGCTTCGCGCCGCTGCTGGCATTCCAGAACAGCTTCTCGGCCGCGCCGGTGTCGGGCGACTTCAAGCCGGTGGCGAACGTGTTCAATGCGGTGGGCGTGCAGCAGGGCGCCGGCAGCGCCAATGCCTTCGCTTCGTCGGTGCGGCTGCGCAACGCGGGCACCTTCCAATACTGCCGCGACCCGGTCTCGGGCGGCTTCATGGTCTACGACGCTAACTGCACGCAGACCGAGAAGGGCTACGTCGCCTACAACACCGCGCGCGCCGCCTTCGACCTCTTCACCACCTCGCCCAACGGCGGTGCCGTGACCACCGGCGGCACGCTCACCGGCTCGATGGTGATCGGCCTCGTCAACGGCGCTGCCGTGCCGCTGCACCTGGTGCGCGAGCCGGCCACCAGCGTCGGCATGCGCGTGCATGGCCTGCAGCAGAGCCTTGCCGCCGGTGTGGCCGACGGCAGCTATGCGCTGGTCAGCGTCAAGGGCGAGAACCACGATGCCACGGTGGCCGGCGGCAGCCTTGGCCTCGGCGGTGCGACCGCGGGGCTGAGCTACGACACGCCGGTGCCCGGCGTGGCGCAGGCCGATGCGGGCCGACCGGGCAATTTCATCTTCAACAGCGGCGTCCTCGGTTTCGTCTCCAGCCCGGGGGCGAACGCGGCGCTCGAATTCGGAGTACGCCATTGAACAAACGACTCTTTTGCCTCGCGGCATTCGCGCTGATCGGCGCGGCGCCGATGCTTTCCGCGCACGCTGAGCCCACGGGGCCCAACGCGGCTGCCTGCCCGTCGCCGGTGCCGGAGGCCACCCGCTGCTATACCGGTGAGGACGGCACGGGCGCCCTCTACTGGATCGCCATTCCGGGCGGCTGGGCGAACGACGCGAACCGCGTGCTCGTGATGCACGCCCACGGCGGCCCCGAGACCGGCCCGCCCAAGCTCGAGCGCAGCGAGGAAGACCTCAAGCGCTGGGCCGTCACCGTGAAGGCCGGCTATGCCTGGGCCGGCTCCACCTACCGGCGCGGCGGCTACGGCGTGACCATGGCGGCCGAAGACACCGAGCGGCTGCGCCAGATCTTCGTGCGCCACTTCGGCCAGCCGCATCGCACGCTGCTGCACGGGCAGAGCTACGGCGCGGGCGTGGCGGCGAAGGCGGCCGAACTGTATGCGCCCGCGGGCGGAGCCAAGAGCCCCTACGACGGCCTGATGCTCACCAGCGGCGTGCTCGGCGGCGGCAACAGCGCCTACGACTTCCGGCTCGACCTGCGCGTGGTGTACCAGTACGTCTGCCACAACCATCCGAAGCCCGACGAGCCGCAGTACCCGCTGTGGATGGGCCTGCCGCTCGACTCGAAGCTCACCCGCGCCGACCTTGCCGCACGCGTGAAGGAATGCACCGGCGTCGGCCTGCCCGCCGCGCAGCGCACGCCCGAGCAGGCCGCGCGGCTGAAGACCATTCTTTCTGTCGTGAAGATCCAGGAGCGCTCGCTGCTCGGCCACCTGACGTGGGCCACCTGGCTGTTCCAGGACCTGGTGCAGAAGCGGCTTGGCGGGCGCAACCCCTTCGGCAACATCGGTGCGGTCTACAGCGGCTCGGCCGACGATGCGGCGCTCAATGCCGGTGTGCTGCGCTACGCGGCCGACCCACAGGCCAAGGGCGCGCTGGCGGCCGACAGCCAGCCCACCGGCCGCACGTCGCTGCCCACTGTGGGCCTGCACGCGATAGACGACCCCACCGCCTTCGTCGAACTGGAGAGCTCGTACCGCCGCATCCGCGACGCGGCCGGCACCGGCAGCCTGCTGGTGCAGAGCTTCAGCAGCGAGCGCGAGCACAGCTACCTGAGCGATTCGGAATACCCGGCGCTCTTCGCCGCGCTGCTCGACTGGATCGACAAGGGCGAGAAGCCCACGCCCGAAGGCCTCGCGCAGCGTTGCAAGGCATTGATGCCGCGCTACGACACCGACGGCAGGAACGGCTGCCACATCCAGCCGCAATGGCAGCCGCCCGCGCTCGAGAGCCGCGTGCCTTCGCGCGCGCCCTGAATTTCTTTTTTTGACAACGCAACGGAGACTTCATGAAAAAACTGTTCGCCCTCGCGGCGATCGCCATTGCCGCCGGCGCGCATGCGCAGGACTTCCCGGCCGGCAAGTCGATCACCATCGTCGTGCCCTTCGCGGCCGGCGGCCCGACCGACCGCGTGGCGCGCGACCTGGCCGAGGCGCTGCGCAAGCCGCTGGGCGGCGGCACGGTGATCATCGACAACGTGCCCGGCGCCGGCAGTTCCATCGGCGCCGCCAAGGTGGCACGCGCCACGCCCGACGGCTACACGCTGCTGCTCAACCACATCGCGATGGCCACCGTGCCGAGCCTGGTGCGCAACCTGCCGTTCAAGGTGGAGAGCGACTTCGAATACCTGGGCATCGTCAACGACGTGCCGATGACGCTCATCTCCAAGCCGAGCATCCCCGCCACCAACTACAAGGAGCTGACGAGCTGGATCGCGGCCAATAAGGGCAAGATCAACATCGGCAATGCCGGCGTGGGCTCGGCCTCGCACCTGTGCGGGTTGCTTTACCAGAGCGCCACCAAGACCGAGATGACCGCCGTTCCCTACAAGGGCACCGCACCGGCCATCACCGACCTGATCGGCGGGCAGATCGACCTGCTGTGCGACCAGACCACCAACACCACGCCGCAGATCCAGTCCGGCAAGGTCAAGGCCTTTGCCGTGACCACGCCCAGGCGGCTCGCGCTGCCGGCGCTGAAAGACCTGCCCACGCTCGACGAGGCGGGCCTGAAGAACTTCCAGGTCACGATCTGGCACGGCCTGTATGCGCCCAAGGGCACGCCCGCGCCGGTGCTGAAGAAGCTGAGCGACGCGGTAAAGACCGCGCTGAAAGACCCCGACTTCATCCACCGCGAGGAACTGCTGGGCGCAGTGGTGGCGACCGACGGGCGCATCGAGCCTGCGGGCCACAAGAAGTTCGTGGCGGAAGAAATCGCCAAGTGGATGCCGATCATCAAGGCGGCCGGCGTGTACGCCGAATAGCCGTACCGCGCCGCGCCGCGCCGCGCTTCAGCGATGGGCGCAGGTGCCGGTCAGGGCACGGATGCCTGCGTTTCCCCCGTCCATCGCGCATGCGATGCGCTCAGGTGATGAAGCATCGCCGCCACGGCGGCTTGAGGGTCCCGCGCCTCCAGCGCGCGGTAGATGGCCTCGTGCTCGGCGAACGCGGCCTTCCACGCTTGCGAGTCTTCGGTGCTTGCGCTCATGCGCGACGAGATCGGGCTGTGCCGCCCGTCGAACAGCTCTCCCACGAGCCGTACAAGGACGGAGTTCTCCGTCATCTCCGCAATGGCGAGGTGAAAGCGCCGGTCGTTCTCGAGCTGCGAACGGCCGTGGAGGCCGTCCTGGCGCATGTCTTCCAGGCAGTTCTTCACGCGCTCGAGCTGCTGTGAAGTGACGCGGGCCGACGCCAGCGTCACCACGGAGCCTTCGAGCATGGCGCGGGCCTGCATCATTTCGGAAGGGCTCTCGCCGACCGCCGGCGTTGCGCGCTCGGACGTGTCTTGCGACGCGCAGACATAGACGCCCGAACCCATCCGGGCACGCGGATGGTGATGCTGATGGAGACGGACGACGCGCGTTATGACGCGGAGGCGATGGCGCTGGCCTCGAAGAGCGATCCGAAGATTCGGGATTGGGAAGAGCTGATGTGGAAGTTTCAGGCGGCTACGCCTTGGACGCCTGTGGGGGCACGCCGAGAAGCACTTCCAGGCGCTGCCTACTTCTGCGCCTGCGCAAGCTCCGCACGAAACGCCTCCATCGGCGGCCTCACCAACGCACTGGCCTGCTCCGCAAACTCCTTCACCGGCGCCCACTTGTGCCCCCGCCCATCCAGAGACAAGTCATAAGCCCGCTGCAGATGCGCCAGCAGCTTCCTCGAAGCCGACTGCGCCGCCAATAGCGCATCGATCGCACGCGGGGTTTCGAAGCGCAGGTGGTCCACATTCGCCAGCGCCGACGTGATGCCTTCGACTTCGAGCGACAGGTGAAGCAGGTCGAGCGCGGTTTCGTCGGGGTGCGACTTGACCTTCTCCGCGACCACATAAACCGCGTTGATCAGTTGCAGCGCCCCCTGGTGCATCGAAAGCCGGGCCGCCAGCTTGCGTGCCTCGCGGCGCTGCATCTCCAGCGTGTGCTGACGCTGCACGACCCACAGCCCCAGGCCGATGGCGGTGACGGAGCCGAAGGCCTGGGCCCAGGCTGCCCAGTCGCCGGTGGCGGCCGGTGGATAGGCCGCGAACACGCCGATCAGCGCGCCGTAGACGAGCACGGCAACGCCGCACACCATGGCTGTTTCCAGCTTTGACTTCATGCCTCTTTCCTCTAGGAGGCGGAAGTATGTCCCCTTGGTTCGGGTCTGAATTGCCCGAACAAAGGGGTTTTGCACCCTCAGTGATCGTGATGCAGGTAGCTGGCCTGCCGCGGCAGGCGCAGGCTGACGACGAAGGCGAGGACCATCATCGCGCTCACGTACCAGAAGAAGACCGACTCGTGGCCCAGCGACTTGAGGCCCAGCGCCACGTACTCCGCCGAGCCGCCGAAGATGGCGTTCGCCACCGCATAGGCCAGCCCGACGCCCAGCGCGCGCACTTCGGGCGGGAACATCTCGGCCTTCACGATGCCGCTGATCGAGGTGTAGAAGCTCACGATGGCCAGGGCCACGATGATGAGCACGAAGGCCAGCACCGGGCTGGTGGTGTGCTGCAGGGCCGTGAGAATGGGCACCGTGGCCAGCGCACCCAGTCCGCCGAACAGCAGCATGTTGTTGCGCCGCCCGATGCGGTCCGACAGCGCGCCGAACACCGGCTGCATGCACATGTAGACGAACAGCGCGCCGGTCATGACGTAGCTCGCGGTCTTGATCGGCAGGTGCACCGTGTTCACCAGGTACTTCTGCATGTAGGTGGTGAAGGTATAGAAGATGAGCGAGCCGCCGGCCGTGTAGCCCAGCACCGTCAGGAACGCAGGCGTGTGGTGCTTGAAGAGGCCCGCGATGCTGCCGGCCTCCTTGTTCTCGCGGGCCTCGGCGCTCTGGGTTTCATGCAGCGTGCGGCGCAGCAGCAGCGCGACCACAGCGGCGATGGCGCCGATGACGAACGGAATGCGCCAGCCCCAGGCCTTGAGCTCGGCCTCGGTCAGCATCTGCTCCAGCGCCACGATGACCAGCACCGCCAGCAGTTGCCCGCCGATCAGCGTGACGTACTGGAACGACGAGAAGAAGCCGCGCTGGCCGCGCAGCGCGACCTCGCTCATGTAGGTGGCGGTGGTGCCGTATTCGCCGCCCACCGACAGGCCCTGGAACAGGCGGCAGATGAGCAGCAGGAAGGGCGCCCAGGCGCCGATCTGCGCGTAGGTGGGCAGCGCCGCGATGACGAGCGAGCCGCCGCACATCATGGTGACGGAGATCAGCATCGAGGTCTTGCGCCCGAGCCGGTCGGCCACGCGGCCGAACAGCCAGCCGCCGATGGGCCGCATGAGGAAGCCGGCCGCGAACACGCCGGCGGTGTTCAGCAGTTGCGCGGTGGGGTCCGATTTGGGAAAGAAGGCCGGCGCGAAGTACAGCGCCGAGAAGGCATACACGTAGAAGTCGAACCACTCGACCAGGTTGCCCGAGGAGGCCGCCATGATCGCGAAGACGCGGTGGCGCTTTTCTTCGGCGCTGTAGTGCGGTGGGGACGAAGAAGAAGAGGAAGCCGTCTGGCCTCCATGGGTAGGCGTGACTGCGCTCATGGTGCCTTTGCCGCCGTGCGGGCGATGTTGTTGTTGCCAAAACATTCTGCGCCTGCACGTGGGGGCGCCGTGTCAGCCGGCGCCTCATCGGCCTACCCCCGAAGTGGCCTTCGCGCAGGCCCTAGAACGTGCCTGGCAGCAGGATGCTCGAATCGACGTCGTCGATGTTCGTGCGGCCGCAGAAGGCCATGGTGATGTCGAGTTCCTTCTGGATGATCTGCAGCGCGCGCGTCACGCCGGCCTCGCCGTGGGCGCCCAGCCCGTACAGGAAGCTGCGGCCGATGAGCGTGCCGCGTGCGCCCAGCGCGCGGGCCTTGAGCACGTCCTGCCCGCTGCGGATGCCGCCGTCCATCCACACCTCGATCTCGCTGCCCACCGCTTCGACGATGGCGGGCAGTGCCGCGATGGAAGAGGGTGCGCCGTCGAGCTGGCGGCCGCCGTGGTTCGACACGATGAGCGCATCGGCGCCGCTGTTGGCGGCCAGGCGCGCGTCTTCCACGTCCATGATGCCCTTGAGGATGAGCTTGCCGCCCCAGAGCTTCTTGATCCACTCGACGTCGGCCCAGCTGAGCGCGGGGTCGAACTGCTCGGCGGTCCACGAAGACAGCGACGACAGGTCTTTCACGCCCTTGGCATGGCCCGCGATGTTGCCGAAGGTGCGTCGCTTCGTGCCCAGCATGCCCATGCACCAGGCCGGCTTGGTGGCGAGGTTGATGAGGTTCTTGATGGTGGGCTTGGGCGGCGCGGTGAGGCCGTTCTTGATGTCCTTGTGGCGCTGCCCCAGGATCTGCAGGTCCAGCGTGAGCTGCAGCGCGGTGACGTTGGCGGCCTTGGCGCGCTCGATCAGGCGTTCGATGAAGTCGCGGTCCTTCATGACGTAGAGCTGGAACCAGAACGGGTGGCGGCCGGTGTGCTCGGCGATATCTTCCAGCGAGCAGATGCTCATGGTCGACAGCGTGAACGGAATGCCGAAGGCCTTGGCCGCGCGGGCGCCGAGGATCTCGCCGTCGGCGTGCTGCATGCCGGTGAGGCCGGTGGGCGCAATGGCCACGGGCATCGCGGTTTCCTGGCCGGCCATGGTGGTGCGCAGCGAGCGGCCTTCCATGTTCACCGCCACGCGCTGGCGCAGCTTGATCTTCTGGAAGTCGCTTTCGTTGGCGCGGTAGGTGCCCTCGGTCCAGGCGCCGGAGTCGGCGTAGTCGTAGAACATCTTCGGCACGCGCCGCTTGGCGATCACCCGCAGGTCTTCGATGCTGGTGATCTTGGAAAGGTCGGGCAAGGTGCGTCTCCTGGATGGTCTTTGTGGGTTGGCGGGGGCTAACCGGCCATTATCGGCAGGTGCCCCGGCGGGCCATCTGAAAAAAGCGGGGGCTTCGGCTGAAAAGAATTCAGTCGCGCAGTGCCTGCCGCAGCCACTCGACGAAGGTGGCGCATTCCCAGCGTTCCATGGTGCCCGGCCGCCAGCACAGGAAGTAGGCGTTGGGCGAAGGTACGCTGCGCGGCGACAGCCGCACGAGCCGGCCGTTGTCGAGCCAGGCGCTGCCGAGCTTCAGGTGCATCAGCACCACGCCGAAGTCTTCCGCCGCCGCATCGAGCGCCAGGCCCAGGTCGGTGAGCTGGTGGCCGGTGGCGGGCTCGGGCAGGCCAATGCCGCAGGCCTTGAACCAGGTGCGCCAAGACTCCAGCGGCGTGCGCAGCAACTGCGAGCGCGACACCTCGGCGTCGGTCGAGAAGCCGTCCTCGAAAGGGCCGTGGCGTTGCAGGTACGCCGGGCTGCACGCGGGCGACACCTCGTCGGCCAGCAGCTGGCAGAACTCGCGGTCGTGAAACGGGCCGGTGCCGAAGCGCAGCTCCAGGTCGACTTCTTCCAGCGTGGAGCTGCGCACCGGTGCCGTCACCTGCAGCATCAGCTCGATGTTCGGGTAGGTGTCGCGAAAGCGCGCGAGCCGGGGCAGCAGTATCTGCCGTGAGAAGGTGGGCGTGACCGCCACGCGCAGCCGCCGCATCTGCGACGCCGGCTCGCGGCCGGGCACTTGCTGCAGTGCCGCAATGGCCTCGCGCACGCGGGCCAGGTAGGCCATGCCGTCGGCGCTGAGGCTGAAGTCGCTGCCGGTGAAGAACTTGAGTTCCAGCAGAAGCTCGAGCTGGCGGATGCGGTGGCTCACCGCGCTGGGCGTCACGCTGAGTTCCTCGGCCGCCAGGTTCACGCTGCGCAGGCGCGCGACGGCCTCGAAGGCCTGGAGGCCCTGGGTCGAGGGGAGGCGCGGTGAAACCATCTTCTTGTCGGCTAAAGCTGCGGGGTTCGATGGTATCGAACGCTCCCGGCTGCCAGTGCTCCGGCCTAGGCGACGGCGAGCGTGGCCGTCAGTGCCTGGAGCAGCCGGCGCAGGTCGTCGACGGCTTCGCGCGCCAGTGCCGCGTCGCCCATCTGCGCCTTGACGATGGCGCCGTCCACGCCCAGCGCCGCAGCCTGCGCGAGCGCCATGCGTTGCGGAACATCGGGCAGCAGGCCCGCGATGACTTCGACCATCTCGCGCTTGTGCTCGCGCGCGATGCCGGTGGCGCCGGCCACGCTGGCGCCGATCTCCACCACCGAGTTGATGAACGCGCAGCCGCGAAACGCCGGGTCGGCGAACCACTCGGCCATCACGTCGGCCAGCACCATCAGCGCCTGCCCGCCCTCGATGTGCCGTTGCGCGCCGCGCCGGCCCAGCGCGTCGACGAACCACGCCATCCACAGGCCGTGGCGGTGGTCGAGAAAGGCGCGCACCAGGTCGTCCTTCGACGGGAAGTGCCGGTAGAACGTGACCTTGGTGACGCCCGAGGTCGCAATGACGCGGTCGATGCCGGTGGCGCGGATGCCGTCGGCATAGAAGAGGTCGTGGGCGGTGAGCAGGATGCGCTCGCGCGCCGGCAGTGCGGAGATGTCCATGGTGCGATTGTAGGCATGTATACAGGTCTGTCTACATGTGGCACATTGCGGTGCATTCCCTCTTGCCACTTCATTGAAAGACTCTCATGGAATCACGCCCCCCGCTGCCGCCCTTCACCCTCGAATCGGCCATCAAGAAAGTCCAGGCGGCCGAAGACGCCTGGAACTCGCGCGACCCCGTGCGTGTGAGCCTGGCCTACACGCCCGACACCGAGTGGCGCAACCGCGCCGAGTTCGTCAACGGCCGCGAGCAGGTGGTCGAGTTCCTCTCGCGCAAGTGGACGCGCGAGCTCGACTACCGGCTGAAGAAGCAGCTGTGGGCCTTCATGGACAACCGCATCGCGGTGCGCTTCGAGTACGAGTGGCACGACGACGCGGGCCAGTGGTATCGCAGCCACGGCAACGAGAACTGGGAGTTCGCGGAGAACGGCCTGATGCAGCGCCGCTTCGCGAGCATCAACGACCAGCCCATCAAGGAAGCGGAGCGCAAGTTGCGCTGAGCTCCGGCACGGCTGTTGCTTGCTCCGGCATGTTCAAACAGGAGACCGCATGAACCGCAACGACGTCACGGAGAAGATCATCACCGTCAAGGTGAGCAAGGGCATCCAGTGGGCCGACGTGGCCAGGAAGGTCGGTCTCTCCAAGGAGTGGACCACCGCCGCCTGCCTCGGCCAGATGACGCTCGACGACAAGCAGGCCAAGGTCGTCGGCAAGATATTCGGCCTCACGCCGGAAGAGCAGAAATGGCTGCAGGTGGTGCCGTACAAGGGCTCGCTGCCCACGCCGGTGCCGACCGACCCGCTCATCTACCGCTGGTACGAGGTGGTGAGCGTGTACGGCACCACCATCAAGGAACTGATCCATGAGGAGTTCGGCGACGGCATCATGAGCGCCATCGACTTCAGCATGGACATCCAGCGCCAGGCCGACCCGAAGGGCGACCGGGTCAACGTGGTGCTGTCGGGCAAGTTCCTGCCCTACAAGACCTACTGAATCACTGCACGTACACGGCGGGATGCGGCTTCTGCCTGTAGGGCAGCCGCATCGTGTCGACGGTGATGCCGTAGCCCTCGATGGCGCCGGCAATCGAGCGGGCCACCGCGTCCACCGGCACCGCGATGCGCCGGTTGGTGCGGATGCGTTCGCGCGAGTAGCTGTTGGCGATGCGTTCGGCCAGCGGGTCGCCCGGGCCGTTCACGTCGGGGCTGATCATCGTCACGTGCAGGCGGCCGGCGTGCTCCTGGCGCAGCCCCTCGGAGATCGCGTTCACCGCGTACTGCGTGCCGTGGTAGACGGCGGAGGCGGGCGACACGCCCTGCATCGCCACCGGCGCCACATTGACGATGTGGCCCCAGCCCTGCTCCTGCATCGTCGGCAGCACGGCCGCAATGCCGAGCAGCACGCCGCGCAGGTTCACGTCGATCATGAGTTCCCACTCCTCGATCTTGCGGTTCCACAGCGGCGACATCGGCATCACGCCCGCGGCGTTCACCAGCACGTCGATGTGCCCGTGCGTCTCGAGGGCGAACTCGGCAAATGATTCCACGTCGGGCCGGTGCGTGACGTCGAGGCGCTGGAAGCTGGCGGTGCCGCCGGTGGCTTCGATCTCGGCCACGAGCGCCGCGAGCCGGTCGGTGCGCCGCGCACCGAGCACCACCTTGGCGCCGCGCCGCGCAAGCAGCCGCGCGGTCGCTTCGCCGATACCACTGCTCGCGCCGGTGATGAGGACGACTTTTTCCTGGATTGCGGTCATGGTGAACTCCTTGTGCTGGTCGGTTTGCCGCGGGGCGCACACCAGAGATGAGCGTGCGCCGGGCATGACGGGAAGTTTCTCGCGGCAAGGGCCGCAAGCGTTATCCGGATCGAACGCGGTTTCTGCCTGATCCTGCAAAACGCGATGCGAAGGGGAAAGGCCGGCGCGGGCCGCTGCTTGGTACTTTCGCGCTAGAGCGGCACCGTAGCCTGGGTGATGCAGCGATTCTTCAGAAAAACGGGCGCTGGGTGGTAGCCGTTTCGTGCGAACTTCTTGCCCAATCCGCCATGAATGCATCTGGCTGCCTGTCACTTCCCGTCACGCTGCCGGGATTGAGCCCGGCCCGGAAATAGCCGATGCTTTGCCGATGAATGAAGCCCTCGACATCGCGCCGCGTCCGCGCGTCTACCTGGCCGGGCCGGATGTCTTTCGTCCTGACGCGAGAGAGCACTTCGTCCGGCTCAAGGCGGCTTGCGAAGCCGCGGGCCTTGCGGTCCTGTTACCCGCGGATGGCAACGAAGACCAGAGCACGCAGACTCCGGAGATGCAGATCTACGAGGCCAACATGCAACGCCTTCGCGGCGCCGATGGCGTTCTCGCCAATCTCGCCAGCTTCAGGGGACTGGAGCCAGACTCGGGCACGGTGTTCGAGGTGGGGGCCGCAGTCGCGCTGGGGATTCCGGCCGTGGCTTATGGCGTGCCCGAAGGCAGCTATGCAGGGCGCGTGCGTGCGGCGCTGCCGTGCGAAGTGGACGCGAACGGCGTATTGCGCGAAACCGGAACCGGCATTGCCGTCGAAGACTTCGGCCAGCCGCTGAACCTGATGCTGGCCTGCTCGATCCACGTCGAGCCCACGCTGGAGGCGGCCTTGAAGAAGATGGCCGGGCTGCTCGCGGCCCGCCGTGCGCAAGAAGCTGGAAAGCCCTGACCCTCGCTGCGCCCGCCACCCCCTAGGATGGCATTCCCTTTTCAATGGAGCACTGCATGCCGAGCACAGAGACGCACTTCGACCTGACTTCCAACGACGGCATCGCGATCGAAGCGCATCGCTGGCAAGGCCCGACGCAGCGCGCCGTGATTCAACTGGCGCATGGCATGGGCGAGCATTCGCTGCGCTACCGGCATCTGGCGCAAGCGCTGGTGGAGGCCGGCTATGTCGTCTACGCCAACGAGCACCGGGGCCACGGCAAGGGCGCCGCCGCGCGCGGCGAGCTGGGCGAGTTCGGTCCACGCGCTTTCGCCGGGCTCGTGGACGACATGGCGCTCCTGAGCCGCCACGTGCGCGGCGTGCACCCGGGGCTGCCGCTGATCCTGCTGGGCCACAGCATGGGCTCGTTCGCCACGCAGTACTACCTCGTCGAGCACGGCGCGCTGCTGGCGGGGGCCGTGCTCTCGGGCACGTCCGCGCTCGACCTGCTGGGGACCGCGCTGCAGTCCGGCTTCAAGCTGGAGGACATGAACGCCGCGCTGCCCGATGTGCGCACGCCGTTCGACTGGCTCAGCCGCGACCCGGCGCAGGTCGACGCGTACATCGCCGATCCGCTGTGCGGCTTTACCGTCTCGGCCGAGGGGCTGGGCTCGATGTTCGCGAAGCTGGCGGACCTGACGCCCGAGGCGATGCGACAGCGCATCCGCCCCGATCTGCCGCTGTACCTGTTCATCGGCGACCAGGACCCGGTCAGCAACAAGGCCGAGTGGTTCTACCCGCTGGTGCAGCGCTACCGAGAGGCGGGGCTGCGAGACGTGTCGAGCCATGTGTTCGGCGGTGCGCGCCACGAGACGCTCAACGAGGTCAACCGCGACGAGGTCGTCGCTGTGCTGCTGGCGTGGATCGCGCGGGTGGTCAGTGAGGCGCGCCCGACGAAGCCCTGAACTCCTGCGGCGACATGCCGTAGGCCCTTCGGAAGGCCCTCGTGAAGTCCGACGGGCTCTTGAACCCGACGCCGTAGGCCACGTCGGTCACCATGGTGTGCGGATAGCGCACGAGGTCGTCGGCCGCATGCCGCAGCCGCAGGTGGCGCATGTACGCACCCAGGCCGCCTTCGTGCTGGAACAGCCGGTACAGGGTCGGGCGCGGAAGATGCAGCGCCGCCAGCACGTTCTCCGGAGACAGGTCGGCGCGATGCAAATTGGCCTGCACATAGCGGCGCACCTGCCCGAACATCGCCGCGCGGGTGGCTGCACGCGCGCCGCCGCTCAGGCGCGCCTGCTTGCCGAAGCCCGCGAGCAGCAACTGCACGGCGTCGCGCACGGCGCTTTCGGCGGCCGGGGCGCTCAGCGTCGCGATCTCCCGGCCGAGCGCGGCCGTGTGGTCCAGCGCCAACTGTGCGATGGGCGAGTCGGGCTGCATCGTGCGGGCGTGGACGGCCGCGGGGTCCGGAAAAACCTCCTGCACCATCGCGCCCGGCACGAAGAAGGTCAGCACATGGCAGGCGTTGCGATGCATGCGCACCGGCTGGCCCATGTCGAGCGCCACGAACTTCGCCGCGGCCGGTGCGTCGCGCTGCGCCGAGGAGCGCACGGTCACGCTGTCGACGTCGCCTTCGGCGAACACGTGGAAGGCGTAGTTGCGGACGTTGTCGGAGGAGATGCGCGCGAGCGAGCGCTCGAGCAGCATGGCGTCGGAGCGGCAGTCGGTGAAGACGATGTCGCCGACTTCGTACCGGTCGATGGACGCGTGGAACGGCTTGCCGATGTCCGACGCCGAGGGGACGACGTCGATCACATGGCCCACGCGCTCGCGCCAGGCCAGGAATTGCCGATGCGGGGGTTCGGCAGCCACGTCGAAATGGCTGTGGGAGATGCCGCTCCGCAGGGAGGAACGGGAGGCGGTTTCTGTTTCGCGCAAGCCCATCAAAAACGCTCCGAATCAGGCGGACAGGCTCTCAGAAAATCTGAAAATAACCCTAAAGTGCCAAAAAGTAACGGATTTGCGGCGGATTCTCGCAAGAACTGAGACGCACGGTCAAGGCCGTTTGTCATACGAAAGCAATCTTCGGGGTGACGTGGTTGCAGGGCCACGCGGAGGTCCCGAGACAAGGGGTCTCGCAGTTTTCCACCCTTCTCGAGCGAGCGCCGACACATGCTGTCCGATAAAAAAACAACGAGGATCCCCACCGAACCTGTGCGCGAGGGCAAGCGCGGCACCGAGCCGGCCGCGCTGTCCATGGCCGCGCAGGCGCTCCATGCGGACTGCGTGGCCGCGGCGGGCGCCGTGGGTTCGCTGTTCTCCGAGGCGAACGAGGTCGAACTGGCCTTCCTGATGCGGCTGGTCGCGGAAGGCGACACGGCGACGGCGTCGCGGATCGCACAGCGCATCCTGGATGCGCGCCAGATGCACGAAACCAAGGCCGACGCGGCTGCCGTGCGGCCGCCCGCCAAGCCAAGGCGGGTGCGCAGCCTGCAGCCGCCGGGCCCGGACTGCGGGCGGTCTTCGCTGTCCCCGCGAGAGATCAATGTGCTGCGGATGGTCTCCCAGGGCCTGAGCAACAAGCAGATCGCCGAGACGAGCTACCGCTCGCCCCACACGGTCGATGCGCAGGTCAAGAACATCTACCGCAAGCTGGCCGTGAAGTCGCGTGCGCAGGCCGTGCGCGAGGGCATGCAGATGGGGCTGCTGGACCCGGAGGCCCGGGGTAGCTGATCCGGGGGCGGCGGCTTTTTGCTAGGGCTGCTTCCTGCAGTCGCCGCCGACGGACACGGTCCCGTCCCTGCATTCGGTGAGGATCGGCTTGCTGCCGCCAGATGGCGCGCCCGACGCAGGCGCGGGAGCGACGCCTTCGCGCACCGGCCCGACGTCGCGCTCGTACACGACCTTCTTGCTGCCGAGTTCGCAGCTGCCCACCACCTGGCCGGCCGCCGTTGCGTTGGCATCGACGACGGTGACGGCGAAACGCGCGACACCGGCGGCGGCGATCTTCGATTCGATGCGGGTGCGCAGCGCTTCGCAGTCTTCTGCGCCGTGGGCGGCGCCTGCGAAGGCCAGGGCGAGGGAAATAAGCAGACGGTATTTCATGAGGGGCCTGCCTGGAAGAGCTGAGGGGGCGAACAGTCTAGTTCCGTCCCTCGCTCTGCGCGAGTGAGCCGGGACGGCGCTTGCCGCCGTCCCGTGGGCTCATCGCTTCGTCAGCGCGTCAGCCTTGCGCCGAAGCCAGCGCCGCGTTCAGCGTGGCGCTCGGGCGCATCACCGCCTCGAACTTCGTCTTGTCGGCCAGGTAGTAGCCGCCGATGTCGACGGGCTTGCCCTGCACGGCCGCCAGCTCTTCGACGATCTTCTTCTCGTTGCTGGTGAGCGAGTCGGCCAGCTTCACGAACAGCGCCTGCAGTTCCTTGTCTTCGGTCTGCGCGGCCAGTTCCTGCGCCCAGTACATCGCCAGGTAGAACTGGCTGCCGCGGTTGTCGAGCTGGCCGGTCTTGGGCGACGGGTTCTTGTTGTTGTCCAGCAGCTTGCCGGTGGCGGTGTCGAGCGTCTTGGCCAGGATGGAGGCCTTCTTGTTGCCGGTCTTCAGGCCCAGGTCTTCCAGGCTGACGGCCAGCGCGAGGAATTCGCCCAGCGAGTCCCAGCGCAGGTGGTTTTCTTCCACCAGCTGCTGCACGTGCTTGGGGGCCGAGCCGCCCGCGCCGGTTTCGTAGAGGCCGCCGCCGGCCATCAGCGGCACGATCGACAGCATCTTGGCCGAGGTGCCCAGTTCCATGATGGGGAACAGGTCGGTCAGGTAGTCGCGCAGGATGTTGCCGGTGGCGCTGATGGTGTCCAGGCCGCGCACGACGCGCTCCAGCGTGTAGCGCATGGCGCGCACCTGGCTCATGATCTGGATGTCCAGGCCCGAGGTGTTGTGCTCGTGCAGGTACATCTTGACCTTGGTGATCAGCTGCGCCTCGTGCGGGCGGTAGGCGTCCAGCCAGAACACCACAGGCATGCCCGAGTTGCGCGCGCGGGTGACGGCCAGCTTGACCCAGTCGCGGATCGCGGCGTCCTTGACCTGGCACATGCGCCAGATGTCGCCTTGCTCCACGTTCTCGCTCATCAGCACTTCGCCGGTGTCCAGGTCGGTGATGTTGGCGACGCCGTCTTCGGGGATCTCGAAGGTCTTGTCGTGCGAGCCGTATTCCTCGGCCTTCTGGGCCATGAGGCCCACGTTGGGCACCGTGCCCATGGTCTTGGGGTCGAAGGCGCCGTGCCACTTGCAGAAGTTGATGATCTCCTGGTAGATGCGGGCGAAGGTCGATTCGGGCATCACGGCCTTCACGTCCTTCAGGCGGCCGTCGGCGCCCCACATCTTGCCGCCGTTGCGGATCATCGCGGGCATGGAAGCGTCCACGATGACGTCGTTGGGCGAATGGAAGTTGGTGATGCCCTTGGCCGAGTCGACCATGGCCAGCTCGGGGCGGTTCTCGTGGCAGGCGTGCAGGTCGCGCTTGATCTCGTCCTGCGTGCTCTGGGGCAGCGTGGCGATCTTGGTGTACAGGTCGACCATGCCGTTGTTGACGTTGATGCCCAGTTCGTCGAACAGCTTGCCGTGTTTCTCGAAGGCTTCCTTGTAGAAGATCTTCACGCAGTGGCCGAACACGATGGGGTGCGAGACCTTCATCATGGTGGCCTTCACGTGCAGCGAGAACATGACGCCGGTCTTGTGCGCGTCCTCGATTTCCTTTTCATAGAAGGCCAGCAGCGCCTTCTTGCTCATGAACATGGAGTCGATGACCTCGCGGTCCAGCAGCGCGACCTTGGGCTTGAGCACGATGGTCTTGCCGCTCTTGGTGATGAGCTCCATCTTGACGTTGCGCGCGCGGTCCAGCGTCATGGACTTTTCGCCGTGGTAGAAGTCGCCGCCGTGCATGTGCGAGACGTGCGAGCGCGAGGCCTGGCTCCACTCGGCCATGCTGTGCGGGTTCTTGCGCGCGTATTCCTTGACGGCCTTGGGCGCGCGGCGGTCGGAGTTGCCTTCGCGCAGGACCGGGTTCACGGCGCTGCCGGTGCACTTGTTGTAGCGCGCGCGGATGTCCTTGTCCTCGTCCGAGGTCGGGTTCTCCGGGTAGTCGGGAATCTTGTAGCCCTTGCCCTGCAGTTCCTTGATCGCCGCCTTGAGCTGGGCGACCGAGGCGCTGATGTTGGGCAGCTTGATGATGTTGGCTTCAGGCTTGAGCGTGAGCTTGCCGAGTTCGGCCAGGTTGTCCGGCACCTTCTGGTCGTCGCTCAGGAATTCGGGAAATTCGCCCAGGATGCGGGCTGCCACCGAGATGTCGCTGGTGGTGACGTCGATGCCGGCCGGATTGGTGAAGGCGCGGATGATGGGCAAAAACGCGTAGGTCGCCAGCAGGGGCGCCTCGTCGGTGAGGGTGTAGACGATGGTGGGTTGCTTCGAGCTCATGCGCTTGCGTCCGTAAATCCTGGGTTGTCGGGTGGCGTGAACTTCAGGGATGAATCAGTTCACGAGGTAGCGATTGTCGCCGGGCGGAGGGAGGGTGGCCGATCCGGGGGAGCGATCTCCCCGCGAAAGGCTCTGTCAATCCAGCGGCAGGGCGATGGTAGCCGCCAGCGGCACGGTGTCGACCAGCGCCGCGCTGGCGACCAGAACGGCCCGGCGGCCCCGCCCGGCAATATCCGAAAGGGCTTTCCAGAGGCAGCGGGTGGATCCGGCGTCGAGCCCGGCGGTCGGCTCGTCGAGCAGCACCAGCGGCCGGCCCGAGGCAAGCCCCGCGGCCATCCAGACCTTGCGCCTGGAGCCGGTCGAGAGCATGAAGAGCTGCTTGTCGAGGTGCGGCTCGAGCGAGAAGCCGTCGACCAGCGCCTGCCAGGCGCCGGGGTCGAAGCCGGTGTCGCCTTCGGTGAGCTGCCGCGTGCACTCGCGGGCGGTGAGCTGGTCGAAGCGCTCGGTGGCGGGGTCGACGAAGAAGACCTGGCGGCGGTAGGCCTCTGGCGAGGCGTCCAGCCGGGTGCCGGCCACCGTCAGCCGGCCGCTGGCGGGCAGCACGCCGGCGATCACCTGGAGCAGGGCCGACTTGCCGGCGCCCGTGTCGCCATGGAGCAGCGTCACGCCGGGGCCGATCGAGGCGGTCCAGCCGGATGCGATGGCGCTCTGGCCGGGGTAGGCGAAGCCGATGTCCTGCAGCTGCAGGATGGGAGTGGAGGTTGGGGCGGAGTTCACGGCCCGGGTTTTACCATCGGCCCCATGAAGAAAATGCCTATTGCCGCGGCGCTGCTGGCCGCGCTGCCGGTCGCGTTGCCCGCGGTTGCCGCCCCGGCGGCGCAGGTTTTCGTCGCGGTGAAGCAGCCCGAGTCGATCGATGCCGAATGGCGCGCCCACCTGTGCGCCTTGCTGCCCCAGCCGTGCGACGCCAAGGCGCTGACGCTCCATCGTCCGCGCGGCGGCGCTGCCGGCGATTTCGTGGTGCTGTCGGAAGCGCCGCTGGCCCTGGGCCGGCTGAAGCGGGCGGCGGATGCGACGGATTGGAAGCTCGACCGGGTGTACGACTTCACCGGGTACGCCGGCTCCGTCAAGGAGGGCGAGGCGGGCGAGGTGGGCAATGGCGAGGTGCGTCGCGCGCTCGCGCCGGCCCTGTATCCGCTGGCCGACGGGCGCTGGGCCGTGGCGGTGCTGCAGCGCCAGTTCGAGAGCTATTCGGGCGGCGGCGCGTCGTTTTCCACCGCCGACTTCGTGCCGCTCGATGCCGATCCCGCGTCCGCCAAGGCCGCGTACGAAGGCGTTCCGTTCTCGTGCAGCAAGTTGATCCGCGCCTGCTTCACCGAGAAGGAATACAAGAGCTCGAAGCACTGCCACGACGAAAGCAGCGGCAGCCTGCGCATCGCCTACAGCGAGCCGGCAAAGGCCGGCGGCCCCTACGGCTGGAAGTTCACCTGGCTGCAGAGCGACTGGGCCGCGCACGTGCCGGCCAGCGCCACCGTCAGCACGCGCTCGCGCTTTTCCGGCGTTGGCAGCGGCGGCGGCGCGGCCGACTCCTGCGGCGGCGGGCCGCAGTAGGCGGCAAGGAAGATCAGGCGCCGCGCGGTACCGTCACCGCGCCCACATGCCTGGTGCGGCCGGCGCCGAGGCCCGCGATCACCAGCGCGATGCCCAGCCCGATGAACAGCCACGACGAGGCGCGGAAGCTCCCAGTCCAGCCGTGCAGCAGCCCGGCCACCAGCGGCCCGAAGGCGGCCACCATGTAGCCCACGCCCTGCGCCATGCCCGACAGGTGCGCGGCCACGTGCGAGTCGGGCGAGCGCAGCACGATCATCGTGAGCGCCAGCGCGAAGGTGCCGCCCTGCGCGATGCCCAGCAGCACCGCCCACAGCCACACGCCGCCGAGCGGCGCGAACAGCATCGCCAGCATGGCCGCCACCGTGAGCACCGCCAGCGCCACGGCCAGGCCGCGCTGGTTGCGCAGCTTCACCGCCAGCGCCGGCACCACGAGGCAGGTCACCACCTGCGTCATGACCGACAGCGACACCACGTAGCCGGCAGTCTCGCTGCCGAGGCCGCGCTCGCGCAGGATCGGCGCGAGCCAGCCCATCACGATGTAGGCGAGGGCGGACTGCAGTCCCATGAAGAAGGTGACCTGCCACGCCAGCCTGTCGCGCCACAGCCCGCGCACCGTGAAGCCCGATTCGCTCGCCACCGCCTTGACCGGCAGCGCCTGCGGCGCCCAGACCAGCGTGACCACCGCGGCCGGCAGCGCCCACATGGCCAGCGCCATGGTCCAGCCGCCGCCCAGCGCATGCTCGATGGGCACCGTGAGGCCCGCCGCGCTGGCGGCGCCGCCGCACACGGCCATGGTGTAGAGGCCCATCATCAGCGCCGCCTGCTTGGCAAAGTCGCGCTTCACCAGGCCCGACAGCAGCACGTTCGACACCGCGATGCCGCTGCCCGCGATGGCCGACGCCAGGAACAGCAGCGGAATGTTGCCGGTGCCGCGCAGCACCGTGCCCAGCAGGATCAGCACCATGCAGCCGAGCAGCGTGCGCTCGGTGCCGAAGCGGCGCCCGAGCCCCGGTGCCAGCGGCGCGAACACGCCCAGGCAGACGATGGGCAGCGTGGTCAGCAGGCTCGCGGCGGTGGCCGAGAGGCCGGTCGCCTTGATGATTTCCGGCAGCACCACCGAGAGGCTGGCGAACACCGGCCGCAGGTTGAACGCGATCAGCACCACGCTCGCGCCGAGCAGGATGCGCCGGCCCAGGTTGGGCGCGGGCGTGGGCTGCGGCGCGGGCCGGTTGTCGGCCTCGGCGTCGATCAGCAGGTCTTCGGCCGCGCCGGGTTGCGGGGGGCGGGTGCGTTGAACGGCGGCGTCGCGTTCGAGGGCGGCGGCGCTCATGCCGTGCCCAGCGCCAGCGCGTCGATCATCGGCGCCATGAAGGCGCGCACCGCCGCAGCGGCGACGTCGGGGTCGCCGCTGGCGATGCCGTCGATGATGGCGCGGTGCGCCGCCTCGTCGGGCTCGGGCAGCGCGGTGCCCATGGTGCTGGCGATCGTTTCCTTGATATAGCCGGTGATGAAGCGGCAGGTCTCGGCCAGCGCGAGGTTGCCCGACACGTCGACGATCGCCAGGTGGAAGGCGAGGTCGCGTTCGACGAAGCCGGCGCCGTCGTCGGCTTCGTCGGGCACGCCGCGCTTGTCGAGCAGCGTGCTCAGCCGGCGCAGGTCGCGGGCCGTGTGCCGCACCGCCGCGAGCCGGACGGCTTCGACCTCGAGTGCGCGGCGCACTTCGAACTGGTCGCGCAGGCTGGCGCGGCGCATTTTCTGCAGGCTGGAAGAGGGGTCGAAGCCGGAGCGCACGTAGGTGCCCGAGCCCTGCCGCACTTCGAGCAGGCCGCGCGACACCAGCGTCTTGACGGCCTCGCGCACCGTGCCGCGGCTCACGCCCAGCAGCAGGGCGAGCTGCGGCTCGATGGGAATGCGGCTGCCGACGGCCCAGCGGCCGCCGGAGATCTCCGCGCGGATGCTTTCGGCGGCGGCGTCCGCCAAGGAGGTGCGTGGGGCTTGAGCGAGCATCAGATGGGCCTATTCATTCAATGATTGGACGAATTTTGCCCGCTGTGCAAAGCCCGGGCTGCGAGCGCGGTGGTTGCTCGCTTTCGCAGCACGCAACGGTCGCGGAGCTTGTCCGCTGGATTGTGCAAGTTGGATTCGAAGATTTTTGGCAAAACAGTGAACTTTTCCCCACCTTTGGGAAAGGTTGAGTTAAACGTTACCAATTGTCTGACATGTGCTGGAAAATGAAACTAAAAGTCACTTATGAATCTTTAAGTTTCATCTTCATCTGCTCGGCGTCTGGCACTCCCGCCAACACGCCAACAGGGAGCGCCCGGGAGAAAAAGAAAAACGGATCACGTCGAATCTGAAATGAAGGACTTTTCTTTGTCGGATGTGCGGCTGTTCACGAAAGCCGCGCAGTTGGGAGGCCTCACCCCCGCCGCCGATGTGCTGAACGTACCCAAGGCTTCCGCCTCGCGCCAGCTCCAGCGGCTCGAAGCCACGGTGGGGCATCTGCTGCTGCATCGCGGCTCCACGCGGTTCGCGCTCACGGAGGAAGGGCGCGAATTCCTGGTGGCGGCGCAGCATGTGCTGACCATCCTCGACGACGTCATGCTCAATTTGTCTTCCGGCGGCAACGCGGTGACGGGGCGGCTGCGCATCGTGGTGCCGCACTACTACGGCAGGGCGCTGCTCATGAGCCACCTGCCGGCGTTCATGACCGCCTATCCGCAACTCGAGGTCGTGGTCGAGACCGGCAACGACCGCGCCGACCTGTTCCGCGACGAGGCCGACGTGGCCATCCGCCGCGGACGCGACGGGTGCGACGAACTGGTCGCGCGCCATTTGAAAGACGAGGCGCTGATGCTTTGCGCCACGCCGGACTACCTGGCGCCCCATCCGGCCGTCGAGAGCCTGCAGGACTTCTCCCGGCATGTGTTCCTAACCACCAGCGCCGACGGCCGCAAGCGGGAGGTCCACCTCGCGGCCGTCGACAAGACCCATCGCGTTCGCGTGCAAAGCGCGTTCCGGTCGGACGACATGGAACTGATCCTGCAACTGGCGCTGTCGTCCCGCGGCATTGCCCTGCTGCCGGTGTCGCTGGCCCAGCCGCAGGTGGACAGGGACCTGCTGCTGCCGGTATTGCCGCAGCTGAAGCTGAAGCCGCAGGAAATCAACCTGGTCTACCTGCCGGCGCGCCGGAATTCTCCAAAGATCAAGACCTTCGTCGATTACGTCCTGAGCATCTTCAGGTCCTCCTAGCCAGGGCTACCAGCTGCCCGAAGCGCCGCCGCCGCTGCTGGAGCCGCCGCCCGAGGACGAGGAACTGTCCGACGAACTGCTGCTGCTACTGCTGCTGCTCGACGAGCTGCTGCTCCATCCGCTGTCGCGGTCGTCGTCGTAGTCGTCGCTGCTGCCGTTGCCCGTGGCGGGGAAGAACCCGAACACCAGCGCGATGAAGCTCACCAGTGCCATGACGAGCCAGGTCTCGTCCGGCTCCGGGCCCGGCCGCAGCTGGACGAAGGCGAAGCCGATGACGCCCGTCACCAGCGCGAGCCGCACCATGAAGCCGAGCGCGCCGCGCTTCCAGTGAATGCGCACGCCCGCCACGATCACCGCGAGGCCGATGCCGACCACGGCGGTGGCGATCACGCCCCCGATGATCCACGGCACCTTGTCCGCGCCCAGGTAGAAGCCGAGCCCGACGAGACCCGCAATCGCCAGCGCGATGCAGATGAATACATAGCGCGCCGTCCTGAACCGGCCCGACAGGTAGCCGACCCCATACATGAAGCCGACCGGCATGAAGAGGGCGAACGGCATCGCGAGGTTCGCCAGCGCCAGCGTCGCGCCCACCGGGCCGGCCGCGAGCAGGCCCAGCACCGTCGGCCAGCGGCGCCGCTCGGGCGACGGCGGCTCGGTCTTCAGGTCGGCCCAGAGTGCGCCTTCGCGCTGCGCCCGGTGCGCGTCCACGCGCCGGCCCTTGCGGCCCCGCTTGCCGCTGCCTTGCGTCACCACGCGCGGCGCGGCCGGGCGCGGCCGGCTTCCGTGCCACACCCCCACGCCGATGGTCCAGAGCATCACCGCGAGCAGCGTCGTGTTGATGCGCGACTGGCTGGACTCGGTGGAGAACGCGTCGATCACGCGGTGCAGCGGCGAAGACTCCCTGTCCTGCGCCTCGGCCTGCGGCTCTTCATCCACCGCCTGCAACTGCGGCGCGCTGATCAGTTCCGACAGCGACTGCACCGCCGCCTTCACGCCGCCCGCGAAGTCGCCGTTGCGAAAGCGCGGCGTCATCTCGCCGTCGATGATGCGGGCCGCCTGGATGTCGGTGACGCGGCCTTCCAGGCCCGTGCCGACCTCGATGCGCATGCGGCGGTCTTTCAGCGCCACCAGCAGCAGCACGCCGTCGTTCTCTTCCTCGCGGCCGAGCTTCCACTGCGCGAAGACGCGCGTGGCGAACTGCTCGATCGAATCCTCCCCCGTGGTGGGCACGATCAGCACCGCGAGCTGAGCCTGCGTGCGTTGCTCGATGGCGGAAATGTCTGCGCGCAGCGAGCCGGCGTCTTCCGTGTTCAGCGTCTTCGTGAGGTCGACCACGCGCGAGGTCATCGCGGGCACCGGCACCGGCTTGGCCTGCGCGGGCAGGCACAGCGCGAACGCGGCGGCCACCAGCATCAGGAAGGCGGCCAGCCGAAGCCAGCCGTGCGCGGCCGGATTGGCGAAGCCCGCTCTCATCGCTTCGCGCTCTTGGTCACGACGCCCGCGCCGCGCACTTCGATGCGCCGCTGGTCGACCACCTTGCCCGTGCTGTCGACCAGCTCGATCACATGGCGCCCCGGCCAGGGCAGCCACTGCGCGCTGTTGCCGCGCGCGAAATGCTTGCCGTCGATGCGCCATTGCACACCGCGCCCTTCCGACTCGAAGCGCACGCGCTGGCGCAGCGGCGGAATGTCGGGGTCGACCGCGATGATGGTGCCGTCGGACGGCGCGGTGATGCGCGCCGACGCTGAGCTGCCGGCCATGCCGGTGTCCAGCGCGAACAGCGGCTGCTCGGTGCCCTGCAGGAACCACTCGTCGCGCGCGGCCTCCAGCGGGCCGCCGTCGGCACCGGGGCCGAACTCCACGTGCGCCTGCACCACGCCCGGCGGCGGCGCGGGCGCGCGGCTGGGCTCGCGGGCGTGCAGGAAGCGCATCACCTCGGCCCACACCGGCGCGGCGCCGCTGGTGCCGCTCACGTCCCACATCGACGCGCCGCTGGCGTTGCCCACCCACACGCCGACCGTGTAGCGCTGCGACCAGCCCACGGCCCAGTTGTCGCGCATGTCCTTGCTGGTGCCGGTCTTCACGGCGGTCCAGAAGCGGGTGGACAGGATGCTGTCCAGGCCGAAGGTGCGGGTGCGGGCGTTCGGGTCGGAGAGGATGTCGCCGACGATGAAGGCGGCGCCCGTATCGAGCATCGGCGGCTCGGCGGCCCTGGCCTTGTTGTTGGCCGCAACGGCTGGATTGGATGCAGGCCGCGCGGTCAGCGTCGTGGTGCCGTAGCGCCCGCCGTTGGCCAGCATGCGGTAGGCGTTGGTGAGCGACAGCAGCGACACCTCGGCGCTGCCGAGCGCGAGGCTGTAGCCGTAGTAGTCGCCGCTCTCGCGCAGCGGCAGGCCGGCTGCGCGCAGTTCGCGCGCGAAGGCCTCGGGCGACACCATCACCAGTGTGCGCACGGCGGGCACGTTGAGCGACGCGGCCAGCGCGGTGCGCGCCGACACCGGGCCCTTGAAGCGGCGGTCGTAGTTCTGCGGAATGTAGAGGCCGCTGGCGGTGCTGATCTGCGCCGACGAGTCCTCGATCAGCGAAGCGGCGGTGATGCGCCGCTCGGCAATGGCCTGGCCGTAGAGCAGCGGCTTGAGGGTGGAGCCGGGCTGGCGCAGCGCGGTGACGCCGTCGACCTCGGCGGCCTGGCTCAGCGGGCCCGACGATCCGACCCAGGCGAGCACTTCGCCGGTGGCGTTGTCGAGCACCACGAGCGCGCCGTCTTCCACGTGGCGGTCGCGCAGTTCGCGCAGGTGGCGCTGCAGCGTGTCGAGCGCAAAGCGCTGCAGCGGCGCGCGCAGCGTGGTGCGCACGCTCGCTTCCTTGCTGTCTTTCTCCCTCCCGCTCTGGGGGAGGGCCGGGGTGGGGGCTGCCCCCGCATTCGCGTCCCTCAGTTCCCGCAGCACCCGCCGCGCAGCGTGGGGCGCGATGCCCTCGTTCGGCTCGAAGGCCCGGCGCTGCACGGCGGCGCTGGTGAACATGTCCAGTGCCTCGCAGTCGACCTTCTGCTGCGGCTCCATGGCGCGCAGCACGTCGCAGGCGCGCTGCGCCACCAGCGCGGGCTTGGCATTGGGGGCCCGCACCAGCGCCGAAGCCACCGCCGCTTCGCGCGCATCGAGCCCGCTCGGCGCCTTGCCGAACAGCGTCCGCGAGAGCGCATCGATGCCCACGATCTCGCCGCGGAACGGCACGGTGTTGAGGTATGCCTCCAGGATCTGGTCCTTGCGCCAGTTGCGCTCCAGCTGCGCGGCGGCCACGGTCTGGCCGATCTTCTGCGTGAAGCTGCGGCCGCCCGAGGCGCGCCGCAGGTCCTCGTCGAGCAGGCCCGAGAGCTGCATCGTGATGGTCGAGGCGCCGCGCGTGCGCGTGTTCCACAGGTTGCCCCAGGCCGCGGCCGACACGGCGCGCCAGTCGATGCCGCTGTGTTCGTAGAAGCGCTTGTCCTCGCTCAGCACCATGGCCGTGCGCAGGGCCGGAGAAACGTCGGCCAGCGGCGTCCACTGGCCGCGCCGCACGGTGGGGTCGGTGCGCACGCGCTGCAGCAGCTCGCCGTTGCGGTCGAGCACGGCGGTGTCGGACGAGCGGAAGTCGCGCTTCACTTCCTCGAAGCTCACGAGCGCCAGCGCCGGTTGCGCGCAAACCGCTGCGAGCAGGGCGAAGGCCAGGGCCTTTCGGTCGAAGGAAGAGGGCGCGAACTGCATGAAGGAGAGCGTCGTTTCGGAAAGTATGTGGCGGTGACATTCTCCGCGAAGCACATCGGGATGCCGGCCTACCCGGGGACGGGGCGCGGGCCTCATGGCGGCGGCGCGCGCTTCATTCCAAAGTTCGCACACCCCGGCTCGCAGGAGGCGATCGCCGGTTCCACGAACATTACTAGGAGAACTTCATGGCAACGAAAACACTGGCGCTGATCCTGGCCGCCTCGGCCGTCCTGGCCGGCTGCGTGACCCCGGTCTACGACCGCCCGCCGCCGCCGCGCCCGCAGGCCGACCGCGATCGCGACGGCGTGCCCAACCGCTACGACCGTGACAGGGACGGCGATGGCGTGCCCAACCGCTACGACCGCGCGCCGAACAATCCGAACCGCAACTGACGCGACCGGGCTCGCGCCGCCTCAGCCGGGCCTGCGCGCCATCAGCGCCCACACGCCGGCGGCGCTCAGCAGCGAGCCGCCGGCAAGGTTGAAGCGCCGCTGTGCGCGTGGCGACGACAGCAGCTTGCGCGCCGAGGCCGCAAACACCGCGTAGAGCGTGGCGTTGGTCGTGGCCAGCGCCACGAAGGTCAGCGCCAGCACCCACATCTGGCGCGTCACGTCCGCCGACGGGCTGATGAACTGCGGCAGGAAAGCCACGAAGAACACGATGCCCTTGGGGTTGAGCGCCGTCACCAGGTAGGTGTTGGCGAACAGCCTCCAGCGCGACACGGGTGCCGCCGGCCTGGCCATTTCGCTGGGCGAGATGCCGGCGCGCAGCAGCTTGATGCCCAGGTACAGCAGGTAAAGGCCGCCCGCCCACTTCACTACCGTGAACCAGAAAGCCGAAGCCGAGAGCAGTGCGCCCAGGCCCAGCAGCGACACCACCAGCGCCGTGGAATCGCCGAGCGCCACCGCGGTCACCAGCGGCACGTTGGCGCGGCGGCCGTGCGACATCGAATAGCTGATGACCGTGAGGATGGTCGGCCCCGGAATGATCAGCAGGACGACGGAGGCCGCGACGAAGGCGAGCCAGAGTTCGATGGGCATGTGCTTCCTGTCTTCTGTTGGTTGTGGTGAATGTGGAGGGCGCGTTTGCCGTTCAGGTGCCGATGGCCGTGCGCGCGACGTGCCAGGTGCCCCGGTGCCCGTCCACGTAGCGGATGGGAGAGTTGGCGAGGTCGTCGAGGTCCGCGTCGTCCAGGCAGGTCACGTTCACGCCGTAGGCGGTCGCGCCGGTCTCGGGCGAATGGCCCACGCCGAAGGAGCGCACGCGGCAGTGCCTGCAGACGATGTAGTGGCTGTTGCGGGTGTCGAGCATCTGCTCGCTGAGTTCGGATTCGCCTTCGAGAAGCCGGAAGGCATCGGTCGCGACGATGGCGGGCCAGAAGCGCGTCTGGGTGCAGATGGCGCAATTGCACCGAAGGGTGCCAAGGCTCAGGTCGATGTCGGCTTCGAATCGCACGGCGCCGCAATGACAGCCGCCGGTGTAGGTCTTTTTCATGTGCTTGTGAGCAGCTCCCGGTCGGTTGGAGCGGCCGGCGAACACCTTATCAAATGCAGCGCCGGCGGGCAGCGGCGGGGCTTTTACCGGCCCTGTTCCGGTACCGCGCCGAACCGGGCGGCCGACCGGGCCCTGGCGCGCTCGGCCTCGACCGCGCGGTCCTTGGGCTCGGCCGTGGTGACCATCGATTCGAGCAGCCGCGCCGCCGTTGCCGCCACTTCTTCAACAGCCCTTTCGAAGGCTTCCTCGTTGGCCTTCGACGGCACGCTGAAGCCGCTGAGCTTGCGCACGAACTGCAGCGCAGCGGCGCGGATCTCCTGCTCGGTGGCGGGGGGCTCGAAGTTGTAGAGGGTCTTGATGCTGCGGCACATGGGCGCTCTCCGTTCGATGACGACCTGGTTCCAGTCTAGCGAAGCAGGGCCATCGCGTGGGCGTCGTGGTAGACGCCGTCGATCAGGCTGGCGCGACGCACGATGCCTTCATGTTCGAAGCCGAGCCGCTCGTACAGCGCCTTGGCGTTCAGGTTGTCGGCGCGCACGTTCAGCGCAATGCGGGTCAGCCCGCGTGTCCAGGACTTGTCGATGGCGGCCTGCAGCAACTTGGCGCCCAGGCCCCGCCCGCGCGCCTCGGGCAATAGCGCGATGCCGAGAACGCCGATGTGCGCGCGCGAATGCCCGAACACCGGAGACACGTCGCACCAGCCGACGACCCTGTCGCCATCGACCGCCACGAAGTGCGGGAAGTCGGTGGCGATCACGTTCCGGTAGAAGGCGATCGATTGCGCCAGCGGCGGCGCCTCGGTCAGCGCAAGGTACTTGTGCTCGCGGGCGACCACATCGAGCGCGCGGTGCAGGCTCTCGAAATGGGATTCGGCCGTGGGTACGACGAGGACATGGTTCATGCGCAAGACGATAGCCGAACCGGACACCGCGGCGACATCGCGGTGCCCTCGGCCGCCGCCGCGCTCAGCGTGCGTGCAGCGCGGATTCCACGGCCAGTGCCACGGCCGCCAGCCTGGCATCGTCGCCGCGCACCGAGGCCAGCATCAGCCCCACCGGCAGTTCGCCCGGCCCATGGCAGGGCAGGCTGAATGCGCAGCCGTCCAGCAGGTTGATCGCGAAGGTGTTGCGCAGCAGCAGGCCGTTGGCCTTGAAGAAGGCCGCGTCCTCCGCGAGCGCGGCGATGGGCGGCGCGACGATGGGCACCGTCGGGCACACCAGGGCGTCAAAGCCTTCGATGGCGTGCTCGACGCGGCCGATCCAGTCGCGCCGGCGGTCCTGCATGGCGATGTAGTCGGCGGCGCGCACCTCGGTGCCCAGCGCAATGCGCGCGGCCACGCGGGTGTCGAAGCCGTCGCGCTTCGCGGCGAAGCGCTCGCGGTGCACGGCCGAGGCCTCGACCGGCGAGAAGCCGCCGGGCGCGTTGACGGTCGCGATCTCGGCGAGTTCGGCCAGCGTGATGTCCACCACCTGCGCGCCGGCCTTCGACAGCGTCTGCAACGCACGATCGAAGGCGGAGGCCACGGCCGGCTCGATGTCGTCGAACATCAGCGTGCGCGGCACCGCGAGGCGCATGCCCTGCAGCGGGCGGCGGCGCACCGCGAGCGGCGTGTCGGCAATGGCGGCGTCCACCGTCAGGCAGTCTTCCACGTTGCGGGCCATGGCGCAGACGGTGTCGAGCGAGCGCGCGAGTTCGAATGCGCCTGTTCGCGGCACGCGCGACTGCGTGCTCTTGAAGCCGACGATTCCGCACAGCGCGGCGGGAATGCGGATGGAGCCGCCCGTGTCCGAGCCCAGCCCGGCCACCGCGAGGCCCAGCGCCACCGACACCGCCGCGCCAGAGGACGAGCCGCCCGGGATGCGCGGCGTCTGCGCGTCGGCCGGGTTGTGCGGCGTGCCGTGGTGCGGGTTGATGCCCACGCCGGAGAACGCGAACTCGGTCATGTTGGTCTTGCCGACGATGGCCGCGCCCTGCGTGCGCAGCCGCGCGACGGCGACCGCGTCGTGCGCGGCCGCAGGCTCGCCCGCGCACACGGCGGAGCCGGCCATGGTGGTCTCGCCCGCGATGTCGTAGAGGTCCTTGACCGACACGGGCAGGCCGGCGAGCGGGCCCAGCGCCACGCCGGCCTTGCGCGCCGCATCGGCATGGCGCGCGGCGGCGAGTGCGCCATCGGCATAGAGCCGCGTGAACACATGCCGCGCGGCGGGCTGCGCTGCCGCTTCGAGCACCTGCCCGACCAGCGCTTCATGCGACAGCTCGCCGCGCGCGATGCGTGCGCGCAGGGCGGAAATGGTGAAATCGTCGTTCATCGTCAGGCCACCACGGGCAGTGCTTCGACCGCATAGCGATGCACGATGCGCCGGCGCAGCAGCGGGTCGTGCAGTTCGATTTCCATCTGCGCTGCGGGGCGGATGCCTTCGCCCTTCGCGTTGGGCAGCGCGCCGAGCGTGCCGCAGGTCATGAACAGGCCTTCGGGCGCGGCGCCGCCATGGGCCATGCCTTCGCGCAGTGCCGCCAGCGGACGGATCGATGCCAGCGTGCCGCGCTGGTAGTCGACCCAGCGGCCGTCCTCGAAGATGCGCGAGCGCAGCTCGAGCGTGTCCTGGTGCGCCTCGATGTCGCGCCAGCGCCAGGCGGTCTCGGCCACCGGCTTCGCGCACATCTGCTTGGACACGGCGACCGAGTAACTCTCCACATGGCGGTCGGTGTGGTCCGAGGCCACGCTCAGCCACCATTCGCCGTGCGAGAAGAACAGCACCGGTTCGGCCTCGCCCGAGCTCTGGTCGCCCAGCGCCTCGATGGCGGGCGACTGCGTCAGCAATTGCGTGGCCACCCGGTAGTACAGCGGCACGCTCGACGGGCGCGGCACGCCGAGCGCGGCCAGTTCCTCGATGTGGTGCTCGATGGCCGCGACGTCGCGGCCGGTCCAGCCGGCCACCACCAGCGCGCTGGGCGCGACGGTGTGCAGGGCGGTGGTGCGGGTGCCGTCGGCTTCGACGGCTTCGCAGGCAAAACGCAAGCTCATGCCCACCTCAGCTTTCCAGCGGGCGCTTGGCCGTCTCGCGCGCCACCACCAGGGCGACCAGCGTGACGCCCAGCGCGGCCACCACGTAAAGCGACACGGCCACCGTGCTGCCCCACGACTTGAACAGGCTGGCGATGATCAGCGGCGCGAAGCCGCCGCCCAGGATGCCCGCCAGCGTGTAGGCCAGCGAGGCGCCGGCATAGCGCACGCGGCCGGGGAACTGCTCGGTCACGAAGGCGGCCTGCGGGCCGTACATCATCGCGTGGATCAGCAGGCCCACCACCACCGCCGCGCAGATGGCGACCGGGTGCGCGCTGTCCATCAGCACGAAGAACACGAAGGCCCACGCCATGCCCAGCAGCGCGCCGGCAATGTAGACCGGGCGGCGGCCGATGCGGTCCGACAGGCTGCCGAACCACGGCACCGCGATCGCGTTGCAGGCCGCGCCGATCATCGTGGCGGTGAGCGCCAGCGGACGCGACAGGTGCAGCACCGTCGTCACGTAGGTCAGGGTGAACACCACCACCAGCGCATACAGCACGTCGGAGCCGATGCGCGAGCCGCCGGCCACCAGCAGGCGGCGCCAGTGCTGCGTGAGCACTTCCTTGATGGGCGTCTTGGCGGTGGCCTTCTTTTCTTCCATCTCGCGGAACACAGGCGTCTCGTCGACCCCGCGGCGCAGCCACAGGCCGAACAGCACCAGCGCGACGCTGGAGATGAACGGAATGCGCCAGCCCCAGCTCTGGAAGTCTTCAGGGCTCAGCCATGCCGACACGATGGCGATGAAGCCGGTGCCGATCAGCGTGCCGCACGACGGGCCGACCTGCGTGAACGAGGCATTGCGGCCGCGCTCGTCGGGCTTGCCGTGTTCCATCGACAGCAGCACCGCGCCGGCCCATTCGCCGCCGAGCGCCACGCCCTGCACGAAGCGCAGCGCGACCAGCGCCACGGGCGCCCAGATGCCCCAGGCCGCGTAGGTGGGCAGCAGGCCCATCAGCCCGGTGGACACGCCCATGATGACCAGCGTGGCCACCAGCACGAAGCGCCTGCCCAGCCGGTCGCCGAGGTGGCCGAACACCACGCCGCCCAGCGGGCGCGAGATGTAGCCGACCGCGTAGGTCGAGAAGGCCAGGATGGTGCCGGTCAGCGGGTCGAACGACGGGAAGAACACCGCGTTGAAGACCAGCGCCGCCATGATGTTGTAGACGGTGAAGTCGTACCACTCCAGCGTGGTGCCGATGGAGCTGGCCATGGCCAGCCGGCCCATCTTGGCGGACGGCGCATCGGGCGCGGTGCCGGAGGCGGCCGGCGTGGGAAGAACATGTTCGGTCATGGAGATACCTTTGTTCGGTGAAGACATGAAAGTCGGATCGGTTCAGCGCAGCTCGGCCGCGCTCAGCTTCCAGCCGAGCGCGAGCAGCCAGCCGTTGGCGGGGTCGGCGTCGAGCGCGGCGGCGGCCGTGGCGCGCGCGGCGCGGGCGGCCTCGGCGCTGCTGGTCTCGACGACCAGCATCGGCTGCAGCACGCGGCCTTCGGTGGCTTCGCGCGGCAGCGGCGTGCTGAGCGCGGCGTCGGGCACGAGCAGGTACGACTGCACGAAGCCTGCCTGCGCTGCCAGTTGGCGGCCGGCGCGTTCCGCCCCGGCCACCGGCGCCTGCGCGTCGGCGGCCGCGGCCAGCGGCAGCACCACGGCATGGCTGCCGCTGCCGAAGCCGGTGACGGCCTGCACGGCGCACACGCGGCGGATCGGCTGGCGCATGCGGTCGAGGTTGGCCACCGACCACGGCGTCTGCTTCTCGAACGCGGCGCGGTAGCCGGCGGAGCGGAACACCGCCAGCGATTCGGTGCGGTACAGGCCCAGGTACTTGCGTCCGCCCTCGAGCGAGAAGTAGCGCGCGCCCGACAGGAAGCCCGGGATGCGCACGCGCTCTTCCACGTGTTCTCGGTCGTACCAGCGGTTGAAGTCGGTGTCGTCGGCGGGTTCGACGTCGGAGGCGACGAACAGCAGGCCGTTGATGTTCGCCGTGGTGTTTTCAGGAGAGAGGAGGGAGTCGGTTGCAGTCATGGCGGCACAGGGGCGGGCGGGCCTTCGAAAAATGAAGGCGCGATCTTCCGCCGCAGTGCCGTGCTGTCACAAACGAGTTTTTCTGGGCGACAGCCACAAGAATTACTGGCCCCCTCATGGGGCACGAATGCGCTGTTTTGAGGGTTAACCCTCTGTCGTTCCGCGCCAGGTTGGTGCGGTGGCGGAGGCCGTGAACTGGTCCGACGCGCGGCAGGCCAGCTCGGCCACCAGGCGGATGGCATCGGAATCGGCCGCTTCCAGGTGGCTCACCACCAGCCGCTGCGGCGAGATGAGCGCGTCGCACTCGATGATGCGCACGTCGCCGGCTGCCACGTACTCGTACACCGGCGGCAGCGGCACCAGCGCGTTGCCGAAGCCCGCCTTCACCAGCCGGGCCAGCGCGGAGATCGAGCTCACGCAGTGCACCTTGCCCAGCGGAATGCCGACGGAGCGGTAGAGGTTCTTCAGCGCCTCGTGCGGCTGCGAGCCGGGGCTCATGGTCAGCACGGGCTGGCGCAGCAGCTGGTCGACGGTCTGCACCGGCTCCGCCGCCGGCGCGCCGACCCAGCCCATCGGCATCGGCAGGCAGGGCGTGCTCACGATGCCCGCGCCGGCGATGTGGTCGGTCTGCAGCGCGATGTCGAGCGCGCCTTCGCGCAGGCCCCGATGCAGGGCCAGCGTGGTCTCGGAGGTCAGCTGCACCTCGATGCCCGGATAGGTGGAGCGCAGGTTGGTCAGAAAACCCAGCAGCCAGGTGTGCACCACCGTTTCGATGGCGCCGATGCGCACGAGGCCGAGGAGGTCTTCGCGCGGGCGGCCGAGCGACACGATCTCGCGGCGCAGCTCGAGCAGCCGTTCGCCGTAGTCCATGAGCCGCACGCCGACCGGGGTGAGCCGCAGCTCGCGCGCATCGCGTTCGAACAGGCGCGCGCCGATGTCTTCTTCGAGGGAGGCGACGCGGTTGGACACGGCCGCCTGCGTGATGTGGAGCCGGTCGCTGGCAGCGCGGAAGCTGCCCAGCCGCGCGGCCCAGAGGAAGGCTTCGACAAATCTTGTGTTCATGAGGGCACCTCGGGGCATTTTGCCGGTATTCGATGCGGCGGTGCGCCCAGGGCCCTCATGGCCGACCCGCAAGCGCCGTGAGGCGGAACGGGCGTTCGGCTCAGCGCGAGGATCGGCGCCTGGCGGGTGCCGGCGGCGGCAGGGTGATGTCGTCCGCCATGCGCGCCGCCCCGGCCGACGCATTGCTGGCAACCATCACCGCGGCCTCCTGCGTGGCCGGCGCGAACACCAGCAGCGCGCGATAGCCGCCGGTCTGGCCCGTATGGAAGTAGAGCCTGCGTCCGGCGTTCTCGCGGATGCGCACGGCGTAGCCCAGCTCGTAGATGTCGCTGTGGCCCAGCGGGGTGAGCGCGCGTTCCGCCGCGGCGCCCAGCGGACCCTTGCGGCCGGCCATGAGCGCACGCGCGAACACCAGCAGGTCGGCGGCCGTGGAGCGCAACGCGCCGGCACCCGCCAGCGCATCGAAGTCCCAGGGCGCGCGTGGTGTCCTGTCCTCGTAGCCGGGCGCCAGGCGGCCGGTCTCGGGGCCGAGGTGCTGCATCGTGTCCTTCATGCCCAGCGGCACGGCGATGTTCTCCTGCACCAGCAGTTCCCAGGGCTTGCCGTAGCGGTCCGCAAGCACCTGCCCGAGCAGGCCGAGGCCCAGGCTGCTGTAGGGGCCGTTGCAGGGTGGCACGCGGTCGAGCCTGAGCGTCGACAGGCCGGCAAGCAAACGCGCGCGATCGGTGTGCGCGAACGGGTTGCCGCCTTCGGCCATCGGGGGAGCCGGCAGCATGCCGGGCAGGCAACCCGTGTGCGTGACCAGTTGGCGAAGCGTGATGCTCGCGGTCTCCCGCGGCAGCGTCACCTGTCCGGCCAGCAGCGTGCCGAGCGTGTCGTCGAGCGACAGGTCGCCGCGCTCGACCGCCTGCGCCAGCAGCACGCCCGTGAAGAGCTTGCTGATCGAGCCGACCTCGAAGATCGGCTGGCCATCGGCGGCGATCTCCCGGACCGGGCCCGCCTGCGCGACGCTGTTGCGCTGCATCGCGAAGCGTGTTTCGCCCTGGCGCAATACGCCGACCACGATGCTGCCGGGCGCGTCGCGCATCACGCGTGCGGCGATCTCGGCCGGCGGCGTGGCGAAGCTCAGCGGCTCGGCCTGCGCACAGGCTGCGGTGAGCAGTGGGGCCAATTGGGCAATGGCCCATGCGATGAGGTGACTGCGGCGCATGTCGTGCCGCCTCAGCGCGATGCGTCCGGCATCACGCCCAGCTCGGCCAGCAGCGCACGTCCGATGGTGATGCGCTTCGGCGCATCCTCGTCGCGGCGCATGTCCATGTTGAGCGCGAAGCTCTTCACGCCGCCGTCCGCGCCCGTCACCCAGCCCACCCACCAGCCGAGGGATTCCGGCGGCTTGTAGTACCAGCCGGTCTTGGCGTGCAGCGCGTGCGTGGGCGTTTTCTCGACGAGGGTGATGTCGTGCACCATGTCCTGCGTGCGCGCCGACAGCGGCAGCTGGCGCAGCCCGAGCCGCGCGAGAAAGCGCGCCTGCTCGATCGCGGAAATCTTCAGCGGACCGTCGAGCCAGAAGCGGTCGACCACGTCGCCCAGCGCCTCGTTGCCGTAGTGCAGGCGCGCGATCCACGCCTTCATGCGCGCCAGCCCGATGCGCCGCGCCACGCCCTGGTAGACCGGCAGGTTCGACACGCGAATCGCGTCGCGCAGATTCATGTCGTGCGCCCACTCCGCGCGGCGCTGCGGCTTGCCGCCGTAGGGCAGCACTTCGTCGATATCTTTCACCGCGCCGGTCTCCAGCGCGATCAGGCTGTTGGGAATCTTGTAGGTCGACGCGGGCACGAAGCGCTGGCCCGCGCGCTTGGCATCGACCAGCGTGAGCTTCGCCGTGGCGGCGTCGAACAGCGCGAAGGTGCCGGGCGTGCCCGCGGCGGTGAAGTGGCGGGCGAGGTCCGCACGTTCCTGGGCGGCCGCATCGGGCGCGGTGGCTGCCTGGGCCAGGCCGCCATGCCACGCGGTGGCGAGAGCGGCGACGGTTGCGCTGCCGCGTACCAGCATGGCGCGGCGTTGTTCGTCGGGTGTGGAAGAGAGCATGAAAGCACGAGAGCGGAGTTGTGACGGCGCGAATCATCCAGCCGCCCTCGCGCCCGCACAACGCGGGCGGCAATGCCTGTCGTCACTGCCGTAACCGGCGTAACCGCTGCGCCGGCCGCGGGAGGCGGCTAGCCGCCCATCGAGTAGAAGAACTCTTCCCGCACGATCGCGCCGTCGCGCACCGTGTACAGGCCCGCTTCTTCCATCTTGAAACGCTGGCCGGTGGCCTTCATGGTCACGTCGAATTCGAAGCCGACGATGAAGCGGTCGTCGTGCGGCCACGGGCCCGTGACCTTGAACGAATGCACCTCGTGGTTGTCGCTCCACCACTTGCCCTTGGCCTCGATGGCCGCGAGGCCCACCGCCTCGCGCTGCTGGCCGGGCGGGGCGCCCGCCTCGACGCTCACGGCGTCATCGGCATAGAGCGATTTCGCGTCTTCGAACTTTCCCTGCCGGCATAGCGCGACGAGCTGGTTCGCGATTTCAAGCGTGGTCATGGCCTGTCTCCTGAGGAAGAGGGGACAGCAGTTTAGGCCGATGCGGCCGATTCAGGCGCCTACCAGCTGCACTTCCTGCCGTCGTCGGAGCCGAGGTCCTGCGAGAACGAATACTGCTTGCCGCTGCGCAGGTTCTTGTAGTCGAAGCCGTAGATGTTCGCGCCCTGGGTCGTCACCACGTACTGGCCGGCGATGCGGCCGTCGACGATCTCTGCCCAGGTGGTGATGTATTCCCACGGACGCCCTTCCGGCTTGTCGCCGACTTCGCTCTTCACCGGGACGATCGGTATCACCTTCGACGAGCCCTTGTACCTGACGTAGCCGCCGGACCAGTTGCTGTTGGGGTCGGAAAAGATGCGCCATTCCAAGCGAATCGATTGCGCGCTCGACTCCGTCAGGCAGCGGTAGTCGACGGAGACCGGCGCATCGCCCGATGCGGCCAGTGCGGACAACGGCAGCAGAAGTCCGGCGAGCGCGAGGCGGATGTTGTTCATTTCGCCGCTATGCGTTGTCGTTGGGTTGGATCAGGTCCCATTTGTTGCCGCAGAGGTCCTGGAAGACCGCCACGGTGCCGTGCGGCTCGTGGCGCGGCTCCTCGAGGAAGCGGACGCCGTGCGATGTCATGTGGGCGTGGTCGGACGCAAAGTCCGAGGTGTGAAGGAACAGGAAGACGCGGCCGCCGGCCTGCTTGCCGATGCCGGCTTCTTGTTCGTCGGTCACTGCCTTGGCCAGCAGCAGCGCCGCACCCGCATTGCGCGCGGGCGCGACCACCACCCAGCGCTTGCCGGGGCCGCGCGGTGTGTCGTCGAGCAGCTCGAAGCGCAGCGCCTCGGTGAAGAAGCGGATGGCTTCGTCGTAGTCGTGCACGAGCAGGGTGACGGTGGCAAGTTGGCGTGCGGCGGGGGATTGGCTCATGGTGTCATTGCGCTCTTTGAAATGAAGGCTGCCTTGGTCGACAGCGATGCAGAGGCCTTGCATGGCCGCGGCATGCATCTGCTCCAGTGTGTCCACCCAGGACACGTTCTTCCGGCAATCACCGCAGTATCGAACGCCGGGCGAGGCCGTTTCTTCGAGCGTGTCCCATGGCTTGGTGCACGCCAGGGTCTCGTCTTGCGGCGTCGGCGGCGTGGAAGCCGGATGAAGAGGCGCGCGGCCGATGCGGACGGGCTTCTTCATCTTCATGGCCTTCGGGGTCGCTCAGGTAAAAACAATGGCGGTCTTGTGCGCGATGCTCAGCCGGGCCGATTCGTACAGCCGCAGCCACGACACGTATTCCCGATGGAGGCCTTCGTCGGCGTCGATCAGCCGGCCGATTCGCGCCACTTCCTCGTCCGACAGCTCGCCGTCGGTGAGGTTGATGCCGAGCGCTGGCGCCACCAGCACCAGTTCGTCGCGCAGGCGGTAGGAGGAGCCGAGCATGCCGCCGGCCAATTGCTTGTCGTCGTCCGGTTCGGAATACAGCACCTCGTCGAAATCGACCGGCACGTAGAAACCTTCCGCGTCCGAGTGGCAGACCAGGTGGCTCTCAGAGCTGTAGAGCACGTCTTCCACCACCGGATCTTCCGAGGGGTCGACACCGTCTTCCACCGGCGTTGCCATCCAGCCGGGCGAATTCGCGCGGTGCGCATAGGCCCGGCGCAGGTAGTGGATGAACGAGTACGGGAAGCCGCCGATGGCTGCACGCGAGTGCAGCGGCGGCAGTTCACGCGGCTCGGCGTGCGGCGGAAGGCCCGCCGCCGCCAGCACCTTGTTCACCACCGCCAGTTCCTCCTGCAGCCATCCGGCTCCTTCGGGATCGTGTTCGAGCAGATCGACGAGCACGCCGATGCTGATTGCGAGGCCCACTGTGTTCTCCCTTTCGAATCGGCGGCGGCGAAGCGGCTTACTTCGCCGCCTCCACCTTCACCCGTGCGTTCGGCGTCTCGCCGAACATCTCCGGCGCGTACATGGCTTCGACGCGGCTCGGCGGCAGCGCGAAGTCGCCGACGTTGTTCAGGCGCACGGTGTATTCCATCTTCACCACGCCCTTGGGCAGGTACTCGTAGTAGCTGCGGAAGGCCTCGAAGCTGCGCTCCTCGAACGCGGGCCAGCCCGCGCCGCTCTTCTTCTCGCCCTGCGTGGCGATCTGCGAGTCGCGGCCCAGGCCGCTGCCGAGGATGGTGGCGCCGCCCGGGATCGGGTCGCTGATGACGACCCAGGTCATGTCGGCGCTGGCGTTGACTTCGATGCTCACGCGCAGCACGTCGCCGCGCGTGTACTTGCCGGCCACGGCCTGCTCGACCGGGGTGACGGTCTTTTTGATGGCGTAGCCGGCCGCGAACGGCGCCTTCAGCTGCACGGCGGCAATCGACTGCAGCGTGAGCCACGGCTTGCCGGTGCCCTGCTGCGTCACCAGCAGCGTGTCGCGTACCGGCGCGCCCGACGGCGATGCCGCCCACGGCAGGAACATCGTGTTGTTCTTCAGGTTGCCCGGCGAGGCGGGAGCGCCGAAGAAGGTGGTCTGGTTGGGCGCGCCGGTCGGGTCGCTGGCCTTCACGCGCTCGACCCTGCTCCAGTCGACCTGCGCCTTCACCGCGCCCAGCGTGGCGGCGGTAACGCCCGACACCGGCGTGCTCTCGAACACCTTGCTGAACTTCTCCAGCGCCAGTCCGCCCCACAGGTTGGCGGTGGTGGTGTGCCACGCGCCGTTCTGCTGGCGGCCGATGAAGCCGTTGGCGAGTTTGCCGATGTCGTCCTTCCAGCCCGGGTCGTCCATCACGCTGAGCAGCAGGCGGGCGGTGTTGACGTCGCCGTTGGTCATCAGCCACCACCAGTAGTCGTCCTGCTCGGTGCTGAAGATCAGCTTGGTGCCTTGATAGGACAGGCGCGCCTTCAGCACGTTGTTGGCTTCGTCCAGGCGCTGCTGGCGCTGCGGCACGTCGTTCACGCGCTTGAGGATGTTGAGCCAGTCGATCACCGCGCTGGTGGGCCACTGGTTCGGCGCGATGGTGATGCTGCCGAGCATGCTTCCCTTGGCCTTGCCGTAGCGCGAGAGCGCTTCGAGCGCGGCGAGCTTGCGCACGTCGAGGTCCTTGCGCGGGCTCCAGAAGTCGCGCGTGATGCGGCCTTCGACGAAGGCGATCAGGCCCGACTCCATCGGCGCGCGTACGTCGTCGGCAAGCGCGAAGGCGGGGTCGAGCGCGGCGGCTTCGTTGGTGGCCGCGAGCAGGTACGACGTGAGGATGTCGCTGCCGCGGTTGGCCTCGCCGTCGCGCGGCGGGAAGTAGCTGGCCAGGCCGTCGCTGTCCAGGTAGGTGGGCAACGTCGCCAGCACGCCCTGCCACATCTTCGCGTCGCGCAGGCCGACCGACTTGCTGGTCTTCTGTTCGAGGCAGATGAAGGGGTAGTTGGCGAACCAGTCGCGCACGCCCGGCAGGCCTTCGGCCAGCTTGGGTTGCAGGGCGAGCTTCAAGCCGCCGCGGCCGGGGAGGGCGTCGGCGGGCGGAGCCACGTCGAGCGTGAACGGCCCGTCGAGCTGCACCAGCGTGGCCTGCTGCACCGTGAGCGGCACCGAGGGCACGATGCGCTGGCGCACCTTGAGCGCGTCGCGTGCGCCGCCGATGGTGTCCTTGGCCTCGATTTCCCACAGGATGGCTTCGGCGCGCGTCTGCGCGAGCTGTGCGGGCGCGGTCACGTTCCAGGCGACCTCGCGCGCTTCGCCGGCCGGGATGTCCACGGTCTGCGGCTCCAGCGTGAGCAGGGTGGCGCGCGGCGTGGCCTCGACCTTCATCGGCTTCTGCGTGGTGTTGCGCAGCGTGATCTGCGCGCGGAACTGGTCGTCCTCGCGCACCAGCGGCGGCAGGCCGCTGATGATCTGCAGGTCCTGCGTGGCCTGGATGCTCGCCTGGCCGGTGCCGAACAGGCCCACGCCGGAATCGGCCACGGCCACGATCTTGAAGGTGGTGAGCGCGTCGTTCAGCGGCACCGTCACCACGGCCTGGCCGTTGGCGTCGAGCACCACCTTCGGGTTCCACAGCAGCAGGGTGTCGAGCAGCTCGCGCGTCTGGCCCTTGCCGCCGCCGCCGCCCGCGGGCACGGCCTTGCGGCCGTAGTGGCGCCGGCCGACGATTTCCATCTGCGCGGTAGAAGTGCTCACGCCCCAGCTGCGCCGCTGCAGCATGGCGGTCAGCAGGTTCCAGCTGTCGTTGGGCATCAGCTCCAGCAGGGCCTGGTCGACCGCGGCCAGCGCCACTTCGGCGCCGGCGGCGGGCTTGCCGTCGGGCAGCTTGGCGCTGATGGTCACCTGGGCCTTGCTGCGGATCGGGTAGCTGGGCTTGTCGCTGGTGACGGTCACGTCGATCTGGTGGGCCTGCGTGCCCACGCGGATCTCGGCCATGCCCAGCCGGTAGGCGGGCTTGCTCAGGTCGACCATCGCGGTGGGCGCGACGTATTCCTTGCCCTCGTACCAGAAGGCCGTCCACCATTCGCGCGGCGACTTGAAGCCCCAGGTGAAGAAGCTGTACCACGGCACTTCGCGCAGGCGGCCGCGCAGGGCGAGAACGCTCACGTAGGCGTTGGGGCCCCACTCGGGCTTGACCTGCAGCGTGACGGTCGGGTCCTTGCCGTCGAGCTGCACCACGTGCGTCTCGATGATGCCTTCGCGTTCCACGGCGACCAGCGCGGTCGCGAAACGGAACGGGCTGCGCACCTGGAACTTGGCGACCTCGCCGGGCTGGTAGCTCTTCTTCTCGGGCAGCACGTCGATGCGGTCGTTGTCCTCGCCGCCGAACCACAGCTCGCCCTGCCTGGTCACGTAGACGGAGCTGACGGCCTTGGCGTCGCGGCCTTCGCTGTCGGTGGCGCTGGCGATGAGTTCGACTTCGCCGGCTTCCTTCAGCTCCGACTCGCACAGCAGCAGGCCGCGCGCGTCGCTCTTGCCGCTGCAGACGGTGCCGATGTCCTTGGTCTCGGTCTTGTTGTCGTAGGTGTAGAAGCCGCCCACCATGCGCTTGCGGCTGGTGGTGGTGATGCGCGCCACGGCGCGCACATTCAGCGTCACGCCGGCCTGGGGCTTGCCCGCGAGGTCGAGCGCAAGCGCCTGGAACTTCAGCTTCTGGGCGGTGGAGACCCAGCCCTCGGTCTTGATGCCCGCGATGACGGAAGCCGGCCACAGCGTCTGCGTGCTTCGGATGGTCTGCACCTCGCCGTTCGGGTCGGCGTAGGTGGCTTCGAGCAGCAGCTCGCGCGCGGCCTTGACCTTGGGCACCTTGTCGATCGTGACCTTGCCGGCGCCGTCCTTGTTGAGCGTGAGCGGCAGCTTGTCGGCGATCACGCGGGTGTCGTTCACGCTGTTGATGTCTTCCTCGCCCGAGCCGGCTTCGGCAGCGGCGGAGACCGCGGCCGCCGGATCGCTGGCGTCGCCCTGGGTGGCGCGCGGCGGGTTGAAGCTGAAGGCGTCGTAGTCGGGGAAGCTCAGGCTCTTGCCGCGCACCATGGCCGACACGCGAACCGGCAGGTTGGCCGCGCCGCCGCCGGCCACGTAGTTGATCTGCACGTCGGTCGGCACGCTGGTGGCGGCCACCAGCGGTTTCTTCTCGGTGGGCGTGATCCGGCCTTCGAGCACGGGCAGGCGGAATTCCTCGACGCGGAACATGCCGGTGCCGAAGCTGCGCCCATAGCCCTCGTCGCCGTCGCCGTCGCCTTCGCTGTCGCCGTCCTTGCCGCCGCCGGTGCGCAGCATCACTTCGTACACGCCGAGCTTGGCGGCGGGCGGAATGGCAAAGCTGTTCTCCGCGCTCAGGCCGCCGGTGGCGGTCTTGCGCCAGTTCAGCGGCTGGGTGAAGCGCTGGCCGCTGCCCACGTGGGTGATGACCAGCGTGTCGGGGCGGTTCTCGGGCAGGCCGAAACCCTTGCTGGTCTGCGTGCGGATCAGGCTCTTCATCGACACCGTCTCGCCGGCGCGCAGCAGCGTGCGGTCGAAGATGGTGTGGGCGATGCGGTCGGGCTCGGCCTGCAGGTTGGTCGGCACGTTGAAGCGCCAGGGCTCGATACCGCGCTGCCAGTCGCTCCAGGTGAAGGCGAGGTCTTCCACGCCCTTGTCGTCCTTGGCGCGGGCGCTGACGAACCAGGCGCCGCTGTCGTATTCGTTAGGGCCGTTGCACGACGGTGCCTGCGGCGAGATGCCGTTGAGCATGACGATGCCGTTGGCGTCGGTGGTGCCGCTGGCCACGGCCTTGCCGTCGCAGCTGGACACGCGCACTTCGGCGCCGGCCACGACCTTGCCCTTGTCGAGCGTGGTCACCCAGGCCATGGAGTTCTCGCGGCCCAGCTTGAAGTGCACGGCCAGGTTGGTGGCCAGCGCGGTGGTGCGCACGTACATCGTGCGCCCGGCGTTGTAGCGCTCGTCGAGCAGCGCCTCGCCCAGCTTCTGCGAGGCGATCTCCAGCACGTGGAAGCCCGGCGTCAGCGGCACGCCGATGACTTCGAAGGGGCGCGGATCGCCGGCGTCCGACTTGGGCATGTCCAGCGTCTTCACGCCCGCCTGGCCCGACAGCAGCGACAGCATGCGCGTCTGCAGCGTGGTGCGGTCGTCCTTGTCGATCACGGGGGGCAGCGGGCCCTTGACGTCCTTGCGCGCCTGTTCGCGCGAGATGGTGAAGTTGTCGTAGCGGCGCACCTTGCGGAACCACGCGATGATTTCCGCGTCGGTCTTCGGGTTCATGTCGCTGACCTTGCCGGGCGTGAGCGCCTGCACCATCAGCTGCGGCTCCACGCGGCGCACGGTGACCGGCATCATGGCCGGGGTGTCGGGCTCGGCGAGACGCTCGACCACGCCGAAGGGCGAGGCGGCGAACTTGGCCAGCGGCGGCATCATGCCGGTGGCCACCTTCATCGGGAAGCTGCCGGGCGAGGCCAGCGGGCGGCCTGAGGCGTCCTCGAACCTGGAGGGCAGCTCGATGGTGAACTGGGTGCTCTCGCTCAGCGGGGGCTCGAAGCTCACGCTGTTGACCACGTCGTCGTCGCTCTGCGTGCCGCCGTCGTTGTCGAGCTTGGCCTTGATGGTCTTGTCGCCCTTGAGCTGGATCTGCGAGGCCAGCTTGCGCGTGACCGGCGCATTGAACGTCAGCTGCATCGGGCGCAGCGGCAGGCAGGCGGCCTGCGCGTTCTCGCGTTCGCAGGTGAACGATGCGGCAAAAGGCTCGCGCACCTGGAACTCGAGGCGGCGTTCCACGTTGTTGGGCACGCCGGAGGGCGTGGCCACGCCCTTGCCGTAGACGATCTGCACCTTGGCGCCGGGCGTCAGCGTGCGGTTGCACTGCATGGTGACGAAGCGCAGCGGTTCCTTCTCGGCCGCCTTGTCGCGGCCGAAGGCCTTGAGCAGGCCGGCGCGCTGGTCGCCGTCGAGCAGCTTGACCGGAATGCGCTCGCCCACGCCGTCGGCCGAGCACCACACGTTCTGGCGCACGCTGTCGAGCGTGGCCGCGCCGTTGAGTTCGAGCACGAACATCTGCTGCTCGTCGATGCGGCTGTAGCTGCCCGGCATGTAGCTGCGCACGAACGGGCCGCCGCTGTTGAACTGGTAGCGCTCCGGGCCGGTCAGCTCGCCGCTGGCGGGCTTGAAAGTGGGAATGCGCGTGACGGTGCAGCGCACGCCTGGGGGCAGGTCGTTCTCGAAGTCGTAGACCCAGGCCTTGGCGTCGGTCCAGCGGCCGGTGCCCTTGCCGGCCTGCGCGTCGGTGCAGCTCACCGACAGCGGCGCGGGGGCCTTGGGGTCGCCGAAATTGACGGCGGGCTGGTCGAACTTGGCGACGATCTGGCGTACGCGCGCCACTTCGCCCTGGGGCGTGAGGCTGGTGATCTGCAGGGCATGGCCCGGGCCGGACAGGAGCGCGCCGCCGGCCAGGAGCAATGTTGGAAGGAAACGGGTCACTTTTTAGTATCTCCACCTAGAGGCAGCGCGCAGCGTAGCCGATTTAAACGACGATTCGACAGTGCCATGGGTCATATGTCCTTCGTGCCCACGGCGCGGGTACGCCAGTCTTCTTACAATCGAGGCCCTCGTGCGTGTGCCGCGCGGACCGCCACCAAGACCTCGCCGCCGACCGATGAAACGCTACTGGGAAATAGACGCCTTGCGCGGGCTGATGCTCGTGCTGATGACCGTCACCCACCTGCCCACGCGACTGACCGATCCGCTGGGTCAGCCCTTCGGCTTCGTTTCAGCCGCCGAGGGCTTCGTGCTGCTGTCGGCTTTCGTGGCCGGGCTGGTGTACAGCCGCATCGGCTATGCGCGCGGCGTGGATTCGATGCGCCAGGCCTTCTGGCGCCGCGTGCTCAAGGTCTACCTGTGCCAGGCGGCGATCCTGCTGTTCCTGTTCACCGTGATCGCGGCGCTCGGGCTGCACATCGACCAGCCGGCGGTGAAGAACCTGGTGTCCTACTACCTCGCGGAGCCGCGCGAGGGCTTCATCTACGGCCTGCTGCTGATCTACGAGCCGGCGCTGCTCGACATCCTGCCGATGTACATCTTTTTCATGCTCATGAGCCCGTGGGTGCTGGCCTTTGCCATGCGCCACGGCTGGTCGTGGGTGATGGCGGTGAGCGCGACCGTGTGGGCCGCGGCGCAGTTCGGCCTGAGCGAATGGGTGTACGGGCTGGCCGTGCACTACCTCGGCGTGCCGGTGCCGTTCCACGAGATGGGCGCGTTCAACACCTACGCGTGGCAGTTCCTGTGGTTCGCCGGCCTGTGCATCGGCGCCACCCGCAACGGGCCGGCCGCGAAGCCTTTGAACTTTCCGGTGTGGGTGCTGCTGCTGGCGGCGGGCATAGCGCTCTACGGCCTGTACTGGCGCCACCACGGCATCAACGGGCAGGCGCCGTTCGGCGGCGACGTGGAGCTGAACCTGCTGTTCGACAAGTGGCAGCTCGGCCCGCTGCGGCTGGTGAACCTGGTGGCGCTGGGCATCCTGGCGGTGCGCTTCGGGCCGTGGCTCATGCGCCGCATCCCGCGGCTCCACTGGCTGGAAGCGATGGGCTCGGCGTCGCTGCCGGTGTTCTGCGCGCACCTCGTGGCGGTGCTGCTGGTGCTGGCCTTCTACGGCGACAGCCAGACCGCGCGGCCCTGGTGGGGCGACGGCCTGCTGCTGCTGGCGGTGTTCTCGGGGATGTACTTCGTGGCGCGCTTCACGCGCGGGGCCGACGTGCCGCCGCCGGCGGACGACGTGCCGACGGAGCCGGCACGGGCCTGAGGCCTCTGACCTGGGGGCGAGTCAAGGATTCGGCAGGTGCGGCGCGATCACCGAATGCCATAGCCGGTAGCCCTCGTCCGTCATGTGCAGCTTGTCGCTGCGGAACAGCTCCATGCGCGGGCGGCCGTCGGCGCCGAGCATGGGCGTGTAGATGTCGATGTATTCGCTGTTGGGCAGCAGGTTGAGGTAGGCCGAGATCACGTGGTTGGTCTCGCGGATCTGCGGCAGCAGATGTTCGCGCGAGGGGCTGGGCTTGACCGAGACGAAGCTGATGCGCGTGTCGGGCAGCTCGGCGCGCACCGCGTTGGCAAAGCGCGCGAAGCTGTCGAGCACCTGCAGCGGCGTGCGGCCCTCGGCCAGGTCGTTGTCGCCGGCGTAGACCACCACCTGGCGCGGCTTGTAGCGCACCACGAGGTCGCGCGCGAACAGGCTGCAGTCGTTCAGCGTGGAGCCGCCGAAGCCGCGGTTCACGACACCGCCGGGCACGCGGGCGAAATCTTGCGAGAGGCGGGTCCACATGCGCACCGTGGAGCTGCCGACGAACACCACGCCGCCGGGGGCGGGAAAGCGCTCCTGGTCGGCCCGTGCGAATGCCGCGAGCTCGTTGTGCCAGCGCTCCTTGGCGGCCAGGTAGTCGCGCGCGGAAGCGGCCTCGGCCGCGGCCGTCTCGGATTCCTGGGGAAAGAATGCGGGCTGGGCTTGGGCGGCGAGTGCCGCCGTCAGCAGGGCGACCGCGGCGAGCGCGGTTTTCATCGAAGGCATCGGAAGGACGGGAAGAAGTACGAAGGGCGGGCGGGGTTTTCTACCACGACGCCCCAGGGCCCGCGGCCGTTGACAGGCAAGCCGCCCGGCCTAGATGGTTTTCTCGATCAGCGCGCCCTTGAACACGACCGGTCCCTTCGGCCCGCTGCCCGGCGGCACGCCGCCCTTGGCTTCGAGCGTGACGGCCAGCGTGGGCACGGCATGCACGTCGGACTCCGACGCGGCAAGGCGCAGGCCCGGCGCGTTGTCGAGCACGCCCAGCGAGCGCGGCGCGCCGCCAGGCGGCAGGGCCCAGAGCTGCAGCGACTTGTCGTCGCTCTCCTTGAAACCGCCCACGCGCTGCAGCACCAGCTGCTTCTTCTTGGGGTCGAAGGTCACGAGCATCGAGGCCGCGTCCTTGTCGTCGTTCAGCACGGCCACGTACTGCACCGCGGGGGCGTTGTGCAGCTGGTCGCGCAGGTTGAGGCCGACGGTCACGGCCAGCACCGTGGCCAGCGCGCCGGCCGCCGTGGCGCCGCGCCAGAGCGCGAGGCTGCGCAGCCAGCCGCCCTGTCGCGGCTGCCGGGACCTGTCGGCGTCGCGCGCATTGGCGGCGTCGCGCTGGCGTTCGATGGCGATCTTGGCCTGCTCGGCGTCGATCATGTTGCGGATGCGGGTCCACACCGCGGGGTCGGGCACGACGGAGGGCTGCAGCTCGGTCATGCTGGCGAGCCGGCCTTGCCAGACCAGCGCCGCGGCGCGCACCGGCGCCTGCTCGCGGGCCAGGGCCTCGAAGCGGCGGCGGGCGCCTCCGCGCAGGGTGCCGAGGGCATGGCTCGCGGCCAGCAGCTCGAGCAATTCGGGATGTGCGATGAGATTCATGGGAGGACCGCCTTCGTCGTCGTCATCGCGTTCATGCAAAGCGTCCCATGCAGACGCGCAGTTTCTCCAGCCCGCGCCGGATCCATGTCTTGACCGTGCCCAGCGGCAGCTTGAGCTGCTCGGCCAGTTCGCCGTGGCTCATTTCGCGCAGGTAGGCCAGGCTGACCACCTCGCGCTGCCGGCCCTCGAGCTGGCTGAGGCACTGGTGCAGCGCCCATGCCTGCTCGCTGGCATCGGCGGTATCCGCCGGGTTGGGCGCGTCCGATTCGAGTGTGTCGGCCATCAGCTCGTCGAATTCCTGCGTGAGCTGGGCGCGGTCGGCGGTGCGCCGGCGCAACAGGTCGAGCGCCCGGCTGCGAACGATCAGGCCCAGCCATGCCAGCGGCGGGCTGAGCGAGGAGCGATAGTCGCCCGCTACTCGCCAGACAGTCAGAAAGGCTTCCTGGAGAACGTCCTCGGCCCACTCGCGTTGCCGCACGACGCGCATCGCCAGGCCCATGAGCTTGGGCGAGGTGCGGTCGTAGAGCAGGCGCAGGGCGGCTTCGTCGCGATGGCCGATCCGGTCGATCAGCGCCATCAGTTCGGCGTCGGGGCTGGGTACTGTCATCCAACGATTGTCGGGCATGGGGGCGCATGCCTGATATACGGGCGGTTCCCCGGGTCGGATTCAGACGGGAGGCCGCTGGCCGGTCGGCCGCCTGAACGCAAGCGTTCGAAACTTTTGTGTGCTTGTGTGACCGTATACTGCCCCGAAAAATCGAGGGACCGCACACGGTCGGGGAAGAGAAATGAAGCAAATCGCGATCGTCGCGGCGCTCTGCGTGGGCGCGTGGTACTTCTTCGTCGGCGGCCGCAAGCTCGACGAGTCGATGGTGCACGACTACTACCGCAAGGAAGCCCATGCCATCTACTCGCGCGACGCAGACCTGCTGTGCAAGCAGCTCAGCCGCAAGGCGCGGATCGAAAGCAGGACCACGGTGATGGGCCACACGGTCGAGCGCTCCCATGACCGCGACGAGGCCTGCAAGGCGACCCGCGAGGCTTTCGAGACCTTCAGGCTGGTCGGCGAAAAGATGGGCGGCATCCTCACCATCGAGTACGACTACGACCTCGGCGACATCCAGGTGGCCTCCGACCGCAGGAGCGCCGTCGTCAAGGGCACCAGCGTGCTGAAGATGGGTGAAACGGTGCTGCAGTACAGGAGCAGCTTCACCCAGCGACTGGAGCGCGAGATGGGCCAGATGCGCCTCGTGCATGCCGAAGAGGCCACCGTGATGCGGATGGGCGGCGCCGGCACCATGACGCAGAGCGACTTCTTCAAATAGGCACAGCCATGATCATCCGAGATGTGTTGCCGCCGCCGCCGCCGTTCTGGCACCGGCTCAACAGCTTCTTCGCCTTTCCGTTCCAGCTGCGGCCGCTGGCCTACGGCCTGCTGCTGTCGTTCTGCAGCCTGCTGTTCGAGGGCGTGTTCTTCCTGCCCGACGCGCTGGCGCTGGTCATCATCGAGATCGGCATCATGCTGGCGGCCAGCCGCTACAGCTTCAAGATCATCGCGCTGGGTGCGCGCGGCATCCGCGATTCGGCCGACTTCGGGCGCGAGTCGAGCGACGAGTGGACCTACCTGCCGTGGAAGCTGTTCGCCATCACGATGGTGCAGGCCTTCCTGATCGGCTGGCTCGGCTGGTACTCGCCCATCCTCGGCACGGCGGGGCTGTTCGTCATGTCCTTCACCTTTCCGGCGGCGGTGATCGTGCTGGTGCAGTCGGGCAGCTTCTTCCAGGCCATGAACCCCGGCCACGTGATGGACACGATGCGCATCATCGGCTGGCCGTATGCGCTGCTGTGCTTCTTCCTGTTCCTGCTGAGTTCGGGCGCGCAGGTGGCGCTGGCGCTGGTGCTGCCGATGTTCGACGGGCGCATCGTGCTGCCGATCGCCAACTTCGCATTCATCTATTTCGGCTGGGTCATGGCGAGCCTGCTGGGCTACGTGATGTTCCAGCACCACGACGCCTTCGGCTTCGATGCCGCGCCGGGCAGCGAGCTGGACGGCGGCGCCCCGGCCGACCGCCGCACGCCGGAGCAGGTCGCCGCGCAGCGCACCGACGCCGAGGTGGCGCAGCTGATCACCGAGGGCGACCTGGCCACCGCGCTGGGCACCGCCTACGAAGCGCAGCGCACGGCGGCGTCGGACGACCTTGCCGCGCAGCGCCGCTACCACCGCGTGCTGGCCATGATGCCGGAGAAGAAGGACACCATGCTCGACCAGGCGCGGCGCTTCATTCCGCTGCTGATGCGTCGCGACATGGCTTCCGAGGCGCTCAAGGTCTTCAAGGTTTGCCGCGAGCGCGAGAAGACCTTTTCGCTCGACGACCCGGCCATGGTGATCGCGATGGCGCGCGCCGAATGGCGCAATGGCGACGCGCACGCCACGCTGGCGCTGCTGTCGGGCTTCGACAAGCGCTTCCGCGGCCACGAGGCGATTCCGCAGGCGTATGAATTGGCGGTCCGCGCGCTGGTGCAGGGGCTGGGCCGCGCCGACATGGCGCAGCCCATCCTCACGACGATGGAGGCGCGCTACCCGAACAGCGAGCAGACGCAGGAAGTGCGCTGGCTGCTGCGGCCCACGCCGGCCGCGCAATAAGAGAGAAAACCAGAGAGGACCAATGAGAAGGAAAGAAGAAAAGACGTCCGCGCACGCCGCGGCGATGCGCCCCGTGGCACTGGGCGCCGCGTTATTGCTCAGCGCCTGCGTGACCACCCAGCCGCCGCTGGCCGCGAAGCTGCCGCAGGAAGCGGCCGTTGCGGCGCCAGCGCTCGGCAGCTATGCGGCAGCCGACGGCTTCGTGCCCGTGGGCAAGACCGAAGTGCGCCTGCGCGGCAAGTCGTACCCCGAGGGCTTCGACCAGCTTCGGGTGGTGCGCCGCGACCACACGGGCGGCGCGGTGGCGGCGCAGGTTGCAATCAGCGTGCTTGCATCGGCCGTGGCAGGAGGCACCGTCGTCGGAGCGCAGGGCTTCTCCAAGGACGACCTGTCGGGCGACCCGGTCACGGAACTGGCGGGGCAGGCATGGGCCGGCAACCCCGGCATGAAGGAGTTGCCGGAAGCGCTCGGCGATATCGCCACCCGTGTCTATGCCGCCCGGGCGTGGAAAGAGCTGCAGCGCGGCCGCAGTGAAACCGGATGGACGCGTGAGGACATGGAGTCCGCGGCCAGGCTGCCGGCCGTGGCCGACGCGCCGGTCAACCCCGGCCCTTGGCGCCTGATCTACGAGAACCTGTCGGGCACCGACGAGCTGTACCGCCTGCAATTCCGCGCGGGGCTGGCCCTGGCGAGCCCGCGCTTCGGACTTTCGCCCATGCCGGCCAACTGCTTCTATCAGTCCGAACCGGTGGCCTGGACCGCATGGAAGGCCGACAACTGGCAGCGCCTTCGCGAAGAGCGCGCCAAGGCCGTCGACCAGTGCGTCAGCACGCTCGCGCAGACCCGCGCCGACCTGTGGTGAAGGCCGCCGCCCAGGCCTCCCGTCAACTCTCTTCCCAGCCGCCGCCCAGCGTCTTGTAGATCGTCAGCCGGTTGGTCTGCTCCGTGAGCTGCAGGCCGATCAGCGTCTGCTGCGCGGCGTAGAAGGCACGCTGCGCGTCGAGCACGTCGAGGTAGCTGCTGGCGCCGCTCCTGAACAGCGACTGCGACAGCTCGAAGCTGCGCGAGGTGGCGTCCAGCAGCGAACGCTGCGCGTCGAGCCGCTCGGCCAGCGTGCGGCGTTCGGCCAATGCGTCGGCCACTTCGCGGAAGGCGGTCTGCACCGTCTTCTCGTAGGTGGCGATCTGGATCTTCTGCTGCGCCTCGGCCACCCGAAGGTTGGCGCGGTTGGCGCCGCCATCGAAGATCGGCACGCTGATCGAGGGCGCGAAGCTCCAGGCCTTGCTGCCGCCCGCGAACAGGCCCGACAGCGTGCTGCTCGCCGTGCCCGCCGACGCGGTGAGCGCGATGCGCGGGAAGAACGCCGCACGCGCGGCGCCGATGTCGGCATTGCTCGCGCGCAAAGCGTGCTCGGCGGCGCGTACGTCCGGGCGCCGCTGCAGCACGCTCGAGGGCAAACCCGGCGGCGGCACCAGCAGCTGCGCGGCGGTGGCCGGTGCCGCGGTGTCCGAAGCGGGCGCCGCAGGCAGCAGGTCGGCCGGCGGCATCGCGCCGACCAGCAGCGCGAGCGCGTTGCGGTCCTGCTCGACCTGGCTGTCGAACGCCGCCGCGTCGGCGCGCGCGGCGTCCACCGTGCTGCGCGCCTGCGCCAGCGCCAGGCCCGATTGCGCGCCCAGCCGGTGGCTGCGCTCCACCAGGTCGAAAGACTTGCGCTGGCTCTCCAGCGTGTTGCGCGCGAGCAGCAGGCGCTGCTCGTCGGCCGCCAGTTGCAGCCATGCGGTCGCGACCGATGCGATCAGGCTGATCTGCGTGCTGCGCCGTGTCTCCTCGGTCTGGAAGTAGTTCTGCAGCGCCGATTCGCCGAGGTTGCGCACGCGACCGAACAAATCGATCTCGTAGCTGGTGAGGCCGAGGTCGGCGCTGTACTGCGAGCCGATGCGCGCCTCGCCGCTGGTCGACAGGCTGCCCGGCGTGCGCGAGCGGCTGCCGCTGGCGCCGGCTTCCACGGTGGGGAACAGGCCGGCGCGCGCAATGCCGTACTGCGCCCGCGCGCGCTCGATGTTGAGCGCCGCCACTCGCAGGTCTCGGTTGTTGGCGAGCGCAAGCTCGATGGTGCCGCGCAGCCGGGGCTCGACGAAGAAGCTGCGCCAGCCCACGTCAATCGGCGTGGGCGCCTCGACACCGGAAGAGGGCAGTGCCTGCGGCACCGGCGATGCAGGCGCGGTGTATTCGGGCGCGAGGTTGACGCAGCCCGCAAGCACGGCCGAGGCCATGGCCGACAGGGCCAGCGAGCGCAGGGGGAATGCGCGCTTCGTCATCAGTGGCCTCCCTGTTCAGCCGTGGTGCCGGCAACGGTTTCCTGCGCGAGCCTGTCCTTGCGCCGGCCCTCCAGCCAGCCGCGGATCAGCGCGAAGAACAGCGGCACGAAGAAGATGCCCAGCGCGGTGCCCACCACCATGCCGCCCAGCACCGCGGTGCCGATCGACTGGCGGCCACCCGCGCCCGCGCCGGTGCCGATGGCCAGCGGCAACACGCCGAAGCCGAAGGCCAGCGAGGTCATGAGGATGGGCCGCAGCCGCAGGCGCACCGCCTGCAGGGTGGCCTCGACGACGCCCTTGCCCTGCTCCTGCAGCTGCTTGGCGAATTCCACGATCAGGATCGCGTTCTTCGACGACAGCCCCACCGTGGTCAGCAGGCCGACCTGGAAGTACACGTCGTTGCTCAGCCCGCGCAGGCTGGTGAACAGCAGCGCTCCCACGATGCCCAGCGGCACCACCAGGATCACCGAGAACGGCACCGACCAGCTTTCGTACAACGCGGCCAGGCACAGGAACACGAACAGGATCGAGATGGCGTAGAGCAGCGGCGCCTGCGCGCCCGAAAGCCGCTCCTGCAGCGACGCGCCGGTCCACTCGTAGCCGATGCCGGGCGGCATCTGCTTCATCACCGCGTCCACCGCGGCCATGGCGTCGCCCGAGCTCACGCCCGGCGCCGCGTCGCCCACGAACTCGTAGCTCGGGCTGCCGTTGTAGCGCTGCAGCTGCGGCGAGCCGTAGCTCCAGCGCGAGCTGGAGAACGACGGGAACGGCACCATCTGGCCCAGGCTGTTGCGCACGCTCCAGCGGTCGATGTCGGCCGGCAGCATGCGGAAGTCGGTGTCGCCCTGCATGTACACGCGCTTGACGCGGCCCTTGTCGAGGAAGTCGTTGATGTAGGTGCCGCCCATGGCGCTCGACAGCGTGCTGTCGATGTCCGACGTGGCCAGGCTCAGCGCGCCGGCGCGCGCGTCGTCGATGTCCACCGCGAACTCGGGCGTGTCGTCCAGGTTGTTGCTGCGCACGTTGGCCACTTCGGGCCGCTGGCCCAGCAGCTCGATGGCCTGGTCGCGCGCCTTCACCAGCGCCTCGTGGCCCAGGCCGTTGATGTCCTTCAAGTGGAAGTTGAAGCCCGCGTTGGCGCCCAGCCCGCGCACCGCCGGCGGCAGCAGCACGAAGACGCGCGCATCGCGCACCGTCGACAGGTCCTTGTTGGCGCGCCGCGCCAGCTCGGCCGCCGACTGGCCCGCGCCGGTGCGCTCGGACCAGTCCTTGAGCTTGACGAAGGCGCGCGCCGAGCTCTGGTCGCCGTTCTGCCCGGTGATGACGTTCACGCTCAGCACCTCGGCCTGCTTGTCGAAGTACTGCTGCACCTGCTCGACCACCGGCTGCAGCCGCGCATTCGAGGCGCCCGGCGGCAGGGTCACCTGCACCTGCAGGAAGGCCTGGTCCTCGTCGGGCAGGAACGAGGTGGGCAGGCGCATGAACAGCAGCGCCATCACGCCCGCGATCAGCAGGTACACCACCAGGCTGCGCTTGCCGCGCCGCACGATGCCGCCGACGATGCCTTCGTAGCGGTCCGCGCTCCTGTCGAAGCCGCGGTTGAAGGCCGCGAAGAAGCGGTCGAGCCGCCCCAGCAGCCCGCGGCGCGGCACCGCATGTTCGCCCTTGTGCACCGGCTTGAGCAGGGTGGCGCACAGCGCCGGCGTGAGCGTGAGCGCCACGAACACCGACAGCGCCATCGCCGAGACGATGGTGATCGAGAACTGCCGGTAGATGACCCCGGTGGAGCCGCCGAAGAAGGCCATCGGAATGAACACCGCCGACAGCACCAGCGCAATGCCCACCAGCGCGGGCGTGATCTCGGCCATCGACTTGCGCGTGGCCTCCTTGGGCGAGAGGCCTTCCTCGTGCATCACGCGCTCGACGTTCTCCACCACCACGATGGCGTCGTCCACCAGCAGGCCGATGGCCAGCACCATGCCGAACATGGTGAGCGTGTTGATCGAATAGCCCGCCAGCGACAGCACGCCGAAGGTGCCCAGCAGCACCACCGGCACCGCGATGGCCGGAATGAGCGTGGCGCGCAGGTTCTGCAGGAACACGTACATCACCAGCACCACCAGCAGCATGGCCTCCAGCAGCGCCTTGACCACCTCGTCGATGGAGGCGCTCACGAAGGGCGTGGTGTCGTAGCTCACGAAGGTCTGCAGCTGGTTGGGGAAGAGCGGCTTGAGCTCCTCGATCCTGGCCTTCACCGCCTCGGCCACCTGCACCGCGTTGGCGCCGTCGGCCAGCACCACGCCCAGGCCCGCGCCGGGCCGCCCGCCGAGCTGCGAGCGCACGGTGAGGTTCTCCGCGCCCAGTTCCACGCGCGCCACGTCTTTCAGGCGGACCACGGCGCCGTCGGGCGTGGAGCGCAGCACCACGTTCTCGAACTGCTCGGCTGTCTGCAGCTTGCTGCGCGCGGTGATGGTGGCGTTGAGCTGCTGGCCGGCGGCCGCGGGCAGCGCGCCCAGCTGGCCGGCCGAGACCTGCGCGTTCTGCGCGGTGATGGCGGCGCTCACGTCGGAGGGGATGAGCGCATATTTGCGCAGCTTGTCGGGGTCGAGCCACAGGCGCATGGCGTAGCCGGTGCCCAGCGTCTGCACCTCGCCCACGCCGTCGATGCGGCTGATCACGTCCACCAGGTTGCTGGAGATGTAGTCGCCCACATCCACCGCCGAGGCGCTGCCGTCGCCGGAGTACATCGACACGATCATCAGCAAGTCGTTGCCGCCCTTGGTGACGGTGACGCCGCGGCTCTGCACCTGCTGCGGCAGGCGCGACATGGCCTGCTGCAGCTTGTTCTGCACCTGCATCTGGGCCACGTCGATGTTGGTGCCGGCGTCGAAGGTGAGCGACAGCCGCGCCACGCCCGACGAGTTGCTGGTCGCCTGCATGTAGAGCAGGTTGTCCAGGCCCTTCATCTGCTGCTCGATGACCTGCGTGACCGAGTCCTCGACCGTCTTGGCCGAGGCGCCGGTGTAGGTGGCGTTGATGGACACGCGCGGCGGCGCGATGTCGGGGTACTGCTCCAGCGGCAGCGTGCGGATGGCCATCAGGCCCGCGAGCATGACGACGATGGAAAGCACCCACGCGAAGATGGGCCGGTCGATGAAAAACTGAGCCATGCCGGACCTCAGCGCGCCACGGGGTCGGATGCCGCGTCGGCCTGCGCGCTGGCCACGGGGTCGGATGCCGCGTCGGCCTTGGCGCCGAGCTCGACCACCTTCACCTTGTCGCCCACCTTCACCCGCTGCGAGCCCTCGGTCATCACGCGGTCGCCCGCGGCCAGGCCTTCGAGCACCTGCCAGCGCGTGCCGACCGCGCGGCCGACCTGGATGGAGCGCCTGGCGACCTTGTTCTCCGCATCGACCACCAGTGCCGACGCGCTGCCGTCGGGCGCGCGCGTCACCGCCTGCTGTGGCACCAGCAGCGCGGTGGCGTCGGTGCCCTCCTGCAGCACGGCGCGCACGTACATGCCGGGCATCAGCAGCTTGTCGGGGTTGGGCACCACCGCGCGCAGGGTGACGCTGCCGGTGCCGGCATCGACCGTGACGCCGCTGAAGGTGAGGCGGCCGGCATGCGGGTACTTGCTGCGGTCTTCCAGCACCAGCTGGATGCGGGCCTCGGCGTCGCTCGCGCGCTGCAGGCGGCCGCTGGCGAGTTCGCGCTTGAGCCGCAGCAGCTCGCTGCTCGATTGCGTGACGTGCACATGCATCGGGTCGAGCTGCTGCACCGTGGTCAGCACCGCCGTCTGGTTGGCCGTGACCAGCGCGCCGGGCGTGACCGTCGACAGCTCGGCCCAGCCGGTGATCGGCGAGGTGATGCGCGTGTAGCCGAGCTGGATGCGCGCGGTCTGCTCGGCGGCGCGGGCCACGCCGAGGTCGGCCTCGGCCTGTTGCTCGGTGGCCTGGGATTCGTCGAACACCTGCCGGCTGATGGCGTCGATCTTCACCAGCTCGGCATTGCGGCGCGCCACGGTGCGCGCGGTGGCCAGTGCCGACTCGGCCTTGCGCACGCTGGCCTGCGCGCTGGCGTATGCCGCCTGCAGCGGTGCCGGGTCGAGCTGGTAGAGCACCTGGCCGGCCTTGACCTGCGAGCCTTCGGTGAAGAGCCGCTCCTTGAGGATGCCGCCGACCTGCGGCCGGATCTCGGCGATGACCGGCGCGGCGGTGCGGCCGGGCAGCTCGGTGCTCTGCGCCAGCGTCTCGTGCTTGAGGGTGACGGTGCCGACTTCCTTTTCCGGTGCGGCGGTGGCCTTCGCGGTGGCGCTCGTGCCCTTGTCGGTGCGTGAACAGCCGGCGATCGCTGCGAGCGCGCAGACCGCGGCGATGGTCATGAGCAACGGGAAACGGGAGTTTTTGCAGGCGTGCATGGCGCAGGGGAAGTGACGGAGGTCCCAAATGGAGCGGGCACGCGCTTGCGAGTTCAATGCAACGCGCGGCCGCAAGCGAGCTTTACAGAGCGGCGATGCAAGTGCGGTGCCACCGGCGGGCAGGCGAGGACACACAAGGCCTTTCGGCGCCGAGGGGCTTGTCGCGGCTGTTGCCGATGCGGCGCGCGCCGCCGCTGTCAGGCGAGGCCGAATTCCTTGCGGCGGTCGAACACGAAGACCCGGTCCCGGCCCCAGCCCGCCGACCAGCCGCCGCGCCACAGCCGGTAGTCGGCCTCGGTGGCGTCCGGCGCGCCGGGTGGCGCGCACAGCGGCCAGAGCACCCAGTGCAGGATCGGGTACGAAGTCTCCAGCCGATAGAGCGGCTCGACCAGGAAGTGGTAGGCGTCCTGCCCGGCTTCGCCCGTCTCGCGAAGGGCCATCTCGCCGAGCGCGTCGTGCAGTTCGATGAAGGGGCTGTCGGCCTCCGAGAAGGCCTTGAGCAGCGTCGTCGCGCTGGTGTCGAGCACTTCGATGGGGCCGTTCGCGTCGGGCACATCGAGGCCCATGGGCTCGACCAGCGCCAGGCCGTCGCGCAGCAGTTGCACGGCCTCGTCGGGGCCGATGGCGCGCGCCGGCGTCGACTGGTATTGCTGCAGCCGCGCGAGCATTTCCTCGTGGCGCGGAAAGACCGAGAAGGCCCGGCGGCGCGCCTCGGCGTCGAGGCTGGCGAACTCGAATTGCAGCCGGAGATCTTCGTCGACGTTCTCGGGCGGTTCTTTGTCATCGGGGCCCAGCGCGGCGTCGAATACGTCGTGCCAGTGGCGCTGCCAGGCCTTGTGATGGGTCGGTTGGGGCATCGTCGGTTTTCCCTTTTCGTCTGTCGTGTTCAGGCGCGCTGCAGGGCGCGCGTCACCATGTCGTTGGGCGCCAGGCGCAGCAGGTCGGGCAGCAGGCTCACGGCACGGTCGCGTTCGCCCGCGTGCAGCAGGCCGTTGGCGCAGGCCGAGAGCGTGTCGGGCAGCTCGGCGTGGTCGGGCGCCGTTTTCAGCAGGATGCGGCAGAGCTTGTCGGCGTCTGCGAACTCGCGAATGCGCGCGAAGCGGCGCGCGAGCCGCGCCATGTCGTCGGGCTTCAGGCGCGCGCCCGGCCTGGACTGGTCGAGGTAGGTCTTGTAGCTGGCGTGCTGCAGCGCGAGCGTGGCCGGGTCGGTGGCGGGCAGGCGGAAGATGCGGCGCGCGGCATGGTGGAAGTCGTCGCTCGCGGGCTGCAGCCGCGCCGTGTTGAACCAGGCGCGCAGCGTGCCGGCGTCGCCGGGGCGCAGGGCGGCGGCGGCGCGCCACTCGGCGCAGGCGCGGTCGAACTTCATCGCGGCGCCGTATTTCTGCGCGGCGGCCACGTGCTCGTCGAAGCGGTCGGGCTCGGGGGCGGAGGCCGCTTCGGGGGGCTTCACGCGGCGCAGCAGCAGCGCGCCGGCCATCAGCGCGGCGCCTGTCAGCAGGCCGCCCAGGTGGGCCATGTACGCGATGCCCTGGCCGCCCAGCCAGTGCTGCATCAGCTCGTTGGCGATCCATGCCGGCAGCAGCAGCAGGGCCGGTGCGGTGACGTAGTTGAAATAGAAGAACAGCTGGTAGAAGAAGCGGATGCGCCTCAGGCGGTACATCACCGCGTACATGCCCATCAGCGCGGAGATGGCGCCCGAGGCGCCGAGCCCGTAGCCCTCCTTGCCGGCATAGGCCCAGCCGGCCAGCAGCGATGCGCCGACGGCGCCCAGCAGATAGAACGTCAGGTAGGTACCGCGGCCCAGTGCCAGTTCGACCGAGAAGCCGAACAGGAAGAGGAACAGCATGTTGCCCAGCAGGTGGCCGGTGCTGCCGTGGAGGAAGGCGGCGGTGATCCAGGTCCAGGGCTTGAACTCGGCATCCTTGCTGTAGTCCTGCGACCAGCGCGCGGTGAAGGGCGCGGGCAGCATCGCCTCGTACTGCTGGCGGTCGCGCTTCCATTCGTCGTACCGCGGGTTCGCGGGCTTGACGATCTCGTCGGCTCGCAGTTTCGCCAGGAACTTCCTGTCGTTCTGCAGGCCTTCCAGCAGCTGTGCATAGGCCTCTTCATGCGGCAGCATGCGCCGGGCGAGCTTGCCGCGCTTCGGGTCCGTCTTTTCCAGCCATTCGACGAAGGGCGGCAGCTCCAGCGCGGGCAGTACGCTCTTGACGTAGTAGTCGGCGGCGCGCTCCCGCGCGTTTTCCTCGCTGCGCTGCGGCCCCCAGAACACGATCATGTTCAGGAGGATCAGCAGCACCGTCATCCACGGTGGGTTGCGCCAGCTCGGTCTGTTCTCGAGCGGGATGGCGTAGAACACGGTGCTGCCTGCAGCGCGCTCAGCCCAGGCGTGCGCGGTGGCGCGCCACTTGCGCCTTCACCTGCGCCGGGGCGGTGCCGCCCAGGATGTTGCGCGCGTTCAGCGAGCCGCGCAGGCTCAGCACGTCGTACACGTCCTTCTCGATGCTCGGGTTGAACTGCTGCAGCACGGCCAGCGGCAGCTCGGCCAGGTCGACCTTGTGCGAGGTGGCGGCCTTCACGGCATGGGCCACGGTCTCGTGCGCGTCGCGGAAGGGCAGGCCCTTCTTCACCAGGTAGTCGGCCAGGTCGGTGGCGGTGGCGTAGCCGCGCAGCGTGGCGGCTTCCATGGCCTCGGGCTTCACGGTGATGCCGCCGATCATCTCGGCAAAGATGCGCAGGGTGTCCTTGAGCGTGTCGACGGTGTCGAACAGCGGCTCCTTGTCTTCCTGGTTGTCCTTGTTGTAGGCCAGCGGCTGCCCCTTCATGAGCGTGATGAGCGCCATCAGGTGGCCGACCACGCGGCCGGTCTTGCCGCGCGCCAGCTCGGGAACGTCGGGGTTCTTCTTCTGCGGCATGATCGACGAGCCCGTGGTGAAGCGGTCGGCGATCTGGATGAAGCCGAAGTTCTGGCTCATCCACAGGATGAGTTCCTCGCTCATGCGGCTCACGTGCACCATGCACAGGCTGGCCGCGGCGGTGAATTCGATGGCGAAGTCGCGGTCGCTCACGGCGTCCAGGCTGTTCTGGCACACGCCGTCCATGCCCAGCGTCCTGGCGACCAGTTCGCGGTCGAGCGGGTAGCTGGTGCCGGCGAGAGCGGCGGCGCCCAGCGGCAGGCGGTTCACGCGCCTGCGCACTTCGCCCATGCGCTCGGCGTCGCGGCTGAACATTTCCACGTAGGCCAGCATGTGGTGGCCGAAGCTCACCGGCTGCGCCACCTGAAGGTGGGTGAAGCCCGGCAGGATCACGTCGACGTTCTTCTCGGCGATGTCCACCAGCGCCTTCTGCAGGTCGACCAGCAGGTCGCCGATGAGGTCGATCTCGCCGCGCAGCCACAGGCGCACGTCGGTGGCGACCTGGTCGTTGCGGCTGCGGCCGGTGTGCAGGCGCTTGCCGGCGTCGCCCACCAGCTGGGTCAGGCGGGCCTCGATGTTCAGGTGCACGTCTTCGAGGTCGAGCTTCCATTCGAAGGCGCCGGATTCGATTTCGGCGCGAATCTGCGCCATCCCGCGTTCGATCGCGGCGTGGTCCTGCACGCCGACGATCCCCTGCGCGGCCAGCATGCCGGCATGGGCCAGGGAGCCCTGGATATCGGCCTGCCACAGGCGCTTGTCGAAGAAGACGCTGGAGGTGTAGCGCTTGACGAGGTCGCTCATCGGTTCTGAGAACAGTGCCGACCAGGCTTCGGATTTCTTGTCGAGTTGGTTTTGGGTCATGGGAGCCGTCCAGGAGGCAATAATGGGTTGGTCACCCGATGTAACTGATGTCCGCGATGCGCAACCCGGCGATTTTATCGGCCAGCTCTTCCACCACGTCCCCGCCATCGCCGGAGAGGGCGCGCAATGCCTTGCGCGGGGTGCCTTCGCTGTTCGACGCCTGCCGCATCGGCGTGGTGCTGCGCACGGTGGTGTTCGTGGAGGCGGTGGTGGCCATCGCCACGCTGTTCGTGGTTTCCTCGCCGGCCGAGTGGCTGGTGCAGGCGGCCACCGTTACCGGGGGCGCCTTGCCTGCGACGCTGCTGTGGCTGGTGGCGGCCTGCGGGCTGAAGAAGCCGCTGCGCCGGCTGCCGCGCCACTGGCAGTACGCGGCGGGCGGGGCGCTCGGTGCCGTCGCGGCGCTCTATGGCTGCGGGCTGCTGCGGCTCACCGGGGTGCTGTCGAACGCGCCCTGGCTGGCCAGCGCGCTCACCGGCGCGCTGTTCGCGGGGCTGGTGATGGCCGCGATGGTGCTGCGCGCGCAGGGGCAGACGCCCGCCGCCACCACGGCCCGGCTCGAGGAGCTGCAGTCGCGCATCCGCCCGCACTTTCTGTTCAACACCCTCAACAGCGCCATCGCGCTGGTGCGCGAGGAGCCTGCCAAGGCCGAGACCATGCTGGAAGACCTGGCCGAGCTGTTCCGCCAGGCGCTGGCCGACCCGCGCGAATCGTGCACGCTGGCCGACGAGATCGCGCTGGCCGAGCGCTACCTGGCCATCGAGCAGGTGCGCTTCGGCGACCGGCTGCGCATCCGCTGGGACCTGGACGCCGCTGCCAGCAAGGCGCGGCTGCCGCCGCTGCTGCTGCAGCCGCTGGTCGAGAACGCCATCAAGCACGGCGTGGAACCCAGCCCCGAGGGCGCCAGGCTGCGCATCCGCACCGAGCGGCGCGGCTCCATGGTGGTGATCGAGGTGGTCAACAGCCTGCCGCCGCTGCGCTGGGCCGACGAGCCGCTGCCGCGCGGCCACGGCATTGCCCTGGCCAATGTGAGAGACCGCCTGCGCCTGCTGCACGACATGCAGATGCAGTTCAGCGCAGGCATGGACCAGAAAAACTACCGGGTGCGCATCGCCATTCCCGCAGAGACTGCTGAATCATGAACACGAGCACACTGAAGACACTCATCGTCGACGACGAAGCCCTGGCCCGTTCGCGCCTGCGCACCTTGCTGCGCGACTGCAGCTCGCCCGGCGCCGAGGTGGTGGCCGAAGCCGCGCAGGGCGCCGAAGCGCAGCAGCAGCTGGCGACGATGGCGCTCGACCTGGTGCTGCTCGACGTGCACATGCCCGGCATCGACGGCATCGAGGTGGCGCGCGCGCTGCGCAGCCGGGCCGACGCGCCGGCGGTGGTTTTCGTGACGGCGCATGCGGCCCACGCAGTGACGGCCTTCGACCTCGACGCGGTCGACTACCTCACCAAGCCCGTGCGCGCCGAGCGCCTGCAGCAGGCGCTGCAGAAGGCCGAGCGCTTCCTGAAGGAGCGCCGCGCGCTGCAGGCCGAAGCCGCACCGGAAACCGTGCTGATCCAGGACCGGGGCCGCGCCGAGCGCGTGCCGCTGTCCGAAGTGCTCTACCTCAAGTCCGAATACAAGTACCTCACCGTGCGCACCGCCACGCGCAGCCACATCCTGGACGGCTCGCTCAACGAGTTCGAGGAGCGCTATCCGCACCGCTTCCTGCGCGTTCACCGCAATGCGCTGGTGGCGCGCGCGGCCATTCGCGCGCTCGAGAAATACGACGACGGCGAAGACGCCGAGGGCTGGGCGCTGAGGCTCGATGCCGTTCCCGAGCCCGTCGCGGTGTCGCGGCGCCAGCTGGCGGCCGTGCGCGAAGTGATCAAGGAAGCGCGATGACCGGCGAGCGCGACGCATCCGCGGGCGAAACCCCGAAGCCCGCGCCGGAGCCTCCGGCCGCCGAGCCGGCGCTGGCCGCGGCTGCGGTGCCCGCGCCGGAAGCCGCGCCGTCCCCCGAAGCGCCGGCCTCCTCGCCCGCGCGAAAGCGTGAGCGCGAGCGCGAGCGCCTGATGCTGCACATGCCCGTCGACGTGCGCAGCGCCTCGCTGGTGGTGCTCGCGGTGCTGGCCAGCGTGTTCGCGCTGCAGTGGGGGCAGGCCGTGTTCATTCCGCTGATGCTGAGCCTGCTGCTGACCTACGCGCTGTCGCCGCTGGTCGACCTGCTGCATCGCTGGAAGCTGCCGCGCTGGATCGGCGCGGCGCTGATCCTCATGGGCTTGTTCGGCGGGCTCGGCTGGACCGGCTATTCGCTGTCGGGCAGCGCTTCGCAGCTGCTCGATTCGCTGCCGGTCGCCGCGCAGAAGCTGGGCCAGGCCATGCGCCGCGACAAGAACGCCAGCGCCACGCCGCTGGAGAGCGTGCAGGCCGCCGCCGCGCAGCTCGAGAAGGCCGCCGAGGAAAACTCGGCCAAGGTCGCCTCGCGCCGGGGCGTGGCGCGCGTCATCATCGAGCGGCCCGGCTTCAACGTGCGCGACTACCTGCTCAGCGGCACCGTCGGCCTGCTGAGCGCGATGGGGCAGCTCACGCTGGTGGCCTTCCTCACCTACTTCGCGCTGTGTTCGGGCGACACCTTCCGCCGCAAGCTCATCAAGATCACCGGCTCCAGCCTGCAGAAGAAGAAGGTCACCGTCCATGTGCTGGACGACATCACCCGCAACATCGAGCGCTACCTGCTGGTGCAGATCCTCGTGAGCGTGGTGGTGGGCGTGGCCACCGGCCTGGCGTTCTGGGTCATCGGGGTGGAGAACGCGGCTGTCTGGGGAATCATCGCGGGCGTGACCAACCTCATTCCGTACATCGGCTCGGTGATCGTGCTGGTGGCGGCGGGGCTGGTGGCCTTCCTGCAGTTCAACAGCCTGCAGATGGGCATCGTGGTGGCCGGCGTTTCGCTGGGCATCCACACGATCATCGGCAACCTGCTGATGCCCTGGCTCACCAGCCGCACCAGCCGCATGAACCCGGTGGCGGTCTTCGTGGGCGTCATCTTCTGGGGCTGGCTCTGGGGCATCTGGGGCCTGTTGCTGGGCATACCGATCACCATGGTGATCAAGGCGATCTGCGACCGGGTGGAGGATTTGCAGCCGATCGGGGAGCTGCTGGGGGAATAGGCCGGGGCGGCCCTGCGCCCGGCGCACCGTTCCCGCGAGGTGGGCGAGGGCGGCGCGCGACGCCCAGCCGGTGCGGCGCCACCACGTCGGCCAGCGCAGTCGAGTAGACCGACGAATCGGCGAGGGCGCAGAGTACATGCAAAGGCTCGCGAGCATCGCGGCCATCATCACCCGCGCGCGGGCGCGGCGGTCTCTTTGGCCATGCGCCAGGCTCAGCTCAGTGCGCGCTGCATCAGCACGGTGTCCACCCACTGGCCGAACTTGAAGCCCACCTCGCGCAGCACGCCCACTTGCTCGAAACCCAGGCTGCCGTGCAGCCGCTGCGAGCCCAAGTTGGCGCTGTTGCCCACGCACGCGACCATCTGCGTGAAGCTGCCGGCGGTGCAGCGCTCGATCACGGCGCGCAGCAGGGCGGTGCCGATGCCGTGGCCGTGCATGCCCTGGGCCACGTACACCGAGTCTTCCACCGTGTGCCGGTAGGCCGAGCGCGCGCGGTAGGCGGTGGCGTAGGCGTAGCCGACGACCTCGCCGTCTCTCAGCGCGACGAGGTAGGGCAGGCCGCGCGCGGCCACGTCGGCGCGGCGCGCCTGCATCTGCTCGACGGTGGGCACTTCTTCCTCGAAGGAGCACAGGTCGTGCAGCACGTAGTGGCTGTAGATGGCCTGCACGGCGGCCATGTGATGGGGTTCGGCGTCGATGACCGTGACGGCGGTGGATGCGATGGATGGCGATGACATGGCCTCGATCTTGACGACCGATCATCGATAAGTGAAGCTTGGGTAAGCTATGCGGCGCATAAGGAATACTTTGGACAAGACGCTCAACCTCGACCAGCTCCGCTCCTTCGTGCTGGTCATCGAAACGGGCAGCTTCTCTGCCGCCGCCGACCGGCTTGGCATCTCGCAGCCGGCCGTGAGCCTGCAGGTGCGCCAGCTTGAGCGCCGGCTGTCGGTGCGCCTGATCGAGCGTGTCGGCAAGCGCGCCAAGGCCACGCCGGCGGGCATGGAGCTGCTGCGCCATGCGCAGCACATCGCAACCGCGGTGGAAAACGCCGTCGATGCACTGGCGGACCATGCGAGCGGCGTCACGGGCCGCGTGCGGCTGGGCACGGGCGCGACGGCCTGCCTGCATTTCCTGCCGGCGGTGCTGCGCACGTTGCGCGAGCAGTTCCCGGCGCTCAGCGTGGTGGTGAGCACGGGCAACACCGAAGACCAGGCGCGCAAGGTGGAGGAAAACAGCCTCGACCTCGCGCTGGTCACGCTGCCCGCCGCGGGCCGTGCGCTGGCCGCCATGCCGGTGCTGGAGGACGAGTTCGTCGCCATCGGCCGCGCGGATGTCGCGCCGCTGAAGGCGCGCGTGGCTCCGGCCGACCTGGGGGCGCTGCCCCTCGTGCTGTTCGAGCCCGCGGCCAACACGCGCAAGCTGGTCGACCGCTGGTTCGCCGCCGAAGGCCTGCAGCCGCAACCCGTGATGGAGCTGGGCAGCGTCGAGGCGATGAAGGAAATGGTGGCGGCGGGGCTGGGCTATGCCATCGTGCCGGGCATGTCGATGACGGGGCGCGGCGCCCACCCTGAGCTGAAGACCAGCCGGCTGAACCCCCGCATGCACCGCACGCTGGCCGTCGTGCTGCGGCGGGACAAGCCCGTGAGCAAGGCCTTGCGCGTGGTGCTCGATGCCATCGTGGCGGCCGGCAAGCCCGGCCGCCGCTAGGCGCAAGAAGTTATTCCGGAATCGCGGCCAGCGGCGCGCCGCCGCGCGCACGGCCCAGCGTGCCGACGATCAGCGCCGCGACCAGCACCAGGGCGCCGCTGAGCACCATCGCGCTGGAGATGCCGTGGTTGTCGACCGTCACGCCGCCGATCAGCGCGCCGGAGGCGATGGCCACCTGGAAGCCGCTCACCAGCAGCGCCTGGCCGGCTTCGGGTGCGTCGGGCACGGCTTCCATCATCCAGCCGGTGAGCGCCACCGGGATCAGGCCGAAGGCCACGCCCCAGATCACGACCACCACCGCGCCCGGCACGAAGCCGGTGCCGATCACCGTCGACAGCAGCAGCGCCGTCGCGAGCATCAGCGCCGCCAGCAGGGTGGTGGCGCGCACGCTGCGTGCCACCAGGCTGCCGCCCAGGAAGGTGCCGATGAAGCCCACCGCGCCGTAGACCAGCAGCAGCGTCGACACCGAGTTGGGCGCGAGGCCGAACACCTGCTGCAGCAGCGGCTTCAGGTAGGTGTAGGCCGCGAAGTGGCCGGCGATGAAGAACAGCACCGCGAGCAGCCCGACCTGTGCCATGCGGCGCGTGAGCGGCGTGAGCAGGTCGCGCGCGCCGATGGCGCGCAGCGGCGGAATCGCGGGCAGCAGCCACAGCTGCACCAGCAGCACCACGGTGGCGAGCGCGCCCGTCACCGCGAAAGAGGCGCGCCAGCCGAACAGCGTGCCGAGGAACGACCCCGCCGGCACGCCGAGCACGGTGGCGGCCGACACGCCGGCCAGCACGTAGGACATGGCCCGGGCCTGCGCCGCATGCGGCACCAGTTGCGTGGCGGCGGCCGGCGCAAAGGTCCAGAAGCCGCCCACGCACAGGCCGAGCAGCAGGCGCGCGACCAGCATGGTGGCGAAGTTGGGCGCGAAAGCGGCCAGCAGGTTCGACGCGATGAGCAGCGTGGTGAGCGCGATCAGCACGGTGCGCCGGTCGAGCTTGCCCGAGGCGACGATCAGCGCCGGCCCGGCGAAGGCGGCCAGCACGCCGGGCATCGTGACCATCAGGCCGGCCGTGCCGTCGGAGACGTTGAGGCCGCGCGCGATGTCGGTCAGAAGGCCGATGGGCATGAACTCCGTCGAGACCATCGCGAAAGTGCCGACCGCGATGGAGCCGACCGCGAGCCATGCGGAGCGGGTGGCCGCCACCGCTGGCGCTGCCGGGGCCGCCGGCACTGCGCAGACGTCGTCGATGCACGGGTTGCTGCTGGGTGAATTCATCATGGAATGCTGTCCTGGAGACGCACCGGCGGCGCACGCGCCAATGCTGGTAAGAGGGCATTGGAGTGTGCGAGGCGTCGCCTTCCCGACAAAGGGGCCGGCCGGCAGTAGTCAGTTTCCCTGCGGCGAACAATCGGGGGTCCTGGTGGCTATCGCCACCCGGTTGCAGGCCTCAGGCCTCTGCGCGCAGCACGCGCCCGTCGGCAATGAACGAATCGCCGATCAGCACGCGGAAGGCCGTGCCCTCGGGAAAGCGCGGCCGTGCCAGGGCCGGGGACAGGAATTCGATGGCCAGCGATGCAGGCAGCCCGCGCTCCAGTGCGTCGCCGGGCGGCACCACCCAGCGTGCCGAGAAGCCTTCCTTGTCGAGCACCAGCGCGCAGCGGTATTCGCCCGGCGCCACCGGCACGTCCTGCGACGGGATGGCCGGCTTGCGGAAGGTGAGCTCGACCAGCGCATGCGGCGTGAAGGTGCCCGGCGTGTCGAAGCTCGGCGGCGCATCGGTCACCGGCTTGGGCGCGCGGCGCGGCCGCTTGCCGATGAGCCACGCGATGACGTTGCCGATGATCGGCACCCACAGCACCATCAGCAGCGTGGCGATGTCGCGCGTGGTGCTGCCGGGCGTTGCGTAGTGCCGCACCACCGCGCCGCCCACGGCCACGCACAGCAGGATGGCGACGATCAGCTTGCGCCGGAACTGGATCCTGGTGGTGCTCATGGCTTGGGCGGCGCCGCTTCCGGGTAGGAGGGAATGTCGGTGCCGTGATCCAGCCATGGTTGCTCGTGCGAGGTCCAGATGTGCATCGACGGCCGCTCGCCCGGGTCTTCGTCGAGCGAGCCCACGCGCAATATCACCTGCGGCTGCGCCACCCACTCGGCAATCAGCTGTGTGCCGCAGCGGGTGCAGAAGTGGCGCAGCTTGCCGGGCGTCGATTCGAAGGAGCCGATCGCTTCTTCGCCCGCAGTCCAGCGGAAGTCGCTGCGGTCGGCGCGCGCGGTGGTGGTGAAGGCCGCGCTGTGTGCCTTGCGGCAGGTCTGGCAATGGCAGTGGACGATGGGGCCGGCGAAGCGCGCGGCCTCGTACCGGACGGTGCCGCAGAGGCAGGAGCCCTTCATGGCTTTTCCTTTATCGGTCGCAGTGTGGGGTGGGCTGCGAGTCTAGGCCAGCGCGGGAACCGTCACGCCACCCGCAGCACCGCACCCGCCGGCAGCGCGTGCCAGTCGATCCATTCGCCGGCCGCCAGGTGCTGCGTCGGCGCTGCGGCGCCCGGCACATCGCCCCATTGCAGCGTAAGCGTGCGCGCGCCTAGCCGCAACGCGATCTCGAAGCCCGGCCAGTGCGCCGGGACGTGCGGCGCCAGCGAAAGCAGCCGGCCCTTCACGCTCAGGCCCAGCAGCGACTCGACCGCCGCGCGGTGCAGCCATGCGGCCGAGCCGGTGTACCAGCTCCATCCGCCCCGGCCGAGGTAAGGCGCGGAACCGTAGATGTCGCCCGCCATCACGTAGGGCTCCAGTTCGTAGGCCGGCCCGCGCACGGGATGCCGCGCGCGGTGGGCGGGGCTCAGGCCCTCGAAGCTCTGCCATGCCGCCTCGTGGTCGCCCTGTCGGGCCTGCGCCATCAGCGCCCACACGGCGCCATGCGAGTACTGTCCGCCGTTCTCGCGCACGCCCGGCGGGTAGGCCTGGATGTAGCCGGGGTTGTTGGGCGAATTGGCGAAGGGCGGTGTCAGCAGCCGCAGCAGGCCGGCCGGCTCGTCGTGCAGCAGCTTCTTCAACGAAGTCATCGCCGGTCCGGTGTGCGCATCGTCCGAAGCACCCGAGAGCACCGACCACGCCTGCGCGATCAGGTCGATGCGGCACTCGTCGTTGGCCGACGAGCCCAGCGGCGCGCCGTTGTCGAAGAAGGCGCGGCGGAACCAGGCGCCGTCCCAGCCGGCGTCGTGCAGCGCGGCGATCCAGCCGCTGCGCGCGGCCGTCCAGCGCGCGGCGCGTTCGTGGTCGCCGCGTGCCTGCGCGAGGGGCGCGAACTGCGCCACCACGCTGCACAGGAACCACGCGAGCCACACCGATTCGCCGCGGCCTTCGTTGCCGACGCGGTTCATGCCGTCGTTCCAGTCGCCGGTGCCCATCAGCGGCAGGCCGTGCATGCCGGTCTTCAGGCTGCGGTCGATGGCGCGCGCGCCGTGCTCGTAGATGCTGGCCGTCTCGCCGCTGCGCTGCGGGGCGTAGTAGGCGTCTTCGGCGCCGTCCGGGATGGCGGGGCCTTCGATGAAGCCGGCCGTCTCGTCGAGCAGCGAGGCGTCGCCCGTCACCTCGACGTAGTGCGCCGACGCATAGGGCAGCCACAGCAGGTCGTCGGAGAAATGCGTGCGCACCCCGGCACCGCCGGGCATGTGCCACCAGTGCTGCACGTCGCCTTCGGGGAACTGCCGCGCCGCGTTCAGCAGGATCTGCTCGCGCAGCCGCGACGCATCGGTGAGCGCGAAGGCCATCGCGTCCTGCAGCTGGTCGCGAAAGCCGAAGGCGCCGCCGGCCTGGTAGAAGCCGGCCTTCGACCAGAGCCGGCAGGCCAGCGTCTGGTACACGAGCCAGCGGTTGACGAGCGCGTCGAACAGCGGATCGGGCGTGCGCACCTGCAGCCGGCCGAGCAGTTCGTCCCAGAAGGCGCGCACCTGCGCCAGTGCCTCGGGCACGTCGCGCTGGCGCCAGCGGCGTGCGAGAGCGAGCGCGGCTTCGGCGTTGTCGGCGTGGCCCAGCACGAAGCTGAAGCTCGCCGTCTCCCCCGCCGCCACGACGAATTCGCCGCCGATGGCCGCGCATGCGTCGAGCCCGCTGCCCGCGCGCTGGCCCAGTGCGTCGGGCACTTCGACGATGCCGCGCCCGGCGAAGAACTCGTTGCGGTCGCAAGTCCACTGCGTTGCACCGGGCAGGCCCGCGAGCAGCAAGAAGGCCGCGCTGCCGCCGAAGCCCGCGCTCGACTCGCGCTGTTCGCCGAACACGGCCGGCTGGTCCTCGGGCTTCCAGCAATGCACGGTGCGGCGCTCGCCGCGTGCCGCGCCCATCTGCCACTCGACCATCGAGAGCGCGCGCAGCCGGCGCTGGCCGCCGCCCTCGTTGCGCACGCGCACATGAACGATCTTCACGGCCTCGTCGCGGTCCGCGAAGAAGGTGGTTTCCAGCATGAGCGGGCCCTGGCGGCACTCGAACACGGTGTAGCCCTGGCCGTGCCGCACGCGGTGGCGCGACTCGCCGTCGCCGCTGCCTGCGGGCGTGAGCGGCAGCATCTCGCGGGTCGCCACGTCCTGCAGCAGGTAGTGTTCGAAGGCCGGGTCCTGCACCGGGTCGTTCGACCACGGCGTGACCTGGTGCATGCGGCTGTTGCCGGCCCAGGTGAAGCCGGTGCCCCACTCGGACACCTGGAAGCCGAAGTTCGCGTTGGCGATGACGTTGATCCACGGCCGCGGCGTGCGGCGGTCCGGGCCGACCTCGAAGTGGAACTCGCCCGTGGCGGCGTCGAACTCGCCGGTGGGCGCGCCGGCCGAAGGTACGGCGGCGGTGTGCGACAGCAGCGGCACGCCGCGCGGGGCGGCGGCATCGTCGGCGGCGGGGGCCGTGTCGTTGCGGGCCTCGTTTCGGGCCTCGTGCAGCGCCGCCACCTGCATCTCGAGCGAGCGCCCCTCGGCCGTGAACACCACCCGCGCCAGGCTGGAGAGCGCGGCCTTCTCGGAGGGCACCACGTCCTGGTCGCGCAGCAGGTAGAAGCCGGCCGTGTCGTTGCGCGGAAAGCTGTTCTGCGTCTGCTGCGCCACGCGCGAGCGCAGCGTCTCTATCTCGCGCTGCAGCGGCATCAGGTAGGAGTTGGGTTCGCCGTTGAGCACCACCAGGTCGCAGGCCACGCCGCCGAAGCCCCACCACGGCTGCGCGCGCAGCAGCGTGTTGATCAGCCCCATGCCGATCATCGAGTGGATGTGCACCAGCACGATGGGCTTGTCGCCCGAAATGCCGAAGCGCCAGATCTGCCGCAGGTCGATCAGCCCGCGGTCGCTCATGACGCGCGGCGTGGTGTAGGTGAGGATGGTCGTCAGGTCCTGCAGCGCCACGTTCTGCGCGGGCGCGATGCTCAGGTCGCGCAGCCGCACCTGCGCCAGCGTGGCGGCCATGCGGGTGGCGCGCTCCACGTGCATCGGCTGCATGTAGCGGTCGATGCCGGGCATCAGCGCCTCGATGCTCTGCGCGGCGGCGGTGGCGAAGCTCAGCCGCGCGGTGGCACCCGGCGCGAGCGACAGGCGCACGCGCAGGCAGGCGATGGGGTCCAGGCCGTTCACCGGCCGGCCGTTGTGCGCGAGCGGCTGCGCATCGAGCGCCGGATCGGCCAGCGAGCGGTTGCGCCCGATGAAGGCGCGCCGGTCGGTCATGCAGTCGACGGACAGCACATTGGCGTCCACCGAGGCCAGGAAGTGCGCGGCCGCGGCCACCGCGTCGCCGTGCAGGCGCGGCTTGCGCGACATCAGCAGCGCGCGCCATGCCGGCTCCCAGCGCGACTCGACGAACAGGTTGGCGAACGCCGGATGCGCCTCGTCGGCCTTGGGGTTCGACAGCACCGGCTCGAAGTACGACAGCAGCTCGAGCGTGCGTGTCTCGTCGCCCGCGTTGTGCAGCGTGATGTTGCGCAGCTCGGTGTCGTCCTCCGGGCTGATGAGCACGGTGGTGCGCACCTGCAGGCCCGGGCCGGTGGCGTCGAACTGCACCTGGTCGGCCAGGAAGCGGGTGCGGTAGCGCCAGCCGTCGCCGGGGGCGGGCAGGGCGGTGAGGGAGGTCAGCGTCTGCCGGCCCTCGTCGCGCAGGTAGAAGAAGGTGCCGTAGCTGTCGCGCAGCGGGTCGTCGCGCCAGCGCGTGACGTTGAACGCATGCCAGCGGCTCACGCCGGCGCCGTTGGCCCGCAGGGACACGGTGTAGCGGCCGTTCGACAGCAGGTGCGTGGGCTGGAAGCCGGGCGCCATCGGGTCGACCACGCGGGGCTGGAACAGCGGCGCCAGCTCGGCCTGGCCGGGCTCGGGCGGGGTTCGCGGGTCGGCGCTGCCGATGATCTGGCGCGGCGTGCGTTCGTGCAGCAGCGACTCGTGCGCCTGCACCAGCGCGGCGCTGCCGAACCAGCGGCGCGGCGCGTCGGCGCACAGCAGGTTGCACAGCGCCACCAGCGACATGCCCTGGTGGTGCGCCATGAAGTTGCGCACCACGGTGAAGTCCTGGCCTTCGGTCTGGCGCGAGACGGTGAAGTCGACTGCGTCGTGGAAACCGAACTCGCCGCGCGCGCCGAGCGATTCGAGCAACTCCAGGTTGACCACCGCCGCCTCGGGCGCGAACGGCGCCGCCATCGCGCTGGCGTAGGGCGCCACGACACGGTCGGCCGGCGGCGTGCGCCGCAGCGCCAGGCGCGGCACGCCGAAGGGCGAGTACTGGTAGGCCAGCGAATGGTCCTGCCCGAAGTACGCCGACTCCGAGACGCCCCACGGCAGGTTCTGCGCGCGGCCGAAGGCCTGCTGCTCTGCGATGGCGGCGACGTTGGCCACCTGCAGCAGGCCGTCTTCGGGCTCGGTCATCACGAGCGCGGGCATCACGTACTCGAACATCGAGCCCGACCACGACTTCAGGCTGGGCTGGAAGCCCACCAGCAGGAAGGGCCGGCCCAGCGCCATCCAGTGGCGGCGCGGCACGTCGCCCTTGGCGATCGCCAGGAAGCTCAGCAGGCGCGACTCCGAGGCCAGCAGGTCGTAGTAGCTGGCGTCGAGCGCGTTCTCTTCCACGCGCAGGCCGATGTGGAACAGGTGACGCTTGGCGTCATAGAGGCCGCTGAAGTCCATGCCGTCGTGCAGCAGGTCGCAGCGAAGGGCCAGCGCCTCGAGCGCGGCCGCTTCCTGCGAATGGCCCCCTTCGGCCGCGAACGCGCGGCAGGCCTGCGCCACCGTGACCAGGTGGCCGGCGAAGTTGCCGCTGTCCACGCTCGACACATACCGGGGCGGCAGCGGCGCGAGCGTCTGCGTGTCGTACCAGTTGAAGAGGTGGCCCTCGTGCTTCTGCAGGCGATCGACGGTGTCCAGCGTGGCCGAGAGGCGCGCCAGCAGCGCGGCGGTGTCGATCCAGCGGAACTCGCGCGCGCAGCAGGCGGCGAGCAGGTACATGCCGATGTTGGTTGGCGACGTGCGGTGCGCGATGGTGGGCTGCGGTTCCAGCTGCAGGTTGTCGGGCGGCAGGTGGTTGTCCTCCGGGCCCACCACGTGCTCGAAGAAGCGCCAGGTGTCGTGCGCGAGCTTGTCGAGGTAGGTGCGCTGCCCGGCGCTGAGCGGGTCGGCCGCCTTCGCTTCGACGCGGCTGCTCCACCAGGCCGCCACGGGCGCAAGCGCCCAAAGCAGGAACAGCAGGGGGCCGACCACCGGGTAGGCACTCCAATGCGCGGCCACCGCGAGCACGAGGCACAGCACGCTGCTCACAGCCTCCTTGCGCAGGAACGGCGCCAGTTGCTGGCTGGCCTGCGCCTGTGCCTGCGCGGCCGTGGTCCATTCGAGCAGGTGCCGCCGGCTCACGACCAGCCGCCACGTCGCGCGGAACCAGGCGTCGAGCAGCAGCCGCGTCTGCGCACCCAGTTGCACGAACTGCCATGCAGCGCCCGCCATGGAGCGCAGCAGCTCGACCGCGCCCACGTCGAAGAAGTGGCGCAGCTCGATGGCGCGCCGCGTGGGCACCAGCCCGGCCAGCGCGCCGAGCAGCGGGCCGAGCATGAGCGCCGAAGCCACTGCCGCCAGCGCCCAGCCCAGCGGCACGGCCTGCGTGAAGATCACCAGCGCGAGCAGCGCGAAAGAAGCCGGCACCACCAGCGAGCGGCGCAGGTTGTCGCTCATCTTCCACAGGCCCAGCGCGTCGATGCCGAAGCGGTGGGCGCGCCACATCAGCGGCAGCAGCTGCCAGTCGCCGCGCACCCAGCGGTGAACGCGCGACGCCGCGACGCCGGCATGGTGCGGATGGTCCTCCACGAGAACCACGTCGCTCACCATCGCGCAGCGCGCCACCGTGCCTTCGAGCAGGTCGTGGCTGAGCACCGCGCCGTCGGGCAGGCGATGGTCGAGCGTGGCGTGCAGGGCGCGCACGTTGAGCAGGCCCTTGCCGGTGAAGGAGCCGCTGCCGAACACGTCCTGGTAGATGTCCGACGCGCCGCTGCCGTAGGGGTCGAGGCCGCACTGGCCCGCGAACATCCAGTGGTACGGCGAGCGCTCGTTGCGCATCGGGAACGGCGTGACGATGCGCGGCTGCAGGATGCCGAAGCCCGCGACCACGCGCCGGCTTCTCGCATCGACCTCGGGCGCGTTGAGCGGATGGGCCGCGATCGACACCAGGTCGCGCAGCGCGCCGGGCGGCAGGCCGGTGTCGCTGTCGAGCGTGAGCACGTAGGGCGTGCGGCCGGCGGCGAGCTGCTGGCCCGGCGCGAGCGGCAGGAAGCCGCTGGCGTCGCCGGCCGCGAGCAGGCGAACCAGCATTTCGAGCTTGCCGCGCTTGCGCTCCCAGCCCATCCATCGCTGCTCGGTGTCGCTCCAGGTGCGCGGGCGATGCAGCAGCAGGAAGCGCGGTGCGGCGCCTTCGGCCGGCGGGTACTTGGCGTTAAGCGCGGCGATGCGTTGCAGTGCGTCTTCGAGCAGCGGCGTGTCGGTGGGCAGCAGGGCCTGGGCGGCGTCGGCCCAGTCGGTCAGCAGCGCGAACTGCGCATGGGCTTCGCGGTTGGAGAGCCAGTGCAGTTCGAGCCGGTGAACCAGCTGCGCGTTGCCGGCGGTCGAGCTCAGCAGCGTGGGAATGACGACGAGGGCGCGGTGCCGTTCAGGAATGCCGGCGGCGAAGTCGAGGCGCGGCAGCGCCTGCACGCGCACCGATTCCGCCATGATGCGCTGGGCCAGCGCGATCAGCGCCTCGGACAGCGGCCACGCCAGCAGCACCAGCGCCAGGACGGTGGTCCAGTCTTCGCGATGCGGCAGGCCGTGCACCACCCAGGCCAGCAGCAAGGCGGTGCCGAGGGCCACCGAGCCCACGTAGACGGGCAGGCGCCAGCCGCGGCGGCCCCGCGGCCGGCCCAGTCGCTCCGCGCGCGGCGCGGCGCTGCCAGCCGGGCTGCCTGCCTGCAGCGCGGCGATCAGCGAGGGGCGGCCCTGGCCGAAAAGGTAGTAGCCCGCGGTGCCGTCGGCCCGGCCGGTCTCGGCCCCGGCGTCCTCGGCCGGCGCGGCGGCGGCCAGCCGCACCACGGCCTGCGCCACTTCGCGCTCGGGCCGCTGGGTGCCGCGCGCCACCTGCTCCATCGCATGCGTGATCTGCTGGCGCGTGATCTCGCTCTCGTTCGCGAAGCTCGGCAGCTCGCGCAGCACGCGCAGCGAACGGCTCACCGGCTCGATCAGGTCGCTCCACTCGACCTGGCCGATCATGCGCAGCGTGGTGATGATGTTGCCGACCGTCAGGTTGGCGGCTGCCTGCGCGTTCTGCGCCTCGCCGATCAGCGCCGGGCCGTTGGGGCAGTGCTGTTCGGTCCAGCGCACCAGCGCGGGCGTGTCGTCGGTGCGCTCCACCGGCAGGCGCTGCCACAGTTGCGTGAGGTAGTTGTCCTGCAGGCCGTGGCTCTGCAGCGCGCGGTAGAGCACGTCGAGGTCCTGCTCGGAGAGCTTGGCCGCGCCGTCCCAGGCGGCATGCGCGACTTCGCGCGCAACCTTGTTCTCGGCGATGCTCTCGGCCATGCGCCGCAGGTTCTCCAGCAGCACCACGCGCAGGGTGGTGGGCAGCGCCCAGAGCTCGCCGAGCGTCAGTTCGTCGACGTCCTGGTAGGCATTGAGGAAGGCGGTGAACAGCGTCTTGTTGAGCACGCTGTCGGTGTGGGCCACGTAGGCCCAGGCAATGCCGTACACACGCGGCAAGCCCGCGAGCGGCGGCGAGGCCAGCTTGGGCAGCCGCGCGTAGTAGCTGCGCGGCACGCCGTCATGGATCTGCTGCAGCTGCGCCTCGACCAGGTGGAAGTTGTCGAGCAGCCATTCGGCGGCCGGCGACACGTAGCGTCCGCTGAACGATGTCAGCGCGATGTAGTCGAAGGCGCTGCGCAGCGAGGCGAGGTTCTCGTCCACGCGCGGAAAAAAAGCCGCGGCCTGGTGGGTGCTGCGGTGGTCGTCTTCCACCACCTGGGCGCGGGCCAGGCTGTGGCCGTGCTGTTCGAAGCGTTGTGCGCCGAAGAGTTCGGCGCGGATCGGAGGCGCTACCGGGTCGTGCGGGCCCAGCAGGAGGGTACGGGCGTAGTGACTGAGCCCCTCGAGGCGGTCGACAACGGCTGCGGCGCTCAAGTGAGGGAAAGCAGGCCGACGCCCAGGACGACTGCCACGCAGGCCATCGTCACGATCCGGCCGGCAGCCAGCGCGCGCACGCGCTGCATGTGGCTGCGCACCGAGAACCATCGCCCGTGGGCACGCGCGCAGTGGCGCATGTGGGAAGCCAGCGCTTCGAAATCGCTGCCGACGAAATCGATCTGCGAATGGGTAAGGGACTGCGGGACGGGCATGGCAACGGGCTCCTTTTGACGACTTCGAGCTGCCGCGCAATTGCGAGAACTTTGAACGTGCCCGACCGTACGCCTTTAAATGACCTTACGGGTGCCTCATTGCCGCGTGTTCACGTAGGAAGGGGCGCACAAGGCGCCCCTTTCGACAGCGAAGCGCCGCTGCGTTGTCAACCCGTGTTGCGCAGTCCCGCCGCCACCCCGTTGATCGAGATGTGGATGCCGCGCTGCAGCCTCTCGCCGCCGTCGCCCGCGCGGTAGCGGCGCATCAGCTCGACCTGCAGGTGGTGCAGCGGGTCGATGTACGGGAAGCGGTGGCGCACCGAGCGCTGCATCTCGGCATTGCCCTCCAGCCGCTGCTTCGCGCCGGTGATGAGCGTGAGCGCGTCCGACGTGCGGTGCCATTCGGCATCGATCATCGAGAACACCTTCTGGCGCAGCTTGCGGTCGGTCACCAGTTCGGCATAGCGCGAGGCCAGCGCGAGGTCGCTCTTGGCCAGCACCATGTCCATGTTCGACAGCAGCGTGCGGAAGAACGGCCACTGCTCGTACATGCGCTGCAGCAGCGCCTGGCGCTCCTTCCTGCCGGCGGCGTTGCCGGCAGCCGCCAGGAACTGCTCGACGCCCGAGCCGAAGCCGAACCAGCCCGGAATGGTGAGGCGGCACTGGCCCCAGCTGAAGCTCCACGGCACCGCGCGCAGGTCGTCGATCTTGTGGCTCGGGTTGCGCGAGGCGGGGCGCGAGCCGATGTTGAGTTCGGCGATCTCGCGGATGGGCGTGGAGCCGAAGAAGTAGTCGCCGAAGCCGGGTGTCTCGTACACCAGCTTGCGGTAGGCGGCCATGCTCGCCGCCGAAAGCTCGCCCGCGGCCGACAGGAAGGCGGCGGGCGCCAGCTTGCCCTGCGGCAGCAGCGTGGCCTCCAGCGTGGCGGCCACCAGCGTCTCGAGGTTGCGCCGGCCGATCTCGCGGTTGGCGTACTTCGAGCCGATGACTTCGCCCTGCTCGGTCAGCCGGATCTGCCCGCGCACCGTGCCAGGCGGCTGCGCGAGGATGGCCTGGTAGCTCGGGCCGCCGCCGCGTCCCACCGTGCCGCCACGGCCGTGGAACATGCGCAGGCGGATCGGGTTGGCCTTCTTCTTGTTGAGCTCGTCGAACAGCGCCACCAGCGCGATGCCGGCGCGGTACAGCTCCCAGTTGCTGGTGAAGATGCCGCCGTCCTTGTTGCTGTCGGAGTAGCCGAGCATCACGTCCTGCTCGGCGCCCGAGCGTTCGACCAGCGCCTGGATGTTGGGCAGCGCATAGAAGGCGCGCACGATGGGCGCGGCGTTGCGCAAGTCTTCGATGGTCTCGAACAGCGGCACCACGATCAGGTCGCAGGTCGCGTTGCCGTTCATCGCGCCGCGCAGCAGGCCCGCTTCCTTCTGCAGCAGCAGGGCTTCGAGCAGGTCGCTCACCGTTTCGGTGTGGCTGATGATGTAGTGGCGGATGGCCGCCGCGCCGTAGCGCGCGCGCGCGGCGCGGGCCGCGGCGAAGATGGCCAGTTCGCTCCTGGCGAGCGGCGAGTAGTCGGCGTCGGGCACGCGCAGCGGGCGGGCGTCGTCGAGCAGCTTGAGCAGCAGCGTCTGCTTGGCTTCTTCGGCCAGCGAGGCATACGAGGGCTCGATACGCGCGGTGGCCAGCAGCTCGGCGATCACGGCTTCGTGCTTGTCCGAACTCTGGCGCAGGTCGACCGTGGCCAGGTGGAAGCCGAACACTTCCACCGCACGGATCAGCGGACGCAGGCGCGGCGCCGCGAGCACGCTGCCGTGCTTCTCGTCGAGCGATTCCTCGACGGTGCGCAGGTCGGCCAGGAATTCTTCGGCGGTGGCGTACGGGTTCTGCGGCGCGACCGCGTGGCGCGCCGCCTCGCCGCCGCTGAGCTCGCGCAGCGTGGCCGCCAGGCGCGCGTAGACGCCGGTGAGGGCGCGGCGGTAGGGCTCGTCCTTGCGGTGCTCGCTGGTGTCGGGCGAGCGCTCCGCCAGCGCCTGCATCTCGACCGTCACGTCGACCAGCGTGGCCGACAGCGACAGCTCGCCGCCCAGGTAGTGCACTTCGGTGAGGTAGTGGCGCAGCGCCAGCTCGCTCTGGCGGCTGAGGGCATAGTTGAGCGTCTCGGCGGTGACGTTGGGGTTGCCGTCGCGGTCGCCGCCGATCCACTGGCCCATGCGCAGGAAGGGCGCCACCGAAGGCGCGTGGCCGCCCTGGGCCAGCGCCTTCTCCAGGTCGGCGTACACGCGCGGAATCTCGCGCAGGAAGGTGGCTTCGTAGTAGCTCAGCGCGTTCTCGATCTCGTCGGCCACGGTGAGCTTGGAAAAGCGCAGCAGGCGCGTCTGCCAGATCTGCGTGACGCGGATGCGCATCTGCGTTTCGTTCTCCGCGAACTCGATTGGCGAGAGCGCGTCCTTGCCGCCGGCGTAGGCGCTCTGGCGCAGCTTGATTTCGTCGCGCACGGTGAGCAGCTGCGCGATGGCGCGCTCGGCGTCCAGGATGCTCTTGCGCTGCACTTCGGTCGGGTGCGCCGTGAGCACCGGCGACACATAGCTGTGTGCCAGCGAGGCGACGATCTCGTCGGGCTTCACGCCGGCCTTGCGGATGCGGGCCAGCGCGGTCTGCAGGTCGCCTTCGGCGCTTTCGCCGGCGCGCTCGGCCTCGGTGCGGCGGCGGATCTGGTGGCGGTCTTCCGCCAGGTTGGCCAGGTGGCTGAAGTAAGTGAAGGCGCGAATGACGCGCACGGTTTCCGCGGCGCTCAGGCCCTTGAGCAGGTTCTTCAGCGCGCGGTCGGCGGCGTGGTCGGCGTCGCGGCGGAATGCCACCGACAGCGTGCGGACCTTCTCGACAAGCGCATAGGTTTCTTCGCCTTCCTGCTCCCGGATCACGTCGCCGAGGATGCGGCCCAACAGTCGGATATCGTCGATCAGCGGCTGGTCTTCGGCCTGGCGGCGCTTGGAAGGAGCAGTTGTCTTGCTGGCTTTCATTCGATTTTTTTCCTGGTCTTGAATGGGTGCGCCGCCTGCGTTGTTGCGGCGCAACATGCTAGCATTCCGGCGGTTTGAAACATGTACTTTTGGGAACGGCCTTGAGCAATATCGTGATCGCCACGCGCGAAAGCCGGCTGGCCTTGTGGCAAGCCGAACACGTGCAGGCGCTGCTGCAGGAAAGAGGCCACACGGTCAGCCTGCTGGGCCTCACCACCACCGGCGACCAGATCCTCGACCGCACGCTGAGCAAGGTGGGCGGCAAGGGCCTCTTCGTGAAGGAACTGGAGCTCGCGCTCGAGGAAGGGCGCGCCGACATCGCCGTCCATTCGCTCAAGGACGTGCCGATGGACCTTCCCCAAGGCTTCGTGCTGCCCTGCGTGCTGGAACGCGAAGATCCGCGCGACGCGCTCGTCTCCCCCCGTTTTGCCTCGCTCGACGAACTGCCGCACGGCGCAGTGGTCGGCACCTCCAGCCTGCGCCGCGTGGCGCTGCTGCGCGCGCTGCGGCCCGACCTGCGCATCGAACCGCTGCGCGGCAATCTCGACACCCGCCTGCGCAAGCTCGACGAAGGGCAGTACGACGCCATCGTGCTGGCGGCAGCCGGACTCAAGCGGCTGGGGCTCGAAAGCCGCATCCGCGTGGCCTTCGACCCCGACACCATGCTGCCCGCGGCCGGGCAGGGCGCCCTGGGCATCGAGGTGCGGGCGGATCGCGCCGACCTCATCGAGCTGCTCGCCGCCATCACCCACCGCGGCGACTGGCTCTCCACCGCCGCCGAGCGCGCCGTGAGCCGCGCGATGGGTGGCAGCTGCTCCATGCCGCTCGCGGCCCATGCCCGATGGCAGGCCGACGGTTCGCTGCGCATCGACGCCGCCTGGGGCGACCCCGAAGGCAAGGTGCCGCTGGTGAAGGTGCATGCGCTGGCGCAGGCCGGCGACTTCGCCCAGGCCGATGCACTCGGCCGGCAAGCGGCCGCCTTGCTGCGCGACGCCGGGGCCCACTGATTCCGGAGGTCATCGCATGACCCCCCGTCCCGTCATCGTCACGCGCCCCGAGCGCGAGGCGGCGCAATGGGTCGACGACCTGCGCGCCGCGGGGCTCGACGCGGTGGCATTGCCGCTGATCGTGATCGCGCCCGTGGCCGATGCCGAGCCGCTGCGCGAAGCCTGGCGCCGCCTCGACCGCTATGCGGCGTTGATGTTCGTGAGCGCCACGGCGGTCGAGAATTTCTTCCAGCATGAAACACCGGGCATGACCGCCGGACGCCGCTTCTGGGCAACGGGCCCGGGCACCACGCGCGCCCTGCTGCGTGCGGGCGTGCCGCCGGAACAGATCGATGCACCGCCGCCCGAAGCCACGCGCTTCGATTCCGAGGCGCTGTGGGAGCGCGTGCACGGCCAGGTGACTGCCGGCGTGCGCGTGCTGATCGTGCGCGGCGGCGACGAGTCCGGGCAGCCCGCAGGGCGCGACTGGCTCGCCAGGGAAATCGACGCCGCGGGCGGCCAGCGCGACACCGTGGTCGCCTACCGGCGCCTGCCGCCGTCGCTGGACGTCGTACAACTCCGCATCGCGACCGACGGCGCGCAGGGCCGCGCGATCTGGCTCTTCAGCAGTTCCGAAGCCATCGGCAATCTGCAACGCGCGATGCCCGGCACCGACTGGCAGGCGGCACGCGCAGTCGCAACGCATGCCCGCATCGGCGAAGCCGCGCGCGCCGCGGGTTTCGGGGCGTTGCGTGTGTGCACACCGTTGCGGGATGCGTTGGTCGCGTCGATAGAATCCCTCGCATGAGCGCCGCGTCCCCGTCCGACGACCTTTCTCCCCCTTCAGCCGCAACGGTGCCCGTGCCTGCCACTGTCGCCCCCCACCAGACCCCTGCCGCCCAGGCTGCGGGCGCGGCGATCCTGTCGCGTCTCGGATTCGGCCTCGTGGCCTTCATCGCGCTGGTGGCGCTGGTCATGGCCGTCGCGCTGTGGCAGAAGGTCAGCGGCATGAAGGAACAGCTGGCGCGCCAGAGTGCCGACGCCCTTTCGCAGTCGATGGAAGCGCGCACGCTGGCACGCCAGGCCAGCGACACCGTGCGCGACGCCTCGGCCCGCGTGGCACTGGTCGAAACGCGCGTTGCCGAAGTCGCGCTGCAGCGTTCGCAGCTCGAAGAACTCATTCAGAGCCTCTCTCGTTCGCGCGACGAGAACCTCGTGATCGACATCGAGTCGGCCGTGCGCCTCGCGCTGCAGCAGGCCCAGGTCACGGGCAGCGTCGAGCCGCTGCTGGCCGCGCTGAAAGCGGGCGACGTGCGCATCTCGCGTGCCGCGCAACCGCGGCTCGCCCCCTTGCAGCGCGCCATGCAGCGCGATGCCGACCGCCTGCGCAGCAGTGCCAGCACCGACAATGCCGAGGCCCTGCAAAGGCTCGACGAACTCATGCGCGGCGTGGACGACCTGCCCACGCTCAACGCGGTGGCCCTGCGCGGCACCGGCGCCAACGCATGGCAGGCCGAGCCGATTCCCGCCGACGCGCCCTGGTGGCAGCGCATGCTGCTGGCCGTTCGCGGCGAGGCCCGCTCGCTGGTGCGCGTGGGCCGCATCCAGAGCCCGGAAGCGGTGCTGCTGGCGCCCGAACAGTCTTACTTCCTGCGCGAGAACCTCAAGCTCAAGCTGCTCAACGCGCGGCTGTCGCTGCTGTCGCGCCAGTTCGACGCCACCCGCACCGAGCTGTCCCAGGTCGCGGCATCGCTCAACCGCTACTTCGACCCCGCATCGCGCCGCACGCAGGCCGCCGCCACCCTGCTGCAGCAACTGCAGCAGCAGGTGAGGACGACCGAGCCGGTCCGCATCGACGACACGCTGGCCGCCCTGGCCACCGCCGCCGCAGGACGTTGACCCGCACATGCGCGCAGCAATCTGGCTCCTTGCACTGTTCGCCGTCGCCGCGGCAGTCGCTCTTTTCGCAGGCAACAACCAGGGCACGATCACCGTGTTCTGGCCGCCGTGGCGTGTCGATCTTTCGCTGAACCTGGTGCTGGTGATACTGCTGGTGGTGTTCGTGCTGCTGCACGCCGCGCTGCGGGCCCTGGCGGCGCTGTTCTCGCTGCCCAAGCAGGCGCGCCAATGGCGGCTGCAGCAGAAGGAGCGCACGCTGCATGCGGCGCTGCTCGACGCCATGGTGCAGCTGATTTCCGGTCGTTTCTCGCGCGCGCGCAAGGCCGCGCAGGCCGCGCTCACGCAGGAAAAGGCGCTGTCGGCGCTCGGCGCCAGCCTGCCGCAGGCGCCGCAGGTGCGGGTGCTGTCGCACCTGCTCGCGGCCGAGAGCGCGCAGGCGCTGCAGGACAAGCCGGCGCGCGATGCCCATCTGCAGCAGGCACTGAACGAAAGCGCCGACCGCACCGTGCTGGCCAGTCCGGAAACGCGCGAAGGCGTGCAGTTGCGCGCGGCGCGCTGGGCGCTCGAAGACCGCGATGCGGCCGCTGCGCTCGCCCGCCTCGAAGAACTGCCGCAGGGCGCGCAGCGCCGCACGCTCGCGCTGCGGCTGAGGCTCAAGGCGGCCCGGCAGGATCGGCGCACGCTCGAGGCACTCGAAACCGCGCGCCTGCTCGCCAAGCACCGCGCGTTCTCGGAGGCCGCCGCGCAGAGCATCGTGCGCGGCCTCGCGACCGAACTGCTGTCGGGCGCGCACGACCCGGCGCAACTGCAGCGCGCATGGTCCGAGCTCGACACCAACGAACGCCAGATGCCCGAGGTAGCGATCCACGCGGCCCAGCGCATGGTCGCGCTGCGCGGCGACCTGGCGCTCGCGCGCGGCTGGCTGCTGCCAGCCTGGGAGCAGATGGTCGGCAATCCGCGCAGCCTGGGCGATGCGCTGCGCGTCAAGCTGGCACGCGCGCTCGAGGCGGGGCTCGACTCGGTCGATGCGGAATGGCTGGCGCGCATCGAGAGCGCGCAGCGCAACAATCCGCGCGACCCCAATCTGCAGTACCTCGCGGGCATGGCCTGCATGAAGCGCCAGCTGTGGGGCAAGGCCCAGCAGCTGCTCATGCAGGCCGGGCTGGGATTGCAGGACACCGATCTGTATCGCCGAGCCTGGCTGGCGCTGGCACACCTGGCCGAAGACCGCAACGACACCGCGCAGGCGGCCGAAGCCTGGAAGCGCGCGGCGCAGGTCGAGAGCGCCTGAGCACGCCGCGCGGCGAGTTCACCGACGGCGTCGACATTCACATCACTCAAGGCGGGCCGACTGGGCGCGCACGATGGATCGGCTGGGGACTCGCTCAGTCCGCATCGTCGGCCGCGCCGGCATGTGCCTGCACGATGAGGTCGGCCAGATCCGCCACGGCCGGGTGCGGCATGCGGCTTGTGCGCCGCAGCAGCCCGATCTCCCGGAAGAAGCCCTGCGCCCCGAGGTCCAGCACGCGCACGCCCTCAGGCCATTGCGCCTGGCCGAAGACCTGCGGCACCAGCGCTATGCCCAGGCCGCGCGCCACCATCTGCGTCATCGCGCCGAGCTCGTCGATCTCTGCGCGTTCCTGAACGGCGATGCCCGCCTGGCGCAGGAAGCGGTCCACCAGGCGTCCGCCGAACGAGGTCCGCTCGTAGCGGATGAAGGGCTGCGTGGCCAGCATTTCGTGCCAGCCCAGCTCGGCCGGCAAGGCCACGGGTGCCAGCAGCCAATAGCGCTCTTGTGACAAGCGGGTCCAGCGCAGATCGGCCTGCAGCGCGAAGGCCGGCCGGATCATGATCGCCAGGTCGAGCTCGCCCGCGTCGACCTGGTTGAGCAGGTTGAAAGACACACCCGGCACCACACGCACCTGCACCGTGGGATGCCGCGCATGGAACCGCTCCAGCACTCCGGGCAGCACCGTGGCCTGTGACGACGCGATCGAGCCCAGCACCACCCGCCCTGGCCGGCCGGGCGCCTGCCTGCCCCCGGCCATCTCGTCGAACAGCCTCAGCACTTCCTGGGCCTGCTGCAGCACATGCATGCCCTGGGCGTTGAGCCTGGCGTTGCGCCCGCTGCGGTCGAACAGTTCGCTGCCCAGGTGCTCTTCGAGCCGCTGGATCTGGGCGCTGACGGCGGCCTGGGTCAGGCCGATTTTTTGGCCGGCCGCGGCGAAGGTGCCCTCCTGGGCAACGGCAACGAAGGTCTTGAGCTCACGCAACATTCATAGATTTTATTTGTGCTTCGAACAAATAAATATTGATTTTATTTTTGCTTCAGCGTTTTTAGACTGCGTTACATCGTTGGCGAGCCAAGGGACCGAGCAGATCGGCAGGCTTCGCTCCAGCAGCTTTCCAACCCCGCTCCACCATGATCGAAGTCACCACCAACCCAACCCTGATGTCCCCGTTCCACCTGGCCTTCCCCGTGGACGACCTGGCCAAGGCGCGCAGCTTCTACGGCGACCTGCTGGGCTGCCCCGAAGGCCGCAGCTCCGAGGGGTGGATCGACTTCAACTTCTACGGCCACCAGATCGTGGCTCACCTCGCGCCCGACGAGTGCGGCCCGGCCCAGCGCAATGCGGTCGACGGCCATGGCGTGCCGGTGCGCCACTTCGGCATCGTGCTGCCCATGGAACAGTGGGAGAGCATGGCTGACAAGCTCAAGGCCGCCAGCACCGACTTCGTGATCGAGCCCTACATCCGCTTCAAGGGCGAGGTCGGCGAGCAGGCCACCATGTTCTTCCTGGACCCGGCCGGCAATGCGCTCGAAGTCAAGGCTTTCGCCAATATCGACCGCCTCTTCGCTAAATAACAAACCGCCATATTCCAACCCGGTGATGATTGCGCCGGGCTCTGGAAATTCGCATTGCGAGAATGGCTGTTCAATCATCATAAAAGGCTGCGAATGAAATTCGCGGCCTTTTTGCGTTTGTCGTCTGCATGAATCCGTCTGCAAATTCGCCGCGAGAAAAAATCGTCCCAAGTGCTTGATTTATATGATTAATTAACAAATTCTTCTGGCGCACCAAATTGGAGGAGGGCAATTGATTGCGGGGCATTCCTGGTGCGCGACCGCCTGAAAAAATGGCGGAATCCTCGTCAATTCATGGAACTCCACGCGTTAATTGGCTGGCATGGTTCATGCGGTATTGGACCGGTGCAATATCCATCTATTTCCACAAAGGAATATCCATGAACCGTAGAGAAGCCCTGTTCCAGATCTCCAGCCTTTCGGCCCTGGCGCTGACCTCCCTGCAGGCGCGTGCGGCCGGCGGCGAGATCGTCGTCGGCGCCGTCTACCCCATGAGCGGGCCCAACGCGCAGGTGGGCGTGGACGCCCGCCACGCCATCGAAACCGCGCTGCAGATCATCAACGCACCCACCCAGGTCGACCTGCCCGGCGCCGCCGCGAGCGGCATCGCCAGCCTGGGCGGCGCCAAGCTGCGCGTGGTCTATGCCGACCACCAGGCCGATCCGCAGAAGGGGCGCTCCGAGGCCGAGCGCCTGATCACGCAGGAGAAGGCGGTCGCGATCATTGGCAGCTTCCACTCCTCGGTGGCCGCCACCGTCGGCGCCACCTGCGAGCGCTATGGCGTGCCCTTCGTCTGCGCCGACTCGTCCTCGCCCAGCCTGCACCGGCGCAACCTGAAGTTCTTCTTCCGGCCGGCCGCTCACGACGAGATGTTCTCCGAGGCCATGTTCGACTTCATGGACCTGCAGAAGCAGCAGGGCAAGAAAGTCGAGACCGTCGCGCTGTTCTACGAGGACACCATCTTCGGCACCGACTCCTCCACCGTGCAGCGCAAGCTCGCCGCGGCGCGTGGCTACAAGGTAGCGGCCGATGTGAAGTTCCGCGCCAACTCGCCCTCGTTGTCGGCCGAGGTCCAGCAACTCAAGAGTGCCAACGCCGACGTGCTGCTTCCTTCCTGCTACACGACGGACGTCATCCTGCTCATGAACACCGCGGCCCAGCTCGGCTTCAAGCCGCACAACATCCTGGCCCAGGCCGCGGGCTTCGTCGAGAAGGCCGCGCTGGACGTGGTGGGCGACAAGCTGCAGGGCATGCTCACGCGCGCCAGCTTCGCGCTTGACACGGCCGGCAAGCGCCCCTCGATCAGCTTCGTCAACAACATCTTCAAGGCCCGCGCCGGACGCGACCTCAACGACGCGAGCTCGCGCCAGTTCATGGCCACCATCGTGCTGGCCGATGCGTTGCAGCGCGCCGGTTCGGTGGAGGGCGAGCCCCTGCGCGCCGCGCTGGCCGCCACCGACATCCCTGGCGAGAAGACCATCATGCCCTGGGCCCGCATCAAGTTCGATGCCACCGGCCAGAACACTTTCGCCAGCCCGGTGCTGCAGCAGTTCAAGGGCAAGGACTTCGCCACAGTGTTCCCGACGGCGGTGGCCATGGCCCAGCCCGTCTGGCCCATGAACGCGTGACGCGAGGCTCCCAACCATGAATGCACAAGCGATTGCGCAGGTGCTGGTGAGCGGCTTGCTGATCGGGCTCATGTACGCCCTGATCGCGGCAGGCCTCTCTCTCATCTTCGGCCTGATGGACGTGGTCAACTTCGCACACGGCGAGTTCCTGATGATGGGCATGTACATCACCTTCGGACTCTTCGTCGGCATGCAGCTGGACCCGGTGCTGGCGGTGCCCATCGTCGGCGCCGCGCTGTTCATGGCCGGCGTGCTGGTCTACCTGCTGCTGGTGCGCTACGCCATGCGCGCCAAGGCCAACGTGGGCATGGTGCAGATCTTCTCCACCTTCGGCCTGGGCACGCTGATGCAGGGCCTGGCGCAGTACTTCCTGACGCCGGACTACCGCCAGGTGTCGGGCAGCTGGCTGGCCAACAAGACCATCGAGCTGGGCGGCGTGTTCCTGCCGCTGCCGCAGATTGCGGGCGCGGTGGTCTCGCTGCTGGCCTTCGGCGGGCTGTACCTGCTGATGTCGCGCACTGATTTCGGCCGCGCGCTGGAAGCCACGCGCGAGGACCAGGGCGCGGTGGCGCTGGTCGGCATCGACCGCAACCGCGTCTTCGCGCTCGGTTGGGGCCTGGGGCTGGCATTGGTGGGCGTGGCCGGCGCCATGCTGGCCAACTTCTACTACATCCACCCGCAGGTGGGCGGCGCCTTCAGCGGCATCGCCTATGTGGTGGTTGCCCTTGGCGGCTTCGGCAGCGTGTTCGGCGCGCTGGCCGGCGGTGTCGTGGTGGGGCTGGTGGAGGCGTTGACCACGCTGGTGCTGCCGGCCTCGATGAAGACCGTTGGCGTGTATGTGTTGTATCTGCTGGTGGTCGTGCTGCGCCCCAGCGGACTGTTTGGGAAGCCGTGATGGGAACCGCTGCTGTTTCGTCCGGCGCCACGCAAGGCGTGGTGGCCGGCTATCGGGTGCACCGGCGCCGGCAGGTGCTGAGCGTGCTGGCCGTTCTGGCCGTGCTCGCGCTGCTGCCTCTGCTGGTGCACGACGCCTACCTGCGCAACGTGCTGATCCTCACGCTGCTGTACGCATCGCTGGCCCAGGCCTGGAACATCCTGGGCGGCTACTGCGGGCAGATCTCGCTGGGCCACGCGCTGTACTTCGGCATCGGCGCATATGCCACGAGCGTGCTCTACGTCAACTACGGCTTGCTGCCCTGGTTCGGCATGGCCGTGGGGGCGGTGCTCGCGGCTGCCATGGCGCTGCTGCTGGGCTGGATGTGCTTTCGCCTGAAGGGCCACTACTTCTCCATCGCCACCCTCGTGATCGCGGAGATCGGACTGCTGCTGATGCACAACTGGGAGTTCGTCGGCGCGGCCATGGGCATCCAGTGGCCGCTCGGCCCTGACAGCTGGGCCACGCTGCAGTTCGCGCGCGACAAGGCGCCGTATTTCTACTTCGTGCTGGGCCTGTTCGCCATCACCTGGGTCATCAGCTTCCAGGTCGAGGGCTCGCGCTGGGGCTACTGGTGGCGCGCCGTGAAGGACAACCCGGAAGCCAGCGAAAGCCTGGGCGTGACGGTGTTCAGCTCCAAGATGGCAGCCGCCGCGCTGTCGGCCAGCCTGACGGCCGTGGGCGGCAGCTTCTACGCAGCCTTCGTGGCCTACATCGATCCCGACAGCGTGATGCACTTCCGCTTCTCGCTGCTGATGGTGCTGCCCGTGGTGCTGGGCGGCCTGGGCACGCTGTGGGGCCCGCTGCTGGGCGCGGTCATCCTGATCCCGCTGACCGAGGTCACGCGCAGCTACCTGGGCGGCTCGGGCACCGGCATCGACCTCATCATCTATGGCGCGCTCGTGATGCTGGTCTCGGTGCTCAAGCCCGAGGGGCTGGTCGGCCTGTTCGGCCAGTTCCGCGGCCGCCGTGGCGCCGGAGGTGCCGCATGATCGCCGCTAGCGACGTGCGCACCGCACGTGACCTCGGCCAGGACCGGCCGATCCTTCAGCTGACGGACATCTGGCAGCGTTTCGGCGGCCTGGTGGCCAATGCCGAGGTCAGCTTCGACGTGCCGCGCGGCGAAATCCTTGGCCTCATCGGCCCCAACGGCGCGGGCAAGTCCACGCTGTTCGCCATCATCGCCGGGGCGCGCAAGCCGACCCAGGGCCAGGTGGTGTTCGAGGGCCGCGACGTCACCGCGCTCGACGCGCCGAGCCGCTGCGCGCTGGGCATCGCGCGCACCTACCAGGTTCCGCGCTCGTTCGACAGCATGAGCGTGCTCGACAACGTGATGGTCGGCAGCTTCGCGCGCCACCCGCGCGCCGGAGCGGCCCGGGAGGCCGCGCTCGAGGTGCTGGAGTTCTGCGGCCTGGCGCACCGGGCCATCGTGCAGGCCGGCGAGCTCACGCCGCCCGAGCGGCGCCGGCTCGAGGTGGCGCGCGCGCTGGCCACGCAGCCCCAGCTGCTGCTGCTCGACGAGGTCATGACCGGCCTCACGCCGAGCGAGGCCCGCAAGGGCGTGGAGCTGATCCGCCGCATCCGCGACCGCGGGGTCACCGTGATCATGGTCGAGCACGTGATGGAGATCGTCATGCCGCTGGTGGACCGTGCCGTGGTGCTGAACCTTGGCCGCGTGCTCAGCAAGGGCGCACCGCAGGATGTGGTGCGCGACCCGGCCGTGATCTCGGCCTACCTCGGAGACCGCCACCGTGCTGCTTGAAGTTTCCAACCTCACGACGGCCTACAACGGCCTGATCGCCATCTCCGACATCTCCATGACGGTGGCCGAAGGCGAGATCGTCGTCGTCGCGGGTGCCAACGGCGCCGGCAAGTCCACGCTGCTCAAGTCCATAGCGGGCATGGAGAAGCCGCAGTCCGGCGCGGTGCGCTTCGACGGCCAGGCGCTCGATGCCCTGCCGGCCTATCGCATCCCCACTTGCGGCCTGTCCTATGTGCCGGAGAACAGGCGGCTGTTTCCGCGCCTGTCCGTGGCCGACAACCTGCGCCTGGGCAGCTACCTGTTCCGCAAGCAGGCCGACCGCGAGGCACCGCTGGAGCAGGTATTCAGCCTGTTCCCGCGGCTCAAGGAGCGGTTGGCGCAGCGCGCCGAGACGCTGTCGGGCGGCGAGCAGCAGATGCTGGCCATTGGCCGCGCGCTCATGACGCGCCCGCGCCTCCTCATGCTGGACGAGCCATCGCAAGGGATCATGCCCAAGCTGGTGGACGAGATCTTCGAGGCCGTGAAGACCATCCGCGCCGCCGGCGTGACGGTGCTGCTGGTCGAGCAGCGCCTGGTGGAAAGCCTGGAGATCGCAGACCGCGCCTACGTGCTGCAGACCGGCCGCGTGATGCTGAGCGGCTCGGCCAAGGACATCGCCGACAACCCAGAGGTGCGCCGCGTGTACCTCGGCATGTGAAAGAGAACCCCATGACCATCCCTCACGTGTGGCAGCAGCCTGCCGCCCTGCGCCAGGCCATCCGCCGCGGCGACTTCCGCCATCACACCGCCGGCCAGGCGCCCGGCCACGCCCAGGGCAACCTGGCCATCCTTCCGCGCGACTACGCCGACGAGTTCCTGCGCTTTTGCCGGCTCAACCCCAAGGCCTGCCCCGTCATCGGCATGTCCGAGCCGGGCGCGCCCGCGGTGCCCGAGCTTGGCGAGGACATCGACTTGCGCAGCGACGTGCCGGCCTACTGCGTGTTCCGCGATGGCGAGCTGGTCGAGGAAGTGACCGACCTGCGCGCGCTGTGGCGCGACGACCTGGTCGGCTTCGTGCTGGGCTGTTCGCTATCGTTCGAGGCCGCGCTGCTGGACGCCCGCGTGCCGGTGCGCCACATCGAGAACGACCATCCCGTGCCCATGTACAACACCAGCATCGCCAACCGGCCTGCCGGCCGCTTCGGCGGCAACATGGTGGTCAGCATGCGGCCCATGAGCACCGCGCAGGCCATCCGCGCGATCCAGGTCACCTCGCGCTTTCCGGCCGTGCACGGCGCACCCGTGCACTTCGGCAACCCGGCCGAGATCGGCATCGCCGACATCGGCAAGCCCGACTACGGCATGCCGGTCGAGATCCGCCGGGGCGAGGTGCCGGTGTTCTGGGCCTGCGGCGTCACGCCGCAGCAGGCCATCCGCGTGGCCCGCCCGCCGCTGGCCCTCACGCACAAGCCCGGCTACATGCTCGTGGCCGACGTGCGCAACAGCGAGCTGGCGGCTTTCTGAACCCGGGCTGCAGGACAACGACCCAATGAAGATCGACCTCAACAGCGACCTGGGCGAGAGCCTGGGCGTGTGGCGCATGGGCGACGACGCCGCCATGCTCGGCCTCGTCACCAGCGCCAACGTGGCCTGCGGCTTCCACGCAGGCGATCCCGCCGGCATGCTGGCCACCCTCAAGGCTGCGGCCGAGCGCGGCGTCGCCGTCGGCGCGCACGTGGCCTACCCCGATCTCGTCGGCTTCGGCCGGCGCGCCATGGACATCGCCAGCGCCGACCTGGTGGCCGGCGTGGTCTACCAGATCGGCGCGTTGCAGGCGCTGGCGCGCGTGGCCGGCACCAAGGTGCGCTACGTCAAGCCGCATGGCGCGCTCTACAACACCATCGCGCACGACGCGCGACAGGCACGCGATGTGATCGCCGCCATCCGCGCCGTCGACGCCAGCCTGCCGCTGGTCGTGCTGGCCGGCGCGCCCTTGGCCCGCTGGGCCGCCGACGCCGGCCTGCGCGTGGTGGCCGAGGCCTTCGCGGACCGCGGCTATGCGCCCGACGGCACGCTGCTGCCGCGCGGCACGCCGGGCGCCGTGCTGCACGATCCGACGCGCGTGGCGCAGCGCATGCAGCGGCTGGTGCGGGAAGGCGTGATGGAAACTGCCGACGGCAGCCTGGTCCGGCTGCAGGCCGACTCGATCTGCGTGCACGGCGACAGCCCCGGCGCGCTGGCCATGACCACGCAGGTGCGCCACGTGCTGGAAGGTGCGGGCGTGACGCTGGCGCCATTCGCCTGAGCCCGACCGGAGACTGCCTTGCGTTTTCTTCCCGTCAACCTGAATGTGCTGCTGGTCGAGCTGGCCGACCTGGAGCAGACGCTGGCACTGCTGCACGCGCTGCAGGCCGAACCGCTGCCCGGCGTCGTCGAGTTGGTGCCCGCGGCGCGCACCGTGCTCGTGAACTTCCGCCCGTCCGTGATCGGCCGCGCGGCGCTGGAGCGCCGCATCGCCGCGCTGGACCTGAACCGGCGCGTGGTGCGCGACACCACGCTGATCGAGATCCCCGTGCGCTACGACGGCGAAGATCTCGACGATGTGGCGCAACACCTGGGCCTCACGCGCCGCGAGGTCGTGCAGCGCCACACCGCCAGCCTCTTCAGCGTGGCCTTCTGCGGCTTCGCGCCGGGCTTCGCCTATCTTGCCGGCGGCGACCCAGTGTTCGACGTGCCGCGCCGGCGCTCGCCGCGCACCAAGGTGCCGGCGGGCTCGGTAGCGCTGGGCGGCGCCTTCAGCGGCGTCTACCCGAAGGCCAGCCCCGGTGGCTGGCAAATCATCGGCATCACCGAACTGCCGATGTGGGACCTGTCGCGGCCGGTGCCCGCGCTGCTGCAACCGGGCTTCCAGGTGCGATTCGTCGAGCGCGAAGAGCGTGTCTTCATGCCGCCCCCTGCTGTCGCCCCAGCCCCTGTCTCTGCCCCCGTCGAGCCGCTACCGGGCGGCGGCACGGCCCTGCTGCTGCGCCGCCCCGGCCTGCAGGCCCTGTTCCAGGACAAGGGTCGCAGCGGCCAGGTCGCGCAGGGCGTGTCGGCCAGCGGCGCGATGGACCAGGGCGCGTTGCGCGAGGCCAACCGGCTGGTCGGCAACGACAGCGGCGCGGCCTGCATCGAACTCGTGGCCTACGGCGGCTTCGAGGTGCAAAGCCAGGGCGATACGGTGGTGGCCATCACGGGCGCCGACGTGCCCGCCACGCTGCACGCGCCCGATGGCCGCAGCTGGCCCGTGGCCAGCCACGCGCCACTGGCCCTGGGCGACGGCGACCGCCTGCACCTGGGCGCGCCGCGCTGCGGCGTGCGGGCCTACCTGGCCGTGCGCGGCGGTTTCGACGTGGCACCCGTGCTCGGCAGTTGCGCGACCGACACGCTGGCCTTCATCGGCCCGTCGCCACTGGCCGCGGGCGACCGGCTGGCCGTACGCGCGCTCACCGCCGCTGCCGTCGTGGGCGCGCCGGCCGCATCTGCGCCGGACTTGCCGCTCGTCGACGAGACCGTGGTGCTGGACGTGGTCATGGGACCGCGCACCGACTGGTTCACCCCCGAGGGGGTGGAGCGGCTGTTCTCGCAGGCCTGGCAGGTCACGCCGCAGTCCAACCGTGTCGGCCTGCGCCTGCAGGGCGAGGCACCGCTGCTGCGCGCCGTGCATGGCGAGCTGCCCAGCGAGGGCACGGCCCTGGGCGCACTGCAGGTGCCACCCAGCGGCCAGCCGGTGCTGTTCATGGCCGACCACCCGCTCACGGGGGGCTACCCGGTGATCGCCACCGTTGCCACCTACCACCTCGACCGCGCGGGCCAGATCCCTGTGCATGCCCGCGTGCGCTTCAACCCGGTGTCCGCCTTCGACCCTGTCGAGGTGAGCGCCTTGTCCCTTTCCTGAGCATCACATGATGAAGAAAGTCCTGATCGCCAACCGCGGGGAGATCGCCGTGCGCATCGCACGCGCCTGTGCGGACTACGGCGTGCGAAGCGTGGCCGTCTATGCCGACGCCGACATCGACGCCCTGCATGTGCAGCGCGCCGACGAAGCCTGGGGCCTGGGCGGCGACCGCCCGGCCGACACCTACCTGCACATCGCCAAGCTGCTCGACGTGGCGCGGCGCAGCGGCGCCGACGCCGTGCACCCGGGCTACGGCTTCCTGTCCGAGAACGCGGCCTTCGCGCAGGCCGTGCTCGACGCGGAGCTGACCTGGATCGGCCCGCCGCCCGCCGTGATCGCGCGCCTGGGCGACAAGGTCCAGGCACGCCAGCTTGCGCTGGAAGTCGGCGCGCCGCTGGTGGCCGGCACGCCCGGCCCTGTGAAGGACGCCGACGAGGTGCTGGCCTTCGCGCAGCAGCACGGCCTGCCGATCGCGATCAAGGCCGCCTTCGGCGGCGGCGGTCGCGGCATCAAGGTCGCGCATGCCATGGAGGAGGTGGCCGAGCTCTACGCCTCGGCCGTGCGCGAGGCCGTGGCCGCCTTCGGCCGGGGCGAGTGCTTTGTCGAACAGTTCCTGGACCGGCCGCGCCATGTCGAAGCCCAGGTCATCGCCGACACGCACGGCCAGGTGCTGGTGCTGGGCACGCGCGACTGCTCGCTGCAGCGGCGCAACCAGAAGCTCGTGGAAGAGGCCCCCGCACCCTTCCTGACGGACGCCCAGCGCGAGCGCATCCACGCGGCCGCGCGCGCCATCTGCGCGCACGCGGGCTACGTGGGCGCGGGCACGGTGGAATTCCTGCTCAGCGCCGGCGGCGCCATTTCTTTCCTGGAGGTCAACACGCGGCTGCAGGTCGAGCATCCCGTAACCGAGGAGACCACAGGCCTGGACCTCGTGGTGGAGCAGCTCCGCGTGGCCGACGGCCTGCCGCTGTCGCTCAGCGCCACGCCCGCGCCGCGCGGCCATGCGATCGAGCTGCGCATCAACGCCGAGGACATCGGCCGCGGCTTCCTGCCGCACCCGGGCCGCATCACACGCTTCGACGCGCCCGGCGGCCCCGGCGTGCGCCTGGACACCGGCGTGCAGGCCGGATCGCTGGTGCACGGCAACTTCGATTCGCTGATGGCCAAGCTCGTCGTCACGGGCGCCACGCGGGCTCAGGCCATCGCCCGCGCGCGCCGCGCACTGAGCGAGTTCCGCATCGAGGGCGTGGCCTCGGTGCTTCCGTTCCACGAATCCGTGCTGGCGCACCCGGACTTCGCCGGCGACGAATTTTGCGTGCACACGCGCTGGATCGAGACCGACTGGGTGCCCACGCTCGCGGCCAGCCCGCGGCCCGCGCCCACCGAGCAAGTGGCCTTGCAGCGCATGACGGTGGAAATCGACGGACGCCGTGTCCAGCTCGGGTTGCCGCCCGCGCTGCTGCTGGGGCTGTCGACCGGTGGCGCAGCCGCCGGCCCGGCCGCGGCGCCGCCAGCCGCCTCCGTACCGGGCGTGGCGGCGCCCGTCTCGGGGACGCTGCAGGCCTGGCAGGTGAAGGACGGCGACGCGGTGGCCGAAGGCCAGCCGGTTGCCGTCATGGAAGCAATGAAGATGGAGATGCAGGTGCTCGCACACCGCAGCGGCCGCATCGCGCTGCTGGCCGCGCCAGCCAGCTACCACGAGGCCGGGGCGGCCATCGCGCAGATTGACTGACAGCTGACGTCGGCCAAACCGGTGCTGGCGCGATGGTGAAATGAAAACGGCGCCCGAGGGCGCCGTTTTCATTTCCGGGCGGGTTCCGCTCAGAGGGGGTGTTGCTGCTGCTGTTGCTGCTCGAACGGCAGCGACATCGAACCGAGGTCGCGGCGGGTCTCGACCAGCACCAGCGGACCTTCGTCGAGCACCACCACCGGCGGGCGCTCGCGCGGCACGTGCACCGGCTTCGGCTCGGCGGCGATGGCGGCGCGTGCCTGCGCGATGCGCTCGGCGTCGGAGTTGACCCACTGCAGGCCCGAGTTCTGGGCGATCTGCGCGAGTTCGTCCAGCGGCAGCTCGAAGGGCTGGACCTTCGGCAGCGCGCGGCCGTTGGCGACGGGCGCCGGAGCAGCCACGGGCGCGGCAGCGACCGGCGCCGGGCGCTCGGCGCGCACCGGCTGGGGTGCGGGTTCGCGGACTTCCGGTGCAGCGACGGCGGCTTCGGCCACGACGGCCTGTTGCTGCTCCGACGCGATCGGCAGTTGCTGCTGCGGCTGGCGGCGGGGCGCCGGGGCTTCTTCCTGCACGCCGGTCGTCGTCGTCGCGGCTTCCGCCACGGCGACTTCGGCGGCCTGCGCAGCGGCTTCGCTGTCGTCGCGCGGACCGCGTTCGCGGCGGTCGCGGCCGTAACGGTCACGCGAACGGCCACGGCGCTCGTCGCCTTCGCGGCGGGGTGCCTGCTCGTTGCCGCCGTCGTTGGACTGCTCGACGTCGGCTGCTGCAGCTTCGGCACCGCGTGCATCGGCTTCGGCCTGAGGCGCGTCGTTGCGGCGCTCGCGGCGGCCGTCGTTGCGCTCACCACGCTCAGCACCACGTTCGCCGCGCGGAGCGCGCTGCTCGTCGCGGCCGTTGCGCGGCTGGCGCTCGCCCTGGACGGCTTCTTCGCCGGCAAGGGCGGCTTCGCCGCGGGGCTGCTGGGCGTCGCCGTTGCGTTCGGCGCGGTCGCTGTTGTTGCGCTCGCCGCGTTGTTCGCCACGCTCGTTGCGCTCGCCACGTTCACGGCGTTCGCCGCGGGCGCGCGGTGCGCGTTCGCCTGCATTGCCTTCTTCGCCCGAGACCAGTTGCTGGGCTTCGAGGTTCAGGTTGCCGTCGAGTGCGTCCGCCGGTGCGTTGCGGCCTTCGCGGCCTTCGCCTTCGCGGCGCTCGCCGCGGCCGTTGCGGCGTTGTTCGCCGTCGCGCGGTGCGCGTGCCTCACGCGGCTCGCGGGGGTCGCGCTGTTCGCGCGGCTCGCGTTGCTCACGCGGTTGCTGCGGGGCGCCGTCGGCACGCAGTTCGCTGCTGTTGCGGCCTTCACGGCCTTCGCGTCCTTCACGGCGCTCGCCGCCGCGGCCGCCACGGCGTTCGCCGTCGCGACCACCCGAACGTCCGCCGCCTTCGCCGCGGCCTTCCGCGTTGCGGCCTTCACCGCGGCCTTCGCCACCACGGCCGCCACGGCGCTGTTCGCCGTCACGCGAACCGCCGCGTGCTTCGCCGTCGCGGCCGGGGCGGCCGTCGCGGCGGGGCTTCGGTGCCTCGACCGGAATCGCGGAGGGCGCCGGCGCCGGAGCGGGGGCCGGCGTGCCGCCGAACAGGTTCTTGATCCAGGCGAAGAAGCCGGTCTGTGCCGGAACCGGCGCGGTGACCACGGGCGGTGCGACCGGCGCGGGTGCCGCGACAGGCGCGCGCACGGCTTCGGGCTTCGGCGGCACCACGGGCGCGGGTGCATCGGGCAGCACGCCCTTGATGACCGGCGTCTGCTTGTTGGTGGGCTCTTGCGAACGGCGCGTGACGGAGGTCGGGTCTTCGATCTCGTCGGCCATCTTGTAGCTGGCTTCGATGTGGTCGAGGCGCGGATCGTCGTGCTTCAGGCGCTCGAGCTTGTAGTTCGGCGTTTCGAGCGTCTTGTTGGGCACCATCAGCACGGTGACGCGCTGCTTGAGTTCGATCTTGGCGATTTCGGGGCGCTTTTCGTTCAGCAGGAACGATGCGACTTCCACGGGCACCTGCACATGCACGGCGGCCGTGTTGTCCTTCATGGACTCTTCCTGAATGATGCGCAGGATCTGCAGCGCGCTCGATTCGGTGTCGCGGATGTGGCCCGAGCCGCCGCAGCGGGGGCAGGGGATCGACGAGCCTTCCGACAGTGCCGGCTTCAGGCGCTGGCGGCTCATTTCCATCAGGCCGAACTTGCTGATCGAGCCGAACTGCACGCGGGCGCGGTCCTGCCGCAGCGCGTCGCGCAGGCGGCTCTCGACTTCGCGGCGGTTCTTCGACTCGTCCATGTCGATGAAGTCGATGACGATCAGGCCGCCCAGGTCGCGCAGGCGCATCTGGCGGGCCACTTCGTCGGCGGCCTCGAGGTTGGTGCGAGTGGCGGTCTCTTCGATGTCGCCGCCCTTGATGGCGCGGGCCGAGTTCACGTCGACCGAAACCAGTGCTTCGGTGTGGTCGATCACGATGGCGCCGCCCGAGGGCAGCTGCACGGTGCGCGCGTAGGCCGACTCGATCTGGTGCTCGATCTGGAAGCGGCTGAACAGCGCTGCGTCGTCGCGGTAGCGCTTCACGCGGGCGGCATGCTCGGGCATGACGTGCGCCATGAACTGCTGCGCCTGGTCGTAGATGTCGTCGGTATCGATCAGGATGTCGCCGATGTCGTGATTGAAATAGTCACGGATGGCGCGGATGACGAGCGACGATTCCTGGTAGATCAAGAAAGCGCCCTTGCCGCCCTTGGCCGCGCCGTCGATGGCGCTCCAGAGCTTGAGCAGGTAGTTCAGGTCCCACTGGAGTTCGGGCGCCGAGCGGCCGATGCCGGCGGTGCGCGCGATGATGCTCATGCCCTTCGGGTACTCGAGCTGGTCCATCGCCTCCTTGAGTTCGGCGCGGTCGTCGCCCTCGATGCGGCGCGAAACGCCACCGCCGCGGGGGTTGTTCGGCATCAGCACGACGTAGCGGCCGGCCAGCGAGATGAAGGTGGTGAGGGCGGCGCCCTTGTTGCCGCGTTCTTCCTTTTCGACCTGGACGGTGAGTTCCTGGCCTTCGCGGATCGCGTCCTGGATGCGGGCCTGGCTGGCCGACACGCCTTCGGCGAAATACTGCTTGGAGATTTCCTTGAACGGCAGGAAGCCGTGGCGGTCTTCGCCGTAGTCGACGAAACAGGCTTCGAGCGAGGGCTCGACGCGGGTCACGACCGCCTTGTAGATGTTGCCCTTGCGCTGTTCGCGCCCTTCGATTTCGATTTCGTAGTCGAGCAGTTTCTGCCCGTCGACGATGGCCAGGCGGCGTTCTTCGGCCTGCGTGGCATTGATCAGCATCCGCTTCATGATGCGTTGTCCTTATATGTATCGTTCTACCGGCTCTTGACGAGCCAACGATGCACGGACGACGCCCGCGAAACCAGGGAATTGCCGCTTCGGCCCCGAATGCTGTTCACTGCCGCGCCAGGCGCGAGCAGGCCTCTCGAGCGCTAGCTCAAGAAGACAGTCGGGGTGGGGGCGCGTGGATGGGCGCGAGCCAGATTCGGTGTTGAGTGGCTATCTTTTTGATAGCCGGTTGCGCAATGGTGGCGCGCGCTGCGGGCGATCCAATGCCTGAGGCCACTGGCATCAGCCAGTGCAGGCACATTTGAATCAGCAGCATCAACACAACAAGGGACTCGCTTCGATCCGCCGGCAGCTTGGTCAGCTGCAGGCTGGGTATTCCGTATCGGTGTTTCGTGGGTGTCGGCTTGACTCGGGTGCCGGGCCTGCCACTTTGCGCAATTGCGCGGGGTTTGCAGCTCGGCGCCAAAGCGGCATCGACCTCACAGCGCCGCCCTGGGTATTTGATGGCAGTGGACTAAACTTCTGTCTAATCAAGCACTTACATGACCGCGCTGGTGAAAAACATTATAGGTGCGAAGCAGAGCCCCGCGGCTGCTCCAAATCCCGCAGGCCAAAAAGCCTCCGACGAGTCCGCGGCGCCCAATGCCGCCATCAAATTCCTCACGGTCGATGCCGAATCCGCCGGGCAGCGGCTCGACAATTTCCTGTTCCGCCATCTGAAAGGCGTGCCCAAGACGCATGTCTACCGGATCATCCGTTCGGGTGAGGTGCGCATCAACAAGGGCCGTGTGCAGGCCGAGACCCGCATCGAGGCCGGCGACGTGCTGCGGCTGCCGCCGATCCGGATTTCCGCGCGCGCGGAAGAGGGCGCGGCCCCGCCAGCGCCGGCGCGCGAGTTCCCGGTGCTGCTGGAAGACGACGCCGTGCTGGCCATCGACAAGCCGGCCGGCGTGGCCGTGCACGGCGGCAGCGGCGTGAGCTTCGGCGTGATCGAGCAACTGCGCACGGCGCGGCCGGGCGCCAAATTCCTGGAATTGGTGCACCGGCTCGACCGCGAAACCTCCGGCATCCTGCTGGTCGCCAAGAAGCGCAGCGCGCTGGTCGCCTTGCAGGACCAGTTCCGCGAGCGCGAGACCGGCAAGACCTACCTGGCGCTGGTCGAGGGCGACTGGCCCGCGAACAGGAAGGTGCTCGACGCGCCGCTTGCCAAATACCTGCTGCCCGACGGTTCGGGCGCCGGTGCCGGCGAGCGCCGGGTGCGCGTGGTCGCCAAGGACCATCCGGACGCGATGCGCGCCGTGACGCTGGTGCGCGTGCTGGCGCGGCTCACGCTGCCGGGCGACGCCGCGCCGGTGTCATTGCTGGCTGTGACCATCAAGACCGGGCGCACCCACCAGATCCGCGTGCACCTCGCGTCGGCGGGCCATCCGATTGCCGGCGACGACAAGTACGGCGAATCCGACCGCCAGCGCGCACTGCAGAAACTCGGCCTCAAGCGCATGTTCCTGCATGCCTGGCGCCTGCAATTCAACCATCCGGCCAGCGGAGAACGCGTGGCGCTGCAGGCCGGCCTGCCGCCCGAGCTCAATATGCTGATGCCGCCCGCCGCCCTCGAGGCGATGGCCCAACACCCCACTCCCACGGCCCATGACTGACGCTTCCCGACCTCCCCGTTTCGACCTGATCGCCTTCGACTGGGACGGCACCCTCTACGACTCCACGCGCCTGATCGTGCGCTGCATCCAGGCGGCGGTGATCGACGTCGGCGGCGCCAAGCCGAGCGAGAACGACGCCGCCTGGGTCATCGGCCTGGGGCTGGCCGAGGCGCTGGCTCGCGCGGCGCCCGACGTGCCGAAGGAAAAATATCCCGAGCTGGGAGCGCGCTACCGCTATCACTACCTGCAGCACCAGGACGACCTGGTGCTGTTCGACGGCGTGCTGCAGATGCTCGATGCATTGCGCGCGCGCGGCCACAAGCTGGCCGTGGCCACCGGCAAGTCGCGCCGCGGCCTGAACGAGGCGCTGAAGTCGGTCGCGCTGCGTGACCGCTTCGAAGCCTCACGCACCGCCGACGAAACCTTCGGCAAGCCGCACCCGCGCATGCTGCTGGAGCTGATGGAAGAACTCGACGTCACGCCCGAGCGCACCCTGATGATCGGCGACACCACGCACGACCTGCAGCTGGCGCAGAACGCCGGCTGCGCCAGCGTGGGCGTGAGCTACGGCGCCCACGAGCCCGCCAGCTTCGACGAATTCAAGCCGCTGCACGTCGCGCACTCGGTGGCAGACCTCGAAGCGTGGCTCCTGGGCAACGCCTGAACAACAATCTGGAGTGCTTCCATGAGTGAAGAACGCATCCCGCTTTGCAACGCCTCGGACCTGGTCGAGGGCGGCCTCGCGGTGCCTTTCGACGTGATTCATGGCGGCGAAACCTGCCGGGCCTTCGCGGTTCGTTTCGAGGGGCGGCCGCATGCGTTTCTCAACCGGTGCAGCCACGTGGCGATGGAGATGGACTTCCAGCCCGACCGCTTCTTCGACGATACCGGGCAGTGGCTGCTGTGCGCCACGCACGGCGCCGTCTACCGGCCCGACACCGGCGAATGCGCGGGCGGCCCGTGCCGCGGCGGCCTCGTGAAGATCGCACTCAGCGAGCATGACGGCGTAGTGCACTGGCATACTGACTGGAACCTCCACCCCCTGACTTTCTGACATGACCGACCCGAACCGAACAGAACCCGCAGGGTTCGAGCCATTTGAGCCGGCCACCCCCACCAACATGGCCAAAGATCCCACGCAGCGCCCCGGATGGGAGCGCGCAACGCTCGAAAAACTCGCCTTCGCCTCCCTGAACGAACAGAAGGCCACGCGGCGCTGGAAAACCTTCGTGCGGCTGTCGTGGCTGGCCTTCTTCATCTTCCTGGCCTGGCTGGCGCTGTCGCGCAGCGCGCCCAGCACCGCCAAGACCACGGCCCACACGGCGGTCGTCGAGATCAAGGGCGAGATCGCCAACGGCGGCGACGCCAGCGCCGAGTTCGTGGTCGCCGCCATGAAGACCGCTTTCGAGGACGAGGGCGCCAAGGGCGTGATCCTGCTGATCAACTCGCCCGGCGGCAGCCCGGTGCAGGCCGGCATCATCAACGACGAGATCAAGCGCCTGAAGGCCAAGTACAAGAAGCCGGTCTATGCCGTGGTCGAGGAGACCTGCGCGTCGGCCGCCTACTACATCGCCGCCGCCACCGACAAGATCTACGTCGACAAGGCCAGCATCGTGGGCAGCATCGGCGTACTGATGGACGGCTTCGGCTTCACGGGCGTGATGGAAAAGGTCGGCGTCGAGCGCCGCCTGCTGACGGCCGGCGAGAACAAGGGCTTCCTCGACCCGTTCAGCCCCATGAGCGACGCGCAGCGCGCCCATGCGCAGACCATGCTGAACCAGATCCACGCGCAGTTCATCAACGTGGTCAAGACCGGCCGTGGCGACCGCCTGAAGCTCGACACCCCGGGCCTGTTCAGCGGCCTGTTCTGGAGCGGCGAGCAGGCCGTCGAATACGGCCTGGCCGACCAGCTGGGCAACGTCGACTACGTGGCGCGCGAAGTCATCAAGGCCGACGAGGTGATCGACTACACCCGGCGCGACAACGTGGCCGAGAAGCTGGCCAAGAAGTTCGGCGCCTCGATGGCCGAAACCACCGTGCGCCTGATGCACACGGCGCCGGCACTGCGCTGAGCTTCTATTTGCTTTCGCCGCTGGCGGTGTGGCGCGCGGACGCTGCCAGCGCCACGGCGAAGGCCACGACCACATAGAGCGCGGCGGTCAGCGAGGTCGCCCGCGCCAGCAGGCCGATCACAGCGGGGCCTGCCATGAACCCCAGATAGGCCACGGCCGAGACCGACGCAATGCCGCGCGCGGGCTCGATGCCCGGCACGTTCGCGGAAGCCGAGAACAGGATCGGCACCACGTTCGCGAAGCCGACCCCCACGCCGGCGAAACCCACCAGGGCCAGCCAGGGCATGTCGGTGACGAGCACCAGCGTCATGGCAGCCGCGGCGAGCAGGCCGCTGCCCAGCAGCAGCGTGGCCGGCGCGAATCGGGCGCGCATCGCGTCCCCGCCGAAGCGCGCTGCCGCCATCGCCGCCGAGAAGCTCGCATAGGCCAGCGCGGCCTGCTGCTGCGGGCTGCCGATCTCCTGCTGCATATAGAGCACGCTCCAGTCGTAGATGGCGCCTTCGGCGATCAGTCCCAGCGCGGCGAGCACGCCCAGCACCGCCAGCGTGCCGCGCGGCATCAGGAATCCGTGGTCGGCCCCGCTCGCGCCGCTGGTGGCGGGGCGCGGCAGCATGCGCCGCGAGGCCACGGCCACGAGCAGCACCATCGCCGCCGCAACCAGCAGCAAGTGCGCCTGCGCGCCCAGCCCGGCGGCGAGCGCCGCGCTGCCGCTCGCGGCGCCGGCCATGCCGCCCAGGCTGAACATGCCGTGCATGCCGCTCATCAACGGCGTGCCGCCGTGCAGTTCGAGCTGCGCGGCCTCGGTATTGATCGAGACATCGAACACGCTGGTCACGAGGCCGAAGGCCGCCAGCAGGCCCAGCAGCGCCACATAGCCCGGCATCGCGATCAGCCCGGCCAGCAGCAGCGCATAGATGCAGCCGCAGACGCCGGCCATGCGGCGCGGGCCGTAGCGGCCGATCCAGCGGCCCGCGCTGGTCAGGCCGACCATCGCGCCGGCACCGGCTGCGAGCATGGCGAGGCCGAGTTGCGCTTCGTCGATGCCGTAGTGCGCCTTGACCGTGGGCACGTGCACGCCCCAGGTCGCGAAGATGAAACCGGCGGAAAAGAATTGCGCGCGCGATGCCCAGCGCGTGGCGGCGGTGATGGCCACCATGGTCAGCGCCCGATCGCGAACACGGCGGGCAGGCGTTCGTCTGTGGTGGGCTGCGGCTTGGCGCGCCAGGATTTCACTGTTTCGCTGCGCACATGAGCCGTTGCCAGCGTGAGGCCGCGCGCCACCGCGAGGCGGGTGTTGTGCTGGAGCGTCTGTATCAGCGCCTGCAGCAGGGCGGCATTGCGATAGGGCGTTTCGATGAAGAGCTGCGTCTGGCCCGACTTGAGCGCCAGCGCCTCGAGTTCGCGGATGCGCGTCTGGCGCTCGCCCGCGTCCTGCGGCAGGTAGCCGACGAAGGCGAAGTTCTGGCCATTGAGCCCGCTCGCCGCCAGTGCGAGCAGCAGCGAGACCGGGCCGGTCAGCGGAACGACGCTGAGACCCAGGTCGTGCGCGGCGCGCGCCACCGAGGAACCGGGGTCGGCCACCGCCGGCATGCCGGCTTCGCTGAGCAGGCCGATATCGTGGCCTTCCAGTGCGGCGGCGAGCAGGGGGCGGGCGTCGAACTGCCCGGCGTGGTCGCCCTTCTTGTGCACCTCGCGCGGCAGTTCCTGGATGTTCTGCGCCTGCAGCGGCGCGGCCAGCGGCGTGACCGCGTCGATGCGCTTCAGGTAGGCGCGCGCGGACTTCGCGTTCTCGCAGATCCAGTGGGTGATGCCGGCGGCGGCCTGCAGCGTGCCCAGGGGCAGGGCGTCCTGCAGTGGCGCCTGGGTGTCGCAGCCGAAATCGAGCGGCGCGGGAACGAGGTAGAGCTTGCCGTGCGTCACAGGAGTTCGACCCCCGCGGCGCGCAGCATGCGGCAGGTGCGGATCAGCGGCAGGCCGACCAGCGCGGTCGGGTCGTCGCTGTTTATGGCATCCAGCAGCGCGATGCCCAGGCCTTCGCTCTTGGCGCTGCCGGCGCAGTCGTAGGGTTGTTCGGCCAGCAGGTATTGCTCGATGGCGGCGTCGCTGAGGTCTCGGAACACCACGCGCACGGGGGCGATGTCGCGCTGGACGAAGCCGGTGGCGCGGCACACCACCGCCACCGCGGTCTGGAAGATCAGCGTCTGGCCGCGCATGCGGCGCAGTTGCGCCGTGGCGCGCTGGTGGTCGCCGGGCTTGCCAAGCGCTTCGCCGCCGAGATCGGCCACCTGGTCGGAGCCGATGACCACGGCTTCGGGAAAGCGGGCAGCGACGGCGTCGGCTTTTTCGAGCGCCAAGCGGATGGCCAGGGCATGTGGCGTTTCGCCGGGCAACGGCGTTTCGTCGACTTCAGGGGACTGCACTTCGAAAGGCAGTCGCAGGCGGGTGAGCAGTTCGCGGCGGTAGCGCGAGGTCGAGGCAAGAATCACAGGGCGTTGCATGGGGACGATTGTGCGTGAGTCGCATGGAATCCCCAGGCATGCACCATGCCGGTGAAACTTCTGGCGCGCTAGACTGGCGAAGATGAAGAGAGAATTTGCCCCCGAACGGCTCAACGTGCCCGCCTTTGCCGCGGCCGCCGCCACCCTGGAAGCCGCCGACCCGGTTCCCAACTACCTGCGCCTGACCGCCGAGCTGGCGGTTCCCGCGCCCGATGCGGTGGTCGATTGGAGAGCCACCGGGGAAGAGCGCCCCGGCGCCGACGGCAAGGCCGTTCCCTGGCTGCACCTGGATGCCGAGGCCACGGTCCCGCTGGTTTGCCAGCGCTGCCTGTCGCCGGTCGAGACGCCATTGACGGTCGATCGCTGGTTCCGTTTCGTGGCCGACGAGGCCACGGCCGAGGCGGAAGACGAGGAATCGGAGGAAGACCTGCTCGTCGTGAGCCGCGATTTCGACCTCCATGCCCTGATCGAAGACGAACTGCTCATGGACATTCCCGTCACGCCCGTGCATGACGTCTGCCCCACGCCCGTCCAGCTTTCCTCCAGCGACGACGACTTCAAGGCGGCCGAAGAAGCCAAGCCGAACCCGTTCGCGGTGCTCGGAGCGTTGCGTTCGCGCAAGCCGGAAGACGGGTCGGAAGAGGGCAGGTAGCCCTTTTCCTCAGGCTGGGCTATAATCATGGGCTTCGCGCGCGCCGCCGTGAGCAGCAATGCAGATCCAGGGATGCCAGCCATCCTTTCTCATTGCCACCGCTTGAGCCCGCATCCCATCACTCACCTAACAGTCCAGGAGCCATCATGGCCGTCCAGCAAAACAAGAAGTCGCCTTCCAAGCGCGGCATGCACCGTTCCCACAATGCGCTGGTCGTGCCCGGCATCGCCGTGGAGCCGACCACCGGCGAAACGCACCTGCGCCACCACATCAGCCCCAACGGTTTCTACCGTGGCCGCCAGGTGCTCAAGAACAAGTCCGAAGCCTGATCTCGCATCCCAAGGCCAAGGCCCGAAGCTACTTCTGCCGTAGCGTCGGGCCTTTGTTTTGATGGCTACGCCTTCTTCTCCCGAATTCACTGCTGCGCCCGCCGCAATCACGCTCGCCGTGGATTGCATGGGGGGTGACCATGGGCCGCGTGTCACGCTCGCGGCCTGCCGCGCATTTCTCGAGCGGCACAGCGAGGCCTCGCTGCTGCTGGTCGGCGCGCCGGCCGCGCTCGCGGGCTTTGCCGCGCATCCGCGTGCCCGCATCGTTGCAGCCAGCGAAGTTGTGGGCATGGACGACCCGATCGAAATTGCCCTGCGCAAGAAGAAAGATTCTTCGATGCGTGTGGCGATCCAGCAGGTCAAGGACGGTGCTGCCCAGGCTGCCGTGTCGGCCGGCAACACCGGTGCATTGATGGCCATTGCGCGCTATCTGCTCAAGACCCTCGACGGCATCGACCGCCCTGCGATTGCGCCGCAACTGCCGAACGCCAAGGGCGGCGCAACGACCGTGCTCGACCTCGGTGCGAACGTCGACTGCGACGCCGAGGACCTCCTTCAGTTCGCCGTGCTCGGCTCGGCGCTGGTGTCGGCGCTTACCGGTAACGAGGCGCCTTCGGTCGGCCTGCTCAATATCGGCGAAGAGGCCATCAAGGGCAGCGAAACAATCAAAAAAGCCAGTCAACTGCTGCGTACGGCTGCCAACTCCAAAGATCTCAACTTCTACGGCAACGTGGAAGGCAACGATATTTTCAAGGGCACGACCGACATCGTCGTTTGTGACGGTTTTGTCGGAAATGTGGCGTTGAAAGCCAGTGAAGGCGTGGCTTCGATGATCGGCGAGTTCATTCGCGTGGAGTTCTCGCGGAGCGTCTTCACCAAACTGGCTGCAATTGTTGCCTATCCGGTTCTAAAAGCTTTCAAAAGCCGTCTGGATCATCGGCGCTACAACGGGGCGGCCTTGCTCGGCCTGCGTGGCCTGGTTTTCAAGAGCCATGGCTCGGCTGATGAAGTGGCTTTCGGACATGCGCTCGATCGCGCTTATGATGCCGCTCGCAACAACCTGCTCGATCGCGTGCGGGCCCGCATCGCCCACGCCGCGCCTTTGCTCGCGCGGCAGGAGCCGGCGGCGCCGGTCGACGCGACGGCCCTTCACGTTTGATGACGACCCCTTACTCACGCATTACCGGCACCGGCAGCTACCTGCCTCCACGCCGCGTGACCAATGACGATCTCGCCAAGGAATTGGCGACACGCGGCATCGAAACCTCCGATCAGTGGATCGTCGAGCGCACCGGCATCCACGCGCGCCACTTCGCGGCGCCGGAAGTCACGAGCAGCGATCTCGGCTACGAGGCCGCCCGGCACGCTCTCGAAGCTGCCGGACGCAAGGCCAGCGATGTCGACCTGATCATCGTCGCGACCTCGACGCCCGACATGGTGTTTCCTTCGTCGGCCGCCATCCTCCAGCACAAGCTCGGCATTGCCGGCTGCCCGGCGTTCGACGTCCAGGCGGTCTGCAGCGGCTTCGTCTACGCGCTGACCGTCGCCGACGCGATGATCCGCACCGGCACCGCGCGTTGCGCGCTGGTGGTGGGCGCTGAAGTGTTCTCCCGCATCCTCGACTTCAACGATCGCACCACCTGCGTGCTGTTCGGCGACGGCGCGGGCGCGGTGGTGCTCGAGGCGAGCGAGGAGCCGGGCATCCTGGCCAGCGACCTGCACGCGGACGGCAAGCACGTGGGCATCCTTTGCGTGCCCGGGCATGTGTCCGGCGGCAACGTGCTGGGCACGCCCTTGCTGCACATGGACGGCCAGGCCGTCTTCAAGCTCGCGGTTCGCGTGCTCGAAGAGGCTGCGCGCGCCACGCTAGCGAAGGCCGGCAAGACCGACGCCGACATCGACTGGCTGATTCCGCACCAGGCCAACATCCGCATCATGGAAGGCACGGCCAGGAAGCTGAAGCTTCCACGCGAAAAGCTCATCGTCACGGTGAACGAGCACGGCAACACGTCTGCCGCGTCGATCCCGCTGGCTCTCGACGAAGCCGTGCGTTCTGGCAAGGTGAAGAAGGGCGAAACACTCATGCTCGAAGGCGTGGGCGGCGGCTTCACCTGGGGCGCGGTGCTATTGAACCTGTAGTGTGTTGCGCCGTCCCCAAGAGGGCGGCTGCAATGCGAGACAACGCATAAACAATGAAATCCTTTGCTTTTGTTTTCCCCGGTCAGGGCTCGCAGGCTGTCGGCATGCTCGACGGCTGGGGCGATCATCCGGCCGTGGTCGAAACCCTGCGCGAAGCTTCCGAGGCGCTGGGCGAAGACGTTGGCGCGCTGATCAAGAACGGCCCCAAGGAAGAACTGGCCCTCACGACCAATACCCAGCCCGTGATGCTGGTCGCGGGTGTCGCGGCCTGGCGCGCCTGGCTGGCTGAGGGCGGCGCGACGCCGGCCGTGGTGGCCGGCCATTCGCTCGGCGAATACTCGGCGCTGGTCGCTTCCGGCGTGTTGACGCTGGCGCAAGCCGCGCCGCTGGTGCGCTTCCGCGCGCAAGCGATGCAACAGGCTGTGCCGGTGGGCGTCGGCGCGATGGCTGCTGTGCTAGGCATGGAGTCCGGCAAGGTGGTCGCCGGCTGCGCGGAAGCCACCGCGAGTTTCGGTGCGGGCAGCGCCGAAATCGTCGAGGCGGTGAATTTCAACGACCCCATGCAGACAGTGATCGCCGGCAGCAAGGCTGCCGTCGACAAGGCCTGCGAACTGCTCAAGGCCAACGGTGCCAAGCGTGCATTGCTGTTGCCGGTGTCGGCACCGTTCCATTCGAGCCTGATGAAGCCTGCCGCCGAGGCGCTGCGCGAGAAACTGGCCTCCGTCACGCTGGCTGCGCCGCAGATCCCGGTGCTGAACAACATCGATGTCGCCGTCGAAACCGATGCCGACCGCATCCGCGACGCCCTGGTGCGCCAGGCCGCCGGTCCGGTTCGCTGGGTAGAGAGCGTGCAGGCCTTGAAACTGCGCGGTGTAGCCGCCATCATCGAGTGCGGTCCCGGCAAGGTGCTGGCCGGCATGGTGAAGCGCATCGCCCCCGATCTGGAAGCCGCGTCGGTGTACGACCCGGCCACGCTCGCGGACACCCGACAATCGCTCGCCGGCTGACCGGCGCAAGGCCCCGACACTTTTTCTTATGAGCATTCCCAAATTCGAAGGGCAAGTCGCCCTGGTCACCGGCGCGACGCGCGGCATCGGCGCAGCCATCGCGCTGGAGCTGGCGCAGCGCGGCCTGAAGGTCGTGGGCACCGGCACCACCGACGAGGGCGCGGCCAAGATCACTTCGGCCCTGAGCGCCTATGACGGCCGCGGCCGTGCGCTCGACGTGAACGACGGCGCGGCGGTCGAGGCCCTGATCGACGAGATCGTCAAGGCCTACGGCGCGATCCACGTGCTGGTCAACAACGCCGGCATCACGCGCGACACGCTCGCCATGCGCATGAAGGACAGCGACTGGGACGCGGTGCTAGACACCAATCTCAAGGCTGTCTTCTCGCTCTCGCGCGCCGTGATCCGCCCGATGATGAAGCAGCGCTACGGCCGCATCATCAGCATCACCAGCGTGGTCGGCGCCTCCGGCAATGCCGGCCAGGCCAACTACGCGGCCGCCAAGGCCGGTGTCGCGGGCATGACCCGCGCGCTAGCCCGCGAGCTCGGCAGCCGCAACATCACCGTCAACTGCGTCGCACCCGGTTTCATCGAAACCGACATGACGGCCAGCCTGCCCGAAGCCCAGCAACAGGCGCTGCTCCAGCAGATCCCGCTGGGCCACCTGGGCAAGCCGGCCGACATCGCGCATGCGGTGGCTTACCTCGCATCGCCCCAGGCGTCCTACGTCACGGGGCAGGAGCTGCACGTCAACGGCGGCATGCACATGTAGCCGCAAGGCGCAACCTTTTCCCGTACCGGGTGCGCGGCAAATGCCACAATGCGCCCGGCTAAAATCCACCGATTACCTACAACCCTCAGAGGGAACCAAATGAGCGATATCGAAGCACGTGTCAAGAAAATCATCGCCGAGCAACTCGGCGTGGAAGAGTCCCAAGTGACGAATGAAAAGGCTTTCGTGGCCGACCTCGGCGCCGACTCTCTCGACACGGTCGAACTCGTGATGGCACTCGAAGACGAATTCGGCATCGAAATTCCCGACGAAGACGCCGAGAAGATCACCACGGTGCAAAACGCCGTCGACTACGCCACCAAGAATCAAAAGGCCTGATCGGCCAGCTGACAAGATTGCAACTGCGGCCGGCGGCTTTTACTTGAACCGCACGCGCCGGCAGGCAACTGTTCAGCGCTTCCAGAAAGGTTTGCCGGCATGACCAAACGCCGCGTCGTCGTGACCGGGCTCGGTTGCATCGCTCCTGTCGGAAACACCGCAACCGAATCCTGGGCCAACCTGTTGGCCGGGAAGTCGGGCATTGCGAACATCACCGCGTTCGATGCAAGCGCCTTCGCTTGCAAGTTCGCCGGTGAAGTCAAGGGTTTCGACATCACCCAATACATCTCGGAGAAGGAAGCGCGTCACATGGACCGCTTCATTCATCTGGGTCTGGCCGCCGCCATCCAGGCGGTGCAGGACAGCGGACTGCCGACCGGCGACGCGCTTTCCTATGAAGAGGCCGTGCGCATCGGCTGCAACATCGGCTCCGGCATCGGCGGCCTGCCGATGATCGAGGAAACGCACGGTGAACTGATGAACCGCGGCCCGCGCCGCGTTTCGCCGTTCTTCGTGCCTGCTTCGATCATCAACATGATCTCCGGCCACGTGTCGATCAAGTACGGCTTCAAGGGCCCGAACATCGCCGTCGTGACCGCCTGCACCACCGGCTTGCACGCCATCGGCACCTCGGCCCGCATGATCGAGTACGGCGATGCCGACGTGATGATCGCCGGCGGCGCCGAGTCGACCATCTCCCCGCTCGGCATCGGCGGCTTCACCGCGCCTCGCGCGCTGAGCACCCGCAACGACGATCCCGCCACGGCCTCCCGTCCGTGGGACAAGGACCGCGACGGCTTCGTGCTGGGCGAGGGCGCCGGCGTGCTGGTGCTTGAGGAGTACGAACACGCCAAGGCGCGCGGCGCCAAGATCTACGCGGAAGTCGCGGGCTTCGGCCTGACCGGCGACGCGTATCACATGACGGCACCCGACGTCGACGGCCCGCGCCGTTCGATGGCCATGGCGCTGTCGAATGCGGGCGTCAATGCGGACCAGGTGCAATACCTCAATGCACACGGCACTTCGACGCAGATCGGCGACGTCAACGAGACCAATGCGGTCAAGCTGGCCTTCGGCGATCACGCGAAGAAGCTCGTCGTCAATTCGACCAAGTCCATGACCGGCCACTTGCTGGGCGGCGCGGGCGGCATCGAATCGGTGTTCACGGTCCTGGCGCTGCACGAGCAGAAGAGCCCGCCGACCATCAACATCTTCAACCAGGATCCGGAGTGCGATCTCGACTACTGCGCCAACGAGGCGCGCGATCTGAAGATCGACGTCGCGGTCAAGAACAACTTCGGCTTCGGGGGCACCAACGGCACGCTGGTGTTCAAGCGCGCTTGAGCATTGCTCGGTCATGCACAGCGCACCGTCGGTGAACTACCCGGTGGGGCGCTCACGCGGCGCAACCCGGATCCTCGTCGTCCTGTGGGCATTGGGCGCCTGCTGCGCGGGCGCGTCCTGCTATGTGTTCGATAGCGCCGGATGGCGCCAGTTGCTGCTGGTGCTCAGTGTCGTTTTCGCGGGCGTCGCGGCGGGTTTCGGCCTGCGGCGCGACGGCGCCGGCGTGCTGCATTTCGATGGCCTTCAGTGGTCCTTGTCGAGTGCCGATGCGGCGCGCGGCGTGCGCAACGCGCGTGTGCTGGCGGCGCTCGATTTCCAGTCGCTGATGCTGCTGCGGCTCACCGAGCCGGGCCGCGCCCGCCACTGGGTCTGGATCGAGCAGCGAGCCATGCCGGAGCGCTGGCGCGACGTACGCCGTGCGGTATATTCGCGCCCCCCATCCGCGGAGCCAGCGGGCGACTCCTGGCGTGCGACGGCTCCTGCCGACGCTCCCTGAACCTTTCTCGATGACCACTTCTCCGCCGCCAGTGCCGCCGGATTCCGGGCTGACCGACGCGCCCGCGGAAGCGCCGCGTCCGGGCGAGGTCGACTTCCAGCTGGTCCAGCGCACGGTCGCGGGCGACCAGAAGGCGTTCGAGCTGCTGGTCATCAAGTACCAGCGCCGCATCGAGCGCCTGATCGGACGCATGGTGCGCGATGTCGACCTGATCGAGGACATCGCGCAGGAAACCTTCATTCGGGCCTACCGCGCGCTGCATCAGTTCCGCGGAGAAGCCCAGTTCTACACCTGGCTCTACCGGATCGCCGTCAACACCGCCAAGAAGGCGCTGGTGGACATGAAGCGCGACCCGACCGTTTCCGAAGCCGCCCTGAGGTCTTCTTCTGAGGACGAAGATGAAACTTACCGTCCCGGAAACGAACCAACCACCGACGAAACCCCCGAATCGGTCCTGGCGGCGAACGAAATCGCCAGTGCCGTCGAAGCTGCCATGGAAGCACTCCCCGCCGAGTTGCGCCAGGCGGTCACGCTGCGCGAAATCGAGGGCATGAGTTACGAAGAGATCGCCGAGGTCATGGATTGCCCTATCGGCACGGTGCGTTCGCGAATTTTCCGGGCGCGCGAGGCCATTTCGGCCAGGGTCAAGCCGCTGCTGGACAACCAGTCCGGCAAACGTTGGTAAGTAAGCAGGTGAATGAAATGAATCAGACGATGACGGTTCGGGAACAGGTGTCCGCACTTGCGGATGGTCATTTGCAGGGCGAGTCGTTCGCGCAGGCGATCGAGGCCATCTGCGCCGACAGCGAATCGCGCGCGACCTGGCAGGCCTATCACGTGGTGGGCGACGTGCTGCGTTCGGGCTCCCATTCGCCGTGCAGCGACAGCTCGGCCTTCCTGGCGCGCTTCCAGCAACGCCTGGCCGCGGAGCCCGTGGTGCTCGCTCCCGCGGCGGCGCCAGTCGCCGCGCCTGTGGCGCTTCCCCTGCAGCGCAGGGCGGAGGCGGCCAACGAGCCGGTGTTCCGCTGGAAGCTGGTGGCCGGTGCCGCCTCGCTGATGGCGGTGGCCGCCATCGGCTGGACGCTGGTCGGCAACGGCGCTGCCATTCCCCAGCCTGGCGCGCAACTCGCGTCGATCCAGCAGCAACAACAGCCGGCCGTCAATTCGGTGCTGGCCGCTGCGGCACTGAACGGCCCGCAGCAGCCCGCCGGCGGCACGCTGACGCCCACGCGCGTCATCGTCGGCAACGGCGCTCCGCAGGTCATGCTGCGCGATCCGCGGCTCGACCAACTGCTCGAAGCGCACCAGCAGGCCGGCGGCGCTTCGCAAATGCCTTCGGGCTTCCTGCGCAATGCCACTTTCGAGGGACCCACGCGCTGACAGCGCGCCCTTAGCAGCCCGCCCCTAATGACCGTTCAGATGCCGATTTCCGCGCGCGCCTGCGTGCTCGTGTTTGCAGCTTTCTGCCTGGCGCAGGTTTCCATCGCGCAGCCTCGTTCAGGCGCCGCGGTGAATCCCAAGAGCGCGGCCGCGGCGCAGACGGACGAGCCGCCGGCAATGAGCGTCACCGAGTGGCTGCAGCGCATGCACACGGGAGCCCGGCAGCGCAATTACGTGGGCACTTTCGTGGTGTCGGCGCCGGGCGGCGACCTGTCGAGCGCGCGCATCTGGCACGTGCGCGACGGCGAGCACCAGATCGAGCGCATCGAGGCCCTGTCGGGACCGCCGCGTTCGACCTTCCGGCGCAACCGCAACGTCATGACCTTCCTGCCGGAAGCGAAGGTCGTCAAGGTCGAGAAGCGGGAGAACCTCGATCTCTTCCCGAACCTGCCGGACAAGCCCGATTCGTCGATCAGCGATTTCTACGACGTGCGTGCGATCGGCAAGGACCGCGTGGCGGGCTTCGACGCCGACGTGGTGCAGCTGGTGCCGCACGACGCGCTGCGCTTCGGCTACCGCGTCTGGAGCGAGCGCCGATCCGGCCTCGTGGTGAAGCTGCAGACCATCGACAGCGAATCGCGCGTGGTGGAGCAGTCGGCGTTCTCCGAACTGCAGCTCGACGCACCCGTGAAGCCGCAGGCGCTGGCACAGATGATGGCCAACACCTCCGGCTACCGCATCGAGAAGCTCGAGCTCGAGCGCTCCAGCGCACAGGACGAGGGCTGGACCCTCAGCACGCCGGTGGCCGGATTCAAGCCCCGCAGCTTCTTCCGCCGTCCCCCGAGCGGCGAGAGCAGCAGCAACAACAACAGCGGCGGCAAGCAGAAACAACAGGACGCGACCACGGTCCAGTGGACTTTCTCCGACGGACTGGCCTCGGTATCGCTCTTCATCGAGCGCTACGATGCCGCGCGCGCGCCGCGCGACGGCGTGCTGACCATCGGCGCCACCAATGCGATCCGCCGGCGCCTGCCGGAACCCGCCAGCGACTGGTGGCTGACCGCGGTCGGCGAAGTGCCGCAGCAGACACTCAACGCGTTCGCCCAGAGCCTCGCGCGCACGCGCTGATTCGACGCATTTGCCGCGCAAGGCCGGTTGCGCTGAACCAAGCCTGTGCCGCAGACTCATAGCACTTGTTTTTTAGCCGCTCTGCTCTTTTGAAAGAAAACCGATGATCTTCAAAGTCGAGGGACACAAGCTTCGTTCCGGTGTTTTGGCTTTCGCGCTTGCGCTCACGGCAGGCGCCAGCTTCCTGCCTGTCGAGCCCGTGCACGCGCAGACGCGCACGCTGCCCGATTTCACCGACCTGGTCGACCAGGTCGGTCCCTCCGTCGTCAACATCCGCACCATCGAGAAGGTGACGCCGCGCGCCGGCAACGGCGAGATGGACGAGGAGATGCAGGAGTTCTTCCGCCGCTTCTTCGGCCAGCCGCTGCCGGGCGCGCCCCGTTCGGGCCCGCGCCAGAACCGGCCGCAGCAACCGCAGGAAGAGGAGCGCCCCCGCGGCGTGGGCTCCGGCTTCATCCTGACGGCCGACGGCTACGTGATGACCAATGCGCACGTGGTGGAAGACGCTTCTGAGGTGCTGGTCACGCTGCCCGACAAGCGCGAGTTCAAGGCCAAGATCGTGGGCGCCGACAAGCGCACCGACGTCGCGGTCGTCAAGATCGAGGCCACTGGCCTGCCGGCCGTGAAGGTGGGCGACATCTCCAGGCTGCGCGTCGGCGAATGGGTCATGGCCATCGGCTCGCCGTTCGGCCTCGAGAACACCGTCACCGCCGGCATCGTGAGCGCGAAGCAGCGTGACACCGGCGAATACCTGCCGTTCATCCAGACCGACGTGGCCATCAACCCCGGCAACTCGGGCGGCCCGCTGATCAACATGCGCGGCGAGGTGGTCGGCATCAACAGCCAGATCTACTCGCGCTCGGGCGGCTTCATGGGCATCTCGTTCTCGATCCCGATCGACGAGGCGATCCGCGTGAGCGACCAGCTGCGCACCTCGGGCCGCGTGTCGCGCGGCCGCATCGGCGTGCAGATCGACCAAGTGACGAAGGACGTGGCCGAGGCCATCGGCCTTGGCAAGGCGCAGGGCGCGCTGGTGCGCGGCGTCGAGGCCGGATCGCCGGGCGAGAAGGCCGGCGTGGAGCCGGGTGACGTGATCACCAAGTTCGACGGCAAGGCCATCGAGAAGCCGAGCGACCTGCCGCGCCTGGTGGGCAACACCAAGCCCGGCACGAAGAGCACGCTCACGGTGTTCCGCCGCGGTGCGTCGCGCGACCTCAGCGTGACCATCGCAGAGATCGAACCCGACAAGCCCAGCAAGCGCGCGACCGACCGAGACGAAACGCCGGCCAAGCCACCGGTATCCGCGGCCGCCAAATCGCTCGGCCTTGCCGTGAGCGACCTCACCGACGCGCAGAAGAAAGAGCTCAAGCTGAAGGGCGGCGTGAAGGTCGATGCTGCCAGCGACGCCGCTGCGCGCGCGGGCCTGCGCGAGGGCGACATCATCCTGGCCGTGGGCAATTCGGACATCGCGAACGCGCGTGAATTCGAGTCCGCCATCGGCAAGGCCGACAAGAGCAAGGCGCTCAGCGTGCTGTTCCGCCGCGGTGACTGGGCGCAGTACGCCCTGATCCGCCCCACACGCTGATCTGACGCTGGCGTCAAGTGGCCCCACCCGGCAGTCGGGTTTGGGGCCGTTTTTTTGAGGTGTTTACGACGTTCTGGCGCCGTGCCCCAAAAAAAATCTGGGAGGCCGAAACCCTCTGATTTTGTTTGTGCCTACTAACTTATAAAAGGCCTAAGAACGAATTTCGGTAGAATAGAGCACCCTCGACGGCCGGCCAGCGCATAAGGAGTGCGCTGGCCTTCACGATGCGAGATGTCAGACAGCAGTCCACCGGTGCTCCACAGATCGCCCACAAGTTGTTCAGTAACTGCTCCACCGATCCTGTTGATAACCTGTTTATATCTTTGATGTTGTGGACCTGCAACGACCCCTTTGGAGCCTGTTCCCGGATGTACGTGCTTCCCTTTTTGCCTACAATGAAGTTCCAACTACTGCAGTTGCCATTGCTTGTTGGTTCAGGGCGCGTCTCCAGAAGACGCGCCCTTTTTTCTTGCCTGTCGCCCTCTGCGCGCGAGCCAATTCAAGTACTTAAGCGTTCCCGTTGATGAATCACATCAGAAATTTTTCGATCATTGCGCACATCGACCATGGCAAGTCGACGCTCGCAGACCGTTTGATCCAGCGCTGCGGCGGCCTCGCGGAACGCGAGATGGAAGCGCAGGTGCTCGACTCGATGGACATCGAGAAAGAGCGTGGGATAACCATCAAGGCACAGACCGCGGCGCTGCACTACAAGGCACGCGACGGACAGGTCTACAACCTCAATCTGATCGATACGCCGGGCCACGTCGACTTCTCGTATGAAGTGAGTCGCTCGCTGTCCGCATGCGAAGGCGCGCTGCTCGTCGTCGATGCATCGCAAGGTGTCGAAGCGCAGACGGTGGCCAACTGCTACACCGCGCTCGACCTCGGCGTCGAAGTGGTGCCGGTGCTCAACAAGATCGACCTGCCCAACGCGGACCTCGACAACGCGCGCACCGAGATCGAAGACGTGATCGGCATCGACGCGACCGACGCGATTCCTTGTTCCGCCAAGACCGGTGTCGGCATCGACGACATCCTCGAAGCCATCGTCGCACGCATGCCCGCGCCGCGCGGCAACCCCGACGGCCCGCTGCGCGCGATGATCGTCGACAGCTGGTTCGACCCGTACGTCGGCGTCGTCATGCTGGTGCGCGTGGTCGACGGCCGGCTCGTGAAGGGCGAGCGCATCAAGATGATGGCGTCCGGCGCGATGTACAACGCCGACAGCGTGGGCGTGTTCACACCGGCCAACGAGCCGCGGCCTTCGCTCGAGGCGGGCGAGGTGGGCTACATCATCGCGGGCATCAAGGAACTGCAGGCCGCCAAGGTCGGCGACACGGTCACGCTGATCAAGCCGGGCACCGGCGGTGCGGCGGCCACGGCAACCGAGGCGTTGCCCGGCTTCAAGGAAATCCAGCCGCAGGTGTTCGCGGGCCTGTACCCCACCGAAGCCAGCGAGTACGACTCGCTGCGCGACGCGCTGGAGAAACTCAAGCTCAACGATTCGTCGCTGCGCTACGAGCCCGAAGTGAGCCAGGCGCTGGGCTTCGGCTTCCGCTGCGGCTTCCTCGGCCTGCTGCACATGGAAATCGTGCAGGAGCGGCTGGAGCGCGAGTTCGACCAGGACCTGATCACGACTGCGCCCAGCGTGGTCTACCAGGTGGTCAAGAACGACGGCGAGGTGATCATGGTCGAGAACCCGTCCAAGATGCCCGACGTCGGCCGCATGGCCGAGATCCGCGAGCCGATCGTCACCGTGCACCTGTACATGCCGCAGGAATACGTCGGCTCCGTCATGACGCTGGCCAACCAGAAGCGCGGCGTGCAGATGAACATGGCCTACCACGGCCGCCAGGTCATGCTGACCTACGAGATGCCGCTCGGCGAGATCGTGCTCGACTTCTTCGACAAGCTGAAATCGGTGAGCCGCGGCTACGCCTCCATGGACTACGAGTTCAAGGAGTACCGCGCGTCCGACGTGGTGAAGGTCGACATCCTGCTGAACGGCGACAAGGTCGACGCGCTGTCGATCATCGTGCACCGCAGCCAGTCGCAGTACCGCGGCCGGGCGGTGGTCTCGAAGATGCGCGAGATCATTTCGCGCCAGATGTACGACGTGGCGATCCAGGCGGCCATCGGTGTCACCATCATTGCGCGTGAGACAATCAAGGCCCTTCGCAAGAACGTGCTGGCCAAGTGCTACGGCGGCGACATCTCCCGCAAGAAGAAGCTGCTCGAGAAGCAGAAGGCCGGCAAGAAAAGAATGAAGCAGATCGGCTCCGTCGAGGTCCCGCAAGAGGCCTTCCTCGCGATTCTGCAAGTCGAAGACTGATCAAAAAATGGCATTCCTCACCTCCCTGGTACTCGCGGTTTTCGCCGGCTATGTCGGTGCCTGGTATTTCGGCGCGATCGAAGGCAACTTCGCACTGCTGCTGTTCCTGGCGACGGTGGTCACCGGCCTCTACTGGCTGGCCGAACGCTTCTATTTCCTGCCGAAGCGCGAGCAGGCCGCCGCCAGGCTCGAAGCCTCGCTGGCCGAGCGCAACGAGCGGCTGGCCGGGCAGGGCATCAAGCAGGTCGACACCGCCGACGCCAAGGCGAGCGAACGCCTGCTGATGCAGCCCTGGTGGCTCGACTGGACCGCCGGGCTCTTCCCAGTGATCCTGGTGGTGTTCCTGCTGCGCTCGTTCCTGTACGAGCCCTTCAAGATTCCTTCGGGCTCGATGATGCCCACGCTGCTGACCGGCGACCTGATCCTGGTCAACAAGTTCACCTACGGCCTGCGCCTGCCGGTGATCAACACAAAGATCACCGACGGCACGCCGCTGGCGCGCGGCGACGTGGTGGTGTTCCGCTACCCGCCCAAGCCCAGCATGGACTACATCAAGCGCGTGGTCGGCATCCCGGGCGACGAGGTGTCCTACCTGAACAAGAAGCTCATGATCAATGGTCAGCCGGTGTCCAAGTCGCCGGACGCCGACTACCTCGACGGCGAATCGATGCGCCTGCTCAAGCAGTTCACCGAGAACCTCGGCGGCAAGCAGCACAAGATCCTCAACGACGACGCGGCACCCAACTTCGTGCCGGGCGCCAGCGACTTCCCGGGCCGCGAGAACTGCCGCTACTCGGTCGAAGGCGTGGTCTGCAAAGTGCCCGCCGGCCAGTATTTCATGATGGGCGACAACCGCGATAATTCGGCGGATTCGCGTTTCTGGGGCTTCGTCCCCGACCAGAACATCGTTGGCCGGGCGTTCTTCGTCTGGATGAATTTCGGCGACCTGGGACGCATCGGTCCGTTTCAATAAGCCGTCATCGGCATCGTTCGAGGGGTAAGAGGGCATGAGAACACATCGGTCTGTCGCCGGCAGGGCGTCGCAACAGCGCGGCATTTCGTTCATCGGGCTGGTGTTCGTCGCGGTCGTGCTCGCGTGCGTGGGCGTGGTCGTCGCGCAGGTCATTCCGACTCTGATCGAGTGGCAGGCGATCGACAAGGCCGCCAACAAGGCCAAGGAAGGCACGACCGTGCCCGAAGTGCGCGCCATCTTCGACCGCGCGCAAGCCATCGACGACTTCAAGTCGGTCAGCGGCAAGGACCTGGACATCAAGAAGGTCGGCGACAAGGTGGTGGTCTCGTATGCCTACGAGCGCGAGATTCCTCTGTTCGGCCCGGCCTACCTGACGCTCAAATACAAGGGCGAGACCCGCTGAACGCGGCGCTTAAAAAGGTGGACGGCAGCCTTGTCGCGCTGCAGGCGCGTCTCCAGCACACCTTCTCCGATCCGCGGCTGCTCCAGCTCGCGCTCACGCACCGCAGTTTCTCGGCCGACCATAACGAGCGCCTGGAGTTTCTCGGCGACTCGGTGCTGAATCTCGCGGTTTCCCACCTGCTCTACATCCGTCTTTCGGCGCTGCCCGAGGGCGACCTTTCGCGCGTGCGCGCCAACCTGGTCAAGCAAGATACCTTGCACCGACTGGCGGTCGGGCTGGCGCTGTCGCCGCTGCTCAAGCTCGGCGAAGGCGAGGCCCGTTCCGGCGGCCCCAACCGCCCGTCGATCCTGGCCGATGCGCTCGAGGCGCTGATCGGCGCGGTCTATCTCGACGCCGGTTTCGCGGCTGCCCAGGCGCTGGTGCACCGGCTCTACGAAGCGGTCGAGATCAATCCGCGCATGGAAGCCGCGGCGAAAGATCCGAAGACCGAATTGCAGGAATGGCTGCAGGGCCACAAAATGAAGCTGCCGGTGTACCGCGTGGCCGCCACACTGGGCGCGGCGCACAAGCAGACTTTCGATGTCGAGTGCGAGGTGCCCGAGTTGGGACTTCGCGAACGCGGCATCGGCGGCTCGCGCCGCGCCGGCGAGCAGGCTGCCGCGGCCGCCATGTTGATCCGGCTCAAGGCACGCGGCGCCGCGTGAAATCAGAATGAACGATGCTATCAATCCCGTAGCGGGACCCGAAGACACCGCAGGCGATGCGCCTGCAACCGGGCCGCAGCACTGCGGCCTCATCGCCATCGTCGGCAAGCCCAACGTGGGCAAGTCGACGCTGCTCAATGCGCTGGTCGGCCAGAAGATCAGCATCACCTCGCGCAAGGCGCAAACCACGCGCCACCGCATCACCGGCATGCGCACGCTGGGCGCCACGCAGTTCGTGTTCGTCGACACGCCGGGTTTCCAGACCCTGCATGCCAACGCGCTGAACAAGTCGCTCAACAAGACCGTGCAGGGCGCGGTCGGCGACGTGGACCTGATTCTTTTCGTGGTCGAGGCGGGCAGCTTCACGCCGGCCGACGAGCGCGTGCTCAAGCTGCTCGGCAAGGGCATCCCGACGGTGCTGCTGGCCAACAAGCTCGACAACGTGCACCGCCGCGGCGACATCGCGCCCTGGCTGCAGACCATGCAGGAGAAGCACAGCTTCGCCGAGTTCGTGCCGATGTCGGCCAAGAACGCCAAGGACGTCGAGCGCCTGTTCGACATCTGCAAGAAGTACCTGCCGGAGCAGCCCTGGTTCTATGACGAAGACGAGCTCACCGACCGCAGCGAGAAATTCCTCGCGGGCGAACTGGTGCGCGAAAAGCTGTTCCGCCTGACCGGCGACGAGCTGCCCTACACCTCGACCGTCATCATCGACAAGTTCGAGGAAGAGCCGCCCCAGAAGAAGGGCCAGAAGCGCCTGCTGCGCATCGCCGCCACCATCGTGGTCGAGCGCGACGGCCACAAGGCCATGGTGATCGGCGACAAGGGCGAGCGCATCAAGCGCATCGGCATGGAAACCCGCGTGGAGCTGGAGAAGCTGGCCGATGCCAAGGTGTTCCTCGAACTGTGGGTGAAGGTGCGCTCGGGCTGGGCCGACGACGAAGCCCGGGTCCGTTCGTTCGGCTACGAATAACAGACAGGCAAACCCCCAGGCTCGCTCGCTTCGCGTAGCCGCCAACCCCCTTGCAGGGGGCAACGCCAGTGGCCCGGCAAAGCCGGTTCCGCGGCGTTTGCCGGCCTCAAGCCTCGATGCTCCTTAGCGCACTGACATGGCCACCCACCGCGTTTCGCACGAACCGGCTTATGTGCTCCACCGCTACGACTGGAGCGAGTCGAGCCTGATCCTCGAGGTCTTCACCCGGCACCACGGGCGCATCGCGCTGGTGGCGAAGGGGGCGAAGCGGCCGAGTTCCAATTTCCGGCCCGTGCTGCTGCCGCTTCAGCCGCTGCAGCTCAACTACGGCGGCGACGCCGAGATCCGCACGCTCAAGGGCGCCGAGTGGATGGGCGGCCACGTCATGCCGACCGGCGAGGCGCTGCTGTCGGGCTACTACGTCAACGAACTGCTGCTGCGCCTGCTGGCGCGCGACGATGCTCACGAAGCGCTGTTCGACGCCTATGCGGGCGTGGTGCAGGTGCTGGCGGGCGACCACGCCGGCGCCCAGGCGGCCACCCATGCGGCCGCGCTGCGCGCCTTCGAACTGCTGCTGCTGCGCGGGGTCGGGCTGCTGCCGTCGCTCGAGGTCCAGACCCTGACGCTGGAGCCGCTCGTGGCCGACACCCGCTACAGCCTCGTGCCCGAGGCCGGCCTGCGCCAGGCGGACGGCAAGGAGGCCGCGCTGGCCGGCGCCGACTGGCAGGCCTTGCAGTCGGTGCTCGACGACCGCGCCCCGTTCACCGCCACGCTGCGCGAAGTGGCCACCATGAACGCCGGCAGCAACAGCGCCCTGCGGAACCAGCTGCGCGCCTTGCTCAACTACCATTGCGGCGTGTCCACGCTGCGCACGCGGCAAATGATGAGAGATCTGCAAGCACTATGAGCACCTCAGGCAACGTCACCTCGCTGTCCGTCAACCTCAACAAGGTGGCCCTGGTCCGCAACACGCGCCACTTGGGCATCCCGAGCGTGGTCAAGGCCGCGCAGGCGTGCCTGGCCGCCGGGGCGCAGGGCATCACCGTGCACCCCCGCCCGGATGCCCGTCACATCCGCGCGCACGACGTGAGCGACCTGTCCGAGCTGCTCGCCAGGGACTGGCCCGCCATCGAGTTCAACATCGAAGGCAACCCGTTCCAGAACCTGATGGACTTCGTGCGCACGCTGAAGCCGCACCAGGCCACCTTCGTGCCCGACAGCGAAACCCAGTCGACCAGCGACCACGGCTGGACCTTCCCCGACGATGCCGAGCGCCTGCGCCCGCTGATCGCCGAGGCCAAGTCGCTGGGCGTGCGCGTCAGCCTGTTCATGGACCCGATTCCCGAGATGATGGCCGCCGTCAAGGCCGTGGGCGCCGACCGCGTCGAGCTCTACACCGAAGGCTATGCCGCCTCGCGCGGTACGCCCGACGAGCAGGCCGTGCTCCAGCGCTATGCCGACACGGCGCGCGCGGCCCATGCCGCGGGCCTGGGCATCAACGCCGGGCACGACCTGAGCCGCGACAACCTGACTGCATTCCTGCGCGCGGTGCCCGGCGTGCTGGAGGTGTCGATCGGCCATGCCTTCGTGGCCGACGCCCTCGAACTCGGCTATGCCGCCACCACCCACGACTACCTGCGATGCATCAGCGAGGCGCAGCAATGAGCGCCGGCGCCGAATGATCTACGGCATTGGCACCGACATCTGCGACCTGCGGCGCATCACCGCGACCTTCGAGCGCCAGGGCGAGCGTTTCGCCCGCAAGGTGCTGAGCGACGCCGAGTTCGCGGTCTGGAAGGCCCGCAGCGCGCGCTGGCCCAAGCGCGGCATCAGCTACCTCGCGACCCGCTTTTCCGCCAAGGAGGCTTTCAGCAAGGCGATCGGCATGGGCATGCGCATGCCCATGAGCTGGCGCCTGTGCGAGATCGCCAACCTGCCCAGCGGCAAGCCGGTCATCGTGCTGCACGGCGGCCTTAAGGACTGGTTCGAGGCACAAGGGCTCACGGCCCACGTGACCGTGACCGACGAAAACGAATACGCCGCGAGCTTCGTGGTGGTGGAGAAGGTATGACCCCCGAGCTTGCTGCTCGCCCCCATGCGCCGCTGATCATCGACGTGGCCGCGACCGAACTCGACGCGGCGGACCGCCGGCGCCTTGCCAACCCGCTGGTCGGCGGCGTGATCCATTTCTCCCGCAATTGGCAGGACCGGGCGCAGATGACCGCGCTCAATGCCGAGATCAAGGCGATCCGCCCCGACCTGCTGATCTGCGTCGACCACGAAGGCGGCCGCGTGCAGCGCTTTCGCACCGACGGCTTCACGCGACTGCCGTCGATGCGCGTCCTGGGCGAACTGTGGATGCGCGACGCCATGCGCGCCACGCAGGCCGCGACGGCTGCCGGCCAGGTGCTCGCGGCCGAGCTGCGCGCCTGCGGCGTCGATTTCAGCTTCGCGCCCGTGCTCGACCTGGACCACGGCGGCAGCGGCGTGATCGGCGACCGCAGTTTCCACCGCGACCCGCGCGTGGTGGCGCTGCTGGCCAAGAGCGTCATGCACGGCATGCTGCAAAAGGGCATGCGCAACTGCGGCAAGCATTTTCCGGGGCACGGCTTCGTCACGGCCGATTCGCACGTCGAGATCCCGGTCGACAAGCGCAGCCTCAAGGACATCCTGAACGACGACGCGCGGCCCTACGACTGGCTGGCCGGCACGCTCACCGCCGTGATGCCGGCGCACGTGATCTACCCCAAGGTCGACAAGCGGCCGGCGGGGTTCTCGTCGAAGTGGCTCAAGGCGGTGCTGCGCCAGCGCTTCGCCTTCGGCGGCGCGGTCTTCAGCGACGACCTGAGCATGGAAGCGGGGCGCTACATCGACGGCGAACTGCTGAGCTACACCGACGCCGCGCTGGCGGCGCTGGCGGCGGGCTGCGACGTGGCGCTGCTGTGCAACCAGAGCATCGGCGACGGACTGGTGCTCGACCAATTCCTCGATGGCTTCGAGGCGGCTTCGCGCAACGGGCAATGGCGGCCGGATGCGGCGAGCGAGGCACGCAGGCTCGCGTTGCTGCCGCAAGAGGCCGCGCCCGACTGGGACACGCTTTCCGCGTCGCGCACTCACCGCGATGCGCTGCGCCTGCTGGCGGCCGTCTGAGCCGAGCGCTCTTTTTCTTCAGGCGGCCGGGGGGCGCCAGAGCCGTTCCCCGCCCGTCTCCAGATGGGTCAGGTACAGCCGCAGGTCGAATTCGAGCTGCTGGTACTCCGGCTCCATGTGCATGCACAGCGCATAGAAAGCCTTGTCGTGCTCGCGCTCCTTCATGTGGGCGAGTTCGTGCACGACGATCATGCGCAGCCAGGGAAGCGGCACGTCCTTGAACAGGCTGGCCACGCGGATCTCGCGCTTGGCCTTGAGCTTGCCGCCCTGCACGCGGGACACGGTGGTGTGCGTGCCCAGCGCGTTACGTATCACGTGCAGCTTGCTGTCGAACATCACCTTGGACAGCGGCTCGGCCTTGCGCATGAAGTCGCTCTTGAGCTCGCTCACGTAGCCGTACAGCGCGCGGTCGGTCTGGATGTCGTGCGAGCCTTCGGGGTAGCGCTTGAGCAGCAGGCCGGCGAGCCGGTCTTCGGCCATCAGCTGGCGGACCTGGTCCAGCAGGGGTGCCGGATAGCCCGCCAGGTATTTCATCAGCGTGCCGCGCGTCCGGTGCGCGCCACGCAGGCCAGGCCGGTGGCGACACCGCCGAACAGGTCGCCTTCGACCAGGTTCACGCCCGCGAAGCTCTTGCGCAGCGCATGCTGGAACGGCCGCAGGGCGGACGAGCCGCCGGTCAGGTAGATCGCGTCGAGGTCGCCGCTGCGAAGGCCCGCGCGCTTGACGCAGGCGTGGGCGCAGGCGATCACGTTCTCGAGCGGGCCGGCCAGCTGTTGCGCCATGTCGGCGGGAGACAGCGAAGCCACCAGGCCGCGCTCGGCGCAATCGAGGTCGATGGCGGTTTCCGCATCGGTGACGGAGGCATCGATCTTGGCCGCTTCCACGGCGCTGGCGATGCGGTGGCCGTGCCGTTCTTCCAGCACGTTCATGAGGCGGTCGTGCAGCCGCGTGTCGCTGTAGCTGGTGCGCAGCTCCTTGGCCTGGCGCACCGCCTTGGCGGCGTAGAGCCAGTTGATCAGGTGCCAGGACGACAGCTCGAAGAACACCTTGCTCGGCACCTCGCGCCCTTGCGGGCCGTGGTGGCGAAAGCCGAAATGCGGCATCACGCGCTCAAGGTTCAGGCGCTGGTCGAAGTCGGTGCCGCCGATGTGCACGCCGCTGGTGGCCAGCACGTCGTCGCCGCGGTCCTCGCGCGCGGCGCGGTCGGGGCCCACGCGCACCACGGTGAAGTCCGAGGTGCCGCCGCCGATGTCGACGATGAGCACGATCGATTCCTTGGCGATGCGCTGCTCGTAGTCGAAGGCTGCGGCGATCGGCTCGAGCTGGAAGGCGATTTCGCGGAAGCCCGCCGCACGCGCCGCGACGCGCAGGCTTTCCTCGGCGCGCTCGTCGCGCTTCGGATCGTCGTCCACGAAGTGCACGGGCCGCCCGATCACGACGCGCTCGGGCAACTGGCCCAGCTCGCGGCTGGCACGCACTGCCAGCTCGCGCAGGAAGCGCGCGATGATGTCCTCGAAGCTCACGAGACCGTCGTAGATGGCGGTCTTCTCCTGCATCAGCGCGCTGCCCAGCAGGCTCTTGAGCGAGCGCATCAGCCGGCCTTCGGTGCCCGAGAGGTACTGCGCGATGGCATCGCGGCCGAAGTGCGTGGTGCGGTCTTCCGAGTTGAAGAAGATCGCGGTCGGCAGCGTGGTGGCCGCGCCTTCGATCGGCAGCAGGCGGGCGACGCCATCGACCCGGCAGGCCACGGCGGAGTTGGAGGTGCCGAAGTCGATGCCGATCGTCGGCAGCGACGACGGTGACGACACGCTCAAGATTCCCTGCGCAGGGCGGGGAACAGGATCACGTCGCGGATGCTCGGCGAATCGGTCAGCAGCATCATCAGCCGGTCGATGCCGATGCCGCAGCCGCCGGTGGGCGGCATGCCGTATTCGAGCGCGCGCACGAAGTCGTGGTCGTAGTACATGGCTTCGTCGTCGCCGCCGTCCTTGGCCGCGACCTGCGCGTTGAAGCGCGCGGCCTGGTCCTCGGCGTCGTTCAGCTCGCTGAAGCCGTTGCCGAACTCGCGGCCGGTGATGTAGAGCTCGAAGCGCTCGGTGACTTCGGGGCGCTCGTCGTTGGCGCGGGCCAGCGGCGAGATCTCGGTCGGGTGCTCCATGATGAAGGTCGGCTGCCAGAGCTTCTCTTCGACGGTTTCCTCGAAGTACATCACCTGCAGGCTGGCCAGGCTGCGCTGCGAGAGCTTGTCCTTTTCTTCGCTCAGGCCGATCTTGCGCAGGGCGGCGATGAGCCAGGCGGTGTCGTCCACGCCCTGGGCCACGCCTTCGGCATCGGTGTGCTTCAGGATGGCTTCGCGGATCGTCAGGCGCTCGAAGGGCTGGGTCAGGTCGACCGGCTTGCCCTGGTAGGTGAGCTGCTGCGTGCCCACGGCCTTGTCTGCGATGGTGCGGATCAGCGTCTCGGTGAAGTCCATCAGGTCGCGGTAGTTCCAGTAGGCCGCGTAGAACTCCATCATCGTGAACTCGGGGTTGTGCCGCACCGAGATGCCCTCGTTGCGGTAGCTCCGGTTGATTTCGAACACGCGCTCGAAGCCGCCGACGATCAGGCGCTTGAGGTACAGCTCGGGCGCGATGCGCAGGAACATTTCCTGGTCGAGCGCGTTGTGGTGCGTCTTGAAGGGCTTGGCGTTGGCGCCGCCCGGAATGGGGTGGAGCATGGGCGTCTCGACTTCGAGGAAGTCGTTGGCCACCATGAACTCGCGCAGCGCGCTCACGGCCTTGCTGCGCGCGGTGAAGCGCACGCGCGCCGACTCGTCGGTGATCAGGTCGACATAGCGCTGGCGGTACTTCTGTTCCTGGTCGGCCATGCCGTGGAACTTGTCGGGCAGCGGGCGCAGGCTCTTGGTGAGCAGGCGCAGCCGGATGACCTTGACCGACAGCTCGCCGGTCTTGGTCTTCATCAGCGTGCCTTCGGCGCCGACGATGTCGCCCAGGTCCCAGCGCTTGAATTCGGCATAGGCCTCTTCGCCCACCGCGTCGCGCGTGACGTAGAGCTGGATGCGGCTGGTGGCGTCCTGCAGCGTTGCGAAGCTGGCCTTGCCCATGACGCGCTTGAGCATCATCCGGCCCGCCACGCTCACGGCAACGGCTTGCGCCTCGAGGACTTCGGCTTCGGTGGCGCCATGTGCCTCGACGAGTGCCGCGGCGCGGTGGCCGGGCTTGAAGTCGTTCGGGAACGCAACGCCTTTGCCCTCGACCTGCGCGGTGCGCAGCAGCTTGAGTTTTTCGCGGCGTTCGGCGATGAGCTGGTTTTCGTCGACGGCGGGCGTGGGAGGCGTAGGGGTCTTTTGATCGGACATGGGAGGCGGGTGGCGCGCAACCGGGAGCGTGCGCGGGGCTGGCATTTTAGCCCATCGGGTTTGAACCGAGACCGCTCCTGAATGCCCGTCAATCCTGCACAAAGTGCTACAAAAAATGTAGCTGCCCCATGCGATGCCTGTTCAGCGCGGCCTACTCGGTGATGCCCGTGCGCGCCAGCAGATCGCTCACCAGCTCCAGCCGCATCAACGGACTGTCGAGCTCCATCAGCCGCTGGCGCAGCTCCAGCTGCATTGGCACCAGCTCGCACCAGCGGTTGGCGACCCAGCCGCAGTCGTCGAGCCGGTAGGGTGTGCCGATAGGCAGCCGCACCGATTCGCCTTGCGCGCGGCGCCGTTCTTCCAGCGTGTCGAGCAGCCGCTGCAACGCGGTGGCGGTGTGCCTGAGGTCGTCCGGGATCTCCAGCGCGACGTCGTCGTTCACCGCCTCGACCTCGGCCACCCAGAGCCCGTGCTTCTGCAGCTCGGCATGGCGCACGCGGAATCGCTGCGTGCCGATGCACTCGATCTGCAGCAGGCCGCTTTGCGGCGACTCGAACTCGCGGATCATGGCCAGCGTGCCGATGCCGGCAAAGCTCTCGGTGTCGGCGCCGGCCTTGCGCACTTCGCTGCCGCTGGTGAGGCTCACCACGCCGAAGGGCGCATCGGCCTTGCGGCACTTGCCGATCATGTCGAGATAGCGCACCTCGAAGATTCGCAGCGGAAGCAGGCCGCCCGGAAACAGAACCGTGCCGAGCGGGAACAATGGCAGTGAATGCAAAAGGGGTTGTGTCGTCATCGAAGAGCCTTGCGTGGCTATCATCGCATTCCGCTCACGGCTGCGCCTCATGCTCTATCAGATTCCCTCGTTCCTTCTCGACGTGATCGTCGGCCTGCTCGGCGGCGCCTGCCTGCTGCGCCTTTACATGCAGTACCACCGGGTGCCTTTCGGCAATCCGCTCGGACGCTTCATCTTCGCCATCACCGACTGGATCGTGCTTCCGCTGCGGCGCATCGTGCCGCCTGTGAAGCGCTGGGACCTGGCGAGCCTGATCGCGGCGTGGCTGCTGGTGCTGATGAAGTTCCTGCTGCTCTGGCTGCTGATCGGCAACCTCGGACGGATCGCGACCTTGCCGCTGGTTTCGCTGGTGGGGCTGATGCAGCTGGCGGTCTCGGGGCTGACGGCGCTGCTGGTGGTCTATGCCGTGCTGTCGTGGATTCCGGGCGCGTCGCCGATGCTGCTCGACCTCATCTCCCGCCTGGCCGAGCCGCTGGTGCGGCCATTCCGGCGCTTCATTCCGCTGATCGGCGGCATCGACCTGTCGCCGCTGGCGGCCATCGTGGTGCTGCAGGTGATTGCCATCGTGCTGAGCAACCTGCTGGTGTTTGCCTATCAGCTGACGTTCTGAACCAGGCCAACTGAAAAGGGCCCGGGTGCGATGCACCCGGGCCCTTGTGTTTTGGACGCCTGCCTGTGTCAGCTGACCGCGTCGGCCGGCTGGCGCAGAAGCATCGCCAGCGTGCTGGCAATGGTCTTGCGCAGTTCGCGGCGGTCGCTGATGAAGTCGATCGCGCCCTTGGTCTGCAGGAACTCGGCGCGCTGGAAGCCTTCGGGCAGCGTCACGCGCACGGTCGATTCGATCACGCGCGGGCCGGCAAAGCCGATCAGCGCCTTGGGCTCGGCGATCACCACGTCGCCCACGAAGGCGAAGCCTGCCGACACGCCGCCCATGGTCGGGTCGGTCAGCACGCTGATGTAGGGCAGGCCCTTCTTCGCCAGGCGCGTGAGCGCGGCGTTGGTCTTGGCCATCTGCATCAGCGAAAGCAGGCCTTCCTGCATGCGCGCGCCGCCGGTGGCGGTGAAGCAGATGAAGGGCACCTTCTGCTCGATGGCGGTCTCGACGCCGCGCACGAAGCGCTCGCCGACCACGCTGCCCATGGAGCCGCCCATGAATTCGAATTCGAAGCAGGCCACGACCACGCTGATGCTGTGCACCGAGCCGCCCATGACGACCAGCGCGTCGGTCTCGCCGGTGTTTTCCAGGGCTTCCTTCAGGCGCTCGGGGTACTTGCGGCTGTCCTTGAACTTCAGGGCGTCGACCGGCAGCACTTCCTGGCCGACCTCGTAGCGGCCCTCGGCATCGAGGAACGCGTCCAAGCGCGCGCGGGCGCCGATGCGATGGTGGTGGCTGCAGCTCGGGCAGACGTTCTGGTTGTGCTCGAGGTCGGTCTTGTACAGAACGGTCTCGCAGGCGGGGCATTTGATCCACAGGCCCTCGGGCACCTGGCGGCGCTCGGACGGGTCGGTTTGCGCGATCTTGGCGGGTAGCAGTTTTTCAAGCCAGCTCATCAGGGGCTCCTTGTGTTGGCGGTGATTATCGACCAGCCGCGTTCTTGGCCGTCGCGGCGGGCAGCGCGTCGAGCGCCTCGCGGATGCCCGCGAGGAATTCACGCACGGCCGGCACGACCTTGTCGCGGGGCTGGTCTTCGATGAGTTGAATGATCTTGGTGCCGATGATGACCGCGTCGGCGGCCGATCCGACCGCCTGCGCGGTGCGGGCGTCGCGGATGCCGAAGCCCACGCCGACCGGAATGCCCACGTGCTGGCGGATGCGCGGAATCATCTGGCCGACCGCTTCGGCGTCGAGGTGGCCGGCGCCCGTCACGCCCTTGAGCGACACGTAGTAGACGTAGCCGCTGGCGATGCGCGCGACCTGGGCCATGCGCTCGTCGGTGCTGGTGGGGGCGAGCAGGAAGATCAGGTCGATGCCGGCGGCCTTGAGGTCGGCGGCAAAGGCTTCGCATTCCTCGGGCGGGTAGTCGACGACCAGCAGGCCGTCCACGCCGGCCGCGGCCGCGTCGCGGATGAAGGCCTTCTTGCCGTGCACCAGGTCGTAGCGCTCGACCGGGTTCGCATAGCCCATCAGCACCACGGGCGTGGTCGCGTCCTTCTGGCGGAAGGCGGCCACGATGGCCAGCACCTGCTTCATGCCGACGCCCAGCGCCAGCGCGGCCTCGCCGGCCTTCTGGATCACGGGGCCGTCGGCCATCGGGTCGGAGAAGGGCACGCCGAGTTCGATCACGTCGGCGCCGGCCTCGACCATGCCGTGCATCAGCTCGGGCGTGATGTCGGCAAAGGGAAAGCCCGCCGTGACGTACGGCACGAGGGCGCGGCGGCCGTCTTTTTTCAGCGCTGCGAAGGTTGCTGCAATGCGGCTCATCACTTGCCTCCCTTCACGCTCAGGCCGCGCATCGAGGGGCGGTCGTAGAAGTCGACGCCCGACAGGTCGGCCACCGTGCCGATGTCCTTGTCGCCACGGCCCGAGAGATTCACCAGGATGGATTGGTCCGGGCGCATGGTCTTGGCGAGCTTCATCGCATGTGCCACGGCGTGGCTGGATTCGAGCGCGGGAATGATGCCTTCCGTGCGGCACAGGTAGTGGAAGGCGTCGAGCGCTTCCTTGTCGGTGACGCCGACGTACTCGGCACGGCCGATGTCCGCCAGGTAGGCGTGCTCGGGGCCGACGCCGGGATAGTCGAGGCCCGCGCTGATGCTGTGGGTCTCGGTGATCTGGCCGTCTTCGTTCTGCAGCAGGTAGGTGCGGTTGCCGTGCAGCACGCCGGGGCTGCCACGCAGGATGGAAGCCGAGTGCTTGCCGCTGTCGAGCCCTTCGCCCGCCGCCTCCACGCCGATCAGGCGCGTGCCCGCGAACGGAATGTAGGGGTGGAAGATGCCCATCGCATTGCTGCCGCCGCCCACGCAGGCGACCACCACGTCGGGCTGCCTGCCCTCGGCCTCGCCGGTGATGCCGTCGGCGGCCAGCATGGCCGGCATCTGCTCGATGCACTCGGTGCCGATCACGCTCTGGAAGTCGCGCACCATGGTCGGGTAGGGGTGCGGGCCGGCGACGGTGCCGATGATGTAGAAGGTGTTTTCCACGTTGGTGACCCAGTCGCGCATGGCCTCGTTGAGCGCGTCCTTCAGCGTCTTGCTGCCGGATTCGACGGGCACCACGGTCGCGCCGAGCAGGTTCATGCGGTAGACGTTCGGGCTCTGGCGCTTCACGTCCTGGCTGCCCATGTAGACCACGCATTCGAGGCCGTAGCGCGCGCAGATGGTGGCCGTGGCCACGCCGTGCTGGCCGGCGCCGGTCTCGGCGATGACGCGGGGCTTGCCCATGCGCCGGGCGAGCATCGCCTGGCCGATCACGTTGTTGATCTTGTGCGCGCCGGTGTGGTTGAGGTCTTCGCGTTTCAGGTAGATCTGCGCGCCGCCCATTTCACGGCTGGTGCGCGCCGCGTGGTAGACCGGCGAGGGGCGGCCGACGAAGTGCTTCAGCTCGTAGTGGAATTCGGCGAGAAAGGCCGGGTCGTCCTTGAACTTCGCATACGCGTCGCGCAGTTCGTTGATCGCGTGGGTGAGCGTTTCGCTCGCGAAGGTGCCGCCGTAGTTGCCGAAATGGCCGGTGGCATCGGGTTGCTGGTAATCCTGGAATTGGCTTTGCATGGTTCTCGATCGGTGGGCCGCAGCCCGACCAACGATCGGCTGCGGCGGCTAACTTGAGAAGGACGCGTCGGCTGCCCTGACGGCTGCGACGAACTGCCGGATCTTTCCGGCGTCCTTGAGGCCCTTGTTCCCGGGACCGTCGATTTCGACGCCCGAGCTCACATCAACGGACAGCGACTTGCAGCGCGTCCGCAGGATGCGAATGCCATCGCTCACGTTTGCAGGTGTGAGCCCACCACTCAAGACGAGGTGAGCGTCGACGGCGGGTGGAAGAAGTGACCAATCGAATGCCTTGCCGCCACCGCCATAACCTTCGACATGGGCGTCGAGCAGGATGGCCTGGGCGTGGGAGTAATCGGACGCGTATTTTACGAGGTCGAAGGCGGCTCCGGCAGCCCCCAGGGGAATCCGGGCCGCGCGCATGTAACGAAAGCGCTCCGGGCCGGTCGATTCCTCGCACTGTTCGGGCGTTTCCTCGCCGTGGAACTGGGCGATGGCGCCCCGCACGCGGGCGAGCGACGCGATAACCGTCGACGGGTCTTCGTTCACGAACAACAGCACCGGCGTGATGAATGGGGGCAGGCGCGACGCCAGTTCGGCGGCGCGTTCCGGCGTTACCGCGCGGGGGCTCCCGGGGTAGAGCACGAAGCCGATGGCGTCGGCGCCGGCCTCGACCGCCGCGTCCACGTCGGCCTCACGGGTCAGGCCGCAGATCTTGATGCGGGTGCGGGTGGCTGCTGCGCTCGGGGAGGTCATGGCGGGCCATCATACGGAGCCCCGCCGGCCTGCAGCGTGGCCTCGGCCGGCAGCCCCCACTTCGCGTCGTACAACGGACCCAGGAAGTAAAGGCCGTCCGCCGAGAATGTGGGCGCCGCAACCTTGCGGCTGCGCGCCTCCAGCACCTGCGAAATCCATTCGACAGGCTCGTCGCCCCGGCCGATGCGCACGAGGCAGCCCATCAGGTTGCGGATCATGTGGTGCAGGAACGCGTCGGCCTCGAACTCGAAGTGCCAGCGGCAGCGCTCGCCGTCGCCGATGCGGGTGATTTCGATGCGCCGCAGGTCCTTGACCGGCGAGCGGGCCTGGCAGGCCGAGGCGCGGAAAGAGCTGAAATCGTGCCGCCCGACCAGCAGCGCCGCGGCGGCGCGCATCGCGTCGCCTTCGAGCGCATGCATCGACCAGCCGACCCGGCCCGCATCCAGGCTGGGCCGCACCGGCGACTGCGAGAGCACGTACAGGTAGCGGCGCGCCAGGGCGCTGGCGCGGCAGTGGAACTCATCGGGCACCGGTTGCGCCCATTGCACCGCGATGTCGTCGGGCAGGAAGCGGTTGGGGCCGCGCATCCAGGAGAAGGGTTCGCGCTCGACGGTGGTGTCGAAATGCACCACCTGCATGAGCGCGTGCACGCCGGCGTCGGTGCGGCCCGCGCACAGCGTGCCGATGGGCTGTGCCGCGAACTTCGAGAGCGCCGCCTCGAGCTTGTCCTGCACCGTGCGGCCCGAGCGCTGGCTTTGCCAGCCCTCGTACGCCTGGCCGTTGTAGCGGATGCCGAGCGCCAGCCTCACGAATTCAGGAACAGGAACAACGACAACCGCTCAGCGCAGTTCCGCGAGCAGCTGACGGGCTTGCGACTTGAGGTCGCCAGCGCTTTCGGCTTCGACTTCCTCCACCAGCGAGCGCGCGCCTTCGACGTCGCCGATGGCTTGCAGTTCGCGTGCGAGGGACAGCTTGACGGCGTGGGGGCTGTCGTCGCCCTCATCGTCGTGCGTGGAGACCGTGGGGCGTGCCACGGGCGTTTCGGCGCTGCGAGCCGGCAGGCCGGCCAGCGCGCTCATGTCGAACTCGATGAAGCCCGAGTCCGCCGGCAGCGAGTTGCGCAGCATGGCGGGGCGGGTGTTGTGCTCAGCGTCGCTCAGCGAAGAGGGGCGGGTGTCGGGCGTCAGGGCGGTCAGTGCGCCTGGCGCGGTGTCGAAGTCGTTCTCCAGGTCGACGGGCGTCGCAGCGTGGCCGTTCGACAGCGGTGCGGCGGGGCGAGCGGCCGTCGGCGCGGGCGCGTAGGCCGACTTCGGCAGGCTGGCGCCGACCGGCGCATGGCTCGGAGCTGGCGCCGGGGCGGGAGCAGGGGGCGGCGGCGCGGTCAGGTCGAGGTCGAAGTCCAGCGGTGCCACCGACGGAACGAAGGCGGGCGGAGCGGCAGCCACCGGCGGCGAAGCGGGAGGCGCAGCCACCGGCTTGGCGGCTGCGGCCAGGGCGCCGGCGAAGGCGGCCGTTTCGGCGGCGCTGGCGCCACCGCCGCTGCGGCTGGCGCCGGATTCGTACAGCGGGTTGCCCGGATCGAGGTCCTTGCCCATGTCGACCACGCGCGTCCATTCGGAGCCCAGGCCGCCGGTCAACTTGTGCACTTCGGTGGCGAGGCTTTCGTAGGCCCGCACGTCGCGCCGCTTGGCATGGATTTCGAGCAGCTTGAGATGGATCGCCGTGCGGTCGGGGTTCAGGCGCAGCGCTTCGCGCAGGATTTCCTCGGCCTGCAGGTCGCGGCCGTAGGCCAGGTAGACGTCGGCTTCGGCCACGGGGTCGACGTCGCCCGCGTCGAGCTGGCTCGGCGAGTACGACAGCGACGACACGGTGGAGTCGCCACGGTTCTTGGTGTCGACCGATTCGCCGCCGCTGGCGCCGAAGAACGAGTCCTTGGGAATGCGGCTCTCGAGGAACACGCTTTCGCTCATTTCCTCGCGGCGGCGGCCCAGCACGCGATAAAGCAGGAAGCCGACCAGCAGCGCGATCAGCGCGGCGCCGGCCAGCATCAGCGGGTTGTCCAGCAGTTCTTCGAAGAAGGTGGGCTCCGGCGGGGGCGGTGGCGGTGCCACAACCTTCTTCGGGGCCGGCTTCGGCGCGGCGGCATCGCCCGTAGGGGCGGCGGCAGGCGTCGTGGCTGCAGCATCGGTCGCGGGCGTTGCCGCGGGCGTGGTTGCTGCCGCGGGCGCGGCGGCGGCAGCGGTCGCTTCAGGCGTGGGGGCGGCGGGGGCTGCCGCAGGTGCAGCGGCGGGTGCGACAGCGGCGGCAGGTGCAGCGGCTGCAGCGGCAGCAGGGGCTGGCGTCGCGGCGGCCGGGGCCGACGGAGCTGGCGTGGGTGCCGCGGCCGGTGCCGGCGCTGGGCTGGCTGCCGCGGGTGCCGTCGTGGCTGCCGTGGACGGGGCCGGAACAGGAATGCCCGGCGTGGCGGGGGCGGCTGCCGGCGCGGCCGCACCGGTACTGCTCTTGAGCTTGTTCAGATCCTCTATGTTCTTCGACAGCTCTGCGACGCGGTTGCTCGCGTCCTGCGCCTGGCGGGCCTGTGCGACTTTTTCGTCGGCTGCGCGGGTGGAGGCGCTGCCCTGCGAGATGGTGAGCTTGTCGGGTGCGCTGGCCGCGGCGTTGCGGTCTTCGACGTTGGCCTGCAGCTTGCCCGAGGCATTGCGGCTGGCGGCCGCGACGTTCGAGGTCGGCGCATTCTCGGCCAGGCGCTGGCGGTAGGAGCCGAAGTCGCGGCTCTGCGCCGTGACGGTGCGGCGCGCCTCGGCGGCCGGCGTGGCTGCTGCCTGGGCGGCGGTCGGCAGGTCGAGCACGGCGCCCGCGCGCATGCGGTTGACGTTGCCGCCGATGAAGGCATTGGGGTTGGCGGCCAGCAGGGCCACGAGCATCTGGTCGAGCGACACGTCGGCCGGCTTGTAGGCGCCGGCGATCTTGCTGGCGGTGTCGCCGCGCTGCACCGTGACCTGTTCACCGCCGCCGCCGGTACGGGCGGGGGCGCTGGCAACGGCGGGAGCTGCCGGAGCGGCGGCTGCCGGCGCGGGCGCCGCAGCGACGGGAGCCGAGGGCGCTGCGGCCACCGGTGCACGCTCGCGGCGCGCGCGTGCGGCCGGGCGCTCGACGGGCGTCGTGATCTGCGGGGCAATCGGGGCTGCCGGCACGCTCGGTGCTGCCGCCTGCCGCGTGGCCGGCGGATCGAGCAGCACGGTGTAGTCGCGCACGATCCGGCCCGACGAGCCGTTGGCTTCCAGCAGCAGGTCGATGAACGGGTCGTTGAGAGGGCGGTTGCCGCTCAGGCGCACCACGTACTGGCCGCCTGCACGACGTTGCAAGGTGGCCCGCACGTCGCTGAGCGCCGGGTTGTACGGCACGCCGGCGTTCTTGAAGGCCTCGGCCGTGGCGATGTTGATCTTCAGGCCGTCCGCCTCGTTGGCAGCGATCTCGGTCACGTCGATCTCGGCGCGCAACGGTTCGCCGAGCGCCGATTGGACCTTCAGCTGACCCAGCGCGAACGCGCTGGCGTCGCTGCTGGCGAGGCCCAGAGCCACGGCGGCCGCGGCGCCCAGAATGGAAAGGCGCCAACCGTTCGATGGCAGATGCGGGCGAGCGGCCGAAGGGCTGGCCGCAGGCAACAGATGTCTTGTCATGCTGATAGGGGGCGGCTCAGGCCCAGAATTTGTAAGAGGACGTTAGCACCATCACTACGCACTGACAAGGCAATGCGCCATTTCTACCCAGTGCGCGCATACTTACGATCACATCTTATGTTGCCTTTCGGCAACAATTTGTGTTTCAAAAGGCCCTGAGCACCCCGCATCAGGCTTCGAGCAGGATGCGCAGCATGCGGCGCAGCGGTTCAGCGGCGCCCCACAGCAATTGGTCGCCGATGGTGAATGCGCCAACGTATTCCGGGCCCATCGCCAGCTTGCGGATGCGGCCGACCGGAATGTTCATGGTGCCCGTCACCGCCACCGGCGTGAGGTCCTTGACCGTTGCTTCCCGCGTGTTCGGCACGACCTTCGCCCACGGGTTGTCGGCGGCGATCATCGCTTCGATGTCGGCCAGCGGAACGTTCTTCTTGAGCTTGAAGGTCAGCGCCTGGCTATGGCAGCGCATGGCGCCGATGCGCACGCAGAAGCCGTCGACCGGCACGGCGGCGGTGCCGAAGCCCGCGCCCTGGCCCAGGATCTTGTTGGTCTCGGCGCCGCCCTTCCATTCTTCCTTGGACATGCCCCATTCGGCATCGTCCTGGCTCTTGCCCAGGCCCAGGTCCTTGTCGATCCAGGGGATCAGCGAGCCGCCCAGCGGCGCGCCGAAGTTGGCGGTCTCGGCGGCGCTCAGGTTCTGCTGCTTGTGCAGCACCTTGCGGTCGATTTCGAGGATGGCCGACTTCGGGTCGTCCAGCAGCGCGCGCACTTCGGCGTTCAGGGTGCCGAACTGGGTCAGCAGTTCGCGCATGTGCTGCGCGCCGCCGCCAGAGGCTGCCTGGTAGGTCATGCTGGTCATCCATTCGACCAGGCCGGCCTTGTAGAGGGCGCCCACGCCCATGAGCATGCAGCTCACGGTGCAGTTGCCGCCGATCCAGTTCTTGCCGCCCTTGGCCAGCGCGTTCTCGATGACCGGCAGGTTCACCGGGTCGAGCACGATGATGGCGTCATCCTTCATGCGCAGGGTGGAGGCGGCATCGATCCAGTGGCCGTTCCAGCCCGCGGCGCGCAGCTTGGGAAACACCTCGCTGGTGTAGTCGCCGCCCTGGCAGGTGATGACGATGTCGCACTTCTTCAGTGCTTCGATGTCGTTCGCATCCTTCAGCGCGGTCTCGTTCTTGGCCATGGCCGGGGCCTTGCCGCCGGCGTTGGAGGTCGAGAAGAAGATCGGCTCGATCAGACCGAAGTCGCCTTCGGCCTGCATGCGGTCCATCAGGACCGAGCCGACCATGCCGCGCCAGCCAACGAGGCCGACCAGAGGTTGAGATGCGTTCGCCATTTCAGTTTGCCCTTATGAAAAAAGAAAAAGTTGTCTTTTTTTGCCCCCGACTCGTCGAGCCGGGGAGGGGCGTGACGAAGCGGGCTGCGGTTAGCCGGTAATCGTCTTTTTGGTGATTGCTGCAACGACCGCGTCGCCCATTTCGCGGGTGCCGACGCGCTTCGTACCTTCAGACCAGATGTCACCCGTGCGCAGGCCGGAGGCCAGCACGACCTTGACTGCCGACTCGATACGGTCGGCAGCCTCGGCTTGGTTGAGTGAGAAGCGGAGCATCATGGCAGCGGACAGTATTGTAGCCAAAGGATTGGCAACCCCCTTGCCGGCAATGTCCGGGGCACTGCCGTGGCTGGGCTCGTACAGGCCCTGGTTGCTCGAATTGAGCGACGCCGAGGGCAGCATGCCGATGGAGCCGGTGAGCATCGCGGCCTCGTCCGAGAGGATGTCGCCGAACATGTTGCCGGTGACCACCACGTCGAACTTCTTGGGCGCCTTCACGAGCTGCATGGCGGCGTTGTCGACCAGCATGTGGTCGAGCTCGACGTCCGGATATTCCTTCGCGACGTCGAGCATCACGTCCTTCCACAGCTGCGAGGTTTCCAGCACGTTGTTCTTGTCCACGCTGGTCACGCGCTTGCTGCGCTTGCGTGCCGCCTCGAAGGCCACGCGCGCGATGCGCTCGATCTCGGGGCGAGAATAGCGCATGGTGTCGAAGGCTTCCTCGGCGCCCGGGAAGTGGCCGTCGACGGCCGTGCGGCGGCCGCGCGGCTGGCCGAAGTAGATGTCGCCGGTGAGCTCGCGGATGATCAGGATGTCCAGGCCGGCGATCAGCTCGGGCTTCAGGCTCGAGGCGCCCACCAGTTCCTCGTAGCAGATGGCCGGGCGGAAGTTGGCGAACAGGCCCAGGTTCTTGCGCAGCCCCAGGATGGCCTGCTCGGGGCGCAGCGGCCGGTCGAGCTTGTCGTATTTCCAGTCGCCGACGGCGCCGAACAGCACCGCGTCGGATTCCTTGGCCAGCTTGAGCGTCGATTCGGGCAGCGGGTGGCCGTGCGCCTCGTAGGCGGCACCGCCGACCAGCGCCGATTCCATCTCGAACTTCAGGTCGAGGACGTCGAGCACCTTGACCGCTTCGGCCACGATTTCGGTGCCGATGCCGTCACCCGGGAGAACTGCGATTTTCATTTTTGTCGTGTGTGGAAGATGGGAAAACGGAACGCGTTCAGGCGTTGGCCAGCATCGTATGCGCGAGCCAGGGCTTCTGCGCCAGGCGCTCGGCCTCGAAGGCCTTGATCTTGTCCTTGTGGCGCAGCGTGAGGCCGATGTCGTCCAGCCCGTTGATCAGGCAGTACTTGCGGAAGGCCTGCACGTCGAATGCGAACTCCTGGCCGTCGGGCTTCACCACCACCTGGCGCTCCAGGTCGATGGTCAGCGTATAGCCGGGGAAGGCGAAGGTCTCGTCGAACAACTGGCCCACCTGTGCTTCGGACAGCACGATCGGCAGCAGGCCGTTCTTGAAGCTGTTGTTGAAGAAGATGTCGGCATAGCTCGGCGCGATGATCGCGCGGAAGCCGTACTGGTCGAGCGCCCACGGCGCGTGTTCGCGCGACGAGCCGCAGCCGAAGTTCTTGCGCGCCAGCAGCACCGAGGCGCCCGCGTAGCGCGGCTGGTTGAGCACGAAGTCGGGGTTCGGCTTGCGGCTGGCCGGATCCTGGCCGGGCAGGCCCGGATCGAGGTAGCGCCACTCGTCGAACAGATTCACGCCGAAGCCGGTCTTCTTGATCGACTTGAGGAACTGCTTGGGAATGATGGCGTCGGTGTCGACGTTCTCGCGGTCCATCGGCGCCACGAGGCCCTTGTGCACGGTGAATTTCTGCATGTGATGTCTCCAGGTCAGGCCAGATCAGGCAAAAGTGCGCACGTCGACGAAATGGCCGTGCACGGCGGCGGCGGCGGCCATGGCCGGGCTCACGAGGTGGGTGCGGCCGCCGGCGCCCTGGCGGCCTTCGAAGTTGCGGTTGCTGGTCGATGCGCAGCGCTCGCCGGGTTCCAGGCGGTCGGCGTTCATGGCCAGGCACATCGAGCAGCCGGGCTCGCGCCATTCGAAGCCCGCGGCCTTGAAGATCACGTCGAGGCCTTCGCGCTCGGCCTGTTCCTTCACCACGCCCGAGCCGGGCACGACCATGGCCAGCTTCACGTTCTTCGCGACCTTCTGGCCCAGCTTCTTGACCACGGCGGCGGCTTCGCGCATGTCTTCGATGCGGCTGTTGGTGCACGAGCCGATGAACACCTTGTCGATGAAGATGTCGTTCATGGCCTTGTTGGGCTCCAGGCCCATGTAGACCAGCGCGCGCTCGATGGCGCCGCGCTTGCTTGCGTCCTTCTCCTTGTCGGGATCGGGCACGCGGCCGTTGATCTCGACCACCATCTCGGGCGAGGTGCCCCAAGTGACCTGCGGCTGGATCTGCGTGGCGTCGAGCTCCACCACCGCATCGAACTTCGCGCCCGGGTCGGACTGCAGCGTGCGCCAGTAGCTCACGGCCTGCTCCCACTCCACGCCGGTGGGCGCGAGCGGGCGGCCCTTGACGTAGCTGATGGTCTTCTCGTCGACCGCTACCAGCCCGGCGCGCGCACCGGCCTCGATGGCCATGTTGCAGACCGTCATGCGGCCTTCCATGCTCAGGTCGCGAATGGCCGAGCCGGCGAACTCGATGGTGTAGCCCGTGCCGCCGGCGGTGCCGATCTTGCCGATGATGGCCAGCACGATGTCCTTGGCCGTGCAGCCCAGCGGCAGCTTGCCCTCGACCTTCACGAGCATGTTCTTCGCCTTCTTGCCCAGCAGCGTCTGCGTGGCCATGACGTGCTCGACCTCGCTGGTGCCGATGCCGTGCGCCAGCGCGCCGAACGCGCCGTGCGTGGAGGTGTGCGAGTCGCCGCAGACGACAGTCATGCCCGGCAGCGTCGCGCCCGATTCGGGGCCGATCACGTGCACGATGCCCTGGCGCTTGCTCAGGAACGGGAAGAACGCGGCGGCGCCGAACTCGGCGATGTTGTGGTCCAGCGTGGTGACCTGTTCCTTGCTGGTCGGGTCGGCGATGCCTTCGTAGCCGCGCTCCCAGCCCGTGGTGGGCGTGTTGTGGTCGGCCGTGGCCACGACCGAGCTGATGCGCCACAGCTTGCGGCCGGCTTCGCGCAGGCCTTCGAAGGCCTGCGGGCTGGTGACTTCATGCACCAGGTGGCGGTCGATGTAGAGGATCGCGGTGCCGTCTTCCTCGGTGTGGACGACGTGTTCGTCCCAGATCTTGTCGTAGAGCGTGCGTGCCATGTCGGTCTCTTTGTCTTTCGTGGGGAAATGGATTGTCCGTGTGTGCGGCTGCAATGTGGGTTCAGGCCGCGAGTTGTTCTGTCGCATCCGCGGCGGCGTGCAGGTGGTTCACCAGCGAGCGCGCGGCCACCGGCAGGGTGGAGAAATCGCGCGCCACGAGGCGGATCTCGCGTGCCGCCCACGCGTCGTTCAGGGCGATGCTCGCCAGGCCGCGGCCGATGCCGTTCTGCATCAGCTCGAAGGCGCGCTGCGGCATCACGCCGATGCCCAGGCCGTTCTCGATCATCCGGCACATGGCGTCCAGGCCCGTGACGTGGATGCGCAGCTTGATGCTGCGCCCGGCATTCAATGCCGCCTCGTGCATGGCGACGTAGATCGAGCTGTTGGTGTGCAGGCCGACGTGGTCGAAGTCGAGCGAGTCGATGAAGTCGATGGCGCCTCGTGCGGCCAGCACGTGGCCGGTGGGCACGATGAGCGCAAGGCGGTCGTGCCGGTAGGAAAGGCTCTGCAGCTCGCCCGCGCCGCCGGCCACGTGGCACACGCCGAGGTCGGCCGCGCCTTCCTGCACTGCGCGGATCACCTCGCTGCTCAGGTGCTCCTCGAGGTCGATCTTGATGGCCTCGTGCGCCCGCGTGAACACGCCCAGGTCTTCAGGCAGGAACTGCACGATGGCAGAGATGTTGGCATGCACCCGAACATGGCCGCGCACGCCGTCGGCGTATTCGCTGAGCTCCCCCTGCATCTTCTCGAGGCTGTAGAGCACCGAGCGCGCATGGTGCAGCAGGCTTTCGCCGGCCGGCGTGAGGTCGACGCCGCGCGCATGGCGGTAGAGCAGGGTGGTGCCCAGCGTGGCTTCGAGGTCGGACAGCCGCTTGCTGATGGCCGACGCCGCGATGAACTCGCGCTCCGACGCGCGGCCGATGCTGCCCAGTTCGCAAACGGCCACGAACAGCTGCAGCGACGTGAGGTCGATGCGGCGGGCGAAGTTGCGTTCTGAGGTGCTCATGGGGCTTGGGCATCGCGGCTGGCGATGAGTTGGCTATTTTCTTCTTGTTTTTCCCTTGAAGCCATCGTGATATGCGATGACCTCAGTGCCCGCTGGCGAGGAGCGCAGGCCGGCAGTGGCCTCCAAACGAAAAAAGCTGCCCGGAGGCAGCTTTTTCAAAGGTCGAGCGGCGCTCGATCAGCGAGCCGAGATCGGCTTCACGTCACGCTTCGGCGAGCCTTCGAACAGCTGGCGCGGGCGGCCGATCTTGTACTCGGGGTCGCCGATCATTTCGTTCAGCTGGGCGATCCAGCCGACCGTGCGGGCCAGCGCGAAGATCGCGGTGAACAGCGGCACCGGGATGCCGATGGCGCGCTGCACGATGCCCGAGTAGAAGTCGACGTTCGGGTACAGCTTGCGCGACACGAAGTACTCGTCTTCCAGGGCGATCTTTTCCAGTTCCTTGGCGAGCTTGAACAGCGGGTCTTGCTCCAGGCCCAGCTCGGTCAGCACTTCGTTGCAGGTTTCCTGCATCAGCTTGGCGCGCGGGTCGTAGTTCTTGTACACGCGGTGGCCGAAGCCCATGAGCTTGACGTTCGAGTTCTTGTCCTTGACCTTCTTGATGAACTCGCCGATCTTCTCGACGCCGCCTTCCTTCTGGATGTCGTACAGCATGTTGAGTGCTGCTTCGTTGGCGCCGCCGTGGGCCGGGCCCCAGAGGCAGGCCACGCCGGCCGCGATGGCCGCGAAGGGGTTCGTGCCCGACGAGCCGCACAGGCGCACCGTCGAGGTGGAGGCGTTCTGCTCGTGGTCTGCGTGCAGGATGAAGATGCGGTCGAGCGCGCGCTCGAGCACCGGGTTCACCTTGTACTCCTCGCACGGCGTGGCAAACATCATGTGCAGGAAGTTGCCGGCGTAGCTCAGGTCGTTCTTCGGGTACATGTACGGCTGGCCGATCGTGTACTTGTAGGCCATGGCCACGAGCGTGGGCATCTTCGCGATCAGGCGGATCGCGGCGATCTCGCGGTGCTCGGGATTGTTGATGTCCGTGCTGTCGTGATAGAAGGCCGACAGGGCGCCCACGAGGCCGGTCATGATGGCCATCGGGTGGGCATCACGGCGGAAGCCGCGCAGGAAGAACTGCATCTGCTCGTTCACCATGGTGTGGTTCGTCACGACCTTGGTGAAGTTTTCCTTCTTGGCCTGGTCCGGCAGTTCACCGTACAGCAGCAGGTGGCAGGTCTCGAGGAAGTCGCAGTTGGTGGCCAGCTGCTCGATGGGGTAGCCGCGATACAGCAGTTCGCCCTTGTCGCCGTCGATGTACGTGATGGCCGACTGGCAGGCGGCGGTCGACATGAAGCCCGGGTCGTACGTGAACATGCCGGTCTGTGCATACAGCTTGCGGATGTCGATCACGTCGGGGCCCACGGTGCCCTTGTAGATCGGCAGGTCGACGCTGTCGCCGCCGTTGCTGAACGACAGCGTGGCCTTGGTATCGGATGCTTTCATTTCGGTTTACTTTCAGAGGTGGATTCAGGACGAAGGAGAAATTGCGGGCCGCTGCGCGCCGTCGGTGCGCATCAGCTGCAGCAATGCGACCACCTCGGCCCCGGCCCATTCGGGCTCGGGCTCCTTTCTGCACAGAAGGAGGTCGAGGAGATCGTTGTCCGACAGGTCCATCAGTGTCTCCATCGCTCCCGCCTGACCCACGGTCATGCGGGATTCGTGTCGCTCGAAGAAGCGGGCGATGAACAGGTCGTTCTCGAGCAGTCCGCGCCGGCAGCGCCATTTCAGCTTGCTCAGCGCACGTTCGCTGAGCGGCTGGTCGAGGTCGGCGGCGGGTTGCATGGTGGCGTCTCTAGGCAATATGGATCAGGGATCAGATGGCGCGGCGCACCATCAATTCCTTGATCTTGCCGATGGCCTTGGTCGGGTTCAGGCTCTTCGGGCACACGTCCACGCAGTTCATGATCGTGTGGCAGCGGAACAGGCGGTACGGGTCTTCCAGGTTGTCCAGGCGCTCGGCGGTGGCTTCGTCACGGCTGTCGGCGATGAAGCGGTAGGCCTGCAGCAGGCCGGCCGGGCCCACGAACTTGTCGGGGTTCCACCAGAAGCTCGGGCAGCTCGTGGAGCAACTCGCGCACAGGATGCACTCGTACAGGCCGTTGAGCTCTTCGCGCTCTTCGGGCGACTGCAGGCGCTCCTTTTCGGGCGGCACGCTGTCGTTCTGCAGGTACGGCTTGATCGAGTTGTACTGCTTGAAGAACTGCGTCATGTCCACGATCAGGTCGCGGATGACGGGCAGGCCCGGCAGCGGCTTGAGCACGACGGTGCCCTTGAGCGTGTTCATGTTGGTCAGGCATGCCAGACCGTTCTTGCCGTTGATGTTCATCGCGTCGGAGCCGCAGACGCCTTCGCGGCACGAACGGCGGAACGACAGCGTCGGGTCCTGCGCCTTGAGCTTCATCAGGGCGTCGAGCAGCATGCGCTCATGGCCGTCGAGTTCGATCTCGACGGTCTGCATGTAGGGCTTGGCGTCCTTGTCCGGGTCGTAGCGGTAGATCTGGAATGTGCGCTTCATCGTATGTTCCTAATTTTTAGAATGTCCGGACCTTCGGGGGCACCGAGGCGACCGTCAGGGGCTGAAGCTTGACCGGCTTGTACGACAGGCGGTTGTCTTCGCTGTACCAGAGCGTATGCTTCATCCAGTTGGCGTCGTCGCGGCCGAGCGGCGCGACCGGGTCGTCCGCCGGGCGTTCGTAGTCTTCCACCGTGTGCGCGCCGCGGCATTCCTTGCGGGCTGCTGCGGAAACCATGGTGGCCTGCGCCACTTCGATCAGGTTGTCGACTTCCAGCGCTTCGATGCGGGCGGTGTTGAACACCTTCGACTTGTCCTTCAGGCCGATGGCCTTGACGCGCTCGCGCACGGCGGCGATCTTGACCACGCCTTCGTCCATCGAGGCCTGCTTGCGGAACACGGCGGCGTGCTGCTGCATGACGGCGCGGATCTCGCCGGCCACGTCCTGGGCGTATTCGCCGGTGGTGGTCGACTCGAGGCGGTTCAGGCGCTCCAGCGTGCGGTCGGCCGCATCGTTGGGCAGGGGCTTGTGTTCCTTGAGCTTGTCGTTGAACTCGACGATGTGGTTGCCGGCCGCGCGGCCGAACACCAGCAGGTCGAGCAGCGAGTTCGTGCCCAGGCGGTTGGCGCCGTGAACGCTCACGCAGGAGCATTCGCCCACGGCGTAGAGGCCGTTCACCACGGCGCTGTTGTCCTCGCCCTTCTGCACCACGACCTGGCCGTGGATGTTGGTGGGGATGCCGCCCATCTGGTAGTGGATGGTCGGCACGACGGGGATCGGTTCCTTCGTGATGTCGACGTTGGCGAAGTTGACGCCGATTTCATACACCGAGGGCAGGCGCTTGTGGATGGTGTCGGCGCCCAGGTGGTCGAGCTTGAGCAGCACGTAGTCCTTGTTGGGACCGCAGCCTCGGCCTTCCTTGATTTCCTGGTCCATGGAGCGCGAGACGAAGTCGCGCGGCGCCAGGTCCTTCAGCGTGGGCGCGTAGCGCTCCATGAAGCGTTCGCCGTTGCTGTTCAGCAGGATCGCGCCTTCGCCGCGGCAGCCTTCGGTCAGCAGCACGCCCGCGCCGGCCACGCCGGTCGGGTGGAACTGCCAGAACTCCATGTCCTGCAGCGGGATGCCCGAGCGGGCAGCCATGCCGAGGCCGTCGCCGGTGTTGATGAAGGCGTTGGTCGAGGCCTGGAAGATGCGGCCCGCGCCGCCGGTGGCCAGCAGCACGGTCTTGGCCTGCAGGATGTGCAGGTCGCCGGTTTCCATTTCGAGGGCGGTCACGCCGACCACGTCGCCTTCGTCGTCACGGATGAGGTCGAGCGCCATCCATTCGACGAAGAACTGGGTGCGGGCCTCGACGTTCTTCTGGTAGAGCGTGTGCAGCATCGCGTGGCCGGTGCGGTCGGCCGCGGCGCAGGCGCGCTGCACGGGCTTCTCGCCGTAGTTGGCCGTGTGGCCGCCGAACGGACGCTGGTAGATGGTGCCGTCGGGGTTGCGGTCGAACGGCATGCCGAAGTGTTCGAGCTCGTACACGACCTTCGGTGCTTCGCGGCACATGAACTCGATCGCGTCCTGGTCGCCGAGCCAGTCGGAGCCCTTGATCGTGTCGTAGAAGTGGTAGTGCCAGTTGTCTTCGCTCATGTTGCCGAGCGATGCGCCCACGCCGCCCTGGGCAGCGACGGTGTGCGAACGGGTCGGGAACACCTTGGAGAGCACGGCCACGTTGAGGCCGGCACGTGCGAGTTGCAGAGAGGCGCGCATGCCGGAGCCGCCGGCACCGACGATCACGACGTCGAACTTGCGCTTGGTGATTTTTTCTTTTGTGTAGGTCATGGTGGGGTCAGATCTTCCAAAGCACTTGAATGGCCCAACCCGCACAACCGACAAGCCAGACGATGGTGAAAATTTGCAGCACGAGACGGATGGCGACGGGCTGGACGTAGTCCATCCACACGTCGCGCATGCCGACCCACACGTGGTAGAGCAGGGCGACGATCACGGAGAACGTCAGCACCTTCATCCACTGCGCCGCGAAGATGCCGGCCCAGAGGTCGTAGCCGATGGGGCCGCGGGTGAAGATCAGCTGTGCGAGCAGCACGATCGTGAAGAGCGCCATCAGGCCGCCGGTGATGCGCTGGCTGAGCCAGTCGCGAAGACCGTAGTGCGCGCCGACGACGATGCGCTTGGAGCCGTAGTTCACAGACATGGTTGGCTCCTTCTCAGTACAGGCCGAACAGCTTGGCGCCCAGCACCAGCGTGAGGATGATGCTCGCGCCCAGCGTGAAGAGGGCGGAGGTGTGGCCGAATTCCTTGGTCACGGCGGAGTGGCTCACGTCCATCCAGAGGTGGCGCAGGCCGGCGATGAAGTGGTGCAGGTAGGCCCAGATGAGCGCGAGCGCGACGAGCTTGAAGAACCAACCCGGGGCGAAGCCGATGCCGACGTTGAAGGCGCCCTTGAATTTCGCGAACGAATAGTCGGACGAGAGCGACGTGTCGAACATCCAGATGATGAACGGCAGCAGCAGGAACATGAGCACGCCGCTCACGCGGTGCAGGATCGACACGATGCCTGCCGGCGGAAGCCGGTAGGTCGTGAGATCGGTGAATGCGTTGATGTTCCGGAATTCGCGGCGCGGTGGCCGGGGAGGATTTGCAAGCTCTGTCATGAGGGGAGGGCTTTCGTGGCTTGGATGACTTGTTCTGAGAGCGAACGCTTTTGTTTCTTATGCGGAAGTGCAAACAACGCAAAATTCTATTGCAATGCACCATCGGGCAGCGGACGCGCATGAGTCAGCGCACCGTTGCAGTCGGATGCTATTGACTTCGTAGCACGCGGTGCATGTTGCGCGCGCACGCTGGCGCGCCGTGATTCGGCCTTTGTCTGCATCGGGGTCAGCCCAGCTGGTTCCTGTAGTGGTGCGTGTCGGTGCGATAGAGCCCGCGGCGCAATTCCATGGGCATGTCATGGTAGGTGTGCGCCACGCGTTCCACGCTCAGCAGGGGCATCTGCGGCGTGACGTCGAGCAGCGCGGCCTGTTCGGCATCGGGCAGCACGGCGCGGATTTTTTCTTCGGCCCGCACCATGCGCACGCCGAACTCGGTTTCGAACAGCGCGTACATCGGCCCCGGCCACGCGCGCAGCCGCTCGGCCGTGAGGCCCTTGAAGGGCGTGCCGGGCAGCCAGAGGTCTTCGAGGATGGTCGGCACGCCGGCATAGGCCAGCACGCGGCGCACCTGCAGTACGGCGTCGCCGGTGCGCAGGCCGAGGGCGCGGGCCACGTCGGCCGACGCGCGCAGGCGCTTGCAGTCGACGATGGTGCGCACCGCGGGGCCTTCGCTGCTGGGATCGCCGGCATCGGGCACGAGCTTGAGGAAGCGGTACTGCACATGCTGCTCCGCATGCGTGGCGACGAAGGTGCCCTTGCCCTGGCGGCGCACCACCAGGTTTTCGGCCGAGAGCTCGTCGATGGCCTTGCGCACCGTGCCCTGGCTCACCCGATAGCGCACGGCCAGGTCCATCTCGCTGGGGATGGGCTCACCCGGCTTCCACTCGCCCGCCTGCAGGCTCTGCAGGATCAGGGTCTTGATCTGCTGGTAGAGCGGACTGAAGGACGGCGTCGCGGGCTCGTCGAGTGTTGTGGGCGTGTTCATGGCAGCGGTGGGGTGCGCCGTGGCGGTGCCCCCGAGGATATCTTATATAAGACATAAGACGGGGCTTATTGAATCGGCTTAAAATGCGGCCGGTCTCGCGCTGCGGGAAGGTATTTCACCCCGCAGAACCCTGGCGCCCCACGAGAGCGCCGACACCGTTTCATCACCTTCTGGAGTCTTCCCATGAGCAAAAAACCCGTCCGCGTTGCCGTCACCGGTGCCGCCGGCCAAATCGGTTACGCCCTGTTGTTCCGCATCGCATCCGGCGAAATGCTCGGCAAAGACCAGCCGGTCATTCTGCAACTGCTCGAAATCCCCGACGAGAAGGCCCAGAAGGCGCTCAAGGGCGTGATGATGGAACTCGACGACTGCGCATTCCCGCTGCTGGCCGGCATGGAAGCCCATGGCGACCCGATGACCGCCTTCAAGGACGCCGACTACGCACTGCTGGTCGGCTCGCGTCCCCGCGGCCCCGGCATGGAACGTGCCGAACTGCTGGCCGTCAACGGCGCCATCTTCACGGCGCAAGGCAAGGCTCTCAACGCCGTCGCCAGCCGCAACGTCAAGGTGCTCGTGGTCGGCAACCCGGCCAACACCAACGCCTACATCGCCATGAAGAGCGCACCCGACCTGCCGCGCAAGAACTTCACCGCCATGCTGCGCCTGGACCACAACCGCGCCGCCAGCCAGATCGCCGCCAAGACCGGCAAGCCCGTGGCCGACATCGAAAAGCTCACCGTGTGGGGCAACCACTCGCCCACGATGTATGCCGACTACCGCTTCGCCACCATCAACGGCGAAAGCGTCGCCAAGATGATCAACGACCAGGAATGGAACGCCAACGTGTTCCTGCCGACCGTCGGCAAGCGCGGCGCGGCCATCATCGAAGCACGCGGCCTGTCGTCGGCTGCCTCGGCCGCCAACGCCGCCATCGACCACATGCGCGACTGGGCCCTGGGCACCAACGGCAAGTGGGTCACCATGGGCATCCCGTCGGACGGCCAGTACGGCATTCCGAAGGACGTGATGTTCGGCTTCCCCGTCACCTGCGAAAACGGCGAATACAAGCTGGTCGAAGGCCTCGAGATCGACGCATTCAGCCAGGAACGCATCAACAAGACGCTGGAAGAGCTCGAAGGCGAACGCGCCGGCGTTGCCCACCTGCTGTAAGCCATCCCCAGCATGCTCGACTGGAACCCCGCGCTCTACCGTCGCTACGAGGACGAGCGCACCCGCCCCGCACAGGAACTCCTGGCGCGGGTGCCGCTGACCGAGGCGGCCCGCGTGGTCGACCTCGGCTGCGGTCCGGGCAATTCCACCGAGCTGCTGGTTCACCGGTTCCCGAAGGCGCAAGTCATCGGGACCGACAACTCCGAAGCCATGCTGGCCAGCGCGCGCGAGCGCCTGCCGCAGGCGCGCTTCGAGTTGAGCGACATCGCGACCTGGGCGCCGCGTTCTCCGGAAGAAGCGCCCGACCTCATCTATGCCAACGCGTCCCTGCAGTGGGTGCCCGATCACGAAAAGCTGATCCCGCGCCTGTTCGACGCGCTGGCCCCGGGCGGCGTGCTCGCCGTCCAGATGCCCGACAACCGCCAGGAGCCCACGCACCGGCTGATGCGCGCCGTGGCCGCCGAAGCGCCGTGGGCCGAGCCCATCGGCGACGCCGACAGGCTGCGCACCCGGCTGCTCGACCTGGCCGGCTACTACGACCTGCTGGCGCCGCGCGCCGTGCACGTCGATGTCTGGCACACCATCTACCAGCACCGCATGGCCGACGCCGCATCCATCGTCGAATGGGTGCGCGGCACGGGGCTGAAGCCTTTCGTCGATCGCCTCGAGCCGGCGCTGCAGGCCAGCTACCTGGCCGAATACGAACGACGCGTGAACGAAGCCTACCCGCCGAGGACCGACGGCAAGCGGCTGTTAGCGTTCCCGCGCATGTTCTTCGTCGCGCAGAAGGGCGGCAACGCATGACCAACGCCGTGCACCCCGCCCAGGTGCTGCTCGGCGCGCAGGCCGGCGTCGTGACGCTGCCCGTGTGCGACCACTACAGCGGCGTCGAAGCGCGCATGAAGAAGAGCCTCGCGCTCCAGGCCGAAATGGCCGAGGAGTTCGGCGCCTGCGTGTTCGACGTCACCCTCGACTGCGAGGACGGCGCCCCCGTGGGCGGCGAGGCCGAGCACGCCGCGCTCGTCACCGAGCTCGCGCTGGCCGCCAGGCCCGGCATGCGTGTCGGCGTGCGCGTGCACCCGGTCGATCATCCGGCGTTTGCCGGCGACGTGGTCACCATCGCCGGGCGCGCCGGACACCGCCTGAGCCACCTGATGGTGCCCAAGGTCGAGTCGGTGGCCGATGTGTTGCAGGCTGTGTCCGCGCTCGAGGCGGCCGACGCCGGCGCGCTGCCGCTGCATGTGCTGATCGAGTCGCCGCTGGCCGTGCACAACGCCTTCGAGATCGCCGCGCATCCGCGCGTGCAGTCGCTGAGCTTCGGCCTGATGGACTTCGTCTCGGCCCACGCCGGCGCCATTCCCGCCGACGGCATGGGCGCGGCGGGGCAGTTCAGCCATCCGCTGGTGGTGCGGGCCAAGCTGGCCATCGCTTCGGCCGCGCACGCCTACGGCAAGGTGCCGTCGCACTGCGTGGTCACCGAGTTCAACAACACCGACGCCATGCGCACGGCAGCCCGCAAGGCGGCCACCGAATTCGGCTACACGCGCATGTGGAGCATCCACCCGAACCAGATCCGGCCGATCCTCGAAGCCTTCGCGCCCGACGAGGCACAGATTCAAATTGCCACAAAAATCCTTGTAAAGGCGGCAGCCGCAAATTGGGCGCCGACACAAATTGATGGCACATTGCACGACCGCGCGAGCTACCGCCATTTCTGGCAGGTTCTGACACGTGCCCACGCAACAGGGCGCGCGTTGCCCCCCGAGGCGAAAGCCTGGTTTGCGCTCGCGGCCTCCTGAAACCACCCGAACCCAGCCTCAAGGAAACCCACACATGAAGAAAATTGCCCTGATTGCAGCTGTCGCACTGGCTCTGCCCCTGGCCGCAATGGCCCAGGACGCTGCCAAGCCGGCCGCAAAGCCCGCCGCCAAGGCAGCTTCCTCCAGCACGGCGAAGGCCCCTGCCAAGAAGCACCAGGTCACCCGCAAGGCCGCCAAGGCCGTCGAGGAAGTCACGCCCATCAACACCGACACCGACGTGACGCTCTCCGAGGCCGACCTGGCCGTGGCGCAGCGCGTGTCCATCGGCAAGGCCCAGTGCGAACTCGGCGCCGACGTGACCGTCACGCCCGACGACAAGAAGCCCGGCTTCTTCACCGTCAGCACCAAGGGCGCGAAGTACCGCATGCACCCGGTCGAAAGCCGTACCGGCGCCATCCGCCTCGAAGACCCGCGTGCCGGCGCCATGTGGCTCCAGCTCGGCAACAAGTCGATGCTGATGAACCAGAAGGCCGGCCTGCGCCTTGCCGACGAATGCCAGACCGAAGCCCAGGTCGCCTTCGCCGCAGAAATGAAGAAGAACCCACCCAAGGCGCTGTTCGACGGCGCCGACGGCGAGAAGAAGTAAGCGTACCGAGCGCGGGGTGCGGTGCGGCTCTTGCTTGACCGCACCGCATTCCCGCAAGACCAGTTTCCGGAGAAAAGAAGATGTTGCAAGCCTACGTTGACCATGTTGCCGAACGCGCCGCGCTCGGTATCCCGCCGCTGCCCCTGAGCGCGAAGCAGACCTCTGAAGCGATCGAGCTCCTCAAGAGCGCGAATGCCAAGGACGGTGCCTTCCTGCTGGACCTGCTCACCTATCGCGTGCCCGCCGGCGTCGACGACGCGGCCAAGGTCAAGGCGAGCTACCTCGCGGCCGTGGCGCACGGCACCGAGAAGAGCGAGTTCATTTCGCGCGCCCGCGCGACCGAACTGCTCGGCACCATGCTCGGCGGCTACAACATCAGCCCCATGATCGACCTGCTCGACGACGCCGAAGTGGGCGCCGTGGCGGCAGAGGGCCTGAAGAAGACCCTGCTGATGTTCGACCAGTTCCACGACGTCAAGGAAAAGGCCGACAAGGGCAACGCCAACGCCAAGGGCGTTCTGCAGAGCTGGGCCGATGCCGAATGGTTCACCAGCCGCCCCGAAGTGCCCGAGAGCATCACCGTCAGCATCTTCAAGGTGGCTGGCGAAATCAACACCGACGACCTGTCGCCCGCACCCGATGCGACGACCCGTCCCGACATCCCGATGCACGCCCTGGCGATGCACAAGAACGCGCGCCCCGGCATCGTGCCCGAGGAAGACGGCAAGCGCGGCCCGGTGAAGTTCATCGAAGACCTGCGCGCGCGCGGCCACCTCGTGGCCTACGCCGGCGACGTGGTCGGCACGGGGTCGTCGCGCAAGAGCGCCACCAACTCGGTGCTGTGGTTCACCGGCGAAGACATTCCCTACGTGCCCAACAAGCGCTTCGGCGGCGTCTGCCTCGGCGGCAAGATCGCTCCCATCTTCTACAACACGATGGAAGACTCGGGCGCGCTGCCGATCGAACTCGACGTGACGCAGATGAACATGGGCGACGTGGTCGAGCTGCGCCCCTATGAAGGCAAGGCGCTGAAGGACGGCAAGGTCATCGCCGAATTCCAGGTCAAGAGCGACGTGCTGTTCGACGAAGTGCGCGCCGGCGGCCGCATTCCGCTGATCATCGGCCGCGGCCTGACGGCCAAGGCGCGCGAGGCGCTGGGCCTGCCCGTTTCCACGCTGTTCCGCCTGCCGCAAAGCCCTGTGGACACCAAGAAGGGCTTCTCGCTCGCGCAGAAGATGGTCGGCCGCGCCTGCGGCCTGCCCGAAGGCCAGGGCGTTCGCCCGGGCACGTACTGCGAACCCAAGATGACCTCGGTCGGCTCGCAGGACACCACCGGCCCGATGACGCGCGACGAACTGAAGGACCTGGCCTGCCTGGGCTTCTCGGCCGACCTCGTCATGCAGTCGTTCTGCCACACGGCGGCGTACCCCAAGAAGGTCGACGTCAAGATGCACCACGAACTCCCCGAGTTCATGGCCAACCGCGGCGGCGTGTCGCTGCGTCCGGGCGACGGCGTGATCCACAGCTGGCTCAACCGCCTGCTGACGCCCGACACCGTGGGCACGGGCGGCGACAGCCACACCCGCTTCCCCATCGGCATCAGCTTCCCCGCGGGCTCCGGCCTCGTGGCCTTCGCGGCCGCCACCGGCGTGATGCCGCTGGACATGCCCGAATCGGTGCTCGTGCGCTTCAAGGGCAAGATGCAGCCCGGCGTCACGCTGCGCGACCTGGTCAACGCGATTCCGCTGTATGCCATCAAGTCCGGCCTGCTGACGGTCGAGAAGAAGGGCAAGAAGAACATCTTCTCGGGCCGCATCCTCGAGATCGAAGGCCTGCCCGACCTGAAGGTGGAACAGGCATTCGAGCTGAGCGACGCCTCGGCCGAACGCTCGGCCGCCGGCTGCACGGTGCACCTGAACAAGGAACCGATCATCGAGTACATCAACAGCAACATCACGCTGATGAAGTGGATGATTGCCGAAGGCTACGCCGATGCCCGCACGCTGCAGCGCCGCATCGCCGCGCAGGAAGCCTGGCTCGCGAACCCGCAACTGCTCAAGGGCGACGACGACGCCGACTACGCCGCCGTCATCGAGATCGACCTGGCCGAGATCCACGAGCCCATCGTGGCTTGCCCGAACGACCCTGACGACGTGAAGACGCTGAGCGACGTGGCCGGTGCCGCGATCGACGAAGTGTTCATCGGTTCGTGCATGACCAACATCGGCCACTTCCGCGCCGCGTCGAAGCTGCTCGAAGGCAAGCGCGACATCCCGGTCAAGCTGTGGATCGCCCCGCCGACCAAGATGGACGCGCAGCAGCTCACCGAAGAAGGCCACTATGGCGTGTTCGGCAATGCCGGTGCCCGCACCGAAATGCCGGGCTGCTCGCTGTGCATGGGCAACCAGGCACAGGTGCGCGAAGGCGCGACGGTCATGTCGACCAGCACGCGCAACTTCCCGAACCGCCTGGGCAAGAACACCAACGTGTACCTCGGCTCGGCCGAGCTGGCCGCCATCTGCTCGCGCCTGGGCCGCATCCCGACGCGCGAGGAATACATGGCTGCTTCGGGCGTGCTCGACGCCTCCAGCGCGCAGATCTACCAGTACCTGAACTTCGACAAGATCGAAGACTACAAGGGCGTGGCGGACTCGGTCACGGCCTGATCTCCGCGGCTCGGCCCGCGCCATTGAAGAAGCCCCGCCAGCCGGGGCTTTTTCTTGCGCGCTCCATTCATGGGCGCATCGGCGGAAAGCGGAAGTAATCGCGGTGCAGGGCAGCCGCGGCCATGACGTGCTGCTCGATGGGACCGATGTTCTCGCTGATCGGCCCAGGCGCGTCCGTATCCGACAGACGGCTTCGCACTTGGCCGGCTCGCGCGGCCCGTTACAAGCCTCAAGAATCGTGTCAATCCGCGCGCGTTCGTCGCGGAAGGAGACGCACCATGCCGCTGGCGACACTGATCGGCCGATGGGCCATGAAGCCATTCTCGAAGGCGCTGCCGCCGCTCGGAAACACCGAGCGGGCCGCGCTGGAGGCCGGCACCGTCGGCTTCGAGGGCCAGTTGTTCGCGGGGCGGCCCGATTTCGACGCGCTCTCGGCCATGGGGCCGAACCGGCTCACCGAACGCGAACAGGCCTTTCTGGACAACGAGGTGCGCACGCTGTGCCACATGCTGGACGACCACGCCATCGACCAGGCGCGCGACCTGCCGCCCGAGGTGTGGCGCTTCCTTCGAGAGAAGCGCTTCTTCGGGATGATCATTCCCGAGGAGTTCGGCGGCCTCGGCTTCAGCCACTTCGCGCACGCCACCGTGGTGACGCGCATTGCCACCGTCAACACCGCCACGGCCGTCACGGTCATGGTGCCCAACTCGCTGGGCCCGGCCGAACTGCTGCTGCGCTACGGCACCGATGCGCAGAAGGACCACTACCTGCCGCGCCTCGCGGATGGCCGCGAGCTGCCGTGCTTCGGCCTGACCTCGCCCTACGCGGGGTCTGACGCGGCGTCGATTCCCGATCGCGGGGTGGTGGTCGAGCGCGAGTTCGAAGGCCGCATGACGCGCGGCTTCCTGGTCGATTTCGACAAGCGCTACATCACGCTCGCGCCGGTGGCCACCGTGGTCGGCCTGGCCTTCCATGCCGTGGACGAGAGCCGGCCCGAGGGCCAGCGCGACCTGGGCATCACCTGCGCGCTGATTCCCGTGCCGCACGAGGGCATGGAGATCGGCCGGCGCCATCGCCCCATGGACAGCGCCTTCATGAACGGCCCCATTCACGGCCGGCAGGTGTTCGTGCCGATGGACTGGATCATCGGCGGCGAGAAGCAGGTCGGGCAGGGCTGGCGCATGCTGATGGAGTGCCTGGCCGCGGGCCGCGCCATCTCTCTGCCCGCGCTGGGCTCGGCGATGCAGCAGACCGCGCTCTACGTGAGCGACGGCTACGGCCAGATCCGCGAGCAGTTCGGCATGCCGGTCGGCAAGTTCCATGCGGTGGCGGGGCTGGTGGCGCAGATGTCCGCCGAGCTGTATGCGACCGACGCGGCACGCCGCTATACCGCAGCGGCGCTCGACAAGGGCGAGCGGCCCAGTGTGGCCAGCGCCATCCTCAAGGTGCAGCTGACCGAGGCGGGGCGGCGTGCGGTGAACCACGGCATGGACATCCTGGGCGGCAAGGGCATCATCTCGGGCCCTTCCAACCTGCTCGGCGTGGCCTATCGGCAGGCGCCGATCGCGATCACGGTCGAGGGCGCGAACATCCTCACGCGCGCGCTCATCGTGTTCGGGCAGGGCGCGGTGCGCTGCCACCCGCACGTGCTCGACGAAATGGCCGCAGTGCAGGCGGGCGACGAAACCGCCCTCGGCAAGGCGCTGATGGCGCATGGCAGGCATGTGGCCGTCAATCTTTGGCACAGCCTGTTCGGTGCGCCGGTGTTGGGAAAGCCGCCTGAAGATCTGCTGCCGGAGGCACGGCTGGTCGCGCGCATGAGTGCCAAGTACGCGCTCACCGCCGACCTCGCGATGGGCATGCTCGGCGGCAAGCTCAAGCGCATGGAGCTGCTGTCGGCAAGGCTCGGCGACGTGCTCGCGCACCTGTACATGGCCAGCGCGTGCATCTGGCGCTACCGTGTCGACGGGGCGCCCGAGCTGCTGCCGTTCGCGCAGGCCGCGATCCGGCTGCAGCTCGACGAGGCCGGCAAGATCCTGCGCGACCTGTACGCCAACCTGCCGACCGCAGGCCGGCGCGTGATCGGCGCGCTGGTGCTGCGGCGCACCGCGCACCTGGCGCCCCTGCGCGATGTGCAGCTGATCGCACTGGCCGACCTGCTGCGCAAGAACCCGCGCATCATCGAGCGACTGGCGCCCGACCTCAGCGAGCCCGCGCCCGGCGGCCTGCGCGACCTGATGCATGCAATGGAGCTTTCGGTGCAGCTCGGCGATACCACCGCCGCGCTCAACAAGGTGCTGCGCCGCACGAATTCGCTGGAAGAGGCGGCCAGTTCGGCGCCGGATCCCGAACTGGCTCTGGCCTACCTGAAGGCCGCCGACAAGGTCATCCAGGTGGACGACTTCGAAGGCCCGCCGCGCGGCGCGGACGGCAGGGCCGATCTCAATCCGCCTGGGGCGTCGACTGCGCCAGCTGCGCCGCCAACGCAACCAGCGCCGCAGCCGTCTGCTCATCGGCCGGAAAGAACGACTCCACCGCGAGTTCCTGCAATGTGACGTCGACCGGCGTGCCGAAGATCGTGATGGTGCTGATGAAGCTCAGCACGCCGCTCGGCATGACGACCTGGAAGGGCACCGCCACCGCCGACAGCGCGGTGTCGAGTACCGGGGCGTCGTAGCTCACGGCGGGCGGGGGGTAGGCCGCCAGTTCGTCGTGCAGCGACTGCAGCACCGCGTCGCCGGTGGCCGCGATCTGCTGCTGGAGCCGCTCGAGCAGGTGGGTGCGCCACTGCGCGAGGTTGGCGATGCGCGGTGCCACGCCGTCGGGGTGCAGGCTCAGCCGCAGCACGTTGATGGGCGGCTTCAGCAGTTCGGGCGCGGCGCCTTCCATCAGCAGCGGCACCAGCGCGTTGTGCGCGACCAGGTTCCAGTGGCGGTCCACGGCCAGCGCGGGAAAGGGCTCGTGTCCCTTCAGCACCAGGTCGATGGCGCGGCGCGCGGAGGCCATGGCCGGGTCGTCGAGCGAGCGCTGCCGGTACATCGGCGCGAAGCCCGCCGCCACCAGCAGCGCATTGCGCTCGCGCAGCGGCACCTCCAGCCGTTCGGCCAGCCGCAGCACCATTTCTCGGCTGGGCGCGGCGCGGCCGGTTTCCACGTAGCTCAGATGGCGGGTCGAGACTTCGGCTTCCTGGGCCAGGTCGAGCTGGCTCAGGCGGCGGTGGGTGCGCCAGTGCCGCAGATGGACGCCGAACGGGTCGCGCGCGCCGGGGCGGTCGGCCTTGGACGAAAGGGAGCGGATGGTGTTCATGGAGCCGCATTCTGGCGCGGTGGTGGCGCGGCGCCATGACCTAGGAGGTCATCGACGCGGTGCGCCGCCGCCGGAATCATTGGCGCCGTACCACCCCGGTACTACACCAAGGAGAACCGCATGTCCGTCTTCGCATCCCCCCGTTTCCTGCCCAACGTCATGTGGGCCGATGCCGCCTCGTGCGCCGCGACCGGCGCGCTGCAGGTGGCCTTCACCGACGCGCTGGCGCGGCTGACCGGCCTGCCGTCGCCGCTGCTCATGGGCACGGGCGTCTTCCTGCTGGCCTATGCGGCAATGGCCGCCTTCATGGCCAGCCGCAGCACGCCGCCGCGCGGGTTGATCGGCCTTGTCGTCGTGGGCAATTTCGGCTGGGCCGCGGCTTGCATCGCGCTGCTGGTGAGCGGCGTGTTCGCGGTCAGTGCGCTGGGCATGGCATGGGTGCTGGCCCAGGCGGCCTGCGTGGTCGTGTTGGCCGAACTGCAATGGACCGGCCTGCGCCGCACGCGCGGCGGTGCGCGAATGGCCATGGCCTGAAATGCCGGCTGCTCATTCGGAAAAACGGGGGCGAGCCGAGTCCCCCGACTACAGCCACTGACATCGATCCCTGCTATCTTTGAGAGGCTTCCACGAACCAACAGGAGTCCCTCTATGGCCAAAGCACCGGCGCATGCCTTTGCGTCCACCCTCAAGACCTTCAAGACAGCATCCGGCAAGTCCGGCAAGTACTGGTCCCTGAAGGAGCTGGCCAAGCAATACCCGACCGTCGACCGCCTGCCGGTTTCCATTCGCATCGTGCTCGAATCGGTGCTGCGCAATTGCGACGGCCAGAAGGTGTCGGCCAAGCACGTCGAAGAGCTGGCCCACTGGGCGCCCAACGCCGAGCGCACCGACGAAATTCCCTTCGTCGTCACCCGCGTGGTGCTGCAGGACTTCACCGGCGTGCCGCTGCTGGCCGACCTGGCCGCCATGCGCAGCGTGGCCGCCAAGCTGGGCAAGTCGCCCAAGACCATCGAGCCGCTGGTGCCCGTCGACCTGGTGGTCGACCACTCGGTGATGGTCGACTACTACGGCACGCCCAAGGCGCTCGACCTGAACATGAAGCTGGAATTCCAGCGCAACAACGAGCGCTACCAGTTCATGAAGTGGGGCATGCAGGCCTTCGACACCTTCCGCGTGGTGCCGCCGGGCTTCGGCATCGTGCACCAGGTGAACCTGGAGTACTTTGCGCGCGGCGTCTACAAGAGCCCGTACGACGACGGCGACAAGCCCACCTACTACCCCGACTCGCTGGTGGGCACCGACAGCCACACCACCATGATCAACGGCATCGGCGTGGTCGGCTGGGGCGTGGGCGGCATCGAGGCCGAGGCCGCCATGCTGGGCCAGCCGGTCTACATGCTGACGCCCGACGTGGTGGGCTTCGAGCTCACCGGCAAGCTGCGCGAAGGCGTCACCGCCACCGACCTGGTGCTGTACGTCACCGCCATCCTGCGCGCAGAGAAGGTGGTGGGCAAGTTCGTGGAATTCTTCGGTCCCGGCGCCGCATCCATCGCCGTGCCCGACCGCGCGACCATCGGCAACATGGCGCCCGAATACGGCGCGACCATGGGCTTCTTCCCGGTCGACGAAATGACCGTGGCCTACTTCGAAGGCACCGGCCGCACCAAGGAAGAGGTCGAGCGCTTCGAGGCCTACTACAAGGCGCAGGGCCTGTTCGGCATGCCGGCCCCGGGCGACATCGACTACACCAAGGTGGTGCGCCTGGACCTCGGCACCGTGTCGCCCAGCCTGGCCGGCCCGAAGCGTCCCCAGGACCGCATCGACCTGGGCCACCTGTCCACCAAGTTCTCGGAGCTTTACAGCAAGCCCAACGACGCCAACGGCTTCAACCAGCCGGCGGACAAGCTCAAGGTGCGCTATCCGCTGTTGGCTGCCGCCAAGGGCAGCGATGACGAGGCGGCGTCGCCGCCCGCGGGCGCGCCGCTCGACGTGGTCGAGATGGTGGCCAACCGCTCCACCAAGGCCGCCGCGCACGTGAGCGCCACCGCCCCTTCGGCGCCCAAGGGCGAAGTGACCATCGGCAACGGCGACGTGCTGATCGCCGCCATCACCTCGTGCACCAACACGTCCAACCCGAGCGTGATGCTGGCCGCCGGCCTGCTGGCGAAGAAGGCGGTGGAAGCCGGCCTCACCGTCAAGCCGCACATCAAGACCTCGCTGGCCCCCGGCTCGCGCATCGTGACCGAATACCTCGAGAAGGCCGGCCTGCTGCCGTACCTGGAGAAGCTGGGCTTCTACCTCGCCGGCTACGGCTGCACCACCTGCATCGGCAACGCCGGCGACCTCACGCCCGAGATCAACGAAGCCATCACCAAGAACGACCTGATCGGCGCGGCCGTGCTGTCGGGCAACCGCAATTTCGAGGCGCGCATCCATCCGAACCTGAAGGCCAACTTCCTGGCCTCGCCGCCGCTGGTGGTGGCCTTCGCCATCGCCGGCAACGTCATGACCGACCTGATGACCCAGCCCGTGGGCAAGGGCAAGGGCGGCAAGGACGTGTACCTGGGCGACATCTGGCCCACGCCGAAGGAAATCGACGACAACCTGCGCCATGCCATGAACGCCAAGTCGTTCCGCGCGAACTACGACAAGGTGAAGACCGATCCGGGCAAGTTCTGGACGAGCATCAAGGGCACCAACGGCCAGGTCTACGACTGGCCCAAGTCCACCTACATTGCCGAGCCGCCGTTCTTCGAGGGCTTCAAGATGAAGCCGCACGCGTCGGACGCGGGCTTCAAGGGCGCGCGCATCATGGCGCTGTTCGGCGACTCGATCACCACCGACCACATCTCGCCGGCCGGCTCGATCAAGGAAAGCTCGCCCGCGGGCATCTGGCTGAAGGCCAACGGCGTGGCCAAGGCCGACTTCAACAGCTACGGCTCGCGCCGCGGCAACCATGACGTGATGATGCGCGGCACTTTCGCCAACGTGCGCATCAAGAACCTCATGATTCCGCCGGACGCCAACGGCACGCAGGAAGAGGGCGGCGTCACGCGGTTCCAGCCCGGCAACGAGAAGATGTTCATCTACGACGCCGCCATGAAGTACATGGAGCAGGGCGTGCCCACCGTGGTGTTCGGCGGCGAAGAGTACGGCACCGGCTCGTCGCGCGACTGGGCCGCCAAGGGCACGCAGCTGCTGGGCATCAAGGCCGTGGTGGCGCGCAGCTTCGAGCGCATCCACCGCGCCAACCTGGTCGGCATGGGCGTGCTGCCGCTGCAGTTCCGCGGCGCCGATTCCTGGCAGACGCTGGGCCTCACGGGCGACGAGCAGATCGACGTGGTGATCGGCAGCGAACTCAAGCCGCAGATGGATGTGAAGCTGGTGGTTCACCGCCCCGACGGCACGCACCAGGAGGTGACGGTGCGCCTGCGCATCGACACGCCGATCGAGGTCGACTACTACAAGCACGGCGGCATCCTGCCGTTCGTGCTGCGGCAGCTGCTGTCGGCCTGATGCGGTGGTAACGCGGGTCGGGCTCATCTCCGACACCCATGGCCTGCTGCGTGCGCAGGCCGTCGCGGCCCTCCGGGGCTGCGACCACATCGTGCATGGCGGCGACATCGGCGATCCGGGCATCCTCGATGCGCTGCGCGAACTGGCACCGCTGACGGTGGTACGCGGCAACAACGACCGCGAAGCCTGGGCCGACGGCATCGCGGAAACCGAACTCGTCGAGCTCGGCGGCGTGCAGCTGTATGCGATCCACGATCTGTCGCAGCTCGGCATCGATCCGGCGGCAGCCGGCGTGCGCGTGGTCGTCTCGGGCCATTCGCACAAGCCGAAGCTCGAGGAGCGGGGCGGCGTGCTGTACGTCAATCCGGGCAGCGCGGGGCCGCGCCGCTTCAAGCTGCCCGTTGCCTTGGCTGAATTGCGGATCGACGGCGGCGCGCTCACCGCTCGCATCCACGAAATCGGCGCCTGACACATCGCTTTCATTACCATTCGGTAATCAAAGCCATCAAATGAGAATGGATCTTATTTGATGCGGTATGCTCGTTGGCTCCTGGGCTCTCCATGCCCTGAATCCAGAAGCCGATGCTCATTCCCTTTCTCATCATGCTGCGCGAAGGCATCGAAGCCGCGCTGATCGTCGGCATCGTTGCCAGCTACCTCAAGCAAAGCGGACGCGGCGCGCTGATGCCGGCGGTGTGGGTCGGCGTGCTGCTGGCCGCCGCGCTTTCGCTGTTCGCGGGCGCGGGCCTGCAATTGCTCGCGGCGGAGTTTCCGCAGAAGCAGCAGGAGCTGTTCGAAGGCGTGGTCGGGCTCATCGCGGTGGTCATGCTGACGTCGATGGTGTTCTGGATGCGCAAGGCGGCGCGTTCGATCAAGGGCGAGCTGCAGGCCTCCATCGACAGCGCGCTCGCCAAGGGCGCGGACGGCCAGGGCTGGGCGCTGATCGGCATGGTGTTTCTCGCGGTGGCGCGGGAAGGGCTGGAGTCGGTGTTCTTCCTGCTGGCCGTGTTCCAGCAGAGCAGCGGCTGGGAAGCGCCCGTGGGCGCGCTGGCCGGCATCGCGGTGTCGGTGGTCGTTGGCTGGGGTCTCTATTCAGGTGGCGTGCGGCTCGACCTGCGCCGCTTCTTCCGCTTCACCGGCCTTTTCATCCTGCTGGTGGCCGCGGGCCTGCTGGCCGGCGTCCTGCGCAAGCTGCATGAAGGCGGCGTGTGGAACCACCTGCAGACGGTGGTGTTCGACATGAGCGACAAGCTGCCGATGGACAGCCCGGTGGGCGCCGTGCTCTCGGGCCTGCTGGGCTACCAGGCCGCCCCCGTGGTGGGCGAGGTCATCGTCTACCTGGCCTTTTTAGCCGTCGCCCTTTTCTTCTTTTTGCGTCCGGCCCCCGCGCCGGCGCCACGCGCGGCCGCCGCCCGCTGAGACCCGCAATGTCTTCTTCCTCCTCCGACAACAAGCCCTCCACCTCGAAACTGATGCGCGCGGCGGTGGCCGGCTCGGCGCTGCTGGTGGTCGCCGGCCTCGCGGCCTTCTGGTATGCCTCGAACGAGGCCCGCAAGGCGCCGCCCAAGGCGGCCGACAACGCCGTCACCGTCACGATCCAGGGCAACGCCTGCGACCCCAACGAGATCACCGTGCCCGCGGGGCGCACCACCTTCACCATCGTCAACAAGTCGAACCGCGCGCTCGAGTGGGAAATTCTCGACGGCGTGATGGTGGTGGAAGAGCGCGAGAACATCGCGCCCGGCTTCTCGCAGACCATGACGGTCAAGCTGCAGCCGGGCGAGTTCGCCATCACCTGCGGCCTGCTGAGCAACCCGCGCGGCAAGCTGCGCGTCACGCCTTCGGCCGCGTCCGATGCCGAAGCGGCGCGGCCGTCGCTGGTCAACTACGTCGGCGCGCTGGCCGAATACCAGACCTTCCTGCGGCTGGAGGCGGGCTCGCTCGAAGACGCCGTGGGTGCGCTGTCCGAGGCGGTGAAGGCCGGCGACCTGCAGCAGGCGAGGGCGCTCTACACGCCGGCGCACCAGGCCTACAAGCGCATCGAGCCGATGGCCGAGCTGTTCGCCGACCTCGACACCCGCATCAACGCACGCGCCGACTACTTCGAGAAGCGCGAGGCTGACCCCGGCTTCACCGGTTTCCATCGCATCGAGTACGCGCTGTACAGCCAGAACGACGTGAAGGGCCTCGCGCCCATGGTCGAGAAGCTCACGGGCGACATCGGCACCCTCAAGGAGCGCCTGCGCGGCCTCAACATGCCGCCGGAGCGGCTCGCGGGCTCGGCCTCCAAGCTGCTGCGCCGCGTGGCCGACAACCTGCCCGCCGGCGGCGAAGACCACTACGGCCACGCCGAAGCCGCCAACCTGCAAGGCACCTACGAAGGCACGAAGAAGATTGCCGAGCTGCTCCAGCCGCTGTTGGTAAAGGCGGCGCCCGCGCTGCAGAAGAGCGTGGACGAGCGCTTCGCGGCCTTCGACGCCGCGCTGGCCCCGTACCGCGATGGCGAGGGCTTCAAGCCCGCGCCGCTGGACGAGGCGCAAAGAAAGGCACTGGCCGAACCCGTGCGCGCGCTGGCCGAGGAACTCGGCAAGGTCAACGCGGCGCTCGGCCTGGAATGACGTGAGAGCAGGCATCCCCATGGAAAAGTCGAAGTTCAACGAAGCCGTCCCGCCCGAGGGACGACCCGAATCACCGCACCGCCGCCGCATGCTCGGCGCCGCCGGCGTCGCCTTCGCGGGCTTGGCCGCCTCGGCCCGTGCTGGCGCCGCGCCTTCCGGCCCGCCCAATTCGCCGGACAGCGGCGCGCAAGTGACCGACGCGCCGCAGAGCACCCACACGCAAGACCGCGTGCCCTTTCGTGGCAGGCATCAGGCCGGCATCGTCACGCCGCGCCCGACGGCCGGCATGATCGCGTCGTTCTACGTGCTGGCCGAGAACCGCGCCGACCTGGAGCGGCTGTTCCGCACGCTCACCGAGCGCATAGCCTTCCTCACGCAGGGCGGCCCGCAGACCGACCCCGACCCCAGGCTGCCGCCCGCGGGCTCCGGCATCCTCGGGCCCGTGGTGCAGCCCGACGGGCTGACGGTGACGGTGTCGGTCGGCACTTCGCTGTTCGACGAGCGCTTCGGCCTCGAGAAGAAAAAACCCCTGCGGCTGAACCAGATGCAGCGCCACCCGAACGACGCGCTCGACGCCGCGCTGTGCCACGGCGACCTGTCGATCCAGTTCTGCGCCAACACGCCTGACACCAACATCCACGCGCTGCGCGACATCATCAAGAACACGCCCGACCTGCTGGTGCTGCACTGGAAGCAGGAAGGCACCGTGCCGCCCATTCCGGCGGTGCCCGGCAAGCCGGCCGAGAGCGCGCGCAATTTCCTCGGCTTCAGGGACGGCTCCGCCAACCCCGACTCGGCCGACGACAAGCTCATGGACCGCATCGTGTGGGTGCAGCCCGGCGGCGACGAGCCCGCCTGGGCCGTGGGCGGCAGCTACCAGGCGGTGCGCATCATCCGCAACTTCGTGGAGCGCTGGGACCGCACGCCGCTGCAGGAGCAGGAGGCCATCATGGGCCGCCTCAAGCCCACCGGCGCGCCGATGGACGGCGGCAAGACCGAGCACGATGTGCCCGACTACACCAAGGACCCCGAAGGCAAGGCCACGCCGATGGACGCGCACATCCGCCTGGCGAACCCGCGCACCAAGGCCTCTGACAAGAACCTGATGCTGCGCCGGCCCTTCAACTATTCGAACGGCGTGACCAAGTCGGGCCAGCTCGAGATGGGGCTGCTGTTCATCTGCTACCAGGCCAACCTGGAGAACGGCTTCATCGCGGTGCAGAAGCGCCTGGACGGCGAGCCGCTCGAGGAATACATCAAGCCGATCGGCGGCGGCTTCTTCTTCACGCTGCCGGGCGTGCGGGACGAGCACGACTGGCTGGGGCGCAGCCTGATGGCCGCCTGAGGCGGCATCGGTGCCACAAGTTTTTTCACCACTGCCCAGAACAAGGAGATCCATGACCGTGCAGTTCCGCCGCCACTTCCTCGCCACTTTCGTCGCAGGCTTCGCCGGGCTCTGTGCCCTTGGCGCACAGGCCGCCGTGTCGCCGCTCGAGCTGGTCGGACCGATCTCCGACTACAAGATCTACGTCGCCGAGAACGTGCGCAAGCTGGCCGCGGACACGCGCGCCTTCACCGCCGCGGTGAAGGCCGGCGACATCGAGAAGGCGAAGAAGCTGTATGCGCCCACGCGCACCAGCTACGAGCGCATCGAGCCGGTGGCCGAGCTGTTCAACGACCTCGACAAGGCGATCGACTCGCGCGCCGACGACCACGAAAAGGCCGAGAAAGACCCGGCCTTCGGCGGCTTCCACCGCATCGAATACGGCCTGTGGGTGCAGAAGAACACCAAGGAGCTCAACCCGGTGGCCGACAAGCTGCTGGCAGACGTGCTCGAACTGCAGAAGCGCCTGGGTGCGCTGACTTTCCCGCCCGAGAAGGTGGTGGGCGGCGCCGCGGTGCTGATGGAAGAAGTGGCCGCGACCAAGATCTCCGGCGAGGAAAACCGCTACAGCCACACCGACCTGTGGGACTTCCAGTCGAATTTCGAGGGCGCTTTCAAGATCGTCGAACTGCTGCGCCCGCTGGTCGTGAAGGAAAACAAGGCCTTCTCGGACAAGACCGACGCCAATTTCAAGGTGGTGTTCGACACGCTGGCCAAGTACAGGACGGCCGACGGCGGCTTCGAAACCTATTCGAAGCTCACCGAGCGTGACCGCAAGCTGCTGGCGGGCCGCGTCAATACGCTGGCCGAAGACCTGTCCAAGCTGCGCGGCATGCTCGGGCTGAACTAGGCTCGCCCCCAGGCTGCGCGCACTTCGTGTCGCTTCGCCTTCCCCCTACCGGGGGCAACACCTGCGGCCTGGCATAGCCAGTTCCGCGGTGTTTCTGGGCTGCACCCCGCCTTTTTGAAGGGTGGTCAGGTTTGCGCGAGTGAGAATTGATAGCATTCGGGTATTGCTTACTTGGCGCGCCGATATTCAGGGCGCCCTCTCACCGTGCACACCAAAGACAACGGCGCAGCGCCGGCATCCGCCGTCCTGCACCTCGACCAGCTTCCCGACAACCAGTGGGCCACCGTAATCGACGTGGCGCGCCCCGAGAGCGCGGATGACCGCGAACTCGTGTTGCGCCTGACCGAAATCGGCTTCGTGCCGGGCGAAGCGGTGCGCATCGTGGCCAGCGGCATTCCCGGGCGCGAGCCGCTGGCCGTACGGCTGGGGCACACCACCTTCGCGCTGCGCCGCCACGAGGCCGCGCTCATCCACGTGACGCCGGGGGCTGCCAACCATGGTTGAGGCCGTCATCCAGGGCCCCGGCGGCTTTGCGCCCACCGCGCAGCCGGGCCGCATCGCCTTGCTGGGCAATCCCAACTGCGGCAAGACCGCGCTGTTCAACCTGCTCACCGGCAGCCGCCAGAAGGTGGCCAACTACGCCGGCGTGACCGTCGAGCGCAAGGAAGGCACGCTGCGCACGCCCTCGGGCAGGCGCGTGTTCGTGCTCGACCTGCCGGGCGCCTACAGCCTGAATGCGCTGAGCGCCGACGAGGCCGTGACCCGAGACATCGTCACCGGCCAGAGCAAGGAAGCCCTGCCCGACCTGCTGGTGTGCGTCACCGACGCCACCAACCTGCGGCTGAACCTTCGGCTGGTGCTCGAGGCCAGGAGGCTCGGCCTGCCGATGGTGGTGGCGCTCAACATGACCGACATGGCCCGCAAGCAGGGCATCGTGGTCGACAAGGCCGCGCTCTCGCGCGAGCTGGGTGTGCCGGTCATCGAGACTGTCGGCGTGCACACCGGCGGCGCGCAGGGCCTGCTCGAGGCGCTCGACGCCCCCGTGGCCGCCGCCGCGCCGCAGCCCTGGCAGGCGCCTGGCCTGGACGACGTGCTGGCCACGCAGCGCGAGGTGCGCCGCATCCTCGGCCTCACGGTGAAGGAGCCGGTCGGCAGCCTCGCCACCAGCGACCGCATCGACCGCCTGGTGCTGCACCCCGTGTGGGGCATGCTGGTGCTGGCCGTCACCATGTTCCTGATGTTCCAGGCGGTGTTCAGCTGGGCCAACGTGCCGATGGACGCCATCAAGGCCGGCACCGAGGCGCTCGGCGGCCTCATCAAGGCGCACATGGGCGAAGGCATGCTGCAGAGCCTGCTGGTCGACGGCGTGATCGCGGGCGTGGGCGGCGTCATCGTCTTCCTGCCGCAGATCCTGATTCTTTTCCTGTTCATCCTCGCGCTCGAAGACTCCGGCTACCTGCCGCGCGCGGCCTTCCTGCTCGACCGCGTGATGGGCACCGTGGGCCTGTCGGGCCGCTCGTTCATTCCGCTGCTGTCGAGCTTTGCCTGCGCCATTCCGGGCGTGATGGCCACGCGCACCATCAGCAACTGGCGCGACCGCATCACTACCATCATGATCGCGCCGCTCATGACCTGTTCGGCGCGGCTGCCGGTGTATGCGCTGCTCATCGCGGCCTTCATTCCGGCGCGCACCGTGGGCGGGGTGTTCAACCTGCAGGGCGTGGTGCTGTTCGCGCTGTATGTGTTCGGCATCGTCTCGGCCATGGCCGTGGCGTGGGTGATGAAGCGCTTCCGCGACAACACCGCGCATTCGCCGCTGATGATGGAGCTGCCCGCCTACCGCTGGCCCAACCCGCGCAACCTGGCGCTGGGCCTGTACGAGCGCGCATGGATCTTCCTGCAGCGCGTGGGCACGATCATCCTCACGCTGACCATCCTGCTGTGGTTTCTCTCGACCTTCCCGTCGCCGCCAGAAGGCGCGACCGGACCGGCCATCCAGTACAGCCTGGCCGGCATGATCGGCCGCGGGCTGGAGCACATCTTCGCGCCCATCGGCTTCAACTGGCAGATCTCGATCGCGCTGGTGCCGGGCATGGCCGCGCGCGAAGTGGCCGTGGGCGCGCTGGGCACGGTGTACGCGCTGTCGGCCACGGGCGACGACGTGGCGGGCCAGCTGGAACCGCTGATCGCGGGCAGCTGGTCGCTGGCGACCGCGCTGTCGCTGCTGGTCTGGTACGTGTTCGCGCCGCAGTGCATTTCGACGCTCGCCGCGGTGAAGCGCGAGACCGGCTCGTGGAAGTACGTGTGGATCATGGCCGGGTACCTTTTCGCCCTCGCGTATATGGCCTGCTTCATCACCTATCGCGTTGCAGTGGCACTCGGAGCAGGGTAAAAAAGCAAACCCCCAGGCTTGCCCACTTCGTGTGGCCGCCAACCCCCTTGCAGGGGGCAATACCTGCGGCCCGGCAAAGCCGGTTCCGCGGTATTCCTGGAGTAGGCTTGGGGACTGGAGTATTCGAGATATGACGCAACAACTGATCGTCGGATTCATCGTCGCCGCCGCCGCGTTCTACGCGGTCTGGCGCTGGATGCCCGCAGGCTGGCGGCGTGGTGCCGCGCAGAAGCTCGCGGCCGGCACGCATCGCGCGGGCTGGGTCGACGAAGAGCGCGCCAGGGAACTGGCCGCATCCCTCGCCAGGACATCGGGCTGCGGCTCGTGCGACAGCTGCGGAAGCTGCGCTCCCAAGACTCCCCTCAAACCCACGGAAGCCGACAAGGCCACCACGACCCGCGCGTCCACGCAAAGCCGCTGAGACCGATGCCCGCGCACATCCTCGTCGCCGGGGGCGGCATCGGGGGGCTGGCTACCGCGCTGGCGCTTTCCCGCCATCGGCACCGGGCCGACGTTTTCGAGCAGGCCGCCGTCTTCGGCGAAATCGGCGCCGGCGTGCAGCTCGGCCCCAACGCCACGCGGCGCCTCCAGCAGCTGGACCTGGGGCCGGGGCTCGCGGCCATCGCGGCGCGGCCCGATGCGCTCGTGGTCCACAGCGCCGACAGCGGCTCCGACCTGGCCCGCATGCCGCTCGGCGATGCCATGCAGCAGCGCTATGGCGCCCCTTACTTCTGCGTGCACCGTGCCGACCTTCACGGGCTGCTGCTCGACGCCGTGCGTGCGCGCGGCACCGGCACGCTCGTCACCGCCGCGCGCATCACGCAGGTCGAGACCAGCGACGACCTGGTATGCATGTCGAGCACCGACGCGCGCGCCTGGGAAGGCGAGGCGATCGTCGGCGCCGACGGCCTCTGGAGCCTGGTGCGGCGCCAGCTCGACACCCCGTCGGCCGCGGAGCCGCCCCGCGTCACCGGCCACACGGCATGGCGCTCGATGATCGAGCAGGCGAAGCTTCCCGCTGCGCTGCGCCGCCGGCAGGTCGACGTGTGGCTGGGGCCGCGCCTGCATGCGGTGGCGTATCCGGTGCGCGGCGGCGACTGGCTCAACGTGGTCGTGATCGCAGAATCGGCGCCCGCGGGCGACGCTCGCGACTGGGACCAGGCCAGCAGCATCGCCGCGCTCAGGCAGGCCATGGGCCGCAGCTGCGGCACCCTGCAGTCGCTGCTCGACGCCATGCCCGCCTGGCGCGCGTGGTCGCTCGGCGACCGGGCGCCCATGACCTGCGCAGCCGACATGGCGCACGAACGCGTCGCGCTGGTGGGCGACGCCGCGCATCCGATGGTTCCCTACCTCGCGCAGGGCGCGGGCATGGCCATCGAAGATGCGCTGGCGCTGGCCGATGCGCTGGGCGAGGGCGACGCGGCGGAGGTGCCGGCGGCCTTCGCGCGCTATGCCGAGGCGCGCTGGGCGCGCAATGCGCAGGTGCAGGCCAGGGCGCGCCGCAACGGCGAAATCTTCCACGCGACCGGCGCGGTGCGGCTGGGCCGAGACATGGCTATGCGCCTGCTGGGCGCGAAGCTGCTCGACCAGCCCTGGCTCTACGGCGGGTAGCCCTGGAGCCCTGGAGCCCTAGAGCCGGAACGCCTGCAGGTGTTCGATGCGCTCGGCGATTCCTTCCTGCCCCAGGTAGTGGCCCAGCTTGCCGTCCTGCATCTGCGCCAGCGTGGTCTCCAGTTCCAGCAGCATCGCATCGCGGTCCGCGACGAAGGCCGGTGCCACGTCGATGCCTGCCCGCTCGCAGGCTTCGGCGATCAGGTGCGCGCTCGCGGGCGCACCGCAGGCCGCGCACTTCACGATGGCCGCCACGTCGGGCTCCGCACCGTTGGCCAGCAGCGCGGCCGTGAGTTCGGGCGAGATCTGCCCGTCGATGCTGCCCAGCGCGTCCGCAGGCACCGGCGCACCGGCACGCACCAGCGCCGCCGCGGCGGCGAAGGCGCCATTCCCGACCGCGACATCGACCGCAAGCGCACTGCCTTGCAGCGGCCCGTCGAAGCCCACGCCCGCGGCGGCAAGCTGGGCGACCATGTCGGCGTCGTCCGTCGCGATGGCGTGCCGCAGCGCCACGCGTGCGAGCGATGGCTTGTGGCGCAGCGTGCCTTCGGCCAGGGGCGTGCGCCAGTCGACCACGGCGCGCGAATAGAAGGCGACCAGCTTGTCCATCAGGTCGAGGTCGAGCCCGTGTTCCTCGTGCCGGTCGTCCAAGTATTCGAGCAGCGTCTGCCCCGCGAAATAGTCGCTCGTGGGGGCCAGCGGGTCTTCGTCCAGGTGCAGCGCAGCGAAGGCGCCCATCAGGTCGGAGGCGACGGTGTTCACGCTGTCTTCATGCAGCGCATGCGTCCAGGCCGGCGGCAGGCCTTTCTTCCATGCAACGATCTGCCCGTGCTCGGCGCCGGGCTCGACCACCGCGTAGATGCGGTCGGTGTATTCGAAGCCGCCGAAGGGCAGGTGCGTGAGCTTGCCGCTCCATGGTTCGCCGCTTTCTTCGGCGGCTTCCTGCGCCAGTTCCAGTTCGTGGTCGATCCAGCCCTGCAGGTCGTGATAGCCGTCGCTGCCGTTCCAGAACAGCTCGGTCCAGCTGATGCCTTCGAGGTTGCCGTTCATCTCGAGCGACAGGTCGTAGTCGAGCCGCCCGCCCGCGGTGACTTCCCACAGCGCGAGCAGCCCATCGGGGATCGGCCCCGCGCACAGCGACTGCACGGCGGCAATCCGTTCCTGGGGCATCGGCGGCTGCGCGTCGAAGATCACGCGGTTGGCGAAAAGCACGACGCCGTGTTCGCGCAGGGTGGAAAGCTCTTCGGGTGTGAACCGGATGTCGTGCATGGCGGTGGCCTCCGTTGTTTCCAAAACTGTAGCGCGTTGCACCGAAGGAACAATCCGGACCACCCCGGCCTCATGAGGGCGTTTGCACGGCGAGGCTGCAGATCTAGAGGTCCGTGCGCAGCTTCCAGATCTCGGGGAACAGCACCACGTCGAGCATCTTGCGCAGGTAGCTCACGCCGCCGGTGCCGCCGGTGCCGCGCTTGAAACCGATCACGCGCTCGACCGTCGTCACGTGGCGGAAGCGCCAGAGGCGGAATGCGTCTTCGAGGTCGGTGAGCTTCTCGCCGAGCTGGTACAGGTCCCATTGATCGTGCGGATTGCGGTAGACGGTGAGCCATGCCGCCTCCACGCCGTCGCTCATTTCGTAGGGCTGCGTCCAGTCGCGCTCCAGCCGGTCGGCGGGCACGGGCAGGCCGTGGCGCGCGAGCAGGCGCAGCGACTCGTCGTACAGCGAAGGCGCGCGGTAGGCCGCGTCCACCTGCGCGAGCAGGTCGGCGCGGTGCGCGTGCGGCTTGAGCATGGCGGCGTTCTTGTTGCCGAGCGCGAACTCGATGCAGCGGTACTGGGCGCTCTGGAAGCCGCTGGAGTTGGCGAGGTAGGGGCGCATCGCCGTGTATTCGGGCGGCGTCATGGTCGAGAGCACGGTCCACGCGCTCACCAGCTGTTCCATGATGCGGCTCACGCGGGCCAGCATCTTGAAGGCGTCGGCCAGTTTTTCTTCCGCGATGCAGGCGGTGGCGGCGCGCAGCTCGTGCAGCATGAGCTTCATCCAGAGCTCGCTGGTCTGGTGCTGCACGATGAACAGCATCTCGTCGTGCGCGGGCGAGAGCGGATGCTGCGCGTTGAGGATCTCGTCGAGGTGCAGGTAGTCGCCGTAGCTCATGGACTTGCTGAAGTCCAGCTGCGCCTTTTCTTCGTGGACGATGCGCTCGGGGCTGTGTTCGGTGCTCATGTCACTGCGTTCTTGCGGTTGAATTCAGGGCGTCGCCACTCGCCGGTCTCGAGCACCTGCACCAGATGCTCGACCGAGTTCCACACGTCCTCGAAGCCGATGTACAGCGGCGTGAAGCCGAAGCGCAGGATGTCGGGCATCTGCGAGTCGCCGGCGCGGTAGTCGCCGATGACGCCGCGCGCGATGAGTGCCTGCACGATGGCGTAGGCGCCTTCCTCGCGACTGAGGCAGACCTGTGAGCCTCGCTGGGCATGGTCGCGCGGCGTGACCAGCGAGAGGCCGTGGCCGGCGCAGCGCTCCTCGACCAGCCTGATGAACATGTCGGTCAGCGCGAGCGACTTGGTGCGCAGCGCGGCCATCGCGCCGTGGTCGCCGTTGAACGACTCGGCCGCGAGCACGGTGTCGAGCCCGCATTCGAGCCCGGCCAGCGCGATGATCGGCTGCGTGCCGCACAGGTAGCGGCCCACGCCCGGGGCAGGGCGGTAGTGCGGCGTGAACTCGAAGGGCGCCGCATGGCCCCACCAGCCGGACAGCGGCTGCTCGAATGCGCCCGCGTGCTTCGTGTGCACCCAGGCGAAGGCCGGCGCGCCGGGGCCGCCGTTGAGGTATTTGTAGCCGCAGCCGATGGCGTAGTCGGCGTTGCTGTCGTTCAGCGCAACCGGCACGGCGCCCGCGCTGTGCGCGAGGTCCCACACCGTGAGCGCACCCACCGCATGCGCGGCGGCGGTGACGGCCTTCATGTCGTGCATGGCACCGGTGCGGTAGTTGACGTGCGTGAGCATCAGCACGGCCACTTCGTCGGTCAGCACGCCGGGCAATTCGCTTGCGTCGATCAGCTTGAGCGTGAAGCCGCGCTCACGGCACAGCGACTCGGCAATATAGAGGTCGGTCGGGAAGTTGCTGCGCTCGCTCACCACCAGCTTGCGGCCGCTGTCCTTCTGCTGCGACAGGGCAGCGAACAGCACCTTGTAGAGGTTGACCGAGGTGCTGTCGGTGCACACCACTTCGCCGGGCGCGGCGCCGATCAGGCGGGCCACCTTGTCGCCCAGGCGCTGCGGCAGGTCGAACCAGCTCGCGGTGTTCCAGGAGCGGATGAGGCCTTCGCCCCATTCCTTGGTCACGACTTCGGCGATGCGCGCGGGCGCGGCCTTGGGCATCACGCCGAGCGAGTTGCCGTCGAGGTAGAGCACGCCCTCGGGCACGATGAATTGGTCGCGCAGGGCGCGCAGCGGGTCTTGCGCGTCGAGCGCGCGGCAGTCTGCAAGTGTCGTCATGGTGGAGGTTTCAGCGGGGAAGTTCGCGCAGCACGGCGCGAACGGGGGAGGCATCGGCGCTGACCAGCTTCAGCGGCAGCGCGATGAGTTCGTAGTCGCCTTCGGGCACGTCGTCGAGCACGAGGTTCTCGAGCACGCGCAGGTCGAGGCGGCGGATGCGTTGGTGGCTCTCCAGCGTCTTGCTGTCGGCCGGGTCGATGCTGGCGGTGTCGATGCCGATGAGCTTCACGCCCATGGCCGCGAGGCGCTCGACGGTGGCGGGCGCATAGGCCGCGAGCTGCGGGTCCCAGTGGCCGACCGGCATGCTGTCGTAGGTGCGCACCAGCACGCGCTGGGGCAGGTGGCTGTCGATGGCGTGTGCGATGTGCTCCCACTCGATCAGAGGGCCCTTGTCGATCGCATGGATCACGCGGCAGGGGCCGAGGAAGGGCGTGAGGTCGACGTTGCCGATGGCCTGGCCCTCGGGGTCGTAGTGCAGCGGGGCGTCGGCGTGCGCGCCGACGTGGGGCGAGAGCTTGATCTCGCTGACGTTCACCGGGCAGCCGGGCGAGATGGTCGCGGCCCAGCGCTGTTGGTAGGGCGTGTCGCCGGGAAAGACCGGCGCGCCTTCATGCACGGGCGGCGAAATGTCCCAGATGCGATGCTGATGTGATGGAGCCATGGCGCGAAGTTAGCGCCGGGCGAGGGGTCGTGGTGTCGGTTATTTCCAACACCCTGCGTGACGAGTTGAAGCGCAGGCTCAGTGCGGCGACGACAGCGCCGGCAGCCCGTGGCGGGCCCGCGCGCGCTCGCAGGCGTCGCTGCCCGATTGCAGCTCGTGGCACGGATTGGGCCGCCATTCGTAGATGCCGCAGCTCACCGATTCGCCGATCTTGCCGGTGAGGGCGGCGCAGCGCATCGGCGTGTGATCGGTGCCGCGCATGCGGCAGAGGCTGTCGTTCACCTCGACGGCAAGGCCGGACGGCACCCTGCCGCCGTTGTCGTCGAGTTCGTGCACGCTGAAGTCGACGCGGTAGCTGGCGCAGCAGGCGCCGCATTGCTGGCAGGGGTTCATGGGGCAAGAAGGGCGGCGTCGTGCACGCGCCTCAGCAGGCGGCGACGGATCAGCCCGCTCGCGGGCCGGATCAGCAGCCAGTAGGGGGTGAAGCGGCGGCGTGCCAAATCGTCGCCGCACCAGACGCGGGTGCGGGTGGTCAGGCGCGTGCCCTGGCCCTCGGGCTGGGCGGTGAAATTGAGCACCAGCTTGGCAATGCCCGTGGCATCGAGCGCGGCGAAGGCGCGGGCATCGGCGAGCGGGACCAGTCCGTAGTCCGACCGCCAGAAGCGGCCCGCGAGGCCGAAAGCGAGTTCGCGTTCGCCGTCTCGGCCGAGCTGGGTGAATTCGCCGAGGCTGAATGCCGGCCGGTTCTGCAGCGCCGACGCGAAGCCCAGGCGCCCGGCCAGCCGGTTCGGCAACTCGCGCAGCGAGATCAGGCGGCGGGCGACCGGGTCGTCGACCACATCGGGCCGGGCCGCCATGTCGAGCACGCGAGCAGGCGAGGCCGGCACGTGGAGGCTGTGTTCTTCCGCGAACTGGTAGCGCGGAAGGTAGCGGGTCATCAGCTCCATGCGCGGGCCCCGGTGGATCGAAAGCTTCTCAGAGCCTGCCGAGCAGCAGGAACTCCATCAGCGCCTTCTGGGCATGAAGGCGGTTCTCCGCCTCGTCCCACACCACCGACTGCGGGCCGTCGATGACTTCGGCCTGCACTTCCTCGCCGCGGTGGGCGGGCAGGCAGTGCATGAAGAGCGCGTCGGGCTGGGCGGCGCGCATCATGTCCTCGTCGACGCACCAGTCGGCGAAGGCCTTGCGGCGGGCTTCGTTCTCGGCTTCGTAGCCCATGCTGGTCCAGACGTCGGTGGTGACGAGGTCGGCGCCGCGGCAGGCTTCCATCGGGTCCTTGAAGACCTTGTAGCTGTCGCCCGAGCGGATGCCGGCGATCGACTGGTCGACCTCGTAGCCGCTGGGCGTGCTCACGTGCACCGTGAAGCCCAGGATCTCGGCCGCCTGCAGCCAGGTGTTGGCCATGTTGTTGCCGTCGCCGACCCACGCCACGGTCTTGCCCTGGATGGAACCGCGGTGCTCGATGTACGTGAAGATGTCCGCCAGGATCTGGCAGGGGTGGAACTCGTTGGTCAGGCCGTTGATGACCGGCACGCGCGAGTGCGCCGCGAAGGCGTCGATCTTGGTCTGCTCGTAGGTGCGGATCATGACGATGTCGACCATGCGGCTGATGACCTTGGCGCTGTCCTCGATGGGCTCGGCGCGGCCCAGCTGGCTGTCGCCGGTGGTCAGGTGGACCACGCTGCCGCCGAGCTGGTACATGCCGGCCTCGAAGCTCACGCGGGTGCGGGTGCTGGCCTTCTCGAAGATCATGGCCAGCGTGCGGTCGACCAGCGGCTGGTGCTTCTCGTAGGTCTTGAACTTCTTCTTGATGACCGCCATGCGGTCGAAGAGGTAGGCGTATTCGTCGGCCGTGAAGTCGGCGAACTGCAGGTAGTGCCGGATGTTCGTGTTCGCGGTGGCGGTCGTCATTGGGGTGCGGGCTCCGACAGGAAGGCTTTGACGATGGGCGCGAGGATGGCGACGATCTCGTCGGCCTCGGCGATGGTCAGGATGAGCGGCGGCACTAGGCGGATCACCTTGTCGGCCGTCACGCTCAGCAGCAGGCCGGCGTCGCAGGCGCGGTTCAGGATCACGCCGCAGGGGCGGTCGAGCTCGATGCCCAGCATCAGGCCCTGGCCGCGCACTTCCTTCACGCCCGGCAGGCCGCCGATCTCGCGCTCCAGCGCGGCCTTCAGGTGGGCGCCCACGGTGGCGGCGTTCTCGAGCAGCTTGTGCTCTTCCATGATGCGGATGGTCTCGACGCCGGCGCGCATGGCCAGCGGGTTGCCGCCGAAGGTGGTGCCGTGGTTGCCGGGGGCGAAGATGCCGGCGGCCTTGGGGCCGGCCACCACGGCGCCGATCGGCACGCCCGAACCCAGGCCCTTGGCCAGCGGCATCACGTCGGGCTTGATGCCCGCCCACTGGTGGGCGAACCACTTGCCGGTGCGGCCCATGCCGCACTGCACTTCGTCGATCATCATGAGCCAGTCGCGCTCGTCGCACAGCGCGCGCACCTGCTTGAGGTATTCCCAGCGCATCGGGTGGATGCCGCCTTCGCCCTGGATGGTCTCGAAGAACACGGCGACCACGTTCGGGTTGCCCTCGGTGGCCTTCTTCAGCGCCTCGATGTCGTTCAGCGGCACGCGGATGAAGCCCTCGACCAGCGGGCCGAAGCCGGCCTGCACCTTGGGGTTGCCGGTGGCCGACAGCGTGGCGATGCTGCGGCCGTGGAAGGCGGCTTCGTAGACGACGATTTCGGGGCGCTCGATGCCCTTGTCGTGGCCGTACTTGCGGGCCAGCTTCAGGGCGGCTTCGTTGGCTTCGAGGCCGGTGGAGCAGAAGAAGACGTTGGTGAGGCCCGACAGTTCGGTCAGCTTGGCGGCCAGCTGTTCCTGGCCGGGCACGTGGTAGTAGTTGGAGCTGTGGATCAGCTTGGTCAGCTGGTCCTGCAGGGCGGGCACCAGCTCGGGGTGGTTGTGGCCCAGGGTGTTGACGGCAATGCCGCCGAGGCCGTCAATATAGGCCTTGCCCGAGGTGTCCCAGACTCGGCAGCCCTGGCCGTGCGACAGTGCGATCGGCAGGCGACCGTAGGTGTTCATGACGTGGGGCGAGGTGGGCTGGGCGGTAGCGCTCATTCGGGTTCTCCAGATAGGGAACGCGGATTCTAGGCGTGCGGTTTAACGGCTTCGTTGAGGATTCCGCATTACAGCAATGCCCCATGTTCAGGATGCAAAAAGTGGCGCAGATAGAATTGCGTGTTGCACCGCAGCACCTGCTCGGGCGCCTCATTCAACGATGATTTCCCCCACAGCCAAAGAAATCTTCATCCAGGGCATCACCAAGGATGGACGGACCTTTCGCCCGAGCGATTGGGCCGAGCGCCTTGCCGGCGTGATGAGCTCCTTCCGCCCCGGCGGCGCCTTTCCCGGCAGCTACCTGAGCTACTCCCCCTGGTGCGTGCCGACGACCATCAACGGCGTGAAGTGCGTGGTCGTGAACCGCGCGCTGCGCGATGCCGAGCCCATGGCCTGGGACTTCTGCGTGAACTTCGCGAAAGACAACGACCTGCAGGTCGCCGAGGCCTGCCTGGTGCCCGACACACCCATCCCCCCCAAGAAGGCCTGACAGACAGGCCTTTTTCTTTTTTGCGAGCCGATCAGGCATGAAAAAACCGCCCGAAGGCGGTTTTTTACACTTTGCTGCAGCGCACCCCGATCAAACGGCGGACCGGAGAATTCCGGTCCGGGCTTGCCTGACAGGTGTCAGGCGGCGGCCTTTTCAGGCGCCAGGGCGAGGGCCTTGACCTTGGCCGACAGGCGGCTCTTGTCGCGGGCGGCCTTGTTCTTGTGGAAGATGCCCTTGTCGGCGACGGTGTCGACGATGCTCTGGGCCTTCGCGAACAGTTCGCTTGCCTTGGTCTTGTCGCCAGCCAGAACAGCCTTTTCGACGTTCTTGACAGCGGTACGGTATTTGGAGCGCAGCGAGGTGTTCGCAGCGTTGAGCTTGGTGTCCTGGCGGACGCGCTTACGGCCGGAGGCGAGGCGCGGGTTCTTTTTCTTGGGCTTGGCGGATGCCATGATTTAGTTCCTTAGGTGTCTGAGGATGATGCAGCAAAGCCCTCCATTATAGGCCGGGTTGGCCCTTTCTCCCAATTCGCGCCCGAATCGGCCCGTTCCCGCGGCCGGCGGGGCCTAAACTCGGCCCCCGTGTCCCTGCTCAAATCCGCCTCCACCGTCTCCCTGCTGACTCTCGCTTCGCGGATCACGGGCCTTGTGCGCGACGTGCTTTTCGCCTCGGTCTTCGGCGTCAGCGCGCTGACCGACGCTTTCAACGTCGCCTTCCGCATTCCCAACCTGTTTCGCCGCGTCTTCGGCGAAGGCGCCTTCAGCCAGGCTTTCGTGCCGGTGCTGGCCGCGCGCAAGACAGAAGACGGCCAGGAAGGCGCGCGTCAGCTGATCGACCATGTCGCCACGCTGCTGACCTGGACGCTGCTCATCGTCTGCGTGGGCGGCGTCGTCGGTGCGCCCCTGATGGTCTGGGCGATGGCAAGCGGGTTGCCGGGCTTCGACTCGGCCGTGGTCATGACGCGCTGGATGTTCCCGTACATCGGCTTCATGTCGCTGGTGGCGCTGGCGGGGGGCATTCTCAATACCTGGCGCAAGTTCGCGGTGCCGGCGGCTTCGCCGGTGCTGCTGAACATCGCGCTGATCCTGTCGATCGTGATCGGCGCGCCGCTTTTCCGGCGCTGGGGCGTGGAGCCGATCTACGCGCAGTGCGTGGGCGTGCTGGTGGGGGGCGTGCTGCAACTGGCCCTGCAGATCCCGGCGCTGCGCAGGCTCGGGCTGCTGCCGCGTATCGGCGTGAGCCTGCGGGCGCTGCGCACCGCGTGGACCGACCCGAACACGCGCAAGGTGCTCAGGCTGATGCTGCCCGCGCTGCTGGGGGTCAGCGTGGCGCAGATCTCGCTGCTCATCAATACGCAGATCGCCTCGCACCTCGCGGTGGGCAGCGTGACATGGATCACCAATGCCGACCGGCTGATGGAATTTCCCACCGCCATGCTCGGCGTCGCGCTCGGCGTGGTGCTGATGCCGCAGCTCTCCAGCGCCCGTGCAGCCAAGGACGATGCGCGCTATTCGTCGCTGCTTGACTGGGGCCTGCGCCTCGTGGTCATGCTTTCGGCGCCCTGCGCCATCGCGTTGCTGCTTTTTGCCAGGCCCCTTGTGGCGGTGCTTTTCCACAATGGCGCCTACACCGGCGAGGACGTGGGCCGCACGACCCTGGCGCTGATGGGCTACGGCGTCGGCCTCGTGGGCATCGTGGCCGTGAAGGTGCTCGCGCCCGGCTACTACGCCAAGCACGACACGCGCACGCCGATGCTCATCGCCGTGGGCGTGCTGGTGCTGACGCAGGTGCTCAACGTCTTCCTGGTGCCGGTGCTGCAGCACGCGGCGCTCACGCTGACCATCGCCATCGGGGCGCTGGTCAATTCGGCCTGGCTGCTGGCCGGCTTGATCCGCCGCGGCAGCTACAAGCCCGAACCCGGCTGGGGCAAGTTCGCGCTGCAGGTGCTGGCGGGCACGCTGGTGCTGGCGGCGCTGCTGGCGTGGGGCTCGGCGCATTTCGACTGGGTCGGCCTGCGCGCGCAGCGCCTGCTGCGCATCGGCCTGCTGGCCGCGCTGATCGCCGCTTCCGTGGTGGTGTACTTCGGCGTGCTGGCGGCGGCGGGCGTTCGCTTGCGCAGTTTTCTGCGCCGCTGAACACGCCTTGACGCCCCCGGCGGGCTCCTCTACAAAGACACATGACGTTCAGCTTTCAGGTTCCCTCCGCGCTGGAGTATTTCGAATCGCTGGTCCGCAGCGACGATCACTTTCCGCTGCTCGAAGCCGCCGCCAGCCTGGCGCAGGACGAGTACCCCGACCTCGACGTGCAGCAGGTGCTGGGCGACGTCGACCAGCTCCTGGCCCGCCTCAAGCGCCGCCTGCCCGCCGACGCGGCCCCGCTGGCGCGGTTGCGCGCGCTGAACCAGTTTTTCTTCAATGACCTGAACTTCGGCGGCAATCTCAACGACTACTACGACCCCGACAACAGCTACCTGAACGCCGTGCTGCGCACCCGCCGCGGCATTCCGATTTCGCTGGCGGTGCTGTGGATGGAACTGGCTCAGGGCCTGGACCTGCAGGCGCGGGGCATCGGCTTCCCGGGCCACTTCATGCTCAAGGTGACGCTGCCCAAGGGGCAGGTGGTGATCGATCCGTTCACCGGCAAGTCGCTGTCGCGCGAAGAGCTCGGGGAGCGGCTCGAGCCCTACAAGCGCAGCAACGGCCTGGTGGGCGACTTCGATGTGCCGCTGGGCCTGTACCTGCAGCCGGCCAGCTCGCGCGAGATCATCGCGCGCATGCTGCGCAACCTGAAGGAAGTGCACCACGCGCAGGAAGACTGGCTGCGCGTCATTGCCGTGCAGGACCGGTTGATCGCCCTGCTGCCCGGCGCCTGGGGCGAATACCGCGACCGCGGCATCGCGCACGCCGAGCAGGGCAACACCACGCAGGCCGTGCGCGACCTCGAAACCTACCTGTCGAAGGCCGAAGACGCCCTGGACATCGACGCGATCGCCGAGCGCGTCGCCGCCCTGCGCCGCATGGCCAATTGAGATGGACACCAAGGCCGGTGTGAGCCCGGCGCCCGACCTGGGCACCCTGCATGAGTTCCACGGCGTGCAGCCGGTGCTGCCGGTGTCGGACGTGTCGCGCGCCGCGCGCTGGTTTCGCGACGTGCTGGGCTTCGAGCTCGACTTCATCGCCGGCGAACCGCCCAGCTATGCCCGCGTGAAGAAGGGCGACCGCAGCTACGGCGACCCGGTCTACCTGCGGCTGTGGCAGTGCAACACCCGCGGGGCCGTGCCCTGGCGCGGCGAAATCGTGATCCACGTGGGCAAGGACATCGACGGCCTGCATGCGGCTTACCTGAAACGCGGCGTGACGGTCGTCGAACCGCCGGTGTCCCAGCCCTGGGGCCTGCGCGAATTCGCGATCCGCGAACCCGACGGTCATGTGCTGCGCTTCTGCAGTTCCTTGCCCTGACTGACCGTCTCGGGCCGGAAACACAAAATTACAGATAGATCGATGCCGCCGTGTCGATCCGACTTCCGCTCGTCCGACGTGTGAACAGGAGCAGCAGTTTCCAGCGGCTCCCAGCCTCATCAACTTCAGGAGAAAAGACATGCGATTCATGATTCTGGTCAAGGCCAACGCCGATTCCGAAGCCGGCGTGATGCCCAGCACCGAAATCCTCACCGCCATGGGCAAGTTCAACGAAGAACTGGTCAAGGCCGGCGTGCTGCTGGCCGGCGAGGGCCTGCACCCCAGTTCCAAGGGCGCGCGCGTGCGCTGCGAGGGCCCGACCAAGCGCACCGTCATCGACGGCCCCTTCGCCGAGACCAAGGAGCTCCTGGCCGGCTTCTGGCTGTTCCAGGTGAAGTCGAAGGAAGAAGCCATCGAGTGGATCAAGCGCAGTCCCTTCCAGGAGGGCGAGATCGAGATCCGCCAGGTGTTCGAGGCCGCCGACTTCGGCGACGCCATGACGCCTGAGCTTCTTGCCCAGGAAGACCGCCTGCGCGCCGAGACCGAGGCCCGCGGCAAGACCGGCGGCTGACAGCTCCCGGCGCATCGCGGGAGCCGCCGTGACCGCAGAAGAGGGCCGCGAGGGTGCCATCCGCCGCACCGTCGAGGCGGTGTGGCGCATGGAGTCCGCGAAGATCATCGCCACCGTCGCGCGCATGGTGCGCGACGTGGGCCTGGCCGAAGAACTGGCGCAGGACGCGCTTGTCTCTGCCCTCGAGCAGTGGCCCGGCGAAGGCGTGCCCGACAACCCCGCCGCCTGGCTCACCGCCGTGGCCAAGCGCCGCGCGCTCGACCGCCTGCGCCACCGGCAACTGGCCGAGCACAAGGCCGGCGAGATCGGCCGCGAGCTCGATGCGCAGCACGAAATGGCGCAGGCCGACTTCGCCGACGCGGTCGATGCGGCGCTGGACGACGACATCGGCGACGACCTGCTGCGGCTGGTGTTCACCGCCTCCCACCCGGTGCTGTCGACAGAGGCGCGCGTGGCGCTCACGCTGCGTCTGATGGGCGGCCTCGCGACCGACGAGATCGCCCGCGCGTTCCTCGTGCCCGAGGCCACCGTGGCGCAGCGCATCGTGCGCGCCAAGCGCACGCTGGCCGAGGCGCGCGTGCCCTTCGAGGTGCCGCGCCGCCGCGAGCTGGAAGGCCGGCTCGCTTCGGTGCTCGAAGTGATCTACCTGATCTTCAACGAAGGCTACTCGGCCACTGCCGGCGACGACTGGATGCGCCCCGCGCTGTGCGACGAGGCCCTGCGCCTCGGCCGCATCCTGGCCGAGCTGGTGCCCAAGGAGGCGGAAGTGCACGGCCTCGTCGCGCTGATGGAAATCCAGGCCTCGCGCACCGCCGCGCGCGTCGGCGCCTCGGGCGAGCCGGTGTTGCTGCTCGAGCAGAACCGTGCGCGCTGGGACCACATGCTGATCCGCCGCGGCCTGGCCGCGCTCGCACGCGCCGAATCGCTCGGCGGCGCGCTCGGCCCCTACGCGCTGCAGGCCGCCATTGCCGCCTGCCATGGCCGTGCGCGCACGGCCGACGAAACCGACTGGGCGCGCATCGCCGCGCTCTACGACGCGCTGGCCGAACTCGCGCCTTCGCCCATCGTCGAGCTCAACCGGGCGGTCGCGCTGTCGATGGCCTTCGGACCGGCGGCGGGGCTGGAGGTGGTCGACGCGCTCATGGACGAGCCCGCGCTCAAGGGCTACCACCTGCTGCCGACGGTGCGCGGCGACCTGCTGTTCAAGCTCGGCCGCCACGACGAGGCGCGCAGGGAGTTCGACCGCGCCGCCGCGCTCACGCGCAACACGCGCGAGCGTGCGTTGCTGCTCGCGCGTGCGCGGGCCTGCATGGCCGGGTGAACGCCCGGCGCCGGGTGCAGCAGCTCAGGCCTTGAAAGCCTGGCCGGCCTCCGAGGGCGAACCCGGCAAGCCGAACTGGTGCCACGCGCGGCGCAATTGCGTGTCGGAGCCGAAGCCCGACTGCTCCGCCGCCCGCGTGACGCTGGCGCCGGAAGCCAGCGCGAGCTGCGCCACCGCCAGCCGCAGCCTGCGCAGATAGGCCAGCGGCGCGACGCCCGCATGCTCCATGAAAAGCCGCGTGAGATGCCGTGCCGACGTATGTGCCACCTCTGCCATGCGCGGCACGCTCCAGTCGGCCTGCGGCTGCTCGCTGACCGCGTCCTGCACGCGGTGCAGCGCGGCATGCAGGTGGTTGCGGTAGGCCAGGAAGGGCGACAGCTCCGGGTCTTGCGGGCCGCGCCGCAGCGCCACCACCATGGTCTGCGCGACCTGCGCCGCCAGCGCCTCGCCGCAGAGTTCTGCGATGCGGTGCAGCACGAGGTCGATGCCGGTCGTCACGCCCGCGCTGCTGTAGACCGGCGGGTCGATCACGAACACCCGGTTGGCCACCACGTCGCAGCGCGGCTCCGCCGTGCGCAGTTCGCCCAGGTGATGATGGTGCGTGGTCGCGCGACGGCCCGCGAGCGCGCCGGCATGCGCCGCCAGCACGGCGCCGGCGCAGATCGTCACCAGTTCCAGGCCGCCGCGCTCGAAGCGCTGGCCGCGCAGCCAGTGCAACAGGTCTTGCGCCTCCGGGGTGTCGACGGCGATGGTGTCGCCGGGCAGTCCGACCAGCACGACCCAGCCGGGGCCGTCCCACTGCGCAGGCAGCGGCGCGAGTCCGGAAAGCGCGACGCCGACCGAACCCATCGCGGTCGGCCGGGGGCTTGCGAACTCGATCGCGAAGCGCTCGGGCTGGCCCATGGCCCGCAGCCGCTGGTTGGCGATGCGCAGCGCCTCGGCCGGGCCGGCCCAGTCGAGCACCAGGCTGCCGGGCAGGAGGACGAAAACTACGCGGATGGGCTGGTGCCGGCGGGGTTGCGGGTCCATGCGTAGTCCATCTGGCGCGCGGTGCGCTCGGCCAGTTCGCGGCCGGCCAGGCGCTCCACGAGGTGCAGGCTCATGTCGATGCCGGCGCTGATGCCGGCCGAGCTGACGATGCGCCCGGTATCGACCCAGCGCAGGTCTTCGCGCACGTTCAGCGCGGGGAACTGCGCGCGCAGGTCGGCGATGTCTTCCCAGTGCGTGGTGACGGCGTCACTGGTGACCACGCCGCTGGCGGCCAGCAGGAAGGCGCCGGTGCAGACCGAGGCGACCACCTGCGCGCCGGCCGCGTTGCGGGCGATCCAGCGCAGGGTGTCGGGGCTCGCCAGCGGCGCGTCGACCACGCCGCCGGGAACGACCAGCACGTCGGCTTGCGGGCTGTCTGCCAGCGTGTGATTGGCCAGCAGTTGCAGGCCGGCGCGCGCCTGCACCGGCTGGCCCAGGGCGGCCGAGACCACCTCGAAGGGCGCGGCAGTGCCCGGTCGCATCCGCTGGCTGACGCGGCTTGCGGTGGTGAAGACCTCGAAGGGGCCGGCGAAATCGAGCGCTTCCACGCCGTCGAACGCCAGGATCACTACGCGCAGGGTGCTCATGCCACGGCCCGTTCCAGCGCCTGCGCCACGGTGCAGACGGTGGCGAAGCGGCCATGCAGCACGGTCGCGGTGCGGGCCTTGATGTCGGCGGCCGACAGCGGCCTGCCGTCAGGCTGCACCATGTCGAAGGTCAGGGTGGCGTCGGTCACATAGTCGACCTGCCAGCCCAGGTCGGACGCGTGGCGGGTGGTGGTTTCGCAGCACTGCTCGGTGCGGATGCCGCTCACGATCAGCCGGCCGATGCCGTTCTGCGTGAGCCACACGTCGAGCCCGCTGTTGACCAGCGCGCTGTGGCGGTGCTTGGTGAAGGTGGCGGCGGCCTCGAAATGCGCCAGCCCGGCGATGGGACGCACATGGCCGGATTCGACTGCGAAGGGGTTGCTCGCGTCCGAGGGCCCGTCGGTGTGGAAGACCCGCACGACCGGCAGGCCGGCGGCTGTGCAGCCTTCAATCAGGGCGTTCTGGGCGCCCAGGTAGGCGGCGGCCAGGCTTTCGTTCCAGTAGGGGCGATGGCGGAACGACTCCTGTGCGTCGATCACAATCAGACAGGTTTTCATGGCGGCGGCTCGCAAGGGTGCGGAGTGGATGATGCCCCCGATTCTTTCGCGCGGCCAGCCGGCGAGCCGCTCGGTGCCGGACCAAGATCGATCAGATCCGGACATCGCTGACCGCGCGCGTGGTCAGGTCAGACCAGCGCAGCCGCCTGCAGCTCTTTCTTCAGGTACGCGTAGTACAGCGGCGCCGCCACCAGCCCGGCCGGGCCGAAGACCGCCTCGGCCACGAACATCACGGCCAGCAGTTCCCACACGCTCATCTGCGTGCGGGCGCCGACCACCTTGGCGTTGATGACGTATTCGGCCTTGTGGATCACGATCAGGAAGATCAGGCAGGCCGCCGCCGTGACCGGCGACACCGACAGCCCCACCAGCGTGATCACCGAGTTGCACACCAGGTTGCCCACGATCGGCACCAGCCCTGCGAGGAAGGTGAGGGTGATGAGCGCCGGCGTGTACGGCAGGTGCGCGCCCCACATCGGCATGACGAACAGCAGGAAGATGGCCGTGAGCAGCGTGTTGAAGGCGGCAATCCAGAACTGGGCCGCGACGATCTGCCCGAAGGCCTCGCCGAAGGTCTGCACGCGCTGGTGCAGCTGGTCGGCCAGCGGCATGCGGCGCGGCGCGGCATGCGCCACGGCCGCCAGCGCACCGACGATCAGCCCCACGTAGGAAAAGAGCAGCCCGTGCAGCCAGGCGCGGCCGGCCATGGCCAGCGAGCCGGCCTGCGCGCGCAGGTAGTTGGCGATCACGCGCTGGATCTCGGCCGCGCCCTCGGGCAGGTAGGCCGCGATTTCGCCGGGCAGCTTGGAGCGCAGCTCGAGCACCGTGCGCGCCGTGTAGTCGAGCAGCTCGCGGTACTGGTCGGGCGCGTCGACGATGTATTCGCGGGCCTGCGACAACAGCAGCGTGAGCAGCGCGATCGGCCCCACCAGCACCAGGATCACGGCGAGCACGTTGGCCCAGCCGCCGGCCCGTTCAGGGCGCCTGCCGAGCGGCGGAATGCGCTGCAGGCCGCCCGTGAGCACGCGCGCGAACCAGCGCGTGGCCAGGAAGCCGATGCACACGCACAGCAATCCGGGCAGCAGGTGCTCCCACATCACCAGCAGGAGCGCGCCCAGCATCAGCAGGTAGCTCGCGATGATCACCCCGCGCGAGGCCGGGGGGCGTTGGATGGGGCCGTCGCAACGGCGGGGGTGATGGGTTGCGGCTTGTTGGCCATCCGGTGGGTGTCGCGTGCTCTGTTCAGGGAATCGGACGGAGCAGCCGGCGGTCAGCCGACGACCACCGGGGCGCCTTCGCCGCGCGGGGCGATCACGCCGATCTCATGCACCGTCTCGCCGGCGGCGCGAAGCGTGGCGGCACAGGCGGCGGCTTCGGCCGCGTCGATGACCACGACCATGCCGATGCCGTTGTTGAAGGTGCGGTTCATCTCGATGTCGTCGATGCCGGCCACCTTCTGCAGCCAGGCGAACAGCTCGGTCTGCGGCCAGCTGCCCTTCTTGAGGTGGGCGGCGGTGCCTTCGGGCAGCACGCGCGGGATGTTTTCCAGCAGGCCGCCGCCGGTGATGTGGGCCAGCGCCTTGATCGGGTGCTTGCCCAGCGCTTCGAGCACCGGCTTCACGTAGAGGTGGGTGGGTTCCATCACGGCTTCGCGGAAGGGCTTGCCGTCCAGCGTGGCGGGAAGGTCGGCGCCGGCGCGCTCGATCACCTTGCGCACCAGGCTGAAACCGTTGGAGTGCACGCCTGCCGAGGCCAGGCCCAGCACCACGTCGCCGGGCTTGACGTTCTGGCCCGTGAGGATCTTCGATTTTTCGACCGCGCCGACCGCGAAGCCGGCCAGGTCGTATTCGCCGGCCGGGTACATGCCGGGCATTTCGGCGGTTTCGCCGCCGATCAGCGCGCAACCCGAGAGTTCGCAACCGCGGGCGATGCCGCCGACCACGGCAGCGGCCGTGTCCACGTCGAGCTTGCCGCAGGCGAAGTAGTCGAGGAAGAAGAGCGGCTCGGCGCCCTGCACCAGCACGTCGTTGACGCTCATGGCCACCAGGTCGATGCCGACGGTGTCGTGCATGTTCCATTCGAACGCCAGCTTGAGCTTGGTGCCCACGCCGTCGGTGCCGCTGACCAGCACCGGTTCCTTGTAGCGCTTGGGCACCTCGAACAGGGCGCCGAAGCCGCCGATGCCGGCCAGCACGCCTTCGCGCATGGTCTTCTTGGCCAGGGGCTTGATGCGGTCGACCAGTGCGTCGCCGGCATCGATGTCGACACCTGCGTCCTTGTAGCTGAGCGGGGTGGGCGTGGAGGAGGTCATGGTTGGTCGAGGTCGGGAAGGACGCGAAAGGATGCGAGGACTAGGGAGCGGAAGGCGGCCCCGGTAACCATGTTGGCCGGGCCGATAGAATTCCTCACGATTTTAAGGGCCCTCGCGGCCCCCTCCATGAACCTTCCCGGGATGAAACAGCTCGCGCTCGATATCGGCATTGCGACGGGCCCCAGCTTCGACGCCTTTTTTGCCGGCCCCAACGAGGCGGCGCTGCGCCACCTGCAAGTGTGGGTGGGCGGCGCCGGCGGCCCCGCGCTCCACTCGCCGGTGCCGACCTATCTGTGGGGCGACGGCGGCAGCGGCAAGACCCACCTGCTCGAATCGGTGCGTGTCGCACTGCGCGAGCAGGGCGCCAGCGTGGGCTGGCTGCACGCCGGCCTGCTGGAGCCGCCCGAGTTCGACGAGCGCTGGGGCGCCGTCCTGCTCGACGACGTCCACCTCTACACCGCGGTGCAGCAGCACGCGGCCTTCAACTGGTTCGTGAACGCCCAGACCCTGCAGCGCGGCGTAGTCGCCGCCGGCGCCTTGCCGCCGGCCGACCTGCCGCTGCGCGAAGACCTGCGCACCCGCCTCGGCTGGGGCCATGTGTTCCACCTGCAGGTGCTGAGCGAAAGCGAACGCCGCGCGGTGCTGCGCCAGGCGGCCGACGCGCGCGGCGTGATGCTGTCCGACGACGTGCTCGACTACATGCTGCACCGCTTCAGCCGCGACCTCGGCAGCCTGATGGAGCTGCTCTCGCAGCTCGACGGCTATGCCCTGCAGACGCAACGCGCGATCACCATTCCGCTGATCCGCTCCATGCTCGAGAACGAATAAAAGAGCGAACTAGGCTTTCAACCAACAAATGATCAAGAAATTCATCGACAAGCTGCTCGGCAAGACCGCCGGCGGCGCACAGGGCAAGAGCCGCTTCGGCAAGCGCCAGGAGGTGCCGGCAGAGGTTCACAAGATCGATCCGGCCCTGGTCGACGAACGCGCCAAGAACGTGGTCACCACGCTGCAGCAGGCCGGCTTCGAGGCCTACGTGGTGGGCGGCGCGGTGCGCGACCTGCTGCTGGGGCTGCGCCCCAAGGACTTCGACGTGGCCACCAATGCCACGCCGGAGCAGGTCAAGTCGCTGTTTCGCCGCGCTTTCATCATCGGGCGGCGCTTTCGCATCGTGCACGTGGTGTACGGCCGGGGCCGCGAGCACGAGGTGATCGAGGTCTCGACCTTCCGCGCCTACATGGACAACGCCGCCGCCGAGCAGGTGGCGGGCAACGAGCGCACCAGCAAGGGCGAGCTCGCCAGCATGAAGCATGCGGTGGACGCCAGCGGCCGGGTGCTGCGCGACAACGTCTGGGGCCCGCAGGAAGAAGACGCGGCGCGCCGCGACTTCACCGTCAACGCCATGTACTACGACCCGGCCAACCAGGTCGTGGTCGATTATCACAACGGCATCAAGGACGCCCAGAAGCTCACGCTGCGCATGATCGGCGACCCTGCCACGCGCTACCGCGAAGACCCGGTGCGCATCATTCGCGCCATTCGCTTCTCGGCCAAGCTCGCGGCCCTGGGTTTCAAGATGGAAGCCAAGACGGCCGCCCCGCTGGTCGAGTCGAGCAGGCTGCTGGCCGACGTGCCGCAGAGTCGCCTGTTCGACGAAATGCTCAAGTTGTTGCAGACCGGTCATGCAATTGCCACGGTCGAGCAACTGAACAAGCTGGGGCTGGCCAAGGGCATCTACCCGCTGCTCGACGTGGTGGTCGAGCGTGCCGACCAGCCCTTCGTCAAGGCCGCCCTGCAGGACACCGATCGCCGCGTGGGCGAAGGCAAGCCCGTGGCGCCCAGCTTCCTGCTGGCCTGCGTGCTGTGGGCCGACGTGCGCGACGGCTGGGCCCAGCGCCAGGAAGGCCAGCGCGGCCAGCGCCCGCAGGCGCCGTTCCCGGCGCTGCAGGACGCCATCGACGACGTGTTCAACGCCCGCATCGGCGACGTGTCCGGCCGCGGCAAGCTGGCTGCCGACATGCGCGAGATCTGGATGATGCAGCCGCGCTTCGACAAGCGCACCGGCTCCACGCCCTACAGCCTGGTCGAGCAGGCGCGTTTTCGCGCCGCCTTCGACTTCATGCGCCTGCGCGCCGACGTGGGTGAGGTCAGCGAGGCGATTGCCGAGTGGTGGCAGGAATTCAGCATTGCCGACGACGTGCGCCGGCAAGACCTGCTGGAGCAGGTGCGCGAAGAACAGAAGGTTCGCCAGCGCGTGCGGGTGCGCGACACCGCCGCGCCGGCCAAGCTGCGCAACGAGCCCGCGCCTCGCCAGAACCCGCCCCAGAACCAGGGCCGCGGCCAGGATGCGGAGCCGGACGACGAGGTCGAAGTCGAGGCCGGTGCCGTTCCGCCCGACGGCGAAGCCGCGGCGCCGCGCAAGCGCCGGCGCCGCCGCAAGCCGCGCCCGGCGGGTGGCGGCGGCGGTGAGGGCGGCGGCAGCGCCGCAGGCGAATGAGCGCGTCCGACCAGCCGAAGGACGGCAGGAAAACCCCGGCGGCCAAGGCCGGCAAGCCGAAGACCGCGCCGCCGCGCGCTGCGGGCAAGCCGCCGGCAGCCGGCGGCAGGAGCGGGCCGCCCGCTCGCCGCGCGCCCGGCCGTGCCCCTACGCGCAGCCCCCGCGGCCCGCGCGAGGACTACCCGACCGTGCAGGCCTTCGTCGCCATCGGCGCCAACCTGGGCGATGCCGAGGCGTCCGTGAAGGCGGCCATGGCCGCGATCGGCGCGCTGCAGCGAACCCAGGTGACGGCCCGCTCGTCGCTCTATCGCAGCGAGCCGGTGGACGCCGAAGGCCCTGATTTCGTCAATGCCGTGGTGGCCGTGCGCACCGGCCTGGATGCCGAGCAGTTCCTGGTGGCATTGCAGCGCCTGGAGACGCAGGCCGGCCGCGAGCGGCCTTTTCCCAATGCGCCGCGCACGCTCGACCTCGACTTGCTGATGCACGGCAATTCGGTGATCGACACGCCGACCCTGACCCTGCCGCATCCCCGCATGCGGGAGCGCGCCTTCGTGCTGAAGCCGCTTGCCGAAATCGCGCCCGACAAGGTGCCGCGCGCGGCGCTGGCGCGCGTCACGGGCCAGGTGGTCAAGCGCATCGTCTAGACGGCCGTGCTGCTCTACGTCCTCGATCTCGCCGGCGTGGCGGTTTTCGCGGTCAGTGGGGCATTGGCGGCCGGCCACGCGGGCCTCGACCGGCTGGGCGTGGTGGTGATCGCTTCTGTCACCGCGGTGGGCGGCGGCACGCTGCGCGACCTGCTGCTCGACCGGCATCCGGTGTTCTGGATCCGCGACACCCGCTATGTCTACATGATCCTGGCCGCGGCGGCGTTCACCATCGCCTGGGTGCACTGGATGCCCCTGCACGAGCATTCGCTGGCCGTTGCCGACGCACTGGGGCTCGGCCTGTTTGTCATCACCGGCGCGCAGGTGGCCGAGGAAAGGCGCCTGCCGGCCGTCATCGTGATACTTGTCGGCACCATGACCGGCGCGGCCGGCGGCCTGCTGCGCGACGTGTTCACCGCCCGCATTCCGCTGCTGCTGAGCAGCGGCATCTACGGCTCGGCCGCCATCGCGGGCATTGCGGCCTACCTGCTGCTGCAGGCCGCCGGCACGCCGCGCCGCTGGGCCTTTCATGCAGGTGTGCTGCTGATCGTGGCGCTTCGCATGGGCGGCATTTATGGCGGCTGGCACCTGCCGGTGCTGCGCTTGCCGGCCTGAATTTCCGGCGTTCCGTCGGCCTCGAAAAGCCTGTCGGACCGGATTGGACGCTCGCGCCCGTTAAACTTCGCCGGTTTTTTCATGAAGGCGTCATGAAATTGTGATTGGCGCACCCCAGGAGTTTCCATGTTCGGCAAGCTGCTGCCCCGCGAGGGCAATTTCTTCGAGATGTTCAACCAGCACGCCGAGCGCATCGTGGAGGCGGCCAGGGCGTTCGAGCAACTGGTCGCCAACTACAGCGACGTGCACCTGCGCGAGCAGTACAACCGCGACGTCGACAACGCCGAGCGCGCCGCCGACCGCGTGACGCACGACGTCAACCGGCTGATCCACAAGACATTCATCACGCCCATCGACCGCGAGCAGATCCACAAGCTCATCAACACGATGGACGACGTGGCCGACCTGATCCAGGACTCGGCCGAGACCATGGCGCTGTACGACGTGCGCCACATGACCGACGAGATCGTGCGCCTCACGGCACTGAGCGTGAAGTGCTGCGACCGCCTGAAGGACGCCGTCAAGTACCTCGGCAAGATCGCCGACCCGGCCGTGGCCGAGGCCACGCTCAAGACCTGCGAGGAAATCGACCGCCTCGAATCGGACGCCGACCGCGTCATGCGCAGCGCCATGAGCAAGCTGTTCCGCGAGGAGCCGGACGTGCGCGAGGTCATCAAGCTCAAGGCGATCTACGAGCTGCTGGAGACGATCACCGACAAGTGCGAGGACGTGGCCAACGTGATCGAGGGCATCGTCCTCGAGAATTCCTGAGCGGGTAGCGACCGATGGCAACGGTTCAGGTCGCCCTCTGGGTGGTGATAGTGCTGGTCGCGCTTGCGATCCTGTTCGACTTCATGAACGGGTTCCACGACGCCGCCAATTCGATTGCGACGGTGGTCTCCACCGGGGTGCTCAAGCCGGGGCAGGCCGTGGTGTTCGCGGCCTTCTTCAACCTGATCGCGATCTTCGTCTTCCACCTGAGCGTGGCGGCCACCGTGGGCAAGGGCATCGCCCAGCCGGGCGTGGTCGACGTGCACGTGGTGTTCGGCGCGCTCGTGGGCGCCATCAGCTGGAACCTGGTGACCTGGTACTACGGCATTCCGAGCAGCTCGTCGCACGCGCTGATCGGCGGCATCGTGGGCGCCGTGATCGCCAAGACGGGCACCAGCGGCCTGGTGGCCTCTGGCATCTGGAAGACAGTGGCCTTCATCTTCGTGTCGCCGCTGCTGGGCTTCCTGCTGGGTTCGATGATGATGGTCGTGGTGGCCTGGGGCTTCCGCCGCGCCACGCCGTCGCGCGTGGACCGCTGGTTCCGCCGGCTGCAGCTCGTGTCCGCCGGTGCCTACAGCCTGGGCCACGGCGGCAACGACGCGCAGAAGACCATCGGCATAATCTGGATGCTGCTCATTGCCACCGGCTACGCCAACGCCGGCGACGCGAACCCGCCGACCTGGACCATCGTGAGCTGCTACGCCGCCATCGCGCTGGGCACCATGTTCGGCGGCTGGCGCATCGTGAAGACGATGGGCCAGAAGATCACCAAGCTCAAGCCCGTGGGCGGCTTCTGCGCGGAAACGGGCGGCGCGCTCACGCTGTTCCTGGCGACCGCGCTGGGCATTCCGGTGTCGACCACGCACACCATCACCGGCGCCATCGTCGGCGTGGGCTCCACGCAGCGCGCCAGCGCGGTGCGCTGGGGCGTGGCGGGGAACATCGTGTGGGCGTGGATCTTCACGATCCCGGCGTCGGCCTTCGTGGCGGCGATTGCCTACTGGATCAGCATGCAGCTTTTCTGAGCGGCTGCCGGCACCGCAGTCACTGCGAGATCTTTCGCCCCTCTTCGACCTGGTGCTCGAAGTAGCGCTGGAAGCTGAACACGATGCTTGCCATCAGGATCGTGCTGCCGAAGAAGAGCGACAGCACCACCGCGCCGATGGTGAACCAGTTCGTGCGGCCGGGCGCCGCGTCCGCCGCGGCGCTCGCGTTGAAGCGGGCATTCCACTTCTCCGGCGTCATGAGGCCGTAGACGATGGCCGTCAGCGCGCAGCCGGCGATGGTGAAGCCCAGCAGCGGAATCAGCGCCCAGCTGATGCCATCGTCCACGCCGTACATCCGCACGCGCTCGATGCCGTACACGCCTAAAGCCGTGGGAATGGGCAGCAGCCAGCCTAGCCAGTCGCCCATGCCGCGCAGGTAGAAGCGGTGCAGCCCCAGCGGGCCGCCGAGGAAGGTGAGCCAGGCGGCAGTTGTCTTGTTTTTCATGCGGGTTTCACTCGGGTCGGGTGGTGCTGCCTTCGCCGAGCACTTTTTCCATCAGTACGACATCGCGCCATTCGCCGAACTTCCAGCCGCAGTCCTTCAGCACGCCCACGTGCGTGAAGCCCTGGCCGCGATGCACGCCGATGGAGCCCGCGTTGGCCGAGTCGCCGATCACCGCGATCAGCTTGCGCACGCCGGCCGCCTCGGCAGCCTGCGACAGCGCGGAGAGCAGCTTGGCGCCCAGACCCTTGCCGCGTGCTGACTCGGACATGTAGATCGAGTCTTCGGCTGAAAAACGGTAGGCCGGGCGCGGCTTGAACCAGTTGCAGTAGGCAAAACCCAACACTTCGCCATCTTCTTCCGCGACCAGATACGGCAGTTTCTTGCCCAGCACGTCGGCGCGGCGCGAAGCCATGTCGGCCGGGGAGGGCGGCTCCGTCTCGAAGGTGCCGGTGCCGTGCAGCACGTGGTGGGCGTAGATGGCCGTGATGGCTGCGACGTCTTCGTCGCGGCTGGGGCGGATGGTCAGGGGCATGGGCGAAAAACGGATGGCGCGAGGCCGGAATTCGGAGAAAACGCGTGTCGGGCTATAATCGCGGGCTTTTCAGCGTGTCGCTGGCCGGGTGGCCATGTCGCGTGTCTCGACGCTGGAAGAACATTGTGAGCGGGCCTTTTCTTAATCCACAAGGCTTGCTGACCACCCAAGGATAAATCATGGTCGTCATTCGACTCTCCCGCGGCGGCTCCAAAGGCCGTCCGTTCTTCAACATCGTCGTGTCGGACAAGCGCGTTCGCCGCGATGGCCGTTTCATCGAACGCCTGGGTTTCTACAACCCGACCGCCAAGGAAAACGAAGAAAGCATCCGTATCGCCCAGGACCGCCTGGCGTACTGGAAGAGCGTCGGCGCACAAGCTTCGCCCACCGTTCTGCGCCTGATCAAGCAAGCTGCCGCGGCAGCTCCCAAGGCGGCGGCCTAAGCCGCCCCGCACGGCGATGCTGCCCACACTCGAAACCGCCGAATTGCCGGCGGATGCGATCGAAGTAGGGCGCATCGCCGATGCATGGGGAATCAAGGGCTGGTTCAAGGTCCTTCCCCATAGCGCCCAGCCCGAGGCGCTTTTTTCTTCCAAGCGCTGGTTCCTGCAGGCTCCCGGAGCCGCTGCGAGCACCGCTTTCCGGCTTGCGATCCGCGAAGCCAAAGAACATTCCGACTGCATCGTCGCCACGTCCGAGGACGTGCCCGACCGCAATGCAGCCGAAGCCCTGCGAGGCGCACGAGTTTTCGTGCCGCGCTCCAGCTTTCCCACCGCCGGCGACGACGAGTATTACTGGGTCGACCTGATCGGCCTGTCGGTGGTCAACCGCGAAGGCGTGGTGCTCGGCACGGTGCGCGAACTGCTCGCCACCGGCCCGCAGACCACGCTGGTGCTTGCCGCCGAAGAAGACGGCAAGGCCATCGAGCGCATGGTGCCCTTCGTTTCCGTCTTCGTCGACAAGGTCGACTTGCCCGGCCGGCTCATCACGGTCGACTGGCAGCCCGATTTCTGATCGGCGCTCGCGCGGCATGCGCTTCGACGTCATCACCCTGTTTCCCGAGCTGTTCGCGCCTTTCCTGGCCAGCGGCGTGACGCGCCGCGCCTACGAATCGAAACAGGTCGAGGTGGTGCTCTGGAATCCGCGCGACTATGCGCTGGGCAACTACAAGCGCGTGGACGACCGTCCGTTCGGCGGCGGGCCCGGCATGGTCATGATGGCCGAGCCGCTGGCCGCCTGCCTCGACGCGGCCCTGGCCGCGCGCGGAGCGCAGGCGCCCGTGGTGCTGTTCTCGCCCATCGGCGAGGCCTTGCGGCACGAATCCGTCGAGCGCTGGTCCGCCAGCGAAGGCGCGGTGCTGGTCTGCGGCCGCTACGAGGGCATTGACCAGCGATTCATCGACGCGCGCATCACGCATCAGGTCAGCCTGGGCGATTTCGTACTCTCCGGCGGCGAGATCGCGGCGATGGCGTTGCTCGACGCCGTGGCCCGCCTGCAGCCGGGCGTGCTGGGCGACGAAGCGAGCCATGTGCAGGACAGCTTCAACCCCGCGCTCGACGGCCTGCTCGACTGCCCCCACTACACCCGTCCCGAGCAATGGAACGGGCAGGGCGTGCCGGCACCGTTGCTTTCAGGCCACCATGCGCAGATCGAGCGCTGGCGCCGCGACCAGCGCCTCGCCATCACGGCCGAGCGCCGCCCGGAGCTGATCGAGGCCGCCCGCGCCGCCGGTCGGCTGGGCAAGGCCGATGAGGCCGCGCTGAAAAAAAAGCTATAATCGTGGGCTCCCCGATCCTCTGCCCGGCCGCGCCCGGTCTTCTTGCGGTTCTTCCGTGAAAGCCAAAAGCGCCTTTTGTGTAGCCCGACACGATCGAACATCAGGAAATCATGAACCTCATCCAGACCCTCGAGCAGGAAGAAATCGCCCGCCTCGGCAAGACCATCCCCGATTTCATGCCCGGTGACACGGTCATCGTCAGCGTGAACGTCGTCGAAGGCACCCGCAAGCGCGTGCAGGCTTACGAAGGCGTCGTGATCGCCAAGCGCAACCGTGGCCTCAACAGCGGCTTCACCGTGCGCAAGATCTCCAGCGGCGAAGGCGTGGAACGTACGTTCCAGACCTACAGCCCGCTGATCGCCGGCATCGAAGTCAAGCGCCGTGGCGATGTGCGCCGCGCCAAGCTGTACTACCTGCGCGACCGCAGCGGCCGTTCGGCACGTATCAAGGAAAAGCTGCCGAGCAAGTCGACGGCTGCGTCGGCTTCCTAATAAGCCGCCTTCCTGTCGTGCAAGAAAAGCCGCCGTTCTGGCGGCTTTTTGCGTTGGTGCTCCGCACGGGACACAGCCCGAAAGACAGCGCCGCCTTTTTACGCTCTACTCCCTCCAGCCGGTCCTCCGTCACTTCATCTCTTGACCAACATCGTCGTCCCCATGCAATCCGCGCCCCTCGAACCCGTCAATGCCGTGGTGCCGCCCACGCTGCAGCAGTTCGACCCGCGCGAGACGCCTTTCGTGGATGGCAGTGATGGCTTGCCCGCGGTGTCGGCGGGGCAACTGACGGCGCAGGCCCTGCGCGCGCGTTTCGCCAACCCGCCGGCATGGACGCCCGAGCTGCGCCGCGAGCCGCGAATGATCGACCGCGCACCCGCACAGGCCGCCGTGCTGGTGCCGATCGTGCAGCGCCCCGGAGGCGCGACCGTGCTGCTCACCGAGCGCACCACGCACCTGTCGAACCATTCGGGCCAAGTCGCGTTTCCTGGCGGCCGCGTCGATCCGGAAGACGCCAACATCTCCGCCGCCGCGTTGCGCGAGGCGTGGGAGGAGGTCGGTCTCTCCGCGCAGTTCATCGAAGTACTCGGCAGCCTGCCGACCTACACGACCGTGACCTCGTTCATCGTCACGCCCGTGGTCGCTCTGGTGCAGCCCGACTTCGAACTCACCATCAACCCCTACGAGGTGGCGCAGGCCTTCGAAGTGCCGCTTGCGTGGCTCATGGACCCCGCCAACCACCGCCGCCACGCCGTGAGCGCAACCGACGGCCGCAAGCGCGAGTGGTATTCGATGCCCTACCAGGACGGGCCCGACGAGCGTTTCGTCTGGGGCGCGACGGCCGGCATGCTGCGCAATCTCTATCGCTTTCTCGCGGCCTGAACCTTCAGGCTGGATCGCTATCATCGAAGGATGAGCTTCTTTGCCATCCTGTGCGCGCTGCTGATCGAGCAGGTGCGGCCGCTGGGCCCGCACAACCCCGTGTACGGCAGCGTTCTGGCGTGGACCCGCTGGACCAGCCGCAACTTCGACGCGGGCAAGCCCCATCACGGATGGATCGCATGGGGGCTCGCGGTGTTCGTGCCGACGCTGCTCGCGTTGGGCGTGCACTGGCTGCTGGTGCTCACGCTGGGCCTGCCGTTCGCGGTGCTGTGGAGCATTGCGGTGCTCTACGTCACGCTGGGCTTCCGTCAGTTCAGCCACCATTTCACCGACATCCGCGACGCGCTCGACGAGGGCGACGAGCCGCTCGCGCGCTCGCTGCTCGCGCACTGGCAGGGTGTCGACGCGGCGGACCTGCCGCGCAGCGAGATCGTGCGCCACGTCATCGAGCATTCGGTGATCGCCGCGCACCGCCACGTGTTCGGCGTGCTGGCGTGGTTTTCGATCATTGCGGCCATCGGCCTCGGGCCGGCCGGCGCGGTGTTCTATCGCATGAGCGAGTTCGTGTCGCGCTACTGGGCGCACAAGAACGGCGCCGCCGTGCAGCCCTCGAGCGTCGCGGTGCAGGAGGCCGCCGAGCGCGCCTGGCATGCCGTCGACTGGCTGCCCGCGCGCATCACCGCGCTCGGCTTCGCGGTGGTCGGCAGCTTCGAGGAAGCCATCGATTGCTGGCGCAACGATGCACAGCGCTTTCCGAACGAAAACGACGGCGTGATCCTGGCTGCCACCTCCGGCGCGGTCAACGTGCGGCTCGGCGGCGGCTCGCTGCGCCCCATTCCAACGCTCGACCCGCTGTCGCGCGCCCAGGCCGGCGACACCATCGCCGACGGCCGCGCGCCGGACAGCGGCAGCACGCCCGGGCGCGAGCCCGAGCCCGGCCACCTGCGCAGCGTCGTCGGGCTGGTCTGGCGTTCGGTCGTGATGTGGATGGTGCTGCTGGCACTGCTCACCCTCGCGCGCCTGCTCGGCTGAGCCAGCAGGCAAGGAACCCTTCATGACCACCCAAGTCCCGGCTTTCTGGAGCCCGCGCATCGGCGCGCTCGAACCCTACGTGCCCGGCGAGCAGCCGCGCATCGCGAACCTCGTCAAGCTCAACACCAACGAGAACCCGTATCCGCCTTCGCCGGATGTCGTCGAGGCCATCCAGCGTGCCGCGGCGAACGGCCTGGAGCTCTACCCCGACCCGACCTCGCTCGCGCTGCGCGAGGCCGTGGCGCGGCGCCACGGCCTGCGCGCCGACCAGGTGTTCGCGGGCAATGGCTCCGACGAGGTGCTGGCTCATGCGTTCTTCGCGTTCTTCCAGCAAGCCGAACCATTGCTGATGCCCGACGTGAGCTACAGCTTCTACAAGGTCTACGCGCAGATCTACGGCATTGCCTGCGAGCTGCAGCCGGTCGACGAGGGCTTGCGCATCGACATCGACTTGCTTGCCGCGCGGGCACGAGAAGGCTGCGGTGGCATCGTCATCGCCAATCCGAACGCGCCCACCGGCATAGGCCTGCCGCTTTCGCGCATCGAGCAGCTGCTGCAGGCGTGCCCCGACCGCGTGGTGCTTGTCGACGAGGCCTATGTCGATTTCGGCGGCGAGAGCGCGCTGTCGCTGGTCGGCAAGTACCCGAACCTGCTGGTGGTGCAGACGCTTTCCAAGTCGCGTTCGCTGGCCGGGCTGCGCGTCGGCTTCGCATGCGGCCAGTCGCACCTGATCGACGGCCTGGTGCGCGTCAAGGACAGCTTCAATTCGTACCCGATCGACCGGCTCGCGTTGGCCGGCGCGGTGGCATCACTCGAGGACCAAGCCGCGTTTCGCACCGCCTGCGACAAGGTCATCGACACCCGCGAAGGCCTCACGCTGCAGCTCGAGGACCTGGGCTTCGAGGTGCTGCCTTCGCAGGCCAATTTCGTCTTCGCGCGCCATCCGCAGCGCGATGCGGCCGAGCTGGCCGCGCTGCTGCGCGAACGCGCGGTGCTGGTGCGGCATTTCAGGCAGCAGCGCGTAGCGCAATACCTGCGCATCAGCATCGGCACGCGCGAGCAGTGCAGCCTGCTGGTCCAGCATCTGCAAGACATCCTCCAGGCCCCCGCCGCATGAAGGAAGCCCTGCCGATGCCGACCCTCGACGCCGACCCGCGCTCAGCCGCCTGCGCCAGCTTCTGGCAAGCCGTGAGCAGCCAGCTCGACAGCCTGCGCGCATTGCCCGGCCGGGAGCTGATGGAAGCCTTGAACGGGCTGCTGGAGCCCTCCTTTCCGAAGCTTGCGGTGGAGGTGGCGGGTGATTCGCCCGCATTCACGCTCGTGGTCACAGCGCATGGATCGGTGGAGGACTTCGACGACGTCATGATGCTGGTGCAAAGCGCGCCGGCGCTGCCCCGGGTGGAGGTCGAGGCCTTCCGGCAGCGAATGGGCAAGGGCTTCAGCATCCGCATGGACGACTTCGAGCTCTCTAGCGCGGACGTGCTGGTCAAGCACGAGCGATACAAGGGCCTGGTGGCGCTGGAGATCGGCTTTGCCAAGCCCATCCCCATGGACATGCAGGACCAAGCCCGCCACATGAGCCTGATCATGCTCGACCACATCCTGGGCGAGTACGACACGGCCATCAAGGTCGGTCCGGTCGACTATGTCGACGCTGGCGAGCAGGCTGCTTTCGACGGCGTGCCGCTCGATGATTTCGTGCCGCTTTTCGACAGCTGCTGGCGCGAGGAGCTCGGCCACACCGGCTTGTTTCCGGTGGGCGAGCATGCATGGTCCGCGCTGAGCGCCACGCGCGACACCGAGGACGGCGGCGAGGTAGAGCTGATCGTCATGCGCAACGACTCCGCCGCCGCGCTGGTGGGGCGCGCCGACCTGTGCCACCGGCTCTCGGCCGCGGTGCCGGTCGAATCGGGCGAGGAGCTGGAAGAAGCGCGCCTCTTCGGCGACCAGCTGACGGCGCTGCTGCAGACGCACGAGGACGGCTGCTGCACGCACGTCGTGCTGGAAGAGGGCGTGCGCACCATCAACTTCCATGTGGCGCAGCCCGAAGCGGCGATTGCGCATGCGCAATCCATCCAGGAGAACTCGGAACTGCCGGTAAGGCTCGACCTGGCCTTCGATCCGACCTGGAACTCGTACCGGACCTGGGTCGGCTGAGGCGCTGGCTCAGTACCGCTTCTGGCTCAGTTCGGCGAACAGTTCGCCGTAGATCTTGTAGCGGCTCGCGCTGATGGCCCCTTGCCCATCGGCCGATGCCACATTCGCGATCACGCCGCAGCCCGGCTCGTGCAGATGGGTGCAGTTGTAGAACTTGCAGTCGTTCGCGTGCTCTGCAATGTCGGGCATGAGCCCCGCGAGCTGCATCGGCGCGATGTGGTTCAGGCCGAATTCCTGGAAGCCCGGCGAGTCGATCAGGCCGGTGGTGCGCGCTTCGTCGATCCAGTACCAGGTGGTGCTGGTGGTCGTGTGCTTGCCTGAATTCAGCGCCTGCGAAATCTCCTGGGTGAGCACGCTCGCGCCCGGCACCAGCAGGTTGGTCAGCGTGCTCTTGCCCGACCCCGACGGACCGAGCACCAGCGTCGACTTGCCCGCCAACAGCTTCATCAGCGAGGCGTAGTCGGCCTCGCCCGAGGCCTTCAGCGACAGCGGCAGCACGCCGTGGTGCATGCGCCGGTAGGGTGCCAGCTTGGTCCAGGCGCGCTCGAAGGGCTCTGCCAGGTCGCTCTTGTTCAGGGCAATGATCGGCTTGATGCGTTCGGCCTCCGCCGCGATCAGCGCGCGTGCCAGCTGGTGCTCCGAGAATTCCGGTTCGGCCGCGATCAGGATCAGCACCTGGTCGAGATTGGCCGCGAAAGACTTGGTGCGGATTTCGTCCTGCCGGTAGAACAGGTTGCGGCGCGGCAGCACCTGCTCGATGGTGCCTTCGTCCTCGCTGGCCTGCCAGTGCACCCGGTCGCCGACCACGGCCTGGCTCTTCTTGCCGCGCGGATGGCAGATCAGCCGCTCGCCCGTGGGCGTCTCGACCAGGCAGTGACGCCCGTGGCTGGCGACGACGAGGCCGTCCTGGAGGGCCTTCGCAGCCGTTGCGGCTGCTGCTGGCGCGGCGCGGCGGCCCGGCTTAGCCAAGGGCGGGTACCGTCATGCGGCAGCGGCTGCCGGAGCGGCCACCAGCGCGTCGGCCTGGCGCGCGCAGTCGAAATCCGTGGCGGACAGGCCGCTCACGTCGTGCGTGTTGAAGCGCACCACGCAGCGGTTGTAGTGCACCGACAGGTCGGGGTGGTGGTCCTGCGTATGAGCCACCATGGCCAGCGCGTTCACGAAGGCGATGGTCTCGAAGTAATTGGCGAAGGTGTAGGTCTTTTCGATGGCGACATCGGCGCCGTCGCCGGTGAGCTTCCAGCCGTCCAGGCGCGCGAGGCCGGCGACGATCTCGGTGGCGCTCAGCGCCTTGCGGGGAGGGAGGTTCTTCCAGTCTTTGGGCTTGAACATGCTGCTCATGGAGGCTTCTTCTGAATGATGTGATGGGGGCGGTCAGGCGGCCGTCATGCGCGCAAGGCGCTCCGAGGCCGGCGGGTGCGAGTAGTAGAAGCTGACGAACACCGGGTCGGGCGTGAGCGTCGATGCGTTGTCCTGGTAGAGCTTGAGCAGCGCGGCCGACAGGTGGGCGCCGCTGGTCTGCGCCACCGCGTAGGCGTCGGCCTCGAACTCGTGCTTGCGAGACAGGCGCGCTGGCAGCGGCGCCACGAAGAAGCCGAACACCGGCACCGCGAGCATGAAGAGCAGCAGCGCGAGTGCGCTGTTCGGCGCGGCCATGTTGGGCTGCACGCCCAGGCCGGTGTAGAACCAGACCTGCGTCGACACCCAGCCCAGCAGCGCGAAGCCGGCCAGGCTCAGCGCGAACATGGCGATCAGGCGCTTCACGATATGGCGGTGCTTGAAGTGGCCGAGCTCGTGGGCGAGCACGGCCTCGACCTCGCTCGCGTTGAGCTGGCGCAGCAGCGTGTCGTAGAACACCACGCGCTTGCTGGCGCCGAAGCCTGTGAAGTAGGCGTTGGCATGCGCGCTGCGCGTGCTGCCGTCCATCACGAACAGGCCCTTGGCGGCAAAGCCGCAGCGCTTCATGAGGGCGGTGACGCGCGCCTTCAGCGTGGGGTCGTCGAGCGGCTTGAACTTGTTGAACAGCGGTGCGATGAAGGTCGGATAGATCAGCATCAGCAGCAGGTTGAAGCCCATCCAGGCACCCCAGGCCCAGAGCCACCACAGCTGGCCCGCGGCACCCATGAGCCACAGAATGAGCGCCGCAATGGGCAGCCCGATCACCGCGCCCAGCAGCGTCGACTTGACCGTGTCGGCCAGCCAGAGCTTCCAGGTCATCTTGTTGAAGCCGAAGCGCTCCTCGAGCCGGAAGGTCTGCCAGAGCGTGAAAGGCAGTTCCAGCAGCCCGCTGATGGCCGCGAATGCCGCCAGCAGCGCGAGCTGCTGCACCATGCCGCCGCCGATCCAGGCCAGCAGCAGCTTGTTGAGCACGTCGAGCCCGCCGAGCAGCGTCCAGCCGAGCAGCAGCGCGGTGCCCCAGGCCATTTCGATCAAGCCGAAGCGGGCCTTGGCGATGGTGTAGTCGGCCGCCTTCTGGTGGGCGGCGAGGGTGATGGTTTGCGCGAAAGCGGCCGGCACGGTGCCGCGATGCTGCGCCACATGGCGCACCTGCCGGGAGGCGAGCCAGAACTTCACGAGCAGCCCCGCAACCAGCGCAACCGCGAAAGCAATGGTGAAGATGAGCGAATAGGACATAGGAGCGGCGAGTTTAGCCCTCGCTATCTGGGGCCGCAGACCTTCGACGACAATCCTGCGATGCCCGAATCCCTTGACCCGACGTCCCCGGCCGCAGTGCCCACCCTCAAGAAAAGCGACCAGAACCTGGTCTGGCTCGACTGTGAAATGAGCGGCCTCGACCCCGAGAAAGAGCGCCTGCTCGAAATCGCGGTGGTCGTTACCGGCCCCGACCTCACGCCTCGCATCGACGGCCCCGTGCTCGTCATCCACCAGAGCGACGCCGTGCTCGACGGCATGGATGCCTGGAACAAGGGCACCCATGGCCGCAGCGGCCTGATCGACAAGGTCAAGGCCTCGACGCTCGACGAAGCCGCCGCCGAGCAGCAATTGCTGGAATTCATCGCCAGGTACATCCCGCGCAGCGGCTCGCCCATGTGCGGCAACACCATCGGCCAGGACCGGCGCTTCCTGGTCAAGTACATGCCCAAGCTCGAGGCGTATTTCCACTATCGCAACCTCGACGTCAGCACGCTGAAGGAACTGGCCAAGCGCTGGAAGCCCACGGCCTACAGCAGCTTCAAGAAGCAGCAGGCGCACACCGCCCTGGCCGACGTGCACGAGTCCATCGAGGAACTCGCGCACTACCGCGAAACCTTCCTTCGTCTTGCGGATTGATCTTGATTAGGTAAAAACCCGGATTCGTGCCATAATTGCGGGCTTCGCTGATCAGGCCATGTGTTCCAGGCCCGGCCAGCGTCTCTTGCATCTCCCTATCTTGCACACCGCGCCCGATCGCATCCGCTGATCAAAAAGGGCCGCAGCCCCAGGCGAAAGCCTGAAGCTGAATGTCGTTGGATGGTTGATGTTTTTAACCACCAACGGGGCGCCGCCTACGGCAGCGCTCGCGTTTGAGATTGACATACATGACCGACGCTTTTGAAGCGCAGGGCGAATTCGCGCCTGTGCAATCCGCTACCCACAACGAGTTCACCGCTGCCGTGGACACTGTTTCCGAGGCTCCCATCCTCGAGGCGCTCGACGCCGCCGCCCCCGAAGCGGCCGTGGCCGAAGAGCCCGCCAAGCCCAACGGCTTCATCAAGCTAGGCCTCGCGCCCGAGCTGATCGCCGCCGTGGCCGACATGGGCTTCACCCAGCCCACCACCGTCCAGGAAAAGGTCATTCCGATCGCCATGGGCGAGCAGGCAGGCACCGCCCAATCGGCACGCTTCGTCGACCTGATGGTGTCCAGCCAGACCGGCTCGGGCAAGACCGCCGCTTTCCTGCTGCCCGTGCTGCACACGCTGATCAAGCGCCAGGCCGAAGCCGAAGCCGAAGCCAAGGCCGAATTCCAGCGCCTGGCCGCCGAAGCCGCCGCCCGCGGCGAAACCGTGCCGAAGAAGCCGAAGCGCAAGGACCCGACCAACGCCCGTCATTTCAAGGCCGCCACCCCCGGCGCCCTCATCCTGTGCCCGACGCGCGAACTCGCGCAGCAGGTCGCGCATGACGCCATCGAACTGGTTCGCCACTGCCGCGGCCTGCGCATCGCCAACGTGGTGGGCGGCATGCCCTACCAGCTCCAGATCGCCCGCCTGCAGAACGCCGACCTCGTCGTCGCCACGCCGGGCCGCCTGCTCGACCTGCAGCGCTCGATGCAGATCAAGCTCGACCAGGTCAAGTTCCTGGTGGTCGACGAAGCCGACCGCATGCTCGACCTCGGCTTCGCCGACGATTTGGCGGAAGTCAACCAGCTCACCATCGAGCGCCAGCAGACCATGATGTTCAGCGCCACGTTCGCGCCGCGCATCCAGCAACTGGCCACCCGCGTGATGCGCGAGCCGCAGCGCGTGACCATCGACAGCCCGCAGGAAAAGCACGCCAACATCAAGCAGGTGCTGTTCTGGGCCGATAACGCCCAGCACAAGCGCAAGCTGCTCGACCACTGGCTGCGTGACACCAGCATCAACCAGGCCATCGTGTTCGCGAGCACGCAGGTCGAATGCGACGGCCTCGCCAACGACCTGCAGCAAGAAGGCTTCAGCGCCGTGGCGCTGCACGGTGCCCTGAGCCAGGGTCTGCGCAACCGCCGCCTGATGGCGCTGCGCCAGGGCCAGGTCCAGATCCTGGTGGCGACCGACGTCGCCGCCCGCGGCATCGACGTGCCGACCATCACCCACGTCTTCAACTTCGGCCTGCCGATGAAGGCCGAGGACTACACCCACCGTATCGGCCGTACCGGCCGTGCCGGCCGCGATGGCCTGGCCATCACGTTTGCCGAGTTCCGCGATCGCCGCAAGATCATGGACATCGAGCAATACAGCCGCCAGCAGTTCAAGGCGGAAGTGGTGCCGGGCATGGAGCCGCAACAGCGCATGCCGCAATCCCGCCCGCAAGGCGACTTCGGCGGCCGCGGCCGTGACAACCATTCGCGCGACCGCAAGTTCGGTGGCGGCGGTGGCGGCCATCGTGGTGGCAATGCCGGCGGCTTCGGCGGCGGCAACAGCAACTACGCCGGCGCCAGCGGCTTCAACGACCGCGGTTCGCGCGCTCCGGGCCCGCGTACTGGCGGCTTCGGCGGCCAGAACGCCGGTTTCGGCGGCGGCCGTGACGAAGGCAACGGCGGCGGCGGTTATGGCCGCAAGCCGGGCTGGGGTGACAGCGCCCCGCGCGGCGGCAACGGCGGTGGCCGTGGCGATTTCGCTCCCCGCGAAGGTTTCGCGCCTCGCGAGGGCTTTGCGCCCCGCGGCAACGGCGCCGGCCACGGCGGCCCGGGCAAGGTGTTCGTGCCCCGCGACGCGCAAAAGCGCGCGTTCAAGCCCACCCGCTGATCCCGCATCCGAACGGCCTGACGGCCGTTTCGCCCCAAAAGCCCGCGCTTCTCACGAACGCGGGCTTTTTCATTTCGGGTTTCCGAGCAGCCCGGTGTCGTCGAATTTGATTGACACCTGAATCGATGAAAAGTAATGTAATAGCGCATTGCTTCCCCGGGTCCGTCCTGCGGCCGCCGGTTCATCGACACCTGCTTTTCGACTTTCGACATGAAAATTGCGATTCTTGGGGGTGGTCACGGTGCCTATGCGGCCGCCGCCGACCTGTGTGAAACCGGCCACGAGGTGCGCCTGTGGCGCCGCGATGCCGCGGCGCTGGAACCCGTGGTGCGCGCCGGAGCGATCACGCTGAAAGATGCCGAAGGCGCACGCGAAGTACCGATCGCGCTCGCCACTGCCGACATCGGCGCGGCGCTGAAGGACGCCGAGCTCATCGTCATCCCCACGCCCGCCATCGCCCAGCACGACATCGCGCTCGCGATGGCCCCGCATTTGGCCGACGGGCAGGTGGTGTTCCTGCCGCCGGGCACCTTCGGCAGCTACGTGATGGCCAGGACGGTGAAAGAAGCCGGCAGCCGTGCCGACGTCGCCTGGGCCGAGACCGGCACCTTGCCGTACCTCGCGCGCAAGCATGGCGAGCGCGAGGTCAACGTCACCATCCGCGCGATCCGGCTGCCCACGGGCGTGTATCCGGCCCGCAAGGAGGTGCAGGCCATCGAGGTGATCCGCCGCGCCTACCCGTCGGTGCACGGCTGCGGCGACGCGCTTTCGGGCGCGCTCATGAATGCCGGCCCCGTCATCCATCCCCCGCTGATGGTGATGAACGCCGCGCCGCTGCAGCACTTCGAGCGCTGGGACATCCACAACGAAGGCACCCAGCGCGCGGTGCGCGACGTGACCGACCGGCTCGACCAGGAGCGCATTGCGGTGCGCGAAGCCTTCGGGCAGTGCGCGCCGCACTATCCGCTGGCCGACCACTACGACAACGACCGCTGGATGTACGGCGATGCGCACAAGCAGCTGGTCAAGTCGGGCGACTGGCGCGAGAACATCGACCTGCACACGCACCGCTACATCACGGAAGACACCGAACTCGGCCTGGCCTTCCTGGCCTCGGCGGCGCGCCATGCGGGTGTGGATGCGCCCATTGCGCACGGGCTTCTGGCCATCGTCGGCGGCTTCCTCGGCCGTGACTTGCGCAAAGGCCCGCGCACCTTCGAGAGCCTGGGCCTTGCCGGCCTGAGCGCGACGCAGCTCAGGCAGAGGCTGCACGATGGCGAATGACGCAGCGCCGCCCCGGTTCGCCGCCGTCGGCGCCGGCCGCATGGGGCGCGGCATCGCGATCGCGTTCGCCTATGCCGGCCACCGCATCTCGCTGATCGACCTGCGCCAGCGCAGCGACGAAGCCTGGCAGCGCCTGCGCGACGAAGCGGAGGCCGAGATCGAAGCCAGCCTCTCGGGCCTGGCGCAGCTCGGTGTGATCGACGCTTCGCAGATCGAGCGCATTGCCGCCCGCGTGGATTTCGTCGATGCCGCGTCGGCCCCGCGCGCGCTTGCCGCTGCCGAACTCGTGTTCGAGGGCGTGCCCGAGACCATGGAGGCCAAGCGCGAGGCCTTCGAGCACATCAACCGGCATTGCCGCGACGATGCCATCCTCACCTCGACCACCAGCAGCATCCTCGTGACGCAGCTGGCCGCGTTCGTGCGGCTGCCAGAGCGCTTCCTCAACATGCACTGGCTCAACCCGGCCTATCTGATCCCGGTGGTGGAACTGAGCTGCCACCCCGGCACCGACGCCGGCGTGCTCGCGCGCACCAAGTCGCTGATGGAGCAGATCGGCAAGCTGCCCGTGGTCTGCGGTGCGTCGCCGGGCTACATCGTGCCGCGCCTGCAGGCCCTGGTGATGAACGAGGCCGCACGCATGATCGAAGAGGGCGCTGCCACGGCCGAAGAGATCGACAAGGCCACCCGCTACGGCCTGGGGCTGCGCTTCGCCGCGCTGGGTGTGGTCGAGTTCATCGACTTCGGTGGCTGCGACATCCTGCACCACGCGAGTCGCGAGATGTCGGCCTCGCTCGACAAGGGCCGCTACACCGCACCGGCCATCGTCGGCCGCATGGTCGAAGAGGGGCGGCTGGGGCTGAAGAGCGGCAGCGGCTTCTACGACTACGAAGGCCGCGACATCGGCGCCTACCGTCGCGACGTGCTGTCGCGCACGCTGGGCGAACTGCGGCATGCGGGCCTGTGGCGCGCACCTGCCGACGAGACGCTGTCATGACCGCCATCCGCCGCGCCTTCGTCGACCTGTCGGTGGGGCAGGTGCACTATGCGGCATGCGGAGAACGCGATGCGCGCGCGGTGCTGTTGCTGCACCAGTCGCCACGCAGTTGGGCCGAGTACCGCGCGGTGCTGCCGCTGGTGGGCGCGCATCGGCTCGCCATTGCGATGGACACGGCAGGCTTCGGCGATTCCTCCGATGGCGGCGTGCCCGCGAGCATCGAGCAATGGGCGCGCGTCGCCTGCGAATTGCTCGATGAACTGGGCATCGCGCAGGCCGACGTGGTCGGCCATCACACGGGCGGGGTCGTGGCTGTGGAGCTTGCCGCGGCGTTCCCCGACCGGGTTCGCAGCCTCGTGTTGTCTTCGACGCCCTATACCGACGAGCCGTTCCGGCGTGCGCGCGCACAACGCCCGCCCATCGACGAAGTCGCTCCCAGCGAGGACGGCACCCATCTCGCTGCGCTGTGGCAGAAGCGCCAGGGTTTCTATCCGGCAGGTCGGCCCGATCTGCTCGAGGCCTTCGTGCTCGATGCATTGAAGGTCGGCCATCGTGTCGAAGAGGGCCACCGCGCCGTGGCTTCTTACCGCATGGAAGACCGCATCGGCCGCATCGCGCAGCCCACGCTGATCGTGCGCGCCACCCACGATCCCTTTGCCGCGCCGCATGCGGCTGAACTGCAGCACCATCTGCCGCAGGCCCGCATCGTCGATATCGAAGGCGGCATGGTGCCGCTGCCCGACCAGATGCCCGAGGCCTTCGCGCGCACGGTGCTCGAATTTCTTTCTACCCTGCCATGAAGGCTGTTCGCATCCACGGTTTCGACGCAGCACCGGTGCTGGAAGAAGTGGCCGACCCTGTCGCGAGGCCCGGTCGCACCCTCGTGCAGATGGAGGCCGCCACGGTCGGCCACATCGACCGGACCGTATGGCGTGGCAGCTTCCTGCGGCATCCGCCCTCGCCGTACACGCCCGGTGTGGAGGCGGCGGGCATCGTCGTCGCGAGCGGGTGCTACCAGGTCGGCCAGCGCGTATGGCTGCGCGGCAGCGGCCTGGGCACGCTCTTCGACGGCACCTGGTGCGAATGCATCGACGCGCCCGACGAAGCGCTCGGGCCGTTGCCGGACGAAGTGCCGATGACGCTGGGCGCGGCGTTCTTCTCGCCGACGACTTCGGCCTGGGTGGCATTGAATGACGTCGCCAGGCTGCAAACCGGAGAGCAGGTGCTGGTGACAGGCGCAAGCGGCGCCGTGGGGTCGCTCGTGGTGCAGCTTGCGCGCGAGGCAGGCTGCACGGTCACCGCCGTGATGCCGGGTGCCGAGCCGCCCCCTGTAGCCAGCGCTGATCTGCTGGTCGACACCGTCGGCGGCGATGTCCTCGCCCAAGTCCTGCCGTGCGTGCGGCCGGGCGGGCGCGCCGTGCTGGTCGGCTACACCGCCGGCCCGACGCTGCAACTGGACATCGCTCACTTCCTGCAGCGCGATGTTGCGTTGTTGCCCCTGAACATGTTCCGGCGTGAAGCAGCGGGCCGCGCCGCCGCGCCCGAACTGTTGGCAAGGCTTGCCGATGGCCGCCTGCGTCTCGACGTGCAGCCGTTCGTGCTGGCGGACGCGGCCCTCGCGCTCGACTGGATCGTGCAGCGAGGCCACCGCGGGCGGGCTGTTCTCGTGCCTTGCCTCTGAGCCGCTGAAAACGCGCGCCTCGATCCTTCAGTCTTCCTCTGGCCCTTCGACCGGCACGTGCACGTGCAGCTCGATCATCTGCCGCAGCGTCTGCTTGAGTTCCTCGGCACGGCGCAGGCCGAAGGGCTCCAGCACGCGCCGCTCGTGCTCGCGCGCCAGTTCCATCAGGTGCTCGACCGCCTTCAGCCCCTTGCGCGTGATGCGCACCAGCGTGATGCGGCGATCACTTTCATGGGGCAGGCGCTCGACCTGTCCGCGCGATTCCATGCGGTCCAGCAGCCGCGTCACCGTGGGCTGCTTGGTGACGGTCACCTGTGCGAGCTGGCCGATGCTGACCGGCTCGCTGCCTGCAAGAGACGCCATCACGCGCCACTCGGACACGGAGAAGCCCTGCTGCCGCGCCACCTCGTGGAACTCCGACGAAATCAGCTGGCTGGCCTGCGCCAGCAGCGCGGGCAGGTAGTCGTCGACGAAGCGGTGGGACTCGATGGGTTGTTCTTCAGCCATGAAGGCACCTCACGGTCGCCGCGGGCACGCGGCTTGCATGTCTAGGGTAATTCATGATTGTGGATACATTCATTTGTCAACATTATAGAAAGCGTGATGTGGCAACTGATGCCCATCCTCCCACGATAGAGAACAAGGACCCACATGGCTGAGCGTTCGTTCGTCGAAGAAGTCAAGAAGCTGCGGCTTTCTGGCGGAGAGGTGTTCCGTGGAGAGGGCATTCTGGCCGTCACCAAGGCCCTGCTCGAATCCGGGGTTTCCTATGTGGCGGGCTACCAGGGCGCGCCGATCTCTCATCTCATGGACGTGCTGGCCGACGCGCAGGACATCCTGGCCGACCACGGCATCCGCTTCGAGAACAGCGCGAGCGAAGCCACTGCCGCCGCCACGCTGGCCGCCTCCGTCAACTACCCGCTGCGTGGCGCCGTCACCTTCAAGGCGACCGTCGGCACCAACGTCGCCTCCGATGCGCTGGCCAACCTCGCTTCGGGCGGCGTGACCGGCGGCGCGCTCATCATCGTGGGCGAGGACTACGGCGAAGGCTCGTCGATCATGCAGGAGCGCAGCCATGCCTTCGCGATGAAGTCGCAGATCTGGCTGCTCGATCCGCGCCCCAACCTGCCGAGCATCGTCGATGCGGTGAAGCAGGGCTTCGATCTCTCGGAGGCCAGCAACACGCCCGTGATGCTCCAACTGCGCATCCGTGCCTGCCATGTGCACGGGCACTTCGTGGCTGGCGACAACAAGCGCGCCAAGTTCACGCTGAAAGACGCGCTCGAGAATCCGCAGCGCGACGTCGGCCGCATCGTGCTGCCGCCTGCGAGCTTCGTGCACGAGCAGGAGAAGGTGAAGGACCGCTGGCCCGCCGCCGTGCGCTTCATCGAGGAGCGAAAGCTCAACGAGTTCTTCTCGGAAGAAGCCGACGACATCGGCATCATCGTGCAGGGCGGCAGCTACAACACGCTGCTGCGCGCGCTGGAGCGGCTGGGCCTGGCCGATGTCTACGGCAACACGCAGGTGCCGCTCTATGTGATGAACGTGGCCTACCCCGTCATCGAGAGCGAGGTGATCCGCTTCTGCAAGGGCAAGCGCGCGGTGATGATCGTGGAAGAGGGGCAGCCCAACTTCGTAGAGCAGAACCTCGCGACCATCCTGCGCCAGGCCGGTTCCGACACCACGCTGCACGGCAAGGACATGCTGCCGGTGGCCGGCGAATACACCGCCGCCGAATTGCTCAAGGGCGCGCGCAGCTTCTGCGAACGCTACGGCCGCCTGGCGCCGCTGCCGGTGCCCGCACCGGTGCGCAAGGTGATTCCGCTGAAGGAAGTGGCCGCGGTCGGTGTCGATGCCGCACCCGAGCCCGTGCAGCCATCGACCGCGCTCGGCGAGGTGGTGCATGCCCGCCCGCCGGGCTTCTGCACCGGCTGCCCTGAACGTCCGATCTTCAGCGCGATGAAGCTGGTGGAGCGCGAACTCGGCGCGCACCACGTGAGCGCCGACATCGGCTGCCACCTGTTCTCCATCCTGCCGCCCTTCAACATCGGCAACACCACCATGGGCTACGGCCTGGGGGGTGCGGGTGCGGCGGCGCTCAATGCGCCGGCCGGCAAGCGAGCGATCTCGATGATGGGCGACGGCGGCTTCTGGCACAACGGCCTCACCAGCGGCGTGGCCAACGCGGTCTTCAACAAGAGCGACAACCTCACCATCGTCGTCGACAACAACTACACCTCGGCCACGGGCGGGCAGGACATCCTGTCGTCGCACGCCGTCAACAAGACGCGCAGCACCGGCCACGAGATCGAGCGTGCCGTGCGCGGCGTGGGCGTCGAATGGGTCAAGACGCTGCGCCGCACCTACGACGTGGCGGGCATGCGCGATGCGCTGAAAGAAGCGCTCACCACGACGAAGAAGGGCCCCAAGGTCCTGATCGCCCAGTCGGAATGCATGCTCAACAAGCAGCGCCGCGAGAAGCCGCTGGTGCGCAAGGCCATCGCCGACGGCAAGCGCATGGTGCGCGAGAAGTTCGGCGTCGACTCCGACACCTGCACCGGCGACCACTCGTGCATCCGCCTGTCGGGCTGCCCGTCGCTGTCGATCAAGCCCAACCCCGATCCCCTGCGCACCGACCCGGTCGCGACCGTGCTCGACAGCTGCGTGGGCTGCGGCGTGTGCGGCGAGGTCTCGCATGCGGCGGTGCTGTGCCCGTCGTTCTACAAGGCGCAGATCGTGAGCAACCCCAGCCGCTGGGACATGCTGCGCGAGCGCGTGCGTGCCGCCGTCATCGGCTGGCTGCAGCGCGGCGAAGCGCGTCGCCGTGAAGCCTATGCCTTCTGACGCGATGACGAGCACTGCACAACCTATCAAGATCGCGATCCTCGCCATGGGCGGTGAGGGCGGCGGCGTGCTGGCCGACTGGATCGTCGACATGGGCGAGGCCAACGGCTACGTCGCCCAGACCACATCGGTGCCGGGCGTGGCCCAGCGCACCGGCGCGACCATCTACTACGTCGAGCTGTACCCGACGGCGCAGGCCGAGGCCGATGGCGGCTTGCCGATTCTTGCGCTGATGCCGCTGCCCGGCGACGTCGACGTGGTGCTGGCGTCCGAACTCATGGAGGCCGGGCGCGCCGTGCAGCGCGGCCTGGTCACGCGCGACCGCACCACGCTGATCGCTTCGACGCACCGCGTGTTCTCCATCGCCGAGAAGAGCGCACTTGGCGATGGCCGTGTCAACAGCGACCAGCTGCTGGCACACACCGCCAAGGCCGCCAAGCGCTTCATCCGCTTCGACATGGCGCAGGCGGCCGAGGCGTCGGGCAGCGTGATCAGCGCGGTGCTGTTCGGCGCGCTTGCGGGTTCGGGCGTGCTGCCGTTCAGCCGCGCGCAGTTCGAGGCGACCATCGAACGTGGCGGCGTGGGTGTGAAGCCCAGCCTCAAGGCCTTTGGCGCGGCGTTCGCTCGCGCACAGGGCGGTGACGACGGCGAGCCTGCGAAGGAAGCGCCGGTCACCGCACCGGCGCCGCAGCCGCGCCACCCGGCCGTTCGGGCATTGGTCGAGCGAGTGCAACGCGACTTTCCGGTGCAGGCGCAAGACTTCCTGCTCGAAGGCGTGCGCCGCCTCATCGACTACCAGGACCCCGCCTACGCCGGCCTGTACCTGGACCGCATGGCAGCCGTTGCCGCGCTGCCAGGCAACGATGAGCATCGCCTGCTGCGCGAAACCGCGCGTCACCTCGCGCTCTGGATGTCCTACGAAGACACCGCCCGCGTCGCAGCGCTGAAGACCCGTGCTACCCGCTTCGAGCGCGTGCGCGGCGAGGCCCGCGTCCAGCCCGGCCAGGTGCTCGCCATCAACGAATACATGCACCCGCGCCTGCAGGAGATCTGCGAGACGCTGCCCGGTGGCATCGGCCGCTGGCTCATGAATTCGACGACGCCCAGGAAGCTGGTGGAGCGCTTCACGCAGCATGGCCGCGTGATCCAGACCAGCTCGCTGCGCGGCTATCTCATGCTGCGCATGGTGGCGGCGTGCAAGCGCTGGCGCCTCTCGACCATGCGCTATGCCGAGGAAAACCGCCGCATCGAGGAATGGCTGCAGCGCATCGCCGCGACCGCGCAGCGCAACCCCGAACTGGCCGTGGAGCTGGCCCAGTGCCAGCGCCTGGTCAAGGGCTACAGCGACACGCACGAGCGCGGCATCCGCAACTACGACACCGTGATGCGCGCCGTGGAGCGCGCCGGCACCGCGCTGGCGCCGGCCACGCTGCGCGAACTGCGCGACGCGGCGCTGGCCGACGAACATGGCCACAAGCTGCAGGCCGCGCTGGCGCAGCACGCACTGGCCTGAAGAGACAACGAAGATGACCGCACCCTCAGCCACCCTCTCACTGCGCGTCGTCGAGGCGCGGGCGTTGAATCCGCTGATCCGCATGCTGCGCCTGCGTGCCGAAGACGGCCGCGCGCTGCCCGGCTTCTCGGCAGGCGCCCACATTCGCGTGCAGGTGTCGCTGCCCGATGGAAAGGCCGACTGGCGTCACTACTCGCTCATCAACTTCGATACGGCGCGCAACGCCACCAATGCCCCGGCGGAGTACGTGATCGCCGTGCGCAAGGAAGCCGAAGGCCGGGGCGGCTCGCGCTTCATGCACGAGCAGCTGAAAGAGGGCGACACCCTCGCCATCGAGGCGCCCAGGAACGACTTCCCGCTGCACACCGGCCCCGGCGGCACCGTGCTGGTAGCCGGGGGCATCGGCGTGACGCCGCTCGCCACCATGGCCGCCCGCCGCCGCGCCGAAGGTGCGGCCGTGCGCATGCACTACGCCGGCCGCAGCCGCGACCTGATGGCCTTCCTGCCTGAACTCCAGGCGCTGCTGGGCGACGATCTGCACGTGCACGCCGATGCGGAAGCCGGCACGCCGCTCGGCATCGATGCAATGCTCGACGGCGTTCCCGCCGGCGACCGCCTCTACGTCTGCGGCCCCAAGGTCATGCTCGACGCGGTGCTCGAGCGCACCCAGGCGCGCGGCTGGGAACACGACCGCGTGCACTTCGAACTTTTCACCGAGCCGGTCGCGGAAGAAGGCGACCAGCCCTTCGAGGTGGAGCTCGCCCAGTCGGGCCAGCGTTTCACCGTGCCGGCCGACCAGAGCATCCTCGACTGCCTGATCGAGCACGGCTGCGACCCGATGTTCGACTGCAAGCGCGGCGAATGCGGCGTGTGCGCCGTGCCCGTGCTCGAAGGCGAGATCGAACACCGCGACTACGTGCTCACCGCCCGCGAGAAGGCGGAAGGCAACGTCATGCAGATCTGCATCTCGCGCGCCAAGGGTGCGCGGCTGGTGCTGGACATCTGAAGCCAGGAGCCTGAAGAACCATGACCTCGTACCGAGACAACCCCGATGCCGTTCGCGCGCTGGTGCAGCACGACCGGGTGCACCGCGACCTGTACACCAGCCAGGAGCTGTTCGAGCTGGAGCAGGAGCACTTCTTCGCCAACACCTGGAACTACGTCGGCCATGAAAGCCAACTGCCCAAGCCCGGCGACTGGATCAGCAACGAGATCGCGGGCCGCCCGCTGATCATCGTGCGGCACTCCGACGGCAGCGTGCGCGTGATGATGAACCGCTGCGCCCACAAGGGTTCGCGGCTCGTGAACGGCGCGTGCGGCAACACCGGCAAGTTCTTCCGCTGCCCTTACCACGCCTGGACCTTCAAGACGGACGGCGCGCCGCTGGCGATCCCGCTGAAGACCGGCTACGAGAACACCCAGCTGCACGAATGCGAATCTGGCAAGGGCCTCACCACGGTGAAGCATGTGCGCAGCCATCGCGGCTTCATCTTCGTGAAGATCAACGACGCCGGCCCCGACTTCGACGAATACTTCGGCGACTCGCTGAGCTCCATCGACAACATGGCCGACCGCTCGCCCGAAGGCGAGCTCGAGATCGCGGGCGGTTGCCTGCGCTTCATGCACCAGTGCAACTGGAAGATGTTCGTGGAGAACCTCAACGACACCATGCACCCCATGGTGGCGCACGAGTCTTCGGCCGGCACCGCCAAGCGCATGTGGGCCGACAAGCCGGAAGACGAGCCCAAGCCCATGGCGGTGGAGCAGTTCGCGCCCTTCATGTCCGACTACAAGTTCTTTGAGGACATGGGCATCCGCACCTACGACAACGGCCACAGCTTTACGGGTGTGCACTTCAGCATCCACAGCAAGTACAAGGCGATCCCCGCGTACGACGACGCCATGAAGGCCCGCTACGGCGAGGAGAAGACGGCGCAGATCCTGGGCATGGCGCGGCACAACACGGTGTACTACCCGAACCTGACGATCAAGGGCGCGATCCAGGCGATCCGCGTGGTGAAGCCGATCTCCGCCGACAAGACGCTGATCGAGAGCTGGACCTTCCGCCTCAAGGGCGCGCCGCCCGAACTGCTGCAGCGCACCACCATGTACAACCGGCTCATCAACTCGCCGTTCTCGGTTGTGGGCCATGACGACCTGCAGGCCTACCGCGGCATGCAGGCGGGGCTGCATGCGAGCGGCAACGAGTGGGTGAGCCTGCACCGCGACTACGACCCTTCGGAGCTGAAGGGCGGAGAGATCACCACGGGCGGCACCAACGAGCTGCCGATGCGCAACCAGTATCGAAGCTGGGTCCAGCGCATGACGGAGACCATGTGATGGCCGGCATCGAAGTCACCCGCCAGGACCTGATCGACTTCGTCGTGAACGAAGCGCACCTGCTCGACACGCGCCGCTACGAAGCGTGGAATGCGCTCTTCACCGACGACGCCTTCTACTGGGTGCCGCTCGTGCCCGACCAGGAAGACGGCCTCAACCACACATCGCATCTGTACGAAGACAAGCTGCTTCGCGACCTGCGCATCGAGCGCCTGAAGAGCCCGCGCGCCTTCTCGCAGCAGCCGCCGAGCCGCTGCCACCATTTGCTGCAGGTGCCGGTGGTCGAGGAGTTCGATGCTGAAGCCAATCGGTTCGTGGTGCGCACCGAATTCCACTACACCGAATCGCAGGGCGACGAGCTGCAGTTCTACGTCGGCACCTTTTTCCATCACCTCACGGTGCAGGACGGTGCATTGCGCATGACGCTCAAGCGCGTGAACCTGCTCAACTGCGACGCGGCGCTGCCGGCCGTGCAGCTCTTCATCTGACAGGGACGAAAGCGATGCCACACGCCACCGTCCATCAAGTCTTCGCGGCTACCGCGGCGCGCACGCCGCAGGCCGAGTTCCTGTTCACCGAATCGGTGACCGCCGCCGCCTACGGCATCGAAGCGGGCGCCATCCGATGGGGTGAGGCCGCCGCGCAGATCGAGCGCCTGCGCGCGGCCTATGCGCAAGCCGGCTATGGGCACGGCCACCGTGTCGGCCTGCTGCTGGAAAACCGGCCGGCCTTCATCTTCCACTGGCTCGCGCTGAACGCACTGGGCGTGAGCGTGGTGCCCATCAACGCCGAGATGCGCTCGGCCGAGCTGGTCTACCTGATCGGCCACAGCGAGATCGGCCTGGCCGTGACGCTGCCGGGCCGCGCCGCCGACCTGCGTGCAGCGGCGGCGCAGGCGGGTGTTGAATTCGAGACCATGGGCCCCGAAGACGCGGTGCCGCCGGCGAAGACCGCCGCACCGCGCGCCCATGAGCCCATCGGCACAGACACCGAATGCGGCCTGCTCTACACATCAGGCACCACGGGCCGCCCCAAGGGCTGCATCCTGAGCAATGCCTACTTCCTGCGCGCTGGCGAGTGGTACGCGGCGCTCGACGGCGTGTGCAGCATCCGGCCCGACACGGAGCGCGTCATCACGCCGCTGCCGCTGAACCACATGAACGCGATGGCCTTCTCCACCATGGTGGTGCTGGTCGCCGGCGGTTGCCTGGTGCAGCTCGACCGCTTCCATCCGAAGACCTGGCTGGCCAGTGCGAAGGAAAGCGGCGCGACCATCGTGCATTACCTGGGCGTGATGCCGGCCATGCTGCTGTCCGCAGCCGCATCGCCGGCGGACCGCGACCATGCGATCCGCTGGGGCTTCGGCGCCGGCGTGGACCGCAAGAACCACGCGCCCTTCGAGGAGCGCTTCGGCTTCCCGCTGGTCGAGGCCTGGGCAATGACCGAGACCGGTGCGGCCGCCTGCATCATGGCCAACCGGGAGCCGCGCCTCGTGGGCACGAGCTGCTTCGGGCGGCAGGAAGACTTCGTCGAGATTCGCCTCGTGGGCGAGGATGGCAATGAAGCCGGCGTCGATGCACCGGGCGAACTGCTGGTGCGTTCGGCCGGCACCGACCCGAAGCGGTATTTCTTCTCCGGCTACCTGAAGGACGAGGAGGCCACGCGCGAAGCCTGGGCCGACGGCTGGTTCCACACCGGCGACCTGGTGCGCCGCGACGCCGAAGGTAACTTCTTCTTCGTCGACCGCAAGAAGAACGTGATCCGCCGCAGCGGCGAGAACATCTCCGCCGTCGAGGTCGAGAGCGTGCTCAACCAGCATCCGGCAGTGAAGGCGTCGGCCGTGGCCGCCACGCCCGACGCGGTGCGAGGCGACGAAGTTCTGGCCTGCATCGTGGTGCGAGAAGACATGGATGCCTCGCAGCGCACTCAGATCGCGGCCAGCATCGTCGAGCATGCGCTGGCGCAGCTCGCCTACTACAAGGCGCCCGGCTACGTCGCCTTCGTCGATGCGTTGCCGCTCACGCCGTCGCAGAAGATCCAGCGCGGGCAGCTACGCGAGATGGCGCATTCGTTGCCGGGCCAGGGCCATTGCATCGACACGCGTGCGATGAAGAAAAGGCAGCCATGACCACGAAACGACGGCTCTCCTACGATGGCGTCGCGGTCGCGGTGCCCATCACCGTGCCTTACGTGCGCTATTCCACGCGCACAGCGCACTGGTTCATCGGGCAGGCCATCGAGGCGCTGGTAAAGGCCAGCGGCGTGCCAAAGGAGCAGATCGACGGCCTGTGCCTCAGCAGCTTCTCGCTCGCGCCCGATACGGCCGTGGGCGTCACGCAGCACCTGGGCATGTCGCCGCGCTGGCTCGACCATGTGCCCACGGGTGGTGCCTCGGGCGTGATGTGCCTGCGCCGCGCCGCGCGGGCGGTACAGGCGGGCGATGCCGACATCGTGGCCTGCGTGGGCGCCGACACCAACCATGTCGACTCCTTCCGCCAGACGCTCGGCAGCTTCAGCAACTTCGCGCGCGACGCGAGCTACCCGTATGGCTCGGGCGGCCCGAACTCGATCTTTGCGTTCATCACGGCCAACTACATGCGCACCTACGGCGCGAAGCGTGAAGACTTCGGCCGCATCTGCGTCGACCAGCGAACCAACGCGCTGGGCAACCCGAACGCCATGTTCAAGAAGGGCCTGACGCTCGACGAGTACATGGCGGCCCGGCCCATCTCCGACCCTATCCACCTGTTCGACTGCGTGATGCCCTGCGCGGGCGCCGACGCCTTCCTCGTGATGAGCGAGGAGCGCGCGCGCGACCTGGGCCTGGCGCACGTCGTCATCCGCGGTGCCATCGAGCGCCACAACGCGTATGCCGAAGACCCGGTGATGGTGCAGGGCGGCTGGCGCAAGGACCGCGACGACCTGTACGCGCAGGCCGGCATCCAGCCCGCCGAGCTCGACTTCGTGCAGACCTACGACGACTACCCCGTCATCGTGATGATGCAGTTCGAAGACCTGGGTTTTTGCGAGAAGGGCGAGGGCCCGGCGTTCGTGCAGGCCCACACCATGACCTTCGACGGCAGCTTTCCGAACAACACGAGTGGCGGGCAGCTTTCGGCAGGTCAGGCAGGCGCTGCGGGCGGCTTCCTCGGCATGGTCGAGGCGATCCGGCAACTTTCCGATCAAGCCGGGCAACGCACCGTGCCCGATGCACAACTGGGCCTTGTCGCCGGTTTCGGCATGGTGACTTACGACCGCTGCCTGTGCACAGGCGCGGTGATCCTGGGGAGACCCGCATGACCATGCCCCTGATGCGCCCTCCGCGCAAGAACCCGGTTCTGCGCACCCGGCAGATGAACCTGCCGCCCGGCGCGCGCGGCCGCGTGGCCCTGGGCCTGACGGCCGCCGCCGCAGAAGGCCGCTTCGAGCTGCAGACCTGCGATGACTGCGGCACGGTGCAGTACCCACCGCGCGAGGTCTGCCACAAATGCCTCTCGGCCGCGCTGCGCTGGCGCGCGCAGAGCGGCGAGGGCGAACTGCTCGGCAGCACCACGCTGCATCACAGCAACGACCTGTTCTTCCGCGAGCGGCTGCCCTGGCGGCTGGGCCTGGTGCACCTGGATGCCGGCCCCACGCTCATGGTCCATCTGCATGGCGAGGTCGGCGACGCGCCGCAAAGGGTGCGCGTAGGCGCCCGGCTCGACCGCGCGGGCCAGGCCGTTCTCATTGGTTTTCCGAATGAAGGGAGTCCCCACATGGCCGACGACAAGATGCTGCGCGAAATGACCAGCGACCCCAAGTTCCGCAAGGTGCTGGTGACCGACGGCAAGACCGAGACCGGCCAGGCGATAGTGCGCGCGCTGGTGAAGGCCGGCGCAGACATCGTCTGGGTCGGCCATGCCGAGCCCTGGAAGAAGATGGGCGAGGGGCTGGACGACATCTCGGCGCTGCCGCAGGTCACGCTGGTGCCGCTCGATCTGACCAACGGCCGCCAGGTGACCGAGCTTGCGGGCTCCATCGGCGGCAAGGTCGACATCGTCATCAACAACGCCGAGGTGCACCGCACCTTCGGCATCGGCGCACGGCGCGGCACCGACGTGGCCAAGGCCGAGATGGACATCAACTACTTCGGCCTGCTGCGGCTGGCTCAGGAGTTCGGTCCGGCGCTGAAGGGCCGCTCGGCCGATGGCGTGACCGGCGCTACGGCATGGGTCAACCTCTTGTCGATCTACGCACTGAGCAACTTCCCGCCGCACGGCACCTTCAGCGCCTCGAAAGCGGCGGCGCATTCGCTGGCGCAGTGCCTGCGCGCGGAGATGCGACCGGCCGGCATCCGCGTGATCAACGTCTTCCCCGGCCCCATCGACGACGAATGGAACCAGCACACGCCGCCGCCCAAGCTCGCACCCGCCGCGCTGGCCAACGCCATCGTGAAGGCGCTGCGTGACGGCGTGGAAGACGTCTACCCCGGCGACGTGGCGCAGGAGTGGCTGGAGCGCTGGCGCGACAACCCGAAGGTGCTCGAGCGCGAGCTGGCCGCAGGCGGCTGAGACAGGAGCCACACGAATGACCACGACAACCGAACTGATGTCCACCGCCGAGATCCTCGGCGGCCTGGTGACTGCCATGGCCAGCGGCCGCATCCGCGTGATCGACCTCACGCAGACGCTGACGCCCGAGTTCCCGCAGATTGCGCTGCCGCCCGAGATGGGCCAGTGCTGGCCCTTCCGTATCGAGGAAGTGTCGAAGTACGACGAGCGCGGCCCGGGCTGGTACTGGAACAACTTTTCCTGCGGCGAGCACACGGGCACCCACTTCGATGCACCGATCCATTGGATCTCCGGGCGCGACCTGCCGAACAACTCGGTCGACACCATTCCGGTGCAGCACTTCGTGGCGCCGGCCTGCGTGATCGATTGTTCGCCGCAGGTGAAGGACGACCCCGACTACCTGCTGACCCTCGAGGACATCGAGGCCTACGAGGCGGCGCATGGCCGCATCCCCAAGGGCGCGTGGGTGCTGATGCGCACCGACTGGTCCAAGCGCACCGACCCCGAGGCGTATCAGAACTTCGACGAGACGGGCCAGCACACGCCGGGCCCGAGCACCGCCGCCGTGCGCTTCCTGGTCGAGCAGCGCGACGTGCTGGGCTTCGGCTCCGAGGCCATCGGCACCGACGCGGGGCAGGGCTACCACCTTCGCCCGCCCTATCCGTGCCACTACTACATGCACGGCGCGGGCCGCTACGGCCTGCAGTGCCTGAGCAACCTCGACCTGCTGCCGCCGGCCGGCGCGGTGCTGATCTGCCCGCCGCTGAAGATCGAGAAGGGCAGCGGCAGCCCGCTGCGTGTGCTGGCGTTGGTGGGAGCTTCGGCATGACCAACGCCGCACCCAGGGTCGCGGCCGTCACCGGCGGCAGCGCCGGCATCGGCAAGGCGATCTGCGAAGACCTGCTCGCGCAGGGCTATGAGGTGGTGTCGCTCGCACGCCGCAAGGCCGAGATCGACCACCCGAAGCTGCACAGCATCGAGGTCGACCTGAGCGACCGCGCCGCCACGGGCGAGGCTGTGCGCGAACTGGTGGATCGCTTCGCACCGACCACCATCGTGCACAACGCGGGCGTCATCCGCGCCGCGCTGCTGCCCGACGTCAAGCTCGATGACCTCGATGCGCTGGTCGACCTGCACCTGGGCTGTGCCATTCAGCTCGTGCAAGGTGCGCTGCCCGCGATGCGCGCGCAACGCTTCGGCCGCGTGGTGCTGCTGTCGTCGCGCGCCGCGCTAGGCCTCGCCACGCGCACCAGCTACTCGGCCACCAAGGCCGGCATGCTGGGCATGGCGCGCACCTGGGCGCTCGAACTGGCTGCCGACGGCATCACGGTGAACGTGGTGGCCCCGGGGCCGATCCGCACTGACATGTTCTACGACGTGGTCGAGGCCGGCAGCGAGAAGGAACGCGCGCTCGCCGCCTCGGTGCCCGTCAAGCGCCTGGGCGAGTCGGCCGACGTGGCACGCGCCGTGCGTTTCTTTGCGGATGCCGACAACAGCTTCGTCACCGGGCAGGTGCTGTACGTGTGCGGCGGCACCAGCGTCGGAAGCCTCGCCCTCTGAGTTTCCAGTTTTCCTCACGTCCAACCAAAACCACCTCTGGAGCATCGCCATGAAAGTCATGAACCGAATTCGCACACTCGCGGCCGTGGCCGTGGGTATCGGCGCGCTGGGCGCCGCGAGCGCCTGGGCCGCCGATCTCAAGGTCGGTTTCATCACTTCGCTGTCGGGGCCGGTGTCGTCGCTGGGCATTCCGTACGACAAGGGCATGAAGGCCGCAGTCGCCTACAAGTCGGAGGTGGGTGGCCGCAAGGTGCAGGTGATCCAGCTCGACGACGCGTCCGACCCGTCCACCGCCGCGCGCAATGCACGCAAGCTGATCGAGGAAGACAAGGTCGACGTCATCATCGGCACGGCCGGTGCGCCTGGCTCTCTGGCCATCGCCGGCGTGGCGCGTGAAACCAAGACGCCGCTCATCTCCATCGCCAATGCCGACCTGGCCGGCGAGGAGGGCGCATGGATGGTGACGCTGCCGCAGCCCGCGCCGCTGATGATGGGCGCGATGGTCGAGAAGATGAAGCAGGCCGGCGTGAAGACGGTTGCCTACATCGGCTACTCCGACGCCTGGGGCGACCTGGTGTACGACGCGCTCATGAAGTCGGCGCCCGCCGCCGGCATCAAGGTGGTGAGCAACGAACGCTATGCGCGCAGCGATTCGTCGGTGGCCGGGCAGGTGCTGAAGATCGTGGCGCTGCGGCCCGACGCGGTGATCACCGGCGCATCGGGCACGCCCGGCGCGCTGCCCTACCTGGCGCTGGCAGAGCGCGGCTACAAGGGAAAGATCTACGGCATGCACTCGCTGATCAACCCCGACTTCATCCGCGTCGGCGGCCCGTCGGTCGAAGGCCTGCTGGCGCCCACCGGCCCGGTGGTGGTGGCCGAGCAACTGCCCGACGCCAACCCGATGAAGAAGATCGCGATGGACTTCCGCACCGCCTACCAGAAGGCCAACGGCGCGCCGCCCACCGACACCTTCTCGGCCTACAGCTTCGATGCATGGCTGATCTACCTCGATGCCGCGCAGCGTGCGCTGGCCAGCAAGGCCGAGCCCGGCACGCCGCAGTTCCGCCTTGCATTGCGTGACGCCATCGTCAGCACCAAGGAGCTGGTGGGCACGCACTCGGTCTACAACTTCAAGCCCACCGATCGCTACGGCTCTGACGACCGCTCGCGCGTCGTCGTGAAGCTCGAAAAAGGCCAATGGAAGCTGGTGCCCTGACATGAAACTGAAGCTCACACACATCCTCGGCGCCACGGCGCTCGCGCTGGCCGCCGCGCAAACCATGGCGGCGGACCTGAAGATCGGCTTCATCAGCTCGCTCTCCGGGCCTGTCGCGGCGCTCGGCATTCCGTACGAGAAGGGCATTCGCGCAGCGATTGCCGAGCATCCCGAGATCGCCGGCCGCAAGGTGCAGCTGATCGTGCTCGACGACGCCTCCGACCCCACCACCGCCGGGCGCAATGCGCGCAAGCTGGTGACGGAGGACAAGGTCGACGTGCTCATCGGCACATCCGGCGTGCCCGGCGCCATGGCCATCGCCGCGGTGGCCAGGGAACTGAACACGCCGCTGATCTCGCCCACGCCGGTCTCCATCGCCGGCCCCGAGGGCGCGTGGACCGTGACGGTGTCGCAGCCTTTTCCGCTCATGGTCGCGGGCGTGGTCGACCGCATGAAGAAGTCGGGCGTGAAGACGGTGGCCTTCATCGGCTTCTCGGACGCGCTGGGTGACCTGGCCTACGACTCGCTGGTGAAGAGCGCCGACGCGGCCGGCATCAAGGTGGTGGCCAACGAGCGCTATGCGCGCAGCGATTCGTCGGTGGCCGGGCAGGTGCTGAAGATCGTCGCGGCGCGGCCTGATGCGGTGTTCGCGGGCAACTCCGGCACGCCCGGCGCGCTGCCGTACATCGCGCTGGCCGATCGCGGCTACAAGGGCAAGATCTACGGCACGCACGGCCTGATCAACGCGGACTTCGTGCGCGTGGGCGGCGCTTCCATCGAGGGGCTGCAGGTGCCCAGCGGCCCGGTGCTGGTGGCCGACCAGCTGCCCGACAGCAACCCGATCAAGAAGGTGTCGATGGCCTTTCGCAGCGCCTACCAGAAGGTCAACGGCGCGGTGCCGACGGATGCGTTCTCGTCGTACACCTACGACGCCTACCTGCTGCTGGCCGACGCCGCCTCGCGCACCAAGGGCGAACCGGGCACGCCGGCCTACCGCACGGCGCTGCGAGATGCCATCGTGAGCACCAAGGAGCTGGTGGGCACGCATGGCGTCTATACCTTCAAGCCCGACGACCGCTATGGCTCCGACCAGCGCGGCGTGGTCATCGTGCAGATGACCAAAGGGCAGTGGAAGCTGGTTCCGTAGCCCCCACGCCACCGAGCACATCGCCATGACCACCTACCGCAACCGCCCCGATCTTGTCGCGGCGCTGGTCCGGGACGACCGGGTGCACCGCGACCTGTACCTCAGCGAGGAGCTTTTCTCGCTGGAACAGGAGCACCTGTTCGCCAACACCTGGGTCTTTCTCGGCCATGCGAGCCAGGTGCCGGAGTCCGGCGACTTCGTGTCGCAGGACATCGCGGACCGGCCGCTGCTCATGGTGCGGCAGCCCGATGGCGGCGTGCACGTGCTCTACAACCGCTGCGCCCACAAGGGCACGCAGCTGGTGACGGACGAGTGCGGCAACACCGGCCGGTTCTTTCGCTGCCCCTACCACGCTTGGACCTACAAGCTCGACGGCGCGCCGCTCGGGCTGCCGCTGAAGAACGGCTACGAGGGCACGCAGCTCAAGGCATGCGAGTCGGGGCAGGGGTTGTCGGTGGTGAAGAACGTGAAGGTGTACCGCGACTTCGTGTTCGTGCGGTTGTCCGAGATTGGGCCTTCGTTCGAGGACTATTTCGGCGAGGTGCTGGGCGCCATCGACAACATGGTGGACCGCTCGCCCGAAGGCAAGCTGACGGTGGGCGGCGGCGTGCTGCGCAACATCGTCCACTGCAACTGGAAGATGTACCTGGAGAATATCAACGACACGGTGCACCCGATGTCGACGCACGAGTCGGCCACCAAGGCGGCCGAGGCCCTGTGGGAAGGCCATGCGCCCACCGACCCCAAGCCGATGGCGATGGAACAGATACTGCCCTTCGGCTCGGGCTACGAGTTCTTCGACAAGATGGGTGGACGCGTGTTCGCCAACGGCCACAGCGTGCTGGGGGTGAACTTCAGCATCCACTCCAACTACGCGCAACTGCCCGAGTACGAAGCCGCGATGCGTGCCGCGCACGGCGAGGAGCGTGCCGCAGAGATACTGCAGCGCTCGCCGCAGAACTCGGTCTTCTATCCGAGCCTGTCGGTCAAGGGCTCGCCGCAGGCCATTCGCGTGATTCGCCCGCTGGCCGCCAACCGCACGCTGATAGAGGCCTGGAGCTTCCGCGCTGCAGGTGCGCCGGCACTGCTGTTCGAGCGCGCCATGAGCTACAACCGGCTCGTGTTCTCGCCGATGTCGGTGGTCGCGCATGACGACGTGCATCTGTTCGAGAGCATCCAGCAAGGCCTGCGCGCTGGCGGCAACGAATGGGTGAGCCTGCATCGCAACCACGATCCGGCCGAGACGCAGCAGGCCACGGTCACCACCAACGGCACCAACGAACTGCTGATGCGCAACCAGTTCCGTGCATGGGCGAAGTCCATGGCGGCGGGCATGGAGGCCGTGCAATGACGGACCCGCGCGATTTCGTCGCCCATGAAGCGGCCCTGCTCGATGAGCGCCGGCTCGACGAGTGGCTGGCCCTTTTCGCGGAAGACGGCCACTACTGGGTGCCGCTGCTGGGCGCGGCGCAGGCCGACCCGTTCTCGCACAACTCGCTGGCCTACGAAGACCGGCTGCTGCTGCAGCTGCGCGTGGACCGCCTGAAGAACCCGCGCGCCCATTCGCAGCACCCGGCCAGCCACAGCCAGCATGTGCTGCAGCCCTCGCGCATCGAGCGCGAGGAGGGCGGCCAGGCATGGCTGCGCACGCCGTTCCTCTACGTCGAGGCGCGCGGCGAAGACCAGATCCTGCTGAGCGGCACTGCCCGCCATCACCTTGTCCGCACACCCGCCGGCTGGGCTATCCGCCAGAAGCGCGTCGACCTGCTCAACGCGGCGCGCGCGCTGCCGGCCATCCAGTTGTTCATCTGAGTTACCTGTTCCCTCCAACACCATCCTTACCGGAGCTACGACATGAAGAGCCTGATGCAGACCTTGACGCGCGGCACACTCGCCGCGGTGCTGACCGCCTGTGGCGTTGCGAGCGCGCTGGCGGCCGACCTCAAGGTCGGCCTGAGCGTGTCGCTGTCGGGGCCGAACTCCTCGCTGGGCGTGCCTTACGCCAAGGGCATGCAGGCCGCGCTGGCCTACAAGGGCGAGGTGAACGGCCGCAAGGTGCAGCTCATCGTGCTGGACGACGGCTCCGACCCCACCACCGCCGGGCGCAATGCGCGCAAGCTGATCGAGGACGAGAAGGTCGACGTGCTCATGGGCACATCGGGCGTTCCCGCGGCAATAGCGATGGCGCAGGTGGGCAAGGAAGCGAAGACGCCGATGATCGGCCTCACGCCGATCCTGCTCGACCCCAACGAGAACCCCTGGGTCATGACCGTGGCGCAGCCCACGCAGCTGATGATCGACGCGGTGGTCGAGCGCATGAAGCGCAACAACGTGAAGACCGTGGGCTACATCGGCTTCTCCGACGCCTGGGGCGACCTGGTCTACGACGCGCTCATGAAGGCCGCGCCCGGTGCCGGCATCAAGGTGGTGAGCAACGAGCGCTATGCGCGCGGCGACGCATCGGTGACCGGCCAGGTGCTGAAGATCGTGGCGCTGCGGCCCGACGCGGTGATGACCGGCGGTGCCGGTACGCCCGGCGCGCTGCCGTTCCTGGCCCTGCAGGAGCGCGGCTTCAAGGGCGGCGTGTACGGCCAGCACGGCCTGATCAACCCCGACTTCGTGCGCGTGGTCGGCGCGGCCGGCCAGAACGCGCTGATGCCCACCGGCCCGGTGATCGTGGCCGAGCAACTGCCCGACAGCTATCCGACCAAGAAGATCGCGACCGATTTCCGCGCCGTCTTCCAGAAGGTCAACAACGCGCCGACCAGCGATGCCTTCTCGGCCTATTCGTTCGACGGCTGGCTGGTGTTCGCCGACGCGGCCTCGCGCGCCATGAAGAAGGCCGAACCGGGCACGCCCGAGTTCCGCGTGGCGCTGCGCGATGCCATCTTCAGCACGAAGGAAGTGGTGGGCACGCACGGCGTCTACACCTTCAAGCCCGGCAGTCTTTACGGCGTGGACGAACGCGCCCGCGTGATCGTCAAGCTCGACAACGGCCAATGGAAGCTCGCACCTTGAACCTCATGCATTCGACTTTCCGGAGGGCTGCGCGATGACGTGGGACGTGGCGCTCATCCTTCTCACCGACGGCCTGGCCAACGGCGCCGTCTACCTGCTGGCCGGGCTCGGGCTGGTGCTGATCTTCTCGGTCACGCGGGTGGTGTTCGTGCCGTTCGGCGACATCGCGGCCTTTGCGGCGCTGTCGCTCGCGGCATTCGAAACCGACCGCGTGCCGCCGACCATCGGCATGGTCGCCGTGCTGGCCGCGCTGGCGCTGGCCACCGAGATCGGCAGCCTGCTGCGGCGCGGCGAGGCCGCGCGCATTCCCAAGGCGGTGCTGATGTGGGGCGTGCTGCCGGCCATTCCGTGCGTGCTCGCATGGCTGGCAGCGCGGCCCGGCGTGCCGGTGGCGGTGCACATCGCGGTGGCGGTGCTGCTGGTGGTGCCCATTGCGCCGCTGCTCGCGCGGGTGGTGTTCCAGCCGATCGCGGATGCATCGGTGCTGGTGTTGCTGATCGTCTCGCTGGCGCTGCACTTCCTGCTGTCGGGCCTTGGCCTGCTGTTCTTCGGACCTGAAGGCTCGCGCACCACGCCGCTCACCAGCGCCGTGTTCACGCTGGGCGACGGCTTCACCGTCAGCGGGCAGGTGGTGCTGATGGTGGGGGCGGCCATCGTGCTGAGCGGGCTGTTCTTCCTGGTGTTCGAGCGCACGGTGGCCGGCAAGGCGCTGCGCGCCACGGCTGTGAACCGGGTGGGTGCTCGGCTGGTCGGCATACGGCCGGTGCGCACGGCGCTGCTGGCGTATGGCTGCGCTTCGCTGCTGGCGGGGCTGATCGGCGTGCTCATCGCGCCGGTGACGACGATGTATTACGACTCGGGTTTCATCATCGGCCTGAAGGCCTTCGTGGCCGCGATCATTGGTGGGCTCGTGAGCTACCCGATGACGGCCGTGGGGGCGCTCGCGGTCGGCGTGGTGGAGAGCTTTGCCTCGTTCTGGAGCGGTGCGCTGAAAGACGTGATCGTGTTTAGCCTGCTGATTCCCGTGCTCATGCTGCGCTCCTTCATGGCGGCGCACGCCGAAGAGGAAGAAGACGAGGTGGACCAATGAACGGCAATCGCAAACGCATGGCGTGGATCGCCGGGCTGGTCGTGGTGCTGGCGCTGGTGCCGGCCGTGGCGGGCAGCTTCACCGTCTCGCTGCTGAACGACATCGGCATCGGCGCGCTGGTGGCGCTGGGTCTGGTGCTGCTGACCGGCGTGGGCGGCGCGACCTCTTTCGGGCAGGCGGCCTTCGTGGGCATCGCGGCGTATGCGACCGCGTGGCTCACGACGACGCAGGGCATGTCGCCCTGGATCGGGCTGTTGTTCGCATTACTGCTCACGGGGCTGTCGGCGCTGGCCATCGGCATGCTGACGCTGCGCCTGGGCGGGCACTTCCTGCCGCTGAGCACCATCGCCTGGGGGCTGTCGATCGCGATGCTGTTCGGCAATGTCGACGCGCTCGGGCGGCACACGGGGCTGTCGAACATTCCGGCGCTGCAGATCGCGGGCTGGTCGCTGGCCGATCCGCGTGCCATGTACTACCTGATCTGGGTGGTGGTGGGGCTGGCCTGCCTGTTCAGCTACAACCTGCTGCAGTCGCGGCCGGGGCGGGCGATTCGCGGGCTGCGCGGCGGTGCGACGCTGCTGGCGAGCGTGGGGGCGGACGCGTACCGCGTGCGGCTCTCGCTGTTCGTGACGGCCGCGCTGTTCGCGGGGCTGGCGGGCTGGCTCTATGCCCACATGAACCGCTTCGTGAGCCCGTCGCCCTTCGACGTGCGCGCAAGCATCGAGTACCTGCTGATGGCGGTGGCCGGCGGCCTGGGTCAGCTTGCCGGCGCGCTGGTGGGCGCCGCGCTGGTTCTGGTGCTGAAGAACGGCCTGCAGGACGTGCTGCCCATGCTCACGCAGCGTGCAGGGCAGCTGGAGGCGGTGGCCTTCGCGGCGCTGTTCATCCTGCTGCTGCACTTTGCGCGCGGCGGCGTGATGGGGCTGCTGCGCCGCTGGACGCGCCGGCGCGGCGGCGCGCAGGGGCCGTCGCGCCACGATGCGCCGCCCGTGGAGCCGTTGCCGCACCGCACGCTGCCAGAGCGCGGCTCGCAGGTGCTGTCGGTGAACGGCGCGGTCAAGCGCTTCGGCGGGCTGGTGGCGGTGAACGACGTGAGCTTCGATGTGAAGGCCGGCGAGATCGTCGGGCTGATCGGGCCCAACGGCGCGGGCAAGTCGACCATGTTCAACCTGCTGACCTGCACGCTGCCGATGAGCTCGGGCCAGGTGCGCTTCCTGGCCCACGACATCGCCGGCATGCCGCAGCGCGAAGTGGCGCGGCTGGGCCTGGCGCGCACCTTCCAGCATGTGAAGCTGCGGCCGCATATGAGCCTGCTGGACAACGTGGCGCTGGGCGCGCACTCGCGCACACGCTCGGGCATCCTGAAGGCCGGGCTGCGGCTGGACCGCACGGAAGAGCGGCAGATCCTGCAGGAGGCGCAACGCCAGCTCGACCGCATCGGACTGGGCGACCGTGCGCACGAACTCGCAGGCAGCCTGCCGCTGGGCACGCAGCGCATCCTGGAAATCGCGCGCGCGCTGGCCGCCGACCCGGTGCTGCTGGTGCTCGACGAGCCGGCAGCGGGCCTTCGCCGCAAGGAAAAGATGGCACTCGGCGATCTGCTGCGCAAGCTGCGCGAGGAGGGCGTGACCATTCTCATCGTCGAACACGACATGGACTTCGTGATGAAACTGGTGGACCGGCTGGTGGTGATGAACTTCGGCTCCAAGCTCGTGGAGGGCGTGCCTTCCGCGGTGCGCGCCGACGAACGCGTGCAGGCTGCCTATCTGGGGAGCGTCGTATGAGCGCCGCACGGCCGCCCGAAGGCGCGGGCCCCCTTCAGGGGGTGCGCGAAGTACACGAAGTGACAAGCCTGGGGGTGTCGAAATGACCGCGATGCTCGAGATTGGCGATCTGCATGTTTCTTACGGACAGGTCGAGGCGGTGCGCGGCGTTTCGCTCGACCTGCAGCCGGGGCAGATCATTTCGGTGATCGGGCCGAACGGCGCTGGCAAGACGACTTTGCTGGCCGCGGCGATGGGCCTGCTGCCCTGCAAGGGCACGCTGCGCTTCGAGGGCGAGGACCTGCAGGGGCTGGACGTGGAGGCGCGCGTGGAGCGTGGCCTGTGCCTCGTGCCCGAGAAGCGCGAACTGTTCGGCGAGCTCACCGTGCTCGACAACCTGCAGCTCGGCGCCTACGCCAAGCGGCTGCGCGGCGATGCCATGAAGAAGCGGCTGCAGTCGGTGTACGACCGTTTCCCCCGCCTGGCCGAGCGCAGGTCGCAGCGCGCGGACACCCTGTCTGGCGGCGAGCGGCAGATGCTGGCGGTGGGGCGCGCGCTGATGTCGGCGCCCCGGCTGCTGATGCTCGACGAACCCAGCCTCGGCCTCGCGCCGCTGATCGTGCGCGACATCCTGACCATCGTGCGCAAGCTGCGGGAAGACGGCGTGTCGATCCTGCTGGTGGAGCAGAACGCACGCGCGGCGCTGGAAAGCTCGGACCAGGGCTACGTGCTCGAGACCGGCGAGATCGCGCTGTCGGGTGCCTCGGCCGAACTGGCCAGCGATCCGCGCGTGCAGGCGACCTATCTCGGCGGAGGCACGCACGATGACGACTGACGCCCGCGCCGTGCCGCCTGCCCGGCGCACGCTGCCCGCGATGCTGCTGAGGCAAGCCGAGGTGTTCGGCGCGCGGGCGCTGTTGCGCATCGGCGCGCATGCCTGGACCCACCGCGATGCGGCGCGGGTTGCCGCCGTCCGCGCCGGTGCGCTGGCGGCCGCAGGCGTGGCGCGCGGCGACCGCATCGCGGTGATGTGCGGCAACCGCGTCGAGTTCCTGGAGAGCTTTCTCGGCGCGGGATGGCTGGGCGCATCGACGGTGCCGGTCAACACGGCATCGATGGGGCCGCAGATCGAATACTTCCTGGCGAACAGCGAGGCGAGGCTGCTGGTCATCGAGGCCGCATTCGTCGAGCGGCTTGCAACGGCGGACCTGGGGCGCACGGCGCTGCGCGAGATCTGGGTGGTCGGGGACGCGGACGCTGTCGGGTGGTCGGCGCCCGCCGGCGTGCGCCTCGTGCCGTATCCCGAGGCGGGAGACGCGCTGGAGGCCGCACCGGTGCAGCCGGGCGATCCGCTCGCCATCCTGTACACCTCCGGCACCACCGGGCCTGCCAAGGGCGTGATCTGTCCGCATGCGCAGTATTTCTGGTGGGGCGTGAACAGCGCGGAAGTGCTCGGCGTGGGGGCCGATGACGTGCTGTGCTCCACGCTGCCGCTGTTCCACATCAACGCACTCAACACCTTCGCGCAGGCCGCCCTGACAGGTGCCGAGGTGGTGTTCGAGCAGCGCTTCTCGGCGTCGGGCTTCTGGCCGGCGATGCGCGCGAGTCGCGCGACGGTGGTCTACCTGCTGGGCGCGATGGTGCCGATCCTGCTCGCGCAACCGGAAGGGGCGGGGGAGAGGGATCATCGCGTGCGCATCGGGCTCGGGCCGGGCGTGCCTTCCGCGGCGGGGGCGGCGTTCAGGGCGCGCACGGGTGTGTCGCTGCTGGAGGGCTACGGCTCGACCGAGACCAACTTCGCCATTGCCACGGCGCCCGATTCGCCGCGCGGCGGCGTCATGGGCTGGCTGCGGCCGGGTTTCCAGGCACGCGTGGCCGATGAAGACGACGTGTCGCTGCCGCCTGGCGAAGCAGGCGAACTGCTGCTGCGCGCGGACGAGCCCTACGCCTTTGCGAGCGGGTACTTCAACATGCCGGAGAAGACAGTCGAGGCGTGGCGCAATCTCTGGTTCCATACGGGTGACCGTGTGGTGCGCGATGCCGATGGAGCCTTTCGCTTCGTCGACCGCATCAAGGACGCGATCCGCCGGCGGGGCGAGAACATCTCTTCATTCGAGGTGGAGCAGGTGCTGCTGAGCCATCCGGGGGTGGCCGCGTGCGCGGTGTATCCGGTGCGCTCCGAGCTGGCCGAAGACGAAGTGATGGCCGCGCTGGTAGCGCGCGAAGGCGTGCCGGTCGACCCTGCCGAGCTTGCGCGTTTCTGCGAGGGGCGCCTGCCTTACTTCGCGGTGCCGCGCTATATCGACGTGCTGGCCGACCTGCCGCGCACCGAGAACGGAAAGGTGCAGAAGTTCAAGCTGCGCGAGCGCGGCGTGGGCCCGCTGACCTGGGACGGCCGCCCCGCGAGGAGCTAGGCGCATGACGAACGCAGCGCTCCCCCTTGCCGGCCGCGTGGCGTTCGTGACGGGTGCGGGGCGCGGGCTGGGCATGGCGATTGCGCGCGGACTCCATGAGGCGGGCGCGCGCGTGGCGTTCGCCGACGTCGACCTTGCAGGCGTGGATGCGGCGGCGAAAGAGACCGGCGGGCTCGCGATGCAACTCGACGTGCGTGACGAGGGCGCTTTCTCTGCTTGCTTCGACAAGGCCGTGGCCCGCTTCGGCGCCGTCGACATCATGGTCAACAACGCGGCCCGAACGCCCACGACCTCGCTTTGGGACATCACGCCCGAGGAATGGGACGACGTGCTCGCCATCAACCTGCGCGGCAGCTTCTTCGGTTGCCGCATCGCCGGGCGGCACATGCGTGAACGCGGCGCGGGCCGCATCGTCAACCTTGCTTCGATGGCTGGGCAGCAGGCCAGCGCTGCGACCGGCGCGCACTATGCGGCCAGCAAGGCCGCGTTGCTGGCGCTGACGCGCTCGTTCGCGCAGGAACTGGCGCCGCATGGCGTGACCGTGAATGCGCTGGCCCCGGCGGCCATCCAGAGTCCGTTGCTCGAGGCGCTGGACCCCGCGCGACGGCAGGCGCTGCAGGCAGGCATTCCAATGGGGCGTTTCGGCTTGCCGGAGGAAGTAGCGGCTGCCGTGGTCTATCTCGCGTCCCCGGCGGCAGCCTTCATGACCGGCGCCACCCTGGACCTGAACGGCGGCCGTTTCATGCGGTGACACCCCGCGTCCGCCTGCTCCGCTAAAATGATTCAGAACTAAAACATTCAGGTATGCACTCAAATTCACTGACTGGCCGCCATGCACTCGTGACGGGTGCCGCACGCGGCATTGGCGCCGAGATCGCCCGCACCCTGGCCGCGGAGGGCGCCGTCCTGACCCTGCTGGGGCGCGACCGCGAGGCACTGCAGCGAGTGGCAGATTCGCTGGAGGGCACCGGGCACGGCGTAGCTGCTGCCGATGTGGCGAACCCGGAGGCGGTGCAGGCCGCTTTCGCCGAAGCGCGGGCCGTGCGCGGGCCGGTCGCCATCCTCGTCAACAACGCGGGCGCGGCAGAGAGTGCGCCGTTCCTCAAGACCTCGTTCGATCTCTGGCAGCGCATGCTGTCGGTCAATCTCACAGGCAGCTTTCTTTGCGCGCAGGCCGCATTGCCGGACATGCTCGATGCCGGCTGGGGCCGCATCGTCAACATCGCGAGCACGGCCGGGCAGAAGGGCTACGCGTACGTGGCGGCCTACACCGCGGCCAAGCATGGCGTGGTCGGGCTCACGCGCTCGCTGGCGCTGGAGGTGGCGCGCAAGGGCATCACGGTGAACGCAGTGTGCCCGGGCTATACCGACACCGACATCCTGCGCAACAGCGTGGCCAACGTGGTCGGCAAGACGGGGCGCAGCGAGGCCGATGCGCTGGCGGAGTTCTCGAGCGTCAACCCGCAGCGCCGCATCGTGCAGCCGGCCGAGGTGGCCGACGCGGTGCGCTGGCTGTGCGGTGCGGGCGCGGCGTCGGTCACGGGGCAGTCGATCTCGGTTTCCGGAGGAGAGGTGACATGACACGCAACGACGCTTCCCACGCCGCGCTGAGCGATGCCGAAGAACTGGGGCACGAGGCGCGCGCGGGCCACGAGGACCACGCGATGCTCAAGCTGTGGCTGCGCATGCTGGCCAGCACCACGCAGATCGAAGCCGAGATCCGGCGCCGGCTGCGCGAGCGCTTCGGCATTTCGCTGGCACGCTTCGACTACATGGCGCAGCTCTATCGCTACAAGGACGGCCTGAAGATGCGCGTGCTGTCGCGCTACCTGATGGTGACGGGCGGCAACGTCACCGGTCTTACCGACGAGCTCGAGCGTGAAGGCATGGTGGCGCGCGCTCCCAGTCCCGACGATCGTCGCGCATGGATCGTGAGCCTCACGCCCACGGGCCGCCGCACCTTCGAGACGATGGCGAGCGAACACGAGCAGTGGATCCTCGAGATGTTCTCGGGGCTCGACATGAAGACGGTCAAGCAGCTGCACACGCAGCTCGGCCTGCTGCGGGTGCATGTGATGCGCGGCGAGCCGGCGGGTGAGGAGGGCTGAGCATGGGCAACGGCAACGAGTTCTGCCGGCCGCGGCTGATCCGCTTCTCGGATTGCGATCCAGCGGGCATCGTCTTCTATCCGCAGTACTTTGTGATGCTCAACGGCCTCGTCGAAGACTGGGTGAACGAAGGCCTCGGCCTCAGCTATCACGGGCTGGTGGCACAGCGGCGAATCGGCTTGCCCACCGTGAAGCTCGAAGTCGACTTCCGCGCCGTGAGCCGCATGGGCGACCAGGTGATGCTCGGGCTGGCCGTGGAGCGGCTGGGTTCGCGTTCGATGACTTTGCGCGTGCGCTGCTTCGATCCGGCCGACGGTGAAGTGCGCATGCAGATGCAGCAGGTATTGGTGACTACGTCGCTGGAAACCCATCGCGCGGTTGCCATACCGGACGACATGCGCGCGGCCATCGTGCGCAACGCGCCCGAATTGGGCTGAGCACTCGCTGCTTAGTGCGCAGAGTCGCTGCCAGGCACGGCGTCCTGCGCGCGCTTCTTCAGCCAGCCGGTGAGTTCCTTCTTGCCCTTGGCATTGGCGCTGCGCCATGCCTCGCGCGCCGCCGCGATGAAGCGCTCTTCCGCTGCATCGGGCACTTCGCTGGGACGGTCTTCCTTGTCGAGCCAGCCGGCTTCCACGTTGCAATGCCGCTCGATCTGCCGCGCCAGGTTGTCGCCGATGGGCCGGGCACTCTTGATCTGGCTCCACATGCTGGGAGAGATTTCGATCTTCTTGGCGAACGCCTGGTCCAGCCCCTTGGCGGGCAGGCCGGCTGCAACGGCCTCTTCGAGAAAACGGCGATGAAGCGCGAGGGCATTGCGGCGACGCGCGACGGTGGTATTGGGCACTGTTCAAAAACAACAACGAGAAAAAAAGATTGTCCCGGTTGTTGACGGTGCCGTAAACACTATTTACAGTCGGCTTCATTCGCGGCCCAAACCGCACTTTTTCCCCCAACCCCTGACGGCCGGCAGCGGCAATCTTTGACCCAGGAACCATCGTGAACATCGCATTGACCTTCACCAGCAATCGACCCGCCTCGGGCCGATCGCTCGTGCGCGTCGGGGCGTGCGGTGGTTTCGGCGGCATGCCGTCGATCCGACTGAATCAGCACCAGAGCCACGCGTATTCCACAAAAGCCGCAGGCAGCCTGCGCGTTGGAAAAGTCGAGGATCAGGTGCTACCGGGTGGAGGTTGCGCATAGGCGCATACCTTCCAAGCTCTCTCAGCAGAGGCCCGGACACCGAAAGGTTCCGGGCCTTTTTGTTTTGTTTGTTGTTGGCCGTGCCTGGCCATTCCGGGTGTGCCTTCACCACACCGCCAGAGCCCACTGCGTAGACGGTCTGGCGGGATGTGCAGGAATTGATCACTCCTGTGCAGCGACGTCGTACGGGGCAGCGCCCAGCGCTGTCCGTCGCGTGAGGACACAACCGGAATGGAAAGCAGGCGGGCAAGTTTCGATTCCCGTTTTTCGACCCGCGTTAGCTCAATGGATCAGAGCACTTGCTTACGAAGCAAGGGGTTGCACGTTCGAGTCGTGCACGTGGGGCCAGTTTTTTCTGTTTGCTGTCACATCAACCAAGGAGCCGTCATGCGCAAGCGCAACACCCCGATCCGGATAATCACCGTGCGTCCCGCACAGCCGCGCAAGCGCATGGTGCTGGCCCTGGCCCGCAGATTCGGCATCGTGACCGATGCTCGGCGTGATTTGGAAGGTGCTGATGCATTGCCTGGTCGCGAGCCTCAGCTCGAGGGCCTCGATCTCGATCAGCGCGTGCGCGCAGTCGGCGAGTGGTAGCGGCTGCCTGACAGCAAGCAGCTCATGTTTCGTGGTGCACGTAGCTCAATGGCAGAGCCGCGGGTTGTGGTCCCGCTGACGACGGTTCGATTCCGTTCGTGCACCCCATCGTTATCTGGATTTCATCCAACGTCGCCAAGACGACCATCGCCGCGAAAGGAGGCGATATATGCATCCTCACGTCCTGCAACTCGACATTCAGGGCACGCCGCAAGCCTGGATCTCGCTGGAGCAGGCGGTGTTGCACTACGCCACCGGCTCCGTGGCCTGGGAAGACGGTGACCTGCCGCTTGCCACCCTGCGCGGTGGCTTCAACGTGGCGCGCGGCATGCAATCTCGCGTCGAGGTGGCACCGATCATCGCGCTGCGCGGAGCCTCGAAGATCAACCTCTTCGACGTGGTTCCGAGCGTTACAAAGAGCAAGCTCTTTCGCCGCGATCGCCACACCTGCGCTTACTGCGCGGGCGTGTTCCAGGAGCGCGACCTGCAATGCGAGCATGTAATGCCCGAATCACGCGGCGGCCCTTGGACATGGACCAACCTCGTGAGCGCGTGCGCGGTCTGCAACAACCGCAAGGCCGCGCGCACACCGGAAGAAGCCGGCATGCCGCTGGTGTACCTGCCTTACGTGCCGAGCCGCTTCGAGAACTTTCTGCTCGAAGGCCGCAGCATTCGTGCGGATGTGCACGAGTGGCTGGCGTAGCGGTTGCCCAAGGGTTCGCGGCTGCATTAGGGGCTCGACCGTGATGCCTGTTCCTGTCCGCGCCCATGAAAAAAGCCCGCTGTCTTCGAGGCAGCGGGCTTTGGCTCATTCAGTGGCCGGGTCAGCGCCCGACACCGAAGAAGCGGTAGGCGACCAGTCCTGCAGCCGCGATTCCCCCCACGATGACAGCAATCACCTTGGCGGTACGGCCGTTGCCGCGCCGCGAACGAGGCCAGTGGTCCGGCCCGATCAAGTCGATGGGTACCGTGGGTTTGCCTATGTCGGAAGCCTTTTCCATGGCAAGAAATATAGCCGACGCCCGAAGCCGCGCGCCGTTGCCGGTTCATTTGGTGGTTCCCTGGCGTCGTTGCCGATTCAGGCTGCGAGCAGACAAAAAAATACCCGCATGAGCGGGTCTGAACGAGCTTTTGAGCTTCGAGTTTGTTTCCCTGTCTTGATGTTCTTGTGATGCGTGACAGCCATTGCAAGATGCCATGTCGCACAGGGAGCTTTTGCAGGTTGTGCCCCTGTGGGGCGTAATAAGTCGACAAATGTGTGGAATATTTCCTCATGAACAAGAAAATCGTTCTCGAAAGTTTGGCCAAGGCACTCGATAGCTGGGTTCGCAACGCTTCGGCGGCGCAGTTCTGGCAGGTGCATCAATCCGGTGGTTTGGGTGCGTCCATCGAGGTGGACGAAGACATCCTCCGGGTTCGCGTCACGCTGGGCGGCCCGCGCAATGCGCTGTCGGAGCTTGGCAAGACCGACGGGCGCTTGCCTGTGACAGAGGCCTTTCTTGGCAGCAGCAACGCGGCTTGGGGCACGCCGCCACTGCAGGGCAGTCTCGCGCGTGAACAGTGGTTCCTGTCGAGCGAACTCGCCCAGGAGCACGCACGCCAGTACCTCGCCGCTGATATCGGTGAGCACCAGGAGGCGCTCATGCGCTTTGTCGATGACTGGACTGCCGGGCGAGGCGCCGCACCCTGAGCTTGCCGGTACGAGGTGTCACTACCTCTTCTCTGGGGCGCGAATCACATCGCCGGGATGCGGACTTCCTCGGCGCGCAGGCTCGTGAAGGCCGCTGTTCTTTGTGGCTGATGCGTCGGCTGCAGAACTCGTCCCAGTTCATAGCCGCGTCCGTAGACCGTGTGCAGGATGAAGCCGTTCTCCCTCGAGAGGGCGAGTTTGCGGCGGATGCCCGACATGCAGACATCAAGCACGCGGCTGTCCTTGCGCGTCACGCCGGTACCCCAGAGCAACGAAAGAATCCAGTCCCGCTCCAGCAACTGGCCGCTGTTGCGGAAGAGCAATAGCGCGAGTTCGAACTCGCGGGGCTTCAGTCGCACCTCCTGATCGTCATTCATGACCACGCGGTTGGGTCCGAGAAAACGATAGCGGTCGAATGCGAGATCGATGTTGCGCACAGGCGGAGCGGGCGACACCTCCATGCGGCGGACGAGGGTGCGTATGCGCCAGTCGAGATCGAGATCGCTGATTGGCCAGACGATGAAGTCGATGGCGTGATTCTTCGAAGCTTCTTCTCGTATCGCGACCAGTTCGTCGACCGGCATATGGCGCTGCGCTTCGTCGACGACCAGGAGTACGGGCACATGAAGCACCTTGCACATGGCAACGATTCCGGTCCATCCGCCCTCGTCCTGCAGCGTCAACAGGAGCAGGCTGAACTTCCTGCCGCTTCCCAGCGCCACCAGGAAGTCGGCACCGCGGTCGAATGTCGCGGATACATGTCCCATGGACCGGAGCTTTTCGCTCAGCATCACCGCCCGTACCTTGTCGCAGCCCACGAGTGCGATGGGCTTCATTTCCGCCAACTGGTTCATTGCCAGTTCCCCCTGTCAATAGTTTTCGATCGAGCCATGCCGGCGCGCTGTTCGCAGCGCCGGGTTTGTATCGACCGCTCCAGAAGAGCGGTCGACGGCTTGAATCTCCACTTTTCAGCGCGTTCGGAAAAGGTTGGGGCGAGACAGGAATGGGTTCGGTTCGGCCAAATGCACAGACTTGTTCAGCAAGGTCTGTGCGTTTGTGAAGAAAGTCCTGCTTGTGGCAGCAGGTGCGCATGCGGCGAGGCACACAAGAACACACCTGACGCACCCGCGTCGACGCAGTGAGCCCAGATGGCCGACGGGCGTTGCCGCTAGGACGCGGGCACGAGTTGGACGTCTTGCGCAGGATCCTGGTGAAGGATCATTGCCCAGGTCAATTCGAAGCCCATCAACGCCTTGTCCGATACGGGACTTGCTTCAAGATGGGCCTGAGAAAACTGGCGCTGTTGCACAAGTTCTTGTGCGAGCAGGCTGGGCTGGGGGTGGGTCTTGATGAGCGCTCTGAGAGCTGCCGTCAGCGCCATCTCTGTTCCGAGAAGGTTTGCAGCTGAAGCGGTGGTCGTTGCCTCTTCCGGTGTGGCCATTTTGTCCTGCCCTTGCGGGCTCCGTGTTGAGGACTTATGACTGTACTCCAAGAGCACGCCCAAGTAGTGCAGCCGCTTCGCGACGGCTATGCAGTGCTGGCTGGCAGCGCATGCGCGCCAACGAAAAAGCCCGCACAAGGCGGGCTTTGGGAATGTGGTCGTGAACTCTTACGCGGTCCACGCTACGGCAAATTCTTTTGCATGAAGTCATTTTTGTTTTCTTCGTCGTAGTGACTTCGACGCGCTGGTATGGGGTTCAGCTTGCCCCGGAGGACAGCGCTCAGAACCATTGAGCGTTGCGGGATTGTACTCGACCCCCAGCCTTTGATCGGGGTGGCCGGTACTTGGGCCATGGCGCTGAATCTTGCAGCAATCATCGCGTCATCCGAGCAAGGGGTAGTGCTGCCTTGGCTGATTGCGCGATCTCGATTTGAGGCCGCTGCTGTGTTGTGACGCGCGGGTTTTTCAGACAAGCCGGAAAAGAAAAAACCTCCCAGTCTTTCGACGGGAGGTTTCTCTGTTTGCGGAGCACGTTTCGCAATTGCAAAACAGTGCTTCTTAAGAAATAGCGCGAGAACCGCGCAGTTCCTAGTGTTGGTGGTGGGCCCTGAGTGACTCGAACACTCGACCTACGGATTAAGAGTCCGCTGCTCTACCAACTGAGCTAAGAGCCCTTGCTTTGAAAACGTTTAGTGTTTTCTGGCAAGACCACGAGTATATCCCAGATTTTGATCTTGTCCAAAAAATTTGTGAGTTGCAGCGTTAGGATGCGCCACACCCGACGGACCACGTCCCTCAACCAGGAGAATTTCGATGACCGATGCGAGCACCACGTCCCATGTCTTGATCACCGGCGCGGCTGGCGCACTGGGCCGCGCAGTGGCCCAGCATTTCCTTGACCAAGGCGCGCGCCTTGCGTTGGTCGACCATCACGCAGACCGGCTCGCCGAAGTCTTTCCGGGCCTCGACAACTCGCGGCACCTGCTGCTCGCGGGCGACGTGACCTCGGCATCCGGCATGGCCGGCCTTGCCGCGCAGGCGCTCAAGTCCTTCGGGCAGATCGACGCGCTCGTGCACATCGCGGGTGGTTTCGAGATGGGTGAGGCCACGCATGCGCTCTCGCGCGAGAGCTGGGACCGGATGATGAATCTCAATGCATGGTCGTTCGTCGCGGTGACTCAGGCTGTGCTGCCTTCGATGATCGAGCGCCGCGCGGGCAGCGTCGTGGCCGTGACGGCGAAGGTCGCCGCACGCGGACTGCCGGCGATGGCCGCGTACATCGCTTCAAAGAGCGCGCTGCAGCGTCTGGTGGAAGCCATGGCGGCGGAAGCGGCGCTGCACGGCGTGAGCGTGAACAGTGTGGCGCCGAGCGTGCTCGACACGCCCGCGAACCGCCAGGCGATGCCCGACGCCAATCCGGCCGAGTGGGTGTCGACCTCGGTCGCCGCGCAGACCATCGGCTTTCTCGCTTCGCCGGCGGCCGCCGCGCTGCACGGCCAGCACCTGACGCTCGACACCTGAGCCGCAAAAGAAAAAGGCCCTGGCGGATGCCAAGGCCTTTTTCGGTGTCGGTTGGTGGAGAGGAGGAGGATCGAACTCCCGACCTCCGCATTGCGAACGCGGCGCTCTCCCAGCTGAGCTACCCCCCCAACGCAGGGCAAATTTTAACCAGAACCACGGTTTTGGGCCATTGCGCCGTGCCAAGATTCGCGCCTTTCGAAGCACTGAGAAAAGAACCGCATGGCCCCGTACGAACCCGCCTGGCTGGAAGGCATGTACAACAACCTTGCGCGGGTGAAAGACCACCCCGCGTATTTCCAGCGCTGGGCCCGCGACTCCGCTGCCGCGCGCGACACCTTGCCCGCCCGGATCGACATTCCCTACGGCAGCGGTACGAACGAAACGCTCGACGTCTTCCCGGCACCCGTGCCCGACGCGCCCGTGCTGGTCTTCATCCATGGTGGCTACTGGCGCGCCATGGACAAGAAGGACCACTCTTTCATCGCCCCGGCGTTCAACGACCGCGGCATATGCGTGGTCCAGCCCAACTACGCGCTGTGCCCCGGCACGCCCGAGCAGCCGGTGACCGTGCCCGGCATCCTGATGCAGATGGTGCGCGCGCTCGAATGGACGTGGCGCCATGTCGCGGCCCATGGCGGCGACCCCTCGCGCATAACCGTTGCGGGCCATTCGGCCGGCGGCCACATGGCGGCGGCTTTGCTGTCATGCGACTGGAAAGCGGTCGCGCCCGATCTGCCCGCCCAACTGGTGCGCAACGCGCTGTCGATTTCCGGCCTCTACGACCTGCGTCCGCTGCAGCACACGCCTTTCCTGATGAACACGCTGAAGCTGACCGATGCCGACGCCCTGCGCGCCAGCCCGGCGCTGTGGCCCGCGCCGAAGCGCGGCCAGCTCTACGCAGTGGCCGGCGGCGATGAGAGCGAGGAGTTCATCCGCCACAACGCGATGATCCGCGAGGCGTGGGGCCGCAACACCGTGCCGGTGTGCGAGGTGCTGCCGGGTCTCAACCACTTCGGCGTGGTCGATGCGCTCGCCGACCCGGCCCACGCATTGCACCGACACGCGGTGCACTTGCTCGAAGCCTGACCGGCGCAGCGGCAGCGCAGGGCGGGGCGCTTACATCAGCAGGTGTTCGCCCGCGTTGTCGCCGCCCAGCGTGACGTAGTTGACCTTGCGGATGTCCATCAGCGTGCGGCCGCCCGCGTAGCTGATCGAGCTCTGCACGTCCTGCTCCATCTCGACCAGCGTGTCGGCCAGCTTGCCCTTGATCGGCTCGAGGATGCGCTTGCCTTCCACGTGCTTGTATTCGCCCTTGTTGAAGTCGCTGGCGGAGCCGTAGTACTCCTTGAACAGCGCGCCGTCGACCTCGACCGTCTTGCCCGGCGATTCTTCGTGGCCCGCGAACAGCGAGCCGATCATCACCATCGAGGCGCCGAAGCGCACGCTCTTGGCAATGTCGCCGTGGTCGCGGATGCCGCCGTCGGCAATGATCGGCTTGGTCGCCACGCGCGCGCACCACTTGAGCGCCGACAGCTGCCAGCCGCCGGTGCCGAAGCCGGTCTTGAGCTTGGTGATGCAGACCTTGCCCGGGCCGATGCCGACCTTGGTTGCGTCCGCGCCCCAGTTCTCGAGGTCGATCACCGCTTCGGGCGTGCCGACGTTGCCGGCAATCACGAAGGCCTTCGGCAGCTTCTGCTTCAGGTAGCCGATCATGTTCTTCACGCTGTCGGCGTGGCCGTGCGCGATGTCGATGGTGATGTATTCGGGCGTCAGGCCCTCGGCCACGAGCTGGTCGACGGTGTCGTAGTCGGGCTTCTTCACGCCGAGCGAGATCGAGGCGAACACGCCCTTGCCCTGCATGTCCTTGACGAACTTGAGGTTGTCGAGGTCGAAGCGGTGCATCACGTAGAAGTAGCCGTTCTGCGCCAGCCACAGGCAGATCGACTCGTCGACCACAGTCTTCATGTTGGCGGGCACCACCGGCAGGCGGAAGCTGCGCTCGCCCAGCTTCACGCTGGCGTCGCACTCGGAGCGGCTCTCCACGCGGCACTTGCGCGGGAGCAGGAGAATGTTGTCGTAGTCGAAGATTTGCATGGCCAGGCTCCAGAAAGGAATCGTTGAAGGGAACGAAAGAGCGCTTGGTCCGGCCGGTTTTCGCGGTGCGTTCAGCAAAGAAAACGCCCACAAAAAACCGGGCGCAAGAAACTTGGGCCCGGTGATTGATTTTACGCGGTCTTGCGAAGCCGGGTCTTCCGCTTCTTCGTATAACCGGCATACGCAGTGGTTTCTACAATCGGAGGATGTTGTTTAACGATCCTGCGGCTGACGCCCACTCCCCGAATCCTTCGGACCTGCCGCTGCTCAAGAACCTGAACGCGGAGCAACTGGCCGCGGTCACGTTGCCCGCAGGCAACGCGCTGATCCTCGCGGGCGCCGGTTCCGGCAAGACCCGCGTGCTGACCACCCGCATCGCATGGCTGCTCCAGACCGGGCAGGTGTCGGCCGGCGGCATCCTCGCCGTGACCTTCACCAACAAGGCCGCCAAGGAAATGATGACGCGGCTGACGGCCATCCTGCCCGTCAACGTGCGCGGCATGTGGATCGGCACCTTCCACGGACTGTGCAACCGCCTGCTGCGCGCGCACTGGAAGCTGGCCAACCTGCCGTCCACCTTCCAGATCCTCGACACGCAAGACCAGCTTTCGGCCATCAAGCGGCTGATGAAGCAGTTCAACGTCGACGACGAGCGCTTCCCCGCCAAGCAGACCCAGTGGTTCATTGCCGGCGCCAAGGAAGACGGCCTGCGCCCCGGCGACGTCGAGGTGCGCAGCGACGACGACCGCAAGAAGGTCGAGCTCTACCAGCTGTACGAAGAGCAGTGCCAGCGCGAAGGCGTGGTCGACTTCGGCGAGCTCATGCTGCGCAGCTACGAACTGCTGCGCGACAACGACCCGGTGCGGGAGCACTACCAGCGGCGCTTCCGCCACATCCTGATCGACGAGTTCCAGGACACCAACCGCCTGCAGTACGCGTGGATCAAGATGCTCTCCGGCAATACCGTCGGCGGCCAGTTCGAGCCCGGGCGCGACAACAGCGTGATTGCCGTGGGCGACGACGACCAGAGCATCTATGCGTTCCGCGGCGCGCGCGTGGGCAACATGACCGACTTCGTGCGCGAGTTCGACGTGCGCCACCAGATCAAGCTGGAGCAGAACTACCGCAGCTACAGCAACATCCTCGATTCGGCCAACGAGCTCATCAGCCACAACAAGAAGCGCCTGGGCAAGAACCTGCGCACCGACCAGGGCCCCGGCGAACCGGTGCGCGTCTACGAGTCGACCACCGACCTGGCCGAAGCGCAGTGGATGGTGGAAGAAATGCGCCAGCTCGCGCGCGACGGCTTCGATCGCAAGGAAATGGCCGTGCTCTACCGCAGCAATGCGCAGAGCCGGGTGATCGAAACCGCGCTCTTCAACGCCTCCGTGCCTTACCGCGTGTATGGCGGCCTGCGATTCTTCGAGCGCGCGGAAATCAAGCATGCGCTGGCCTACCTGCGCCTGCTCGAGAACAAGGACGACGACACCAGCTTCCTGCGCGTCGTGAACTTCCCGCCGCGCGGCATCGGTGCGCGCACGCTCGAAACCCTGCAGGACGCGGCGCGCGCGGCCGGCCGTTCGCTGCACGACGCAGTGAGCGTGGTCGGCGGCAAGGCGGGGGCCAACCTCACCGGCTTCGTCGCCAAGATCGATGTGCTGCGCGAGCAGACGCAGGGCGTGAGCCTGCGCGAGATCATCGAGCTGGTGCTCGACCACAGCGGCCTCGTCGAGCACTACAAGGCCGACCGCGAAGGCGCCGACCGCATCGAGAACCTGGAGGAACTGGTGAACGCGGCCGAGAGCTTCGTCACGCAGGAGGGCTTCGGCCGCGACGCGGTGGCGCTGCCGGTCGACGAACTGCGCCAGTCGCCCGCGAGCCAGGGCATCGACCTGACGCGCCCGGTGATCGACGAGCCGCTCGCGCCCGACGCCGAGACCGGCGAAACGCTGAGCCCGCTGGCCGCGTTCCTCACGCATGCGGCGCTGGAGTCGGGCGACAACCAGGCGCAGGCCGGGCAGGACGCGGTGCAGCTGATGACCGTGCACGCCGCCAAGGGCCTGGAGTTCGACTGCGTGTTCATCACCGGCATGGAAGAGGGCCTGTTCCCGCACGAGAACTCGATGAGCGACTTCGAGAGCCTCGAGGAAGAGCGCCGCCTGATGTACGTGGCGATCACCCGCGCCCGCAAGCGCCTGTACCTGAGCCATTCGCAGACCCGCATGCTGCACGGCCAGACACGCTACAACGTCAAGAGCCGCTTCTTCGAGGAGCTGCCCGAGGGCGCGCTCAAGTGGCTCACGCCCAAGAACCAGGGTTTCGGCGGCGGCACTTCGGCCTTCGGCTACGGCGGCGGCTACGGCAGCACGCGTGGCGGCGGTGGCGGCTACGGCGCCAACAGCTACGGCGGCAGCCGCGACAAGGACACCTTCGCCAGCCCGCCGGTGCCGCCGCAGAAGACGGCGCCTTCGCACGGACTGCGCTCGGGCATGCAGGTGTTCCACAACAAGTTCGGCGAAGGCACGGTGACGGCCCTCGAAGGCACCGGCGACGACGCGCGGGCGCAGGTCAAGTTCGCGCGGCACGGCGTCAAATGGCTGGCCCTGTCGGTGGCCAAGCTCACGCCAATCTGAGCTTGCTACTAAAGCTATAGCTAACAACCCAGGCTGCTCGCGGCGCCGTGCGGCCCCGCCTGCTGAACCGCCGTAAACTCCGCACTCGCCAAACAAGGGGAGTCAGGATGTGGTTCATAGGCATCATTGCCGGCCTGTTCATCGGGGCGCTGTTCGAATCGGTGCCCGTGGCGTTGGTGCTCGCGGTGGCTGGTGCGTTCCTGTTGCCGCGGTTGCTCGGCAAGAAGAAGGCACCGCCGCATCGCACCGAAGCTGAACGCATCCCGGGCCAGGCTCCCGCGGACCCTGTGGCCGCCGACGGCGGCATGGTGAAGCTGCAGCGGCGCGTGATGGAACTCGAACAGCGGGTCGCCATGCTCGAGCGGCGGCTGGCGCAGGGCGCGGGCGATAGTGCGGTGCAAGCCTCCGAGCTGCCTGCGGTGCCCGAAGTCGCGCTGGTCGAAGTGCCGTTGCCGCCCGCCCAGCCGCTGGAGGTGCAACGGCCGCAAGTCGCCGTCGTGCAGGTGCCTGGGCCGGAGGCCGCACCCCAGCCCGCCGTTCCTGAAGCTCCGATCCCCAAGCCGCCCCCGGTTCCGCTGCGCGATCGTCTCCCCGCGCCCATCGCCAACCTGATCTTCGGCGGCAACATGCTCGTCAAGCTCGGCGTGCTGATCCTGTTCCTTGGCCTGGCTTTCCTGCTGCGCTACACGGCCGAACGCGTGACCGTGCCGATCGAATTGCGCTACGCGGCGGTGGCGCTGGTCGGCGCCGGCCTGCTGGTGCTGGGCTGGCTGCTGTGCAACAAGCGCGCGGGCTATGCGCTGATCCTGCAGGGCGCGGGCATCGGCGTCTTCTATCTCACGACGCTCGCGGCCATGAAGCTCAGCGGGCTGCTGCCGGCCAGCGTCGGCTTCGCATTCCTGTTCGGCGTGGCGGTGCTGAGCGCGGCGCTGGCGGTGCTGCAGAACGCGCCGGTGCTGGCGATCGTCGCGGCGCTCGAGGGCTTCGCCGCGCCGGTGCTGGCGTCCACCGGCTCCAACCAGCCGGTGGGGCTCTTCACCTACCTGCTGGTGCTCGATGTCGGCATCGTGCTGATCGCGTGGTTCCGGGCCTGGCGCGTGCTCAACCTGATCGGCTTCGTCGGCACTTTCACGCTGGCGGCCGGCTGGGCGCACAAGTACTACACCGACGACCAGTACGCGACGGTGCAGCCCTTCCTGATCGTCTTTTTCCTGCTGTTCACCGCCATCGGCCTGCTGTTCGCGCGCCGCACGCTGTTCGACGCCCCGGTGCAGCCCGCCCAGCCGCTGGCCACCCGCGCGCTCGACACCCTGCGCCGCGCAGGCCGTGTCGACAGCTCGCTGGTGTTCGGTACGCCGATGGTCGCGTTCGGCATGCAGGTCCTGCTGATGCGTCCGTGGGAATACGGCGCCGCGTTCTCGGCGATGGCGCTCGCGGCCTTCTATCTCGTGCTGGGCCGGCTGGTGTTCGCCACGCAGCCCAAGGGGCTGGCTCTGCTCGCGGAGGCCTACGCCATCGTCGGCGTGATCTTCGGCACCCTCGCGATTCCGCTGGGCCTCGAAGGGCGGTGGACCGGCGCCGCCTGGGCGGTCGAAGCCGCGGGCATGTACTGGCTGGGCGCGCGGCAGCAGCGGGTGTATGCGCGGGCCTTCTCGTTCGTGGTGTTCGCCGGCGCCGTGCTGAAGCTGCTTGAAGCCACGCGGCTCGACGCAGCACCGGGCCATCCCTTGCTCGACGGTTCGCTGATCGGCCCGGTGCTCGTGGCCGTGAGCGCGTTCGCGATGTGGGCCATCCACCGCCGCGCCCGGCTCGACGAGGACAAGGGCGTGGAGGCCGTGGCCGGCGGCGTCCTGCCGTGGCTCGGCATGGCCGCGCTCACGCTGCTGCTGTGGCAGTGGTGGACGCCGCCGTGGGCCGCCGCTGCAACGGCGGTGCTCGCCTCGGTCACCTTTGCGGTGGCGATCCGCTTCGCGTTGTCGCCGCTCGCGCGGGTGAGCTTCGGCATGCAGGCGCTGGCGGTTGCGGGATTCATCGCGACGCTGCACCGCACCGGCGAAGTCGTCGACGGGCGCGTGCTCCAAAGCGGATGGCAAGGTGCCGTGGCGGCCACTGTCATCGCGCTCAGCGTGCTCGGCAGCGCCGCGTGGTCGATGCTGCAGGCGCATCGCGCCGCGTTGGCGCGCGGCGTGCAGCCGGTGTGGTCGACGGGCAATGTGGTCGGCGTGCTGGCCGGCGTGAGCCTGCTGCATCTGGCGATGCTGTTCCAGCTGAGCCTCGCGCAGGCCGCGCTGCTGTGGCCGCTCACCGCCACGGTGGTGCTGTGGGTCGCGCTGCGCATGGCGCATTTCCCGCTCGCCGCGCTGGCCGGTGTGCTGCAGGTGATCAGCGCTCTCGCATTCGGCGCGACCCAGTCGGCCGGGCTCGATGCAGCCGGCGCACCGGCCTTCGCCAGCCTGCGTTTCTGGACGCCCGTGGTGCTCGGCCTGGCCGCACTGCTGGCAGGCGACTGGCTGCGCGACGAAGCGAGGCCTCGCATGAGCGAGCCTGCCGGCTCGGCGCGGCAGCGCTGGGCCAATGCGTGGTGCGCCATCCCTGTGGTGCTGTGGACGCCGGTGGTCTGGGGCCTCGGCTGGTGGCTGTTCGGCATGCTGGACGAAAGCGTTCGCGTGCTGGATCGCCACGGGTTGTCGGTCTACGTGCCGGCGGCTGCGATGGCCGTGGCGCTCGTCACCTCCGCGCTGGCGGCGCTGGTCGCGTATCGCCGCGATTGGCAGCAGCTGGGAAGGGCGACCATCGCCACCTTGCCGGGCTTCGGCCTGATCGCGGCTTACTGCATCGTGGGCGGGCCGACGCTGTTCTACGTGCCGTCGAGCGCGCTGGGCTGGATAGCCTGGCCCCTTGCGCTCGCCTGGCATCTGCGCCTGCTGCGCGCGCAGAAGCAGTGGTTCGAGACCGCGACGTTGACGCCTTTCCATGTCGCCGGCTTCTGGCTCTTCCTGCTGCTGGCCGCGCGCGAATGCCAATGGCAGCTCGGCCGCGTCGGCGCCGAGTGGTCGAGCTGGCAGCTGCTGGGCTGGGCGATCGTGCCGGCGCTGGTGCTGTGGGCGATGCGCTCGCGCGCGCTGCTGCAACGCTGGCCGCTGGCCGAATACCGCGGCGCCTACCTGGAGCTGGCCGCGACGCCGGTGGCCGCATACCTGCTCGCCTGGGTGTGGGTGACGAACGCCGTCAGCCCCGGCGACGCGGCGCCGCTGCCCTATGTGCCGCTGCTGAATCCGCTCGAACTCGCACAATGGCTCGTGCTGTTCGCGCTGGTGCTGTGGTGGCGTGCGCTGCCGACGGCGTCGTTCGCACGCGTGCAGCCGATGGTCGCGAAGGGCGCGGCCGGCTTCACCGGGCTTGCGCTGCTCACCGGCATGGTGCTGCGCACCTGTCACCACTACGCGGGCGTCGAATGGCGCTTCGATGCGCTCTATGCCTCATGGCTCACGCAGGCGGCGCTGTCCATCACCTGGGCCGTCTGCGGCGTGGTCGCGATGGTGCTCGGCCATTCGCGCCGGGTGCGCACCCTGTGGGTGGCTGGCGCGGCGCTGCTCGGCGTGGTGGTGCTGAAGCTGTTCTTCGTCGAACTGGCGGACCGAGGCGGTTTGTTCCGCATCGTGTCGTTCATCGCGGTGGGAGCCTTGCTCCTGCTGGTGGGGTATTTCGCGCCCGTGCCGCCGAAGCGGGAAGAGGCACAGGATGCGTCGGAGAAGTCGCCGTCGGAAGGCGGGGTTGCATGAGCCGAGATCTTTCTTCCATGCGGGCGCTACGCGCGGTGACCGCGCTCCTGGCCGTGATGGCTGGGAGCGCCGTCGCGCAACCGGCGACCACCGCGCCCATCACACTGCAAGGCCCCGGGCCTTACCACCGCCTCACGCTGCCGCTGTCCATCCATGGCCGCGCCGCCCATGCCGACTTGCGCGACCTGCGGGTGCGCAACGGCGCCGGCCATGCGGTGCCCTACGCATGGCTGCGCAGCGAAGCCGCGACACCACGAATCGCCTCGCGGAACGTGCCGATCTTCGCGTTGCCCGGTGTCGATGCCAGCGCGGCATCCGGCGATGCGGCGCTCGCCTTCACGGTGCGCCCCGACGGCTCCCTGGCGCTTGAAGGCAAGGCCGCCAGCCGGAAGGTGACCGACGCGGCCCAATGGCTCATCGACCTGAGCCGGGTCAAGGGCAGCCTGCTGCAGGCGCGCTTCGAGATCGCGCCCGACGCGCGCGGGCTCTTCGCTTTCCATCTGGAGGCCAGCGACGACCTGCGCCGCTGGCGCCCGGTGGGCGGTGAGGAGCAACTCGTGCGGCTGTCCCATGGCGGCCAGACCATCGAGCGCCTCGCGGTCGACCTGGGCAATTTGCGCGCGCGCTTCCTGCGCTTGCGCTGGAGCGATCCGCAGCACGGCGTGGCGCTGACCGGCGTGGGCATCGACAGCGTGCAGGAGATCGAACCGGCCGCGCCGCTCGAATGGTCTGCTTCGCTGAAGCCCGAACGCTGCGCCGCCGACTACTGCGACTACCTGCTGCCGCGCGGCCTGCCGCTGCAGAGCCTGCGCATCGACCTCGCCGACATCAACACCTTGGCGCAGGTCGCGATTTCTGGGCTGTCCGATCCCGCGCCCACGTCACCGGCCGTACAGCCGCGACCGGTGCCGCTCAATCCGCTTTACGCGCTGCGGCATCGGCAGCGCCAGCCGGTGCAACGCTCGGCCCTGGCGGACGAAACTCCGCTGGTCGATACCGTGGTGTACCGGCTCGCGCAGGCCGGCGGCGAAGCGCGTTCCCCGGTGCTGGCGCTCGACGGAGCGGTGCATGCGCGGTTGCGGCTGCGCACTTCCGGCCCCATGAGCGTGCTTGGCGCCACGCCGCCGACCATTTCCGTGGGCGCGGTGCCGCGCACGCTGGTGTTCCTGGCGCAGGGAGCGGCGCCGTTCTCGCTGGCATGGCGCTCGGCGCCGGAAGCCGCGGGCAGCGTGGAAGGCGCGGAGCCCGGTGCGCCGCTGGCGCTGTCCACGCTCATTCCCGGCTATGCGGCTGACAAGCCCGTTGCCGCCGACGGTGCATCGGTCGTGCTACCCCTGATGAGCGTTGCCGCCGCCGTGGCGCCGGCTGTCCAGGCGCAATCCGCTCCCATGCAGGCGTCGTCGCGCAAATGGTGGCTGTGGGGGGCTCTGGGTGCCGGCCTGCTGCTGCTGGCCGGCATGGCGTGGTAGCTGTTCGCGAGCCTGCGCAAGGCAAGGGAGCAGGCCGCGGGCGACTGATTTCAGTTGGGATCGAAGGTGTCGCGGAAGGTGAACCAAGTCGAGCTCAGCGACATCGCCGCAAGCACCAGCGCCGTGCCGATGATCAGGATGTTGCCCACCGCCAGCGCGGCGCCGCCGGCGCCCAGCGCGCCCACGCCGACCAGCACCGTTGCCACCAGCCCCATGCCGATGCCGGCAATCAGGAACACGCCGAACCACGCGATGCCGAACAGCGCATAGGCGCCGAAGTTGCGGAACAGCGCGACGATGCTGAAGAAAATGCTCTTCACCGGCTCCACGCGGTGCCAGTGAATCAGCGCCGGCGCGTGCCACATGGCCAGCGACAGCGGCAGGTTGAGGCACATCAGCAGCATGCGCGAGAGCTGGAAGTCGCTGCTTGCAATGATCTCGGGCGTCAGCGGATCGTCGAGCAGATAGGCCTTTGCGAGCTGCCCGCCGTCGACCAGCGCGGTCAACAGCACGGCCAGCACGAAGTAGATGGCTGAAATGACGCCCAGCACCAGCAGCGCGCGCCACTCGGCGCGCATGGCGGAAAACACCGCCACGAGCATCGCCGAACCCGTGGGGCGCCGTGCATCGCCCGCGCGGCCGGCGCCTTCGGCGTTGTCGGTGTATGCCACCGACGTGGCCACCATCAGGCCCAGCGTCATGAACGGCACCAGCGCCGGCGCGACGATGCTGCCGATCACCGGCAGGATCGACACCGTCGACATCATCGCCATCAGCAGGAAGAACAGCGAGATGAAGGCCAGCGGCTGCCGCCAGAAGGTCTTGAGTCCGAGGCGGACCCATTCGGCGCCGGTTCGCGCCGGCACGAGGTTGAGTTTCATGGGTGAGGGTCAGGCTGCCATGAGCGGCGCGAGCGCCTGGGCCATGGCATGCGGGTGGGTGGCGCGGTCGCGCAGCACGCGCTCGAAATGCGCGGGGTCGTGGGGCTTGAGCATGCTCGCCTCGCGCGGCAGGTGGAAGTCCCAGAGGCGGGAGATCCAGAAGCGCAGCGCGGCGGCGCGCAGCATCGCGGGCAGCAGCGCGCGCTCGGCGGCGTTCAGCGGGCGCACGGTTTCGTAGGCGGACAGCAGTGCCTCGGAACGCTCGGCGTCGTGCCGGCCGCTCGGCAGGTCGATGGCCCAGTCGTTCAGGCACACGGCCAGGTCGAACAGCCAGGTGTCGGTGCCGGCGAAATAGAAGTCGAACACGCCGGTCAGGCGAGGCGGGGCGCCATCGTCGTTGTCGCCGGTTGCGAACATGACGTTGTCCCGGAACATGTCGGCATGCACCGGCCCGCGCGGCAGTGCCGCATAGGTCGACGATTCGGCGACGTGGTTCTGGTAGGCCAGCTCGGCGCGCAGCAGCGTCGCCTGCGATTCCTCGATATACGGCAGCACCACCGGCACGGTCTCGTTCCACCAGGGAAGGCCGCGCAGGTTGGGCTGGATGCGGGGGTAGTCGCGGCCCGCGAGGTGCATGCGCGCGAGCATCGCGCCCAGTTCGGCGCAGTGGGCGGGGCCGGGCGCCAGCTCGCTGCGGCCTGAAAGCTTCTGGACTACCGCGGCCGGCTTTCCTGCGACGGTGTGCAGCAGCTCGCATGCGGCTTCGGCGGTGCCTGCGGCGGGGGACGGCCCCTTCCTGGCGGCCTTCTCGGGCGCTGGCGGCTCGGCCACGGGCGCGGGCACCGGCAGGCCGGCGCTCGCCAGGTGCTTCATCAGGCAGAGGTAGTAGGGGAGCTGCTCGGCGCTCAGGCGCTCGAACAGCGTGAGCACGAACTCGCCGGACTCGGTGGTCGCGAAGTAGTTGGTGTTCTCGATGCCGCCCTCGATGCCGCGCAGCTCGCGCAGCGGGCCCAGGCCCAGGCGTTGGACGAGCGCGTCTGCCTCGCCGAAATCGACTTCGGTAAAAACTGCCATGACGGGGCTCAGCGCCGCGTTGCGCTTGCTGCTGCGGAAACGGAGAGGCGCACGGTCATCAGAACTTCATCACGTTCCAGACGCGGGGGCCGTTGGCGCCCGTTTCCGTGGAGCCCTGGCGACCGGTGGCCGCGTCGGCCGGGAGCACTTCGTAGCCGGGCATGTTCGACTTGGGCTTGACGTTGATGCTCTGCGTGCGGCCGCCGTAGCGGACTTCGTCGACGGTGGCGGCGCTGTCCTCGGTGTGCAGGTTCTCCACCTTCTGGTTGCGTCGGCCTTCGGCGGCTTGCTCCTGATTTTGTAGCGGATCGCCCGGCGGTGCGGCAGCCGGGGCGGGCGCAGGCTGCTGCGCGTGCACGGTGGCGGCAAACGGGGTTGCGAAAGCCAGCGCCAGCAGGATGCGGCGGGCGACCAGGAGTGTGGAGCTAGGCATGCACTGATTGTAGGCGTGCGCCTGCACGGGGGTGTCGGTTTGCACCTCGTTCCGGTGTGGTTCCGCAGGCCAGTCCGGGCACGGCAAAATGACCCGATGACCGACAAGAAAACGCTGCTGCTCGTGGATGGCTCGAGCTACCTCTACCGTGCCTTCCATGCCATGCCCGACCTGCGGGCCGTGCCCGGCGACCCGAAGAGCCCGGCCACCGGCGCCATCCGGGGAATGATCAACATGATGACCGCGCTGCGCCGCGAGGTCCGCGCCGACTACGCGGCCTGCATCTTCGACGCGCCCGGCAAGACTTTCCGCGACGACTGGTACCCCGAATACAAGGCCAACCGCTCGCCCATGCCCGACGACTTGCGCAGCCAGATCGACCCCATCCACGAGGTGGTCAGGCTGCTCGGCTGGCCCGTGCTCAGCGTGCCCGACGTGGAGGCCGACGACGTGATCGGCACGCTCGCCAAGATCGCCGCCGCGCAGGGCATCGAGGTGATCGTTTCCAGCGGCGACAAGGACCTGAGCCAGCTGGTCGACGAGCACATCACCATCATCGACACCATGAACGGCAAGAAGCGCGACGTGGCCGGCGTGACGGCCGAGTTCGGCGTGCCGCCGCACCTGATGGTCGACTACCAGACGCTGGTGGGCGACTCCGTCGACAACGTGCCCGGCGTGCCCAAGGTCGGTCCCAAGACGGCGGCCAAGTGGCTGCTGGAATACGGCTCGCTCGATGCGCTGGTCGAACGCGCCGCTGAAGTGAAGGGCGCCGCCGGCGAAAACCTCCGCGGCGCGCTCGACAAGCTGCCGCTGAGCAAGCGCCTGGTCACGATCCGCACCGACTGCGACCTCGACGGCCACGTCGCCGGGCTGCCGTCGCTCGAAAGCCTGCCGGTCGGCGCGCCCCAGACGGCCGAGCTCAAGCCCTTCTACGAGAAGTTCGGCTTCAAGAGCCTGGTGAAGACGCTCGAGGCGCAGGAAGTGCCGCCCGAGCTGATCGAGGAAAGCATCAAGAAGAAGAAAGCCGGCGCCAAGGCCGGCAAGGACCAGGGCGGCCTGTTCGACGAGCCCGCCGACATGTCGGCGCTGGAGGCGGCGGCTCCCGCGAGCAATCTCAAGTACGACACCGTCATGACCTGGGAGCAGTTCGATGCGTGGCTCGCCAGGCTGGAGGCATCGGAGCTGGCCGCCATCGACACCGAGACCACCTCGCTGGACGAGATGGTCGCGCAGATCGTCGGTGTGAGCTTCAGCGTCACGCCCGGCGAGGCGGCCTACATCCCGCTTGCGCACAACTATCCCGACGCGCCCCAGCAGCTGCCCATCGACGAAGTGCTCGCCAAGCTCAAGCCCTGGCTGGAGAACGGCGACAAGAAGAAGCTCGGCCAGCACATCAAGTACGACCGCCACGTGTTCGCCAACCATGGCATCGAGGTGCAGGGCTATGCGCACGACACCATGCTGCAGAGCTACGTGCTCGAAGTGCACAAGCCGCACGGCCTGTCGAGCCTGGCCGAGCGCCACCTGGGCCGCAGCGGCATCTCGTACGAAGACCTGTGCGGCAAGGGTGCGCACCAGATCCCGTTCAGCCAGGTCGACATCGCCAAGGCGGCCGAATACTCGTGCGAGGACAGCGACCAGACGCTCGACGTGCACAACACCCTCTGGCCCCAGCTGGAGCGCGACGAAAAGCTGCGCTTCATCTACCAGCTCGAAATGGATTCGAGCGAGGCGCTCTACCGCATCGAGCGCAACGGCGTGCTGATCGACGCGCCGACGCTGGCCTCGCAGAGCCACGAACTCGGCACGCGCATCATGGCGCTCGAGCAGGAGGCCTACGACATCGCCGGGCAGCCTTTCAACCTCGGCTCGCCCAAGCAGATCGGCGAGATCTTCTTCACCAAGCTGGGCCTGCCCGTGATCAAGAAGACGCCGAGCGGCGCGCCCAGCACCGACGAGGAAGTGCTCGAGAAACTGGCCGAGGACTACCCGCTGCCGGCCAAGATCCTCGAGCACCGCGGCCTGTCGAAGCTCAAGGGCACCTACACCGACAAGCTCGGCCAGCTCGCCAATCCGCGCACCGGCCGCGTGCACACGCACTATGCGCAGGCCGTGGCCGTCACCGGGCGCCTGAGCAGCAACGACCCCAACCTGCAGAACATCCCGATCCGCACGCCCGAAGGCCGCCGCGTGCGCGAGGCCTTCGTGGCGCCCGCCGGCAGCGTGATCGCCAGCGCCGACTACTCGCAGATCGAGCTGCGCATCATGGCCCACATCAGCGGCGACGAGTCGCTGCTGCGCGCGTTCACCGAAGGCATCGACGTGCACCGCGCCACGGCGGCCGAGGTGTTCGGCTCCACGCCGGGCGAGGTGTCGAGCGAGCAGCGCCGCTATGCCAAGGTCATCAACTTCGGGCTGATCTACGGCATGAGCAGCTTCGGGCTGGCCAGGAACCTCGGCATCGAGACCAAGGCCGCGGCGTCCTACATCGAACGCTACTTCGCGCGCTACCCGGGCGTGAAGGCCTACATGGACGAGACCAAGGCGCTGGCCAAGGAGCAGGGCTACGTGGAGACCGTGTTCGGCCGGCGCCTGTACCTGCCCGAGATCAACTCGCCCAACGGCCCGCGCCGCGGCGGCGCCGAGCGCGCGGCCATCAACGCGCCGATGCAGGGCACGGCGGCCGACCTCATCAAGCTCAGCATGGTGAAGGTACAGAACGTGCTTGACGAAGAGAAGCGCGGCACGAAGATGATCATGCAGGTGCACGACGAACTGGTGTTCGAAGTGCCCGAGGCAGAGGTCGAATGGGTGCGCACGGAAATCCCGCGCATCATGGCCGGCGTTGCCGCGCTGAAGGTGCCGCTGCTCGCCGAGATCGGCGTCGGCCCCAACTGGGACAAGGCGCATTGAAAACCACGCTCGAACACGAGACGAAAGAAAAAACCTCCCCAATGAAATTCCCGCATCGCAAGTTCCTGCACACCGCCGTCTTTGCCGTCTGCGCCGCCACGCTCGGCACCGCCTTCGCCGCGCCAGACGCCCGCATCGCCGCGCTCGCCGCCAAGCAAAAGCCGGCCCTGCTCGAGACGCTGAAAGACTTGGTCTCCATCGAGTCGGGCAGCCGCGACCTCGAAGGGCTCGAGAAAATCTCGAACCTCATCGCCGACAGGTTCAAGGCGCTGGGCGGCGAGGTCGAGCTGATCGACCCCAGCGCCGAGGCCTACCGCATGGAAGACACGCCCGAGAAGGTGGGCCGCGTGGTGCGCGCCACCTTCAAGGGCACCGGCAAGAAGAAGATCCTGCTGATCGCGCACATGGACACGGTCTACACCATCGGCATGCTCAACAAGCAGCCGTTCCGCGTCGAAGGCGACAAGGCCTACGGCCTGGGCATCGCCGACGACAAGCAGGGCATTGCCGTCATCACGCACATCGTGTCGATGCTGCAGGCGATGAAGTTCAAGGAGTACGGCACGCTCACCGTGCTGATCAACGGCGACGAGGAAATCAGCTCGCCGGGCGCCCGCGCGCTCATCACGCGCATGGGCGCGGAGCACGACGCGGTCATGTCCTTCGAGGGCGCCTACGTCAAGGAAGACAAGCTCTCGCTTGCGACGGCCGGCATTGCCTCGGTCACGCTGCATGTCACGGGCAAGGCCTCGCACGCGGGCTCCGCGCCCGAGCTGGGCGTGAACGCGCTGTACGAGCTGTCGCACCAGATACTGCAGATGCGCGACCTGTCCGATCCGGCCACGGGCCTCAAGATGAACTGGACCATCTCGAAGTCGGGCAGCAACCGCAACGTGATTCCGGCCAGCGCCACCGCAGGCGCCGACGTGCGCGTGCTCAAGGTCAGCGACTACGACCGCATCGAGCAGCAGGTGAACGAACGCGTGAAGAAGCAGCTGATTCCCGAAGCCAAGGTCCAGCTGAATTTCGAACGCCGCCGTCCGCCGCTGGAAGCCACGGACGCCTCGCGCGCCATGGCCCGCCATGCGCAGCAGATCTACAAGGACGAGCTCGGCCTGCCGCTGGGCGCGGACGACAAGGCCGCCGGCGGCGGCACCGACGCGGCCTTCGCGGCGCTCAAGACCAAGGCGCCCGTCATCGAGCGCTTCGGCCTGCAGGGCTTCGGCGCGCACTCGGCCGATGCCGAGTACGTGCTGGTCGACTCCATCGAACCGCGCCTTTATCTCGGCACTCGCATGGTGATGGACATCGCCCGCGGGAAAACAGCCAACGGCAACTGACGACCCAACCGCCGCCCGCGATGCGCCTGCGCCACATCGAAGTCTTCAACGCGATCATGCTCACCGGCAGCGTGAGCGCGGCGGCGCGGCTCATCAACATCACGCAGCCGGCGGTCAGCCGCACCTTGCAGCATGCGGAACTGCAGCTGGGCTTTCCGCTGTTCCAGCGCGCCAAGGGGCGGCTGACGCCGACCACCGAGGCGCTCACGCTGTATCCGCACATCGAGCGGCTGTTCGCGCAGCTCGACGAGGTGCAGCGGCTTGCCGCCAACCTGCGCACGGCCGGCGACTCGGGCGAGCTGCGCATCCTGAGCGTGCTGGCGCTGAGCTACGAGATCCTGCCGCGCGCGCTCAAGGCCTTTCGCGAGCAGTACCCGGGCTATGCGATCACGGTCGAGTCGCTGCACTCGCCGCAGATCATGTCGGCGCTGCTGCTGCAGGAGGCCGACGTGGGCTTTGCGTTCAGCCCGGCGGTGCATCCTTCGCTCACGCAGGAGTCGCTGGCCGACAGCCGCATGGTGTGCATCGCGCCCAAGGGCATGCTGCCACGCGCGCTGCTGCGCAACGGCTCGGTGGCGCTGCACGACCTGGTCGACCGGCCGGTCATCGGGCTCGACAGCCGCGACCCCGTCGGCACCAGCCTGAGCCAGGCCTGCCGGCAGGCCGGCGTGGGTTTCCAGCAGGCGGTGGTGACGGTGCAGACCTACCACGCGGCGCTGGCGATGGCGCACCACGGCATCGGCATTGCGCTGATCGACGGCTGCACCGCGCGCTCGGCCGACCGCGAGAAGGTCGACGTGCTTACGCTGGAGCCGCACATCCCGGTGCCGATACGGGCGCTTCGCTTCGCGGGGCGGCCCGATTCGGTGGTGGTGCGCGGCATCACGCGCTGCATGCAGCAGGCGCTGCAGGACGCCGTCTAGCGCGCTGTTCCGTTCGTGCCGGTCAATCCGCCAGCGCCCGCGCGATCCGCTGCGCGGAGCCGAAGGCCAGCGTGAACCCCAGCGCGCCGTGGCCGGTATTGAACAGCATGTTCGACGGCGCGCTGTCCAGCCGGCCGATGATCGGCAGGCCCGTCGGCGTGGCGGGTCGCATGCCGGTCCAGGGGTGCAATGCTTCGAATCGGCTCGCTTGCGGGAAGAGGGCGCGCGTCGCGGCCTCCAGCGCCTCGATGCGCGTGGCCGGAATGCGCGCGTCATGCCCCACCAGCTCGGCCATGCCCGCCACGCGCAGGCGCGAGCCGATGCGCGCGAACACCACCTTGCGCGCGCTGTCCGTCACGTTCACCCGCGGCGCCGCGCCGGGTGCGGGGTCGACATCGACCGTGATGCTGTAGCCCTTGAGCGGATACACCGGCAGGTAGGCATCGAGCAAGCGGCCCAGCCTGTGCGAGGCGGTGCCCAGCGCCATCACGAAGGCTTCGGCCTCCACGTCGCCGTCGCTGGTGCGCACTGCGGCGACGCGCTCGCCGTTGCGCGCGAAGCCGTGCACGTCGGTGCCGAGCATGAATCGAACGCCGCGTGCGCTCAAGGCGCGCATCAGCTCGGCGCATACCTTGAGGCAGTCGGCGGCGCACTCGCTCGGCGTGTAGACAGCGCCAGCCATCCGCGCCCGATAGCCTGCAAGGGCGGGTTCGATGGCGACGCACTCGTCGGGCGTCACCAGCCGCTGTTCGCTGCCCATGGCGCGCTGCAGCTCCAGCTGCGCACGCGCGCCTGCCAGCGATGCCTCACTCGCATACAGCACCAGCTTGCCGGTGGCGGAGAAATCGCAGTCGGGCGTGATGTCGGCCCGCATCGCCTCGAAGCCCGCGCGGCTTTCGGCCGCCAGCGCCAGCAGCTGCGCCGTGGTGCGCTGCGAGGTTTGCGCGTTGCAGGCGGCCAGGAACGCCATGCCCCAGCGCCACTGCAGCGGATCGAGCTGCGGCCGCAGCTTGAGCGGTGAAGTGGGCGAGAGCAGCAGCTTGGGCAGCTGCTTCCAGATCGACGGGTCGGCCAGCGGCTGCACGTAGGAATAGCTGAGCTGCGCGCCGTTGCCGCCGCTGGCGCCGGCTCCCGGCGTCGCGCTATCGATCACCGTGACCTGGTGGCCCTGGCGTTCCAGCTGCCAGGCCGTGGCCAGGCCCACGATGCCGGCACCGAGCACACACACATGCATTGGGACAACTTTCCGGGAGTGATGAAGAAAAAAGAAAGAGGCGCAACGCAGACTTTAGAGCCGCGCGCCGCCCGCCGCCCATGCAAATAGCACCCCGCCCCATAGCCGAAGTGCATGCCCGGCAGACCCCGTCTTGCGCCCATAACCTTTGGGCATGGCCCGGGTTTCAATTGGAATTATTCGCCTGGGCCCGTCCTTCCTACACTGCCCTTCTGTTCAATCCAACCGAACGGAGCTCGAATGAAATCCTCTTCACTGATGGCTTCCATGGCCGCGGCGGTGCTCTTTGCCGGCACCGGCGCGCAAGCCGCCGACACGCTCGCCAAGATCGCCGAGTCCGGCAAGATCACGCTCGCCTACCGCGAGTCTTCGGTGCCTTTCAGCTACCTCGACGGCCCCGGCAAGCCGATCGGGTTTTCCGTCGAGCTTTCGAATGCCGTGGTCGAGGCGGTGAAGAAGAAACTGAACAAGCCCAACCTGCAAGTGGCGCTGATGCCCGTCACCTCGCAGAACCGCATTCCGCTGATCACCAATGGCACCATCGACCTGGAGTGCGGCTCCACCACCAACAACACCGCGCGCAGCAAGGACGTGGCCTTCGCCATCAATCATTTCTATACGGGCACGCGGCTGCTGGTGAAGAAGTCCTCGAAGATCAAGGACTACGCCGACCTTGCAAAGAAGACCGTGGCCAGCACCACCGGCACGACCAACGTGCTGGTCATGCGCAAGTACAACATCGAGAAGAACCTCGGCATGAACATCGTGCTGGGCAAGGACCACGCCGATTCGTTCCTGCTGCTGGAGAGCGACCGCGCCGTGGCCTTCGCGATGGACGACGTCCTGCTCTTCGGCCTGATCTCCAACGCGAAGACGCCTTCGGACTTCGAGGTGGTGGGCGAGTCGCTGCAGGTCGAGCCCTATGCCTGCATGCTGCCCAAGGACGACCCGGCGTTCAAGAAAGTGGTCGACGACACCTTCGCCGCCATGATGAAGAGCGGCGAATTCGAGAAGCTCTACGACAAATGGTTCATGCAGCCGATTCCGCCGAAGAACCTGCCGCTGAACCTGCCGATGAGCCCGCAGCTGAAGGAAAACCTGAAAGCCTTGAGCGACAAGCCGGCCATTTGAGCTCGCCCCCAGGCTGCGCGCACTTCGTGTCGCTTCGCCGCGGCATTCCTGAAATAGAAAGAGATCATGGTTTCGACGAACGTTGTCGGCATTCTTGGGGGCATGGGCCCCGCGGCGGGCGCCGATTTCGTCCGGCTCTTCGTGCAGGCCTGCGCGCAGCAGATGCGCGCGCGTGGCGAGCCGGTGCGCGACCAGTCCTTTCCCGAGCACTGGCTCGCGCAGGTGCCGGTGCCCGACCGCACCGACGCGCTGGCCTCCACCGAGCAGGGCGCGCACCAGCCGCTGGAGCCGATGCTGCAGGCGCTGGGCCGGCTGGCCGCGCTGGGCAGCCGGGCCGTGGCCATCGCCTGCAACACCGCGCACGCCTGGCATGCCAGCCTGCAGGAGCGCTTTCCGCAGGTCGAGCTGCTGCACATGGCGCGCGAGACCGCGCGGCAGCTGTCGGCGCAGGGCGCGAGCGGCGTGGCGCTGATGGCCACCGAGGGCACGTACCGCGTGCGCCTTTATGAGCAGGCGCTGGCCGACGTGGGGCTGCACTGCCACATCCCGCTGGCGGAAGAGCGCAGGACCATCACGCGCGGCATCTTCGACGGCGTGAAGGCCGGCAACATGGCGCTGGCCGAGCAGTGCTTCTCCGAAGTTGCGCTGCGCCTGGCGGAGCGCCACGGACCGGTGACCATCGTCATGGGCTGCACCGAAGTGCCGCTGGGCCTGCAGGGCTCGGCCGCCGTGGCCGGGCTCGACCTGATCGATCCGGCGCAGGTGCTTGCGGCCGCGCTGGCGCGCCGCGCCTACGGCATCGACCAACCCCACTGAAATTCCGGGCATGGAGGCCGCCGGCCGAATACCGCCTACATTGCGGCGGTGCGTTTTTCGCGCATCCCCCTTGTCCGACGATTCCACTGGAGCCTTCCCATGTCCCTTGACGACAGCCGTTCCGACTTCGACTCGCTTCGCCCCGGCGAGAGCACAGGGCAGGGCGCCACGCGCCGCACCGCGCTCAAGGCCGCCATCGGCGTGGGCTATGCGGCGGCCGTGCTGCCGGTTGCCGCGCAGACAGCCGTAGCCACATCGTCCGAGGGCCTGAAGGCCGGCCCGATCAAGTACACCGTCAACGGCTTCGAGGTGCCCGCCTATGCGGCGGCGCCCGAGGGCAAGACCGGTCTGCCGGTGATCCTCGTCATCCAGGAAATCTTCGGGGTGCACGAATACATCGCCGACACCTGCCGCCGCTTCGCCAGGCTGGGCTACCTGGCCATTGCGCCGGAGCTCTACGCGCGCCAGGGCGATCCGCGCGGCTACACCGACATTCCCAAGCTGCAGGCCGACATCGTCACCAAGGTGCCCGACGCCCAGGTCATGGCCGACCTCGACGGCGCGCTGGCCTATGCCAAGGCCCACGGCGGCGACACCAGCAAGGCCGGCATCACCGGCTTCTGCTGGGGCGGGCGCATCACCTGGCTCTATGCCGCCACCGGCAAGGTCAAGGCGGGCGTGGCGTGGTACGGCCGGCTGGTCGGCCAGGCCAGCGAACTGACCCCGAAACACCCCGTCGACATCGCCGCCAGCCTGCAGGCGCCGGTGCTCGGCCTGTACGGCGGAAAAGATCAGGGGATCCCCCTTGACACGGTTGATAAGATGAAAGCTGCTCTGGCCAATGGGACTCCGGCGGCCAAGGCTTCGAGCTTCGTCGTGTACCCCGAAGCAGGCCACGCGTTCCATGCCGACTACCGCCCCAGCTACCTCAAGAGCGCGGCGGACGACGGCTGGCAACGCGCCACGGCCTGGTTCAAAGCCAATGGCGTCGCCTGAACACGGCGCCCTGTAGCCACCCCCGCCGAAGGCCGTCCGATGTGACGGCCTTTTTCTTTTTTATGATCGGGCAACGGCCCCGAGACCGTCTCGGTGGCCGCCCCTCTTGCGCAAGCAGCTATGAATTTGATAGTCATCATCGTGGCAACCCTGGTTGCCGGTATCGGGAGCGTCTGGCTCGCGGCCCTGTTGCTGAAAGTGGGCGTGCGCACTGGTTCGGGCGGCGTCAACCCGCAGCACCTGCTGAGCCTCGCGGCGGGCGCGCTGCTTGCCACCGCCTTCATGCATCTCCTGCCCGAAGCCTTCGAGAGCGGCATCGAGCCCGCGCTGCTGTTCGCAGTGCTGCTGTTCGGGCTGGTCTTCTTCTTCCTGCTCGACAAGGCCGAGCTTTGGCACCACGGCCATGAACACCACCACGGCGGCGGGGCCGACGCGCATGCGGGGCACGACCATGGCCACGATCACGGGCACTCTCACGGCCATGCCCACGGCCACGACAACACGCCGCGCACCGGCGGCTGGGCCGTGCTGACCGGCGACAGCGTGCACTGCTTCGGCGACGGCATCCTGATCGCCTCGGCCTTCACCGCCGACATCCGCCTGGGCCTGGTGGCAGCCATCGCCGTGCTGGCGCACGAGATTCCCCACCACATCGGCGACCTCGTGGTGCTGCGCCAGAGTTCGGCCAACCAGCGCGCGGCGCTGGTGAAGGTGTCGCTCGCCGGCACCATGACCACGCTCGGCGGCATCGTGGGCTGGTGGCTGGTCGACCAGTTGCACGGCTGGCTGCCGTACTTCCTGGTGCTGGCCGGCAGCAGCTTCGTCTATGTGGCGCTGGCCGACCTGATTCCGCAGTTGCAGAAGCGCCTGCCCGCCCGCCAGACGGCGGCGCAGATCCTGTGGCTGGCCGCGGGCATCGTGCTGGTCACCGGCGTGAGCCGGCTGGCCCACGGCGAGCATGGCCACGATCACGGCCACAGCGACCCCGGGCACGGCGAACACGGCCACGTGCACAAGGACTGACGCGCCCGGCGGGAAACTTTCCGACACCGACGCTGCGTGCCGGATGAACCGGAACGGCTGAAACAGGCGCACCATAGGGGGCCTGTCAGCAATCAGCCTAGGAACCGATCATGAACAACGTCGACGCCACCGCGCGCTCCGCTTCGCCCTCAGACGACGATGAGGACAACACGCCAGCCGACGACTTCGAGGAAATAGAGAGCGATGCCTCCGACGACCTGTCAGATGAAACCGGCATCGATCTCACCGATGCGAGCGAGCTCGATGCCGACAACGTGCCGGCGGACGAGGAATTCGATCGCGTGATGAACGCCCCGGACTGAACGAGTCCTTCAAGGGGGTCAGGCCGCCTGCGTCTCGCGCCGCGTGATCACCTGCCCATTGCGCGCACCGCTGTGCACGCCGTCGCGCCAGGTCACGGCCCCGTTCACGATCACCGCGTCGATGCCTTCGGCTGGCTGCATCGGCGTTTCGTAGTTGGCGGTGTCGCGCACCGTCGCGGCGTTGAAGATCACCACGTCGGCGTGGTGGCCCGGCTTGAGGGTGCCGCGTTCGTGCAGGCCGAAGTTGCGGGCGGTGAGGCCGGTCATCTTCCACACCGCGGTTTCGAGCGGGAAGAGGCCGATGTCGCGGCTGTAGTGGCCCAGCACGCGCGGGAAAGTGCCCCACAGGCGCGGGTGCGGCTTGTCGCCCAGCGGAATGCCGTCGGAGCCGATCATGGTGTCGTCGAACGCGAGGATGCGCTGCACGTCGTCCTCGTCCATCATGAAATAGATCGCGCTGCCGGGTTGCAGCCGCTGCGCGGCCTCTTCGCCCGACACGCCCCATTCGGCGGCGATGTCCTTCAGGTCGCGGCCGGCGCACTCGGGGTGCGGCACGCTCGACGCGATGAGCACGCGGCCTTCCATCATTCCGCGGTCGGTGCGGATCATGGTGGAGCCGGCGGTGTAGGGGTAGCAGTCGAGCCCGATGCACTGGTGCCGCATGGCCTCCTTGATGAAGGGCAGCGTGACCTTGGTCTTGCCGAAGTTCTGCGTGTTCTGCACCTTGTGGTGCGACACCACCACGGGGATGTTCAGCGCACGGCCGATCTGGAAGGTTTCTTCGAGCGATTCCATCACGCGGTCGCTCTCATCGCGCATGTGGGTCACGTACAGCGCCTTGCGCGCGCTGAGCGGGCGGCCGACCTCGATGATTTCCTCGGTCGTGGCCTTCACCGCAGGCGGGTAGAAGGTGCCGGTAGACATGCCGATGGCGCCGGCCTGCATGGCTTCTTCGACGAGGGCCTGCATGGCGGCGATCTCGCTGTCGTTGGCGGGGCGGTCGAGGTCCGCCATGACGACGGCGCGCAGGGTCGAGTGGCCGACCATCGCGGCGACGTTGACCGAGGAGGGCGTGGCGCGCAGTGCGTCGAGGTAGGCGGCAAAGCTGGTGAAGCGGCCTTCGGCGGGCGACTCGAGCAGGCTCAGCGGCATCGGCAAATCCATGTCGATGCGCAGCGGCGCGGCGCTGATGCCGCAGTTGCCGGCGACCACCGTGGTCACGCCCTGTGAAACCTTGAACGGCATCTGCGCCTGGGACAGCACGGCCTGGTCGTCGTGGGTGTGCGAGTCGATGAAGCCGGGTGCGACGATGCGGCCGGTGGCGTCGATGGTCTGTTCCGCGGTGTGGCCTGCGAGGTTGCCGATGGCGGCGATGCGGCCGGCGGTGATGCCTACGTCGGCGTCGAAGCGCGGCGCCTTGGTGCCGTCGATGACTGTGCCGCCGCGGATCAGCAGGTCGTAGTGGGGTGTGGGTTCGGTCATGGCGGGTCCTTTCGTGTTTTTTTGGGCGTTTTTTTCTTGGTGCTGTGGTTCAGGGCGCGTGCACAGGCCGCCGGGTATTCCCCGCAGCGAATGTCCCCCGGCCTGCGGCCTCCTCCTTTATTTCGCTGCGGGGAATACCCGGCGCCCTGTGCACATGGACGCAGCGCTTGTGCGAGCCAATCAACCAGGGCTCTGAACGATCGTGCCGGCGGGGTGCCTTGCGCAGCGAAATAAAGGAGGAGGCCGAAGGCCGGGGGACATTCGCGGAGCAAGGTACCCCGTCGGCACGATCGCACCCCGAACAACCGACCTGAGGAACAAGCAAAGTCATCTCAGCGGAAATGGCAGGCAACCCAATGCCCGCCATTGGAAGAAGAAGGGCGCTCACCAAGCTCGGGCACCTTCTCCTTGCACACCGCCTGCGCCATCGGGCAGCGCGTGTGAAAGCGGCATCCCGAAGGCGGGTTGGCGGGGCTCGGCGGATCGCCCTGCAGCAACATGCGCCGCGCGGGCGTGCGCGGGTTGGGTACGGGCACGGCCGACAGCAGGATCTCCGTGTATGGATGCAGCGGCGCCGAGAACAGCGTGTCGCGGTCCGCGATCTCGACGATGTGCCCGAGGTACATCACCGCCACGCGATGGCTGATGTGCCGCACCACCGCAAGATCGTGCGCCACGAACAGATAGGCGATGCCGAATTCGGCCTGCAGGTCCATCAGCAGGTTGACTACCTGCGCCTGCACCGACACGTCGAGCGCGGACACCGGCTCATCGCACACGATCAGCTTCGGGTTCAACGCCAGCGCGCGTGCAATGCCCAGGCGCTGCCGCTGGCCGCCCGAGAACTCGTGCGGATACTTCTTCGCCGCCTCCGGCCGCAGCCCCACGCGCGAGAACAGCCACTGCACGCGCTCGCGCCGCTCGGCCGCGCTGCCGCCCGTGCCGAGGTTGCTGAAATTGCGCATCGGCTCGGCCACGATGTCGCCGGCGGTCAGGCGCGGGTTCAGCGAGGCGTACGGGTCCTGGAAAATGATCTGCAGGTCGCGCCGGCGCATGCGCATGTCTTCAGCCGAGAGCGTCAGCAGCTCCTCGCCCTCGAGCTGCACCGAGCCACCGCTGGGCTCCACCAGCCGCAGCACCGACTTGGCCGTGGTCGTCTTGCCGCAGCCCGACTCGCCGACCAGCGACAGCGTCTCGCCGCGCGCCACCGAAAAAGACACGCCGTCGACCGCCTGGATCGGCGGCTTGCGCGGGCTGAGCCAGCGCTTGGGCGCGGTGTAGTGCTTGCGCAGGTCGCGCACCCGCAGCAGCGGTGCGCTCGCCGTGGCCGTGGTCGTTGTCGTCATGCCGTCACCTCTTCCACGCCGGCCCATTGTTCTTCGACCGCGAAGCAGGCCACCACGTGGTCGCCGCCTTGCAGGGTGAGTTGCGGCGCCTCGGCGCGGCAGCGTGCGCGCGCATGGCTGCAGCGCGCCGCGAAGGCGCAGCCGCGTCCCAGCTCGTGCGCGGCGGGCACCAGGCCCGGTATCTCGGTAAGACGCGTGCTCGCGGTGTTCATCGCGGGCATCGAGGCCATCAGCGCGCGGGTGTAGGGGTGCAGCGGGCGGTCGAACAGGTCGACCACGTCGGCTTCCTCCACCTTCTTGCCGGCATACATCACCACGACGCGGTCGCAGCTCTCGGCCACCACGCCCAGGTCGTGCGTGATCATCACCACGCCCATGCCCAGCTCCTTCTGCAGCCGCTTGATGAGGTCGAGGATCTGCGCCTGGATAGTCACGTCGAGCGCGGTGGTCGGCTCGTCGGCGATCAGCACCTCGGGGTTGCAGGCCAGGGCCAGCGCGATCATCACGCGCTGGCGCATGCCGCCGGAGAGCTGGTGCGGGTACTCGTTCACTCGGCGCTCGGGCTCGGGGATCTGCACCACGCGCAGCATTTCTACCGCGCGCTTCAGGGCATCGGCGCGGCTGGCCTTCTGGTGCAGCTGCACCGTCTCGGCGATCTGCCGGCCCACGGTGAGCACCGGGTTCAGCGACGTCATCGGCTCCTGGAAGATCATCGAGATGCGGTTGCCGCGGATCTGCCGCATCTCGCGTTCGCTCAGCTGCATCAGGTCGGTGCCGCGCAGCCGCACGACGCCCATGTGGCGGCCCGGCGGCGTCGGCACCAGCCGCAGGATGGACAGTGCCGTCACGCTCTTGCCGCAGCCCGATTCGCCGACCACGCCGAGCGTGCGGCCGGCGCGAACGGTGTACGAGACGCCGTCGACCGAGCGCACCACGCCCGCCAGCGTGTGGAAGTGGGTGCGCAGGTTGTCGACCTCGAGCAGCGGCTCGCCCGGGGCGAGCGCGGTGTGGGACATGTTGATCGTCATGGCATGTCCTTCACAGTTGCCGCGCCAGGCGGGGGTCGAGCGCGTCGCGCAGGCCGTCGCCGAGCAGGTTGATGGCCAGCACCGTGGCCGCCAGCAGCAGCCCCGGGTACAGGATGATGTGGAAGGCCACGGTCACGAAGTTGCGGCCCTCGGCCATCATGTTTCCCCAGCTCGGCGTCTGCGAAGGCACGCCCACGCCGAGGAAGGACAGCGCCGCTTCCGTCAGCACCGCGGCCGCCGCCACGAAGGTGGCCTGCACCACCAGCGGCGCCACGATGTTCGGCAGCACGTGGCGCACCAGGATGGTCGGCAGCCGCGTGCCCACCGCGTGCGCGGCCTCCACGAACAGCTGCTCGCGCAGCGTGAGCGCCAGCGAGCGCACCAGCCGCACCACGCGCGGGATCTCCGGCACGGTGATGGCGATGATCACCGTCGTCAGGCTGGCGCGCGTCACCGCCATCAGCGCGATGGCCAGCAGGATGCCGGGGATGGCCATGAGCCCGTCCATGACCCGCATCACGGGGCCGTCGGCCCAGCGCACGAAGCCCGCCACCAGCCCCAGCGCGATGCCTAAGAAGGTGGCCAGCACAGCGACCGTGGCGCCCACGATCATCGACACCTGGCCGCCCCATACGGCGCGGCTGAACACGTCGCGGCCCAGCGCGTCGGTGCCGAACCAGTGCTCGGCCGAGGGCGGCTGCATGCGCGCGAGCGGGTCGATGTCCTGCGGATCGTGCGTGGCGATCCACGGCGCGGCAATGGAAAGGGCGGCAATCGCGATCAGCAGCAGCGCGCCGATGATCAGCGTCGGGTGCTTGCGCACCCAGCGAAAGCGCGGCGGCACGAAGGGCGCTTCGTCATCGGCCGGGGCGGCCGAGGCAGCCGAGTCGGCAGGGGCTTGTGCGGTGTTCAAGGGAAGGACCGTGGACATTGCGTGGGGTTCTTCTTCGTCAGTACTGGATGCGCGGGTCGAACAGGCGGTAGCTCAGGTCGATCAGCAGGTTGATCAGCACGTACACGCCCGCCGACAGCAGCAGCACGCTCTGGATCACCGGGTAGTCGTGCCGCTGCACAGAGTCGATCACCAGCCGGCCGACGCCGGGAATGGCGAACACCGTCTCCGTGACCACCACGCCGCCGATCAGCAGCGCGATGCCCGCGCCGATGGTGGTGGCGATGGGAATGGCCGCGTTGCGCAGCGCATGCCCCAGCACCGGCAGCACGCCCAGGCCCTTGGCGCGGGCGGTGCGGATGTAGTCTTCATGCAGCACCTCGAGCACGGTGGCGCGCGTCATGCGCGTCACCAGCGCGATGTACACCAGCGCCAGGTTCACGCAGGGCAGCACCAGCGAGCGCAGCCATTCGCCCGCGCCGTCCGCGAAGCGCACATAGCCCTGCACCGGAAACCACGGCAGCTGGATGGCGAAGCTGTACACCAGCAGGTAGCCCACCAGGAACACCGGCACCGAAAAAGCCAGCACCGCGAACAGCATCACCAGCCGGTCGATCCAGCTGCCCGCGCGGTAGGCCGCGAGCGTGCCCAGCGGCACCGCCACCACCAGCGTGATGAGCATGGTCAGCGCGGCGATCGACACCGTGGGCTCCAGCCGCTGGCCCAGCAGCTGCGCCACCGGAACCTGCGTGAAGATCGATGTGCCGAGGTCGCCGGTGAACAGCTTGCCCAGCCACAGCGTGAACTGCTGCCACAGCGGCAGGTTCAGCCCGAGCGTGGCGCGCAGCTTCTCGATGTCTTCGGTGGTGGCGAGGTCGCCCGCGATGAGCGCGGCCGGGTCGCCGGGCGACAGGTGGATCAGCAGGAACACCACCACGGCCACCACCGCCATGACCGGAAGCGTCGAGAGAAAACGTCGAACGATGTAGCCCATGGAATGACCTGCGTGCGCTGTTCGGGCGCGTTACTTGTCGAGCGCCCAGAACACCGGCATGCCGGCCCAGAGCTTGTCCAGCCCCTTGAGGCTGGAGCGCGCGGCATACGCGGCCGAGTACTGGCCCGCGTTGATGTACGGCACGGCCTGGTAGGCGCGGGCCTGGAAGGCGTCGAGCAGTTCCTTGCGCTTGGCGGGCACGGTCTCTTTCAGCCAGGCGGTGCGCAGCTCGTCGAGCGGCTTGTCGCACGGCCAGCCGGGCAGGGTGTTGCCGCAGGCCGCGCCCAGGTAGGCGTTGGCGATGGGCGAGTTGGCGTCGAACTCGCCGGCCACCGTGACGTACATGTTCCAGCCGCCGGCATCGCCCGCGTCGCGCTTGGCGCGGCGCGCGCCGATGGAGGCCCAGTCCATGGTCTGGGCATCAACGTTCAGGCCGATGCTCTTCATGGTCTGCGCGGCCATCAGCGCTTCTGCGTTGAGGTAGGGCACGTCGCTGGGCACCATCAGCACCACCTTCTCGCCCTTGTAGCCGGCGTCGGCGAGCATCTTCTTGGCCTTGGCCACGTCGGCCTTGCGGTAGGGCTCGGCGCCGGCGGAGGTCTCGTTGGGGCTGCCGCAGATGAAGTAGGTGGCGCAGTAGGCCATGCGCATGTCCAGCGGAAAGCCCATGCCCGCCATGAAGCGCTCCTGGCTCACCCCCTGCAGCAGCGCCTGGCGCACCTTCGGGTTGTCGAAGGGCGGGTGCAGCTGGTTCATCACCAGGAAGGCCTGGTAGGCGCCGCCGGAGCCGATCTTGACGTTGGAGTCGGTGCGCAGCGGTGCGATGTAGTCGGGCGGCAGCTGCTCGATGAAATCGACCTCGCCGCGCTTTAGCGCCGACACCGCGCTGTTGGCGTCGGGCAGGTAGAGCCATTCGATGCGATCGAAGTTGCTCTTCTTGCTGCCCGCCAGGCCGTTGGATGGCTCGCTGCGCGGCACGTAGTTGGGGTTGCGCACGAACACCGTCTTGTTGCCCGGCACCCATTCGTCGCGCTTGAAGATGAAGGGGCCGGAGCCCAGCACTTCGGGCAGCGGCGCGGAGGCGGGCATCTTGGCCAGCCGCTCGGGCAGGATCACCGGCGGAAAGCCCGAGGGCTTGGCCAGCGCGTCGAGCACCATGCCGAAGGGCTCGTTCAGCGTGAGCGTGAGGGTGCGCGCGTCGGTCGCCTTCCATTCGGCGCCGACGGCCGTCATGGCGCGGCCCAGGCTGTCGCGCGCGGCCCAGCGCTGCAGCGAGGCCACGGCGTCGGCCGCGGTCACGGCGCTGCCGTCGGAGAACTTCAGGCCCGGGCGCAGGGTGAAGCTCCACTGCTTGCCGTCCTTCGAGGTGGTGTATTTCTCGACCATCTGCGGCTGCGGCTTGCCGGTGGAGTCCTGCGCGAACAGGGTGTCGTACACCATGTAGCCGAAGTTGCGCGAGATGTAGGCCGTGGTGAAGGTCGGGTCGAGGATCTTCAGGTCGGCGTGCGCCACCACCTTCAGGGTCTTGGGCTGCGTCTGGGCGAGTGCCGGGAAGCTCGCCGCGCAAGCGGCAAGACCCAGGGCTGCAAAGGCGGCAAGCGTTCGTCGTTTCATCGTCGGTTCTCCGGTCGGTGGGGGCGAAAGAAAGGCAGGAAGAAAATCAGGCCGCGACGCCGATCGGCCACTTGGGCAGGCGTGCCTTGCGGTAAGGCAGCGTCGTGAGGTCGAGCGTCACGGCGCCCGGCGCGCCCGCGTAGATGACGTGCTTCGCCACCTTGGCGTACGACGCATAGAAATGCTGCGAAGACTTCACGACCACGATCTTCTTCGCGGCCAGGTCGCAGCCCAGTTGCGTGAACAGGTCGGTGCCCATGGCCTGGTTGCGCCGCGTGATCAGCACGATCTCGATGCCGCCTGCCTCGACCAGCGCGCAGTCACCCATGGCCGTGGGCGTGTTCGACAGGCCCGTCATCACCAGGTCGTGCATCAGCGCCTTCACGGTGCAGTCAAGGTCGAGCGGGTCGCCCGACAGCGGGCTGATCTTGCCGCCGATGCGCATCTGCAGCCTGGCGCCCACGCCCGCGTCGAACGCGATGCGCACCGCGATCGGATCCCACATCGGGCCCAGAGCCGCGTTGGTGATGCCGCGCTCCAGCATGCGGCGCAGGATGAAGGTGGAGTCGCTCGCCGCGCCGCCGCCGGGGTTGTCGGCACCGTCGGCCAGCACCACCGGGCCGCCGTCGAAGGCCAGTGCTTCGTCGAGCGAGGCGTCGATGCTGGGGTAGTTGACCGTGAGGCCGTCGCGCATGGCGATGACTTCGTCTGCCAGCTGGCGCGCCAGCGCATCGGCCTTGGCCTGGTCGCCGTCGGTGTACACCAGCACCTTGGTGCCCATCTCGGGTACGTCGCCCCACGAGAAGCCGTGCGTGAGCGAGACAGAGAGCACGCCGTCCTTTCCTTCGAGCGCCTGCATGCGCTCGACGAAGCTTCGCGCCGGCTCGCGCGAGGTGTGCACGGTGACGATGATGTCGCAGTCGACCATCGCATGCACCGGCTTCACCTTGCCCTCGACCGCCGCGGCGCAGATGTCCACCAGCTCCAGCCCGCGCTCGAGCACGTCGGTGTGCGGATATTCCTTGAAGGAGACCATCACGTCGGCGTTGTCGACCATCGCGGGCGTGAGGTGGTTGTGCGGATCGAGCTCCGCACCGACGATCACGCCGGGCCCGACGATCTGCCGCACGCGCTGCAGCATGTCGCCTTCGCAGTCGTCGTAGCCGTCGGCCACCATCGCGCCGTGCAGGCCGAGCAGCACCATGTCCACCGGCAGCGCGGCGCGCAGGTCGGCGAGCATTTCCTCGCGCAGCGTCTCGTAGGCGTGGCGGGTGGTGATGCCGCTGGGCTGTGCGCCGGCCACCATGCCTTCGAGCAGCGTCCAGCCCTTTTCCTTGCCGCGGATGCGCGCCGCCCACAGCGGGCCCGAGTAGATCGTCAGCGCATCGGGATGCTGGCCGGCGGGGAAGTAGCCGCGGTCCTTGAAGGAGGCGAGGCCGGTCGGCATCGGGCCGAAGGTGTTGGTCTCGGTGGCGAGGGAGGCACTGAACACACGCATGGATGGTCTCTTCTGTGGTTGTGGGTTTTTCTGTTCAGGCGGCCACGGCGGCGGTGCGCAGCCGCTGCGGGCCCAGCATCTCGGCCGTGAGCCCGAAGTCCGCGATGCGCTGCGGCAGCGGTAGGCCGCGCGCCAGCGCGGCGCAGGCCTCGCCCATGGCGGCGGAGGTCTGGATGCCGTAGCCGCCCTGCGCGGCCACCCAGAAGAAGCCGGGCGCGGCGGGCTCGAAGCCGCCAACCAGGTCGCCGTCGGCCACGAAGGAGCGCAGGCCCGCCCAGGTGCGCGTGGGCCGGCGGATGCTGAGCGTGGTGGCTTCCTCGATGTGGTGGATGGCGTAGGCGATGTCCAGCTCTTCGGGCTGCACGTCCTGCGGCTCCACGGGGTCGGCGTTGGCCGGCGAGCCGAGCAGCATGCCGGCGTCGGGCTTGATGTACCAGCTCTCGTCGGCGCCGAACACCATCGGCCAGTGGGCCACGTTCTCGCCCTCGGGCGGCGCGAAGATGAAGGCCGAGCGCCGGCGCGGCTCGATGCCCAGCGGCGGCACGCCGGCCAGGCGCGCGATGGTGTCGACCCATGCGCCGGCCGCGTTGAGCACCACGGGGGCTTCGTACACGTTGCCGCCGGCCGTGACGCGCCAGACGTCGCCGGTGCGCTCGATGGCCGTCACGCCCGCATCGCACACCAGCTTGCCGCCGGCCTGCCGCATGCCGCGCAGGTAGCCCTGGTGGATGGCGTGCACGTCCATGTCGGCCGCGTCGGGCTCGTACACCGCGCCCTGCACCTGTTCGGGCCGCAGCGCGGGCACCAGTTCGCGGGCCTGCTCGCCGGTCAGGCGCGAGGCGCCGGTGTCCATGGCGCGCAGCACTTCCCAGTGGGCCTCGAGCTCGGCCATGTGCTCGGCGCCCGCGACCATCATGGCGCCGCGCGGCGTGAGCAGCGGGTGCTCCGAGAAACCTTCGGGCGGATGCTCGAGGAAGGCGCGGCTGGCCATGGTGAGGGCGCGCACCTGCGCCGTGCCGTAGCTCTCCATGAAGAGCGCGGCCGAGCGGCCGGTGGAGTGGTAGCCCGGCTGGGACTCCCGCTCCAGGAGGATCACGCGGGCGTGCGGCGCGAGCCAGTGGGCCACCGAAGCCCCGGCAATGCCGCCGCCAATCACGAGGTAGTCGGCCACGAGGGGCGCTGGTGTATTGGAAGTCATCGGCGAAAAGTGTAGGAACAAATTTGCGGATACGCAAATTAAAAAAGGCCGAACAAGGGGAAACCATGGTGCACCGTCCTGGTGAAATTTGCGTTCACGCAATTTGCGGATACGCAACTTCCGGGCCCGGCGAGCGCCGCCCCGCATGGATGGGGCGGCACCGGGCTGGCAGAATCTCCCTGCATCACAAGAGAAAGCCAAGCGTGAATCCACACACAGGGACCAAGCCTGCGACCAGGCCGAAGGACGAGCCGCCCACGCTGGACCGCACCACTTTCGGTCATCGCCTGCGCAGCGCGCGCAAGCGTTTCGGCTGGACGCTGGCGCAGCTTGCCGAGCGCTCGGGCGTGTCGATCACCACCATTTCGCGCGCGGAGCGCGGCCAGCTCGCGCTGGGCTACGAGAACTTCACCGCGCTGGGCCGCGCGCTCGAGATGGACATGAACGCGATGTTCGCGGGCGCCGGCGTCAAGCCCGCGCAGCTCGACGGCCCGGTGGTCACGCGCGCGGGCAAGGGCGTGGTTTACCGGGGGCTTGCGATTGCCTACGAGTTCCTGGGCACCACGGCGGCAGGCAAGCAGATGAGTCCCATCGTCGGCACGGTGCACGCGCGCCGCATCAACGGGCCCGAAGATTTCGTGCGCCATGCGGGCGAGGAATTCGCCTATGTGCTGTCGGGCGAGATCGACGTGCACTTCGACAACGGCGAGGTGGTGCGCCTGTCGCGCGGCGACTCGCTGTACTTCGACAGCCGCCTGGGCCACGCCTACGTGAGCGTGAGCCGGCAGCTCGCGCGTATCGTCGGCATGACGATCGGCGAGAGCGGGCACATGCAGTCGGCACGCGAGGCGCCCGCGCTGAAGCCGCCGCGCATCGCCAAGGCGAAGGCCGGGCAACCCGCGAAGAAACAGGCGGCCCGCGGCAAGGGCTGAGAACCGGCAGGCGGCAGCGGGTGTCGCCGATTTGCTGGCCGCCGGCGAAGCGGCCGATATGCTGTGCGCCGCTCATCAACCAGAGTCGACAACACACATGACCCAGCACTCTTCCTTCTTCGTCCTCCGCTCCATTGCCGCTGCCTGCGGCCTTGCATTCGGCGCCATGGTTGCCGCCCACGCCGCACCCGACGCCAGGCTGCTGGCCGCCGCCGAGAAGGCGCAGCCGGCAGTGATCGACAACCTCAAGGAAATGGTGCTGATCGAGTCGGGCAGCCTCAACGTCGACGGCCTGCTCAAGATGGCCGACGTGGTGGAAGGGCGCCTGAAGGCTGCCGGCTTCAAGACCGAGCGACGCAAGGCGACGGCCGGCGCGGGCGCCGACATCGTGATCGCCACGCTCAAGGGCACGGGCAAGCGCAAGATCATGTTGCAGGGCCACATGGACACGGTGTACCCGGCCGGCATCCTGAACGGCCAGCCCTACAAGGTCGACGGCAACCGCATCTACGGCCCCGGCATCGCGGATGACAAGGGCGGCCTCGCGGTCATCATGGCCTCGCTGAAGATCCTGGCCGACGCCGGCTGGCGCGACTACGACACGCTCACCGTGGTGATGAACCCCGACGAGGAAGTGGGCTCGGTCGGCTCCGGCGAACTGATCGCGACCCTGGCCGACCAGCACGACACCGTGCTGTCGTTCGAGCCGACGGCGGCCAAGTCGGTGGCCAAGGGCGAATCGCTGCTGCTGGGCGCGGCCGGCATCGCCACCGCCACGCTCGAGGTGAAGGGCCGCGCTGCGCATGCCGGCGCCGCGCCGGAGCTGGGCCGCAATGCGCTGTACGAGCTGTCGTACCAGATGCTGCAGACCAAGGACCTCGCCAAGGACATCCCCGGCGTGACGCTCAACTGGACCGTGGCGCGCGCCACCGGCCCGCTCAACCAGATCACCGAGAAGGCGCAGGCACAGGGCGACGTGCGCATCACGCAGCCCGGCGCGGAGAAGAAGCTCAACGAAGCGCTGCAGGCCAAGGTTGCGGCCGGCAAGCTGATTCCCGACACCGAGACCACCGTGAAGGTGGAAGTGGGCCGCCCGGCCTTCATTGCGGGCGAGAAGGGCCGCGCGCTGGCCGAGAAGGCGCAGGCCATCTACAGGGAAATCGACCGCGACCTCGCGCTCACGCCCATGACCGGCGGCGGCACAGACGCGGGCTACGCGGGCCGCTCGGGCAAGGCCACGGTGGTGGAGAGCTTCGGCCTCGCGGGCTTCGGCTACCACGCACGCGACGAATACATCGAAGTCGATTCGATCGTGCCGCGCATCTACCTCGTCACGCGGCTGCTGACCGAGATCGGCAAGAACTGATCGAGCCTTGATGAAAAAAAGAGCCGGCCTGCGCAAGCAGCCGGCTCTTCGTTCATCAGCGAATCATCAAGGATGCTGCGGCGGCTGTCCCGGCTCGCCGGGGCGGGGTGGGCGATGGGCGGCCGCGGCCGCAGCGGCGGCCACGCGCTGTTGTTGCTGTTGCGCCTGTTGCTGGGCGTGCTGCTGCTGTTGCTGCGCCTGTTGTTGTTGCTGCTGCCGCATCTGGGCCTGACGCGCCTGCTCCTGCTGCATGTGCTGCTGCTGTTGTTGCATTTGCTGCTGCTGGCGTTGCTGCTGCATCTGCATCGCCTGTTGCTGCTGTTGCTGTTGTTGATGGGCTGCCTGTTGCTGAGCTTGCTGCTGCTGGCGGCGCATCTGCTCCATCTGTGCCTGCTGCTGCTGGCGTGCCTGGTTCTGCGCTTGTTGTTGCTGCTGCTGTTCCCGCTGGTGCTGGAGCTGCTGTTGTTGCTGCTGCGCCTGGGCCTGGGCCTGCTGCTGCGCACGCGCCTGCTGCTGGGCCTGCTGTTGCTGCATCTGCTGGCGCCTTGACTGTTCCTGCTGCGCCTGTGCTTGTGCCTGCTGCGCCTGTTGTTGCTGGCGTTCCTGGCGTTGCTGTTCGCGCTGTTGCTGCTCATGCTGCTGCGAGCCCGGTGGCTGGCCCGCGAAGCGGGCCGGCTGGTGCTGTTGCTGCGCCTGCTGTTGCGCCAGTTGCTGTGCCTGCTGTGCTTGTTGCTGGCGGCGCTGCTGGTCTTGTTGCTGCTGTTGCTGGACCTGTGCCTGCCGCGCTTGCTGTTGCTGCAGTTGCTGCGCGTGAAGCTGCTGGGCCTGTTGTTGCTGGGCCTGCTGCTGTGCACGCTGCTGTCCCTGTTGCTGCATCTGCTGCTGGCGCAGCAGGGCTTCCTGCTGGCGTGCCTGCTGCTGTTGCTGCTGTTGGGCCAGCGCGGCTTGCTGCTGCATCTGCTGTTGCTGCTGCGGCGCAAAGCCGGGAGCGGCAGCGAAGTTGGGTGCGGTGGCGCCTGCCGGCAGTCCGCGCGGCGCACCGTTATTGTTGTTGTAGACGTTGCGCACGTTGGTCACGCTGTTGACCACCGTGGTCGAGCGCGAGACGTAGGTGTTGTTGTTGTAGACCACCGCGGGGCGGTAGGCCGGTGGCGGCGGTGCGCCGGTGTCGCGGCCGCGCCAGCCCGGTGCGCCCCAGTTCATGTTCCACGAATGCCAGCCCCAGTCGTGGCGCTCCAGCGCGGCACCGACCACCACGCCCGCACCGAACGCCAGCGCGCCGGCCGCGAGCACCTGCCCCTGGCTGTAGCCAGGCGCCACCTCGACCGCCGGTGCATAGGCATAGCCCGGGTACACGGGCTGCGGCGTGCCGTAGATCACTTGCGGGTCATAGGCGGGCACGTACACAACGTCGGGCTGCACGGGCTCGATGGTGATGTACTGCGGCGGCGCCTCGATCACGGGCGGGCCGCTGTAGTACACCGCCTGCGAATCCGCAGCGGGTGCGTAGTTGCGCGGCGGCGTGGTCGCCGCGGTGACCACGCGCAGCTTGTCGTTGTTCTTGAGGCGGCCGGCCTTGGCCGCGCGCTGCCGCATGACCTGGATGGCGTTCATCACGTCGGTCGGGTCGTTGTAGTAGGCCTTGCCCAGCGATTCGGTCCACGGAATGTTGGCCGCCATCTGGTTGACCACGCTGCGGAAAGCGGTGAGCGACTTCACGCTCGGGTCCCAGGGTTGCTGGTTGGCCGCGTCGGCCAGCGGACCGGCCTTGAGGTTCGGGTTCTGCGCAAGCCAGTCGTGCGCGGCGGTGATCTGTTCGGGGTAGGTGGCGCCGGCAAGAATCTGCGCGATCAGCTTGTCCGGATAGAGCGCAATGGGCGCGACCATTTCATAGAGCTTGTCGGCCGAAGGCGGCGTGTAGGCCACCGGCACCGCGGCGGGTGCATTGTTCTGCGGGACCGAGGGCGCCGGGATCGACGAGGCGGCGGGGTCGACGGCGGCAGCCGGCGTGCCGGGTGTCTTGTTGTCGCAGCCGGCCAGGGCAATGGCCCCCATGCACAGCGAAATCGTAAGGAGCCGCGGGACTGTTGGACGATGGTTTTTTGTCATCTGGAGTTCCTTTTTGCGCCGGTGTCGTGCCCGGAACTCTTTCAACGGCGCGCGGCAACAGGCGATGACAGAGCCTGCGCCTCGGATGCAACGGCGTGTGTCGGCGGCGCGCCGTCAACACTGTCGGCGCGGGACCACAGGCCGCTGCTGCCGGCCTGAAGACCTACTTGGCGCCGCCCGTGTACTTGGTCACGTTGGCCGCGCTGACGTGGTAGCCGCTCACGCCCATCATGGAGTCGTTGCGCAGCGTCTGCAGCTTGCCGGTGACCCACACGGTGTCCATGGCGCGGAACTTGGCACCCTTCTGCGGCACCACGTGCAGGATCTGGTTGGCCGGCGGCGGCGGCGTGTGGATGCAGGCGCCGAAGTAGGGCACCAGCAGGAATTCGGTGACCTCGCCCTTGGCTTCCTCGAGTGGCACGATGAAGCCCGGGATCTTGACTTCCACGCCGTTCATCGCGGCATTGGTCGGTGCGTTGTTCGACACCTCCTGCATCTTCATGAGCAGCTCGTTGGCGCGCGGGTCGCCGTCATCGAGGGCGCTCAGGTCCATACCCTTGAACTCCTTGGCCGGGTCCCAGTCCTTGGGCACCAGTTCTTCCCAGGTGATCTGCCGCGGCTGGCCCGGCGTGGCCTTGGCGGCCGCAGGGGCCGCTGCCGCCTTGCCGCCCAGCGGGTTGGCGGCGGTGGTGTCCTTGGGTGCGGGGTCCGCGGCCCAGGCCGCGGCGGCAAGGCCGGCGCCGGCAAGCAGCATCGAAAGCCGCATGAAAGGCTGGACCGTGGGTGTCTTCTTTGCAATGCGCATGTTCATATCCTCGGGGAAAGGCCGTCCGCCAGCGAGAGGCGGTAGGCGCGGATGCCAGGCAAGAGGCTTGCCAGCCAGCCCGCGACCAGCAGGCTCGCCATCAGCAGCCATTCGTTCAGTGTAGGTTCGGAAAGGCTCAGTGTCAGCCCGAACTGCGCCTGCAGCCATGGGGAGAGCAGGGCGATGCCCAGCACCGCCATCACCACGCCGAAGGCCACGCCCAGCACGGTGACCATTGCGCCCTCGAGCGCGAGCAGTGCCAGCACATGGCGCAGCCCGGCGCCCACGGCGCGCAGCACGGCGAGTTCGCGGCGGCGCTCGTTGAGCCCCGCCATCACCACCGACACTAGCCCCGCGAGACTCACCAGCGCGACCAGCGCCGACATCAGCAGCAGCGCGTTCTCGCCGATGCCGATCACGCTCCAGAGTTCGTCGAGCGCCACGCCGGGCAGGATGGCCATCAGCGGTTCGCCGGTGTAGGTGGAAATCCAGCGCTGCACGCCGAACACGGCAGCGCGGTTCTTCAGGCCCACCAGTGCGGCCGTCACGTTCTTGGGCGTGAGGTCGAACTTGCGCACCTGCTCTGCCGGAATGTGCACGCCGGGCATCGGCGCGCCGCCCACCCATTCGAGGTGGATGGCTTCCATGGCCGGCAGGCCGATGTGCACCGTGCGGTCGACCGGCGTGCCGGTGCGCGCGAGCACGCCCACCACGGTGAAGGGCTTGTCTGCATGTTCGGCCACGTTAAGTTCGCCGCTGCCGTGCGCGAGCGTGATCTTCTGGCCCACGTGGTAGCCGAGCTTGTCGGCCACCTCGGCGCCGACCACCGCGTCGAACAGCTCGCTGAAGGGCTTGCCTTCGCGCATCTTCAGCAGTTGCCGGTCGCCGTAGCGAAAGCGCGTGAAGTACTCGGGCGAGGTGGCCAGCACCGCGAAGCCGCGGTGCGAATCGCCCAGCGACAGCGGCACCACCCAGTCGACGCCGGGGTGCGCCTGCAGCGCCTGCACGCTCTTCCACGAGATGTTGTTGGTGGCCGCGCCGATGCGGAACACCGAATACAGCAGAAGCTGCGTGGAGCCGGTGCGCGCGCCCACGATCAGGTCGGTGCCGGAAACGGAAGACGCGAAGTTCTCGCGCAGCTCGGTGCGGATGCGCTCCACGCCCAGCAGCAGGAAGGTCGACAGCGCGATCGAGAACACCGTGAGCGCGAGCGTGAAGCGGCGGTTCCATGCACTGCGCCAGGCAATCGAGAACAGCGCCTTCATGCGTCCACCGCCATCGCGCTGCTCGCTGCGCGGTTGATCTCGGGCAGCAGCACGTGCCGCACGAAACGCTGTGCGATGCGCTGGTCGTGGCTCACGAACACTAGCGCGCTGTGGTTCTGCGCGCAGGCCGTCAGCAGCACGTCGAGGAAGGCTTCGCGGCGGTCTTCGTCCAGCGCCGAGGTGGGCTCGTCCGCGATCACCACTTCAGGCTGGCCGATGAGCGCGCGCGCCGCGGCTACGCGCTGCTGTTGCCCGACCGACAGCTGCAGCGCCTGCCGCTTCCACAGGTTGCGGTCCAGGCCCATCTGCGCGAGCAGGTGCTCGGCTTCTTCGCGCGCGCTGCCGTTGCGCGAGGCCTGCGCCTCGCGCCGCGCGGAGAAGCGGCAGGGCAGCAGCACGTTGTCGATCACGCTCAGGTACGGCAGCAGGTTGAACTGCTGGAAGATGTAGCCCACGTGCGCCACGCGGCTGCGGTCGCGCTGGGTGCCCGAGAGCTTCGACCAGTCGTGGCCCAGCAGCGTGACGCGGCCTTCGTCGGCCACCAGCACGCCGGCCAGCAGCGACAGCAGCGTGCTCTTGCCGCAGCCGCTGGGGCCGTGCAGGAACACCGATTCGCCGGCGGTGATGCGAAAGGCCTCGATGTCGATGCACGGCGTCTTCACGCCGGGCCATGAGAAGCGCAGCGCTTCTGCGGCAAGTACGACGCGCAATGGCGTCGTCTCGCCCTGCGGGAAGTTGCTCACAGCGTCACTTGCCCCAGCTCAGACGGACCGGCTGCGACGCCTGAGCGCCGGCGGGGCGCTTGAGCTGGCGCTTGAACTGGCCTTGCGCGGAGGCGATCTGCGAATCGATCTGGCGCAGTCCCTTGAACGCGCCGAACAGATTCACGTCGATGAACTTCGCGGCGGACGCATTGGTGCAGTTGAAGGAGAAGGTGGCGTCGAGGTCGGCATGGCCGACGGGCTCTGCCGGGTCGGGGTTGCCCAGGCCCAGCGCGCCCGAGCGCAGGTCGACCGGGCCCAGCTTGCAGTTGGCGGCCGGGTCGACCACGAAGAGCTTGTCGGCAGCGCGCAGCACGGCCACGGCGTCTTCGACGGCTTTTTTCTCGGCGTCGGTCTTGGGCGCGCGTTCGAAGCCGACGATGTTGTCCAGCGGGGACTCCATGTCGATCACCACCGTGGGCCCGTCGACGGCCACGTCGAGCTTGAGCTGGCCGTGCACATGCGCATGCTGCTGCTGTGCCTGCGCGGAAAGGAACGGGGCGGCCGCGAACAGCGCGGCTGCCATTGCGAGACCGGTGGTGCGTCGGAGTCGGGTGTGCTTCATGGTTCAGCGCCTTGCCGGGTCGGCAGCCCCGGCGTGTTGCTCCATTCGCTCCAGCTGCCGGCATAGAGCGCGGTCGTCCCGAACCCCGCGATCTGCATCGCGAGCAGGTTGGGCACGGCGCTCACGCCACTGCCGCATTGGTGGACGACGGTCGCCGGGTCGCGTCCCGCGAGCAGCGTTTCGAACTCGGCACGCAATTGCGATGCCGGCTTGAACTTGCCGTCCGGTCCGATGTTCTCGGCGAAGGGCCGGTTCAGGGCCCCGGGGATGTGACCGGCAATCGGGTCCAGAGGTTCCACCTCTCCGCGGTAACGTGCGCCGGCACGTGCGTCGATCAGGTTCTGGTCAGGCTGGCCGAGCCGGCGCAGCACGGTGTCGGTGGTCACGAGCTTTGCAATGGGCTCGCCCGTCACGAAGTTCGACTGGAAGCGCGCGGGCTCCTCGCGGTCGGTCACCTCGCCGCCCGCGGCCTGCCATGCCTGCAGCCCGCCGTCGAGCACGGCCACTGCGTCGTGGCCCATCCACTTGAGCATCCACCACAGACGGCCGCAGTAGTTGGCGCCGTTGCGGTCGTACACCACGGCCTGCATGTCGTTCGCAAAGCCGATGCCCGAGAGCCAGGCCGCGAACTTCTCGCGGCTCGGCAGCGGGTGGCGCCCGCCGGATGCGGGCACGCCGTCTTCCTGCGCGGTCACGACTTCGCCGTGGGCGCCGGGTACGCCGTGCTTCGCGCTGAGGTCGGTGTCGAGGTTGGCGTACAGCGCGCCCGGAATGTGCGCGGCGGCGTACTGCTGCGCGCCGGCTTCGGGCTTCATGAGGTCGAAGCTGCAGTCGAACAGCATGAAGGGCTTGTCGCCGGCCTGCAGTTGGCGCAGCTGGTCGAAGGTGACGAGGGTGGTGTACATGGCGTGTGTCCTTCGTTGCCGGGGCCTGCACAGGCCCGCTTGATGCGTTTCAGTTCAATGTTCTTCGGCCGGTGCCTTGGGCACCGCCCGCTGCCGCAACACAGTGGCGGCAATGCCGCTTGCGATGATAAGAGCCATGCCGCCCCAGCCTGCGGCGTCGATGCGGTCGTTGAACAGCACCACGCCGTAGAAGGCCGCGAACACGATGCCCGAATACTGCAGGTTGGCCACCACCAGCGTACCTGCCTGGGTCTTGGCGGTGGCGTAGGCGCGGGTCATGCAGAGCTGTCCGAGGGCGGCGAGCAGGCCGATCGGCAGCAGCCACAGCGCATGCTGCCATGTCCATGAAGCACCGCCCGAAAACCCCGTGGCGGCCGTGGCGAAGGCCCCGGCCACGGCCGAGCCCACCGCGAAATAGAACACCGTGCGCAGTTCGGGCTCCCCGATGCGCGACAGCGCCACCACCTGCATGTAGGCGAAGGCGGCCGTCAGGCCCGACAGCAGGCCCAGCATGCCGGCGAAGCCTTCGTTGCCGCTGACCGTGGGCTTGAGCATGAGCACGACGCCCGCGAAGCCCGCGAGCACCGTCATGGCCAGCGTGCCCTGCAGCGGCGGGCGCTCCACCCGGCCGTCGCGCCCGGGCACCGGCACCCAGGCCAGCAGCGCGCCGCCGACCAGGAAAGCCGCGACCCACACGCTGCTCATGTAGTTGAGCGTGACGGCGGTGGCCAGCGGCAGGTGGGCGATGGCATAGAACCATGCGCCGAGCGAGATCACGCCGATGGTGCTGCGCCAGGCGTGCATGCCGGGGTAGCGGGTGGCGAGCGAGACGCCGCGGTTGCGCGCCAAAAGCCACAGGAACACGATGCCGATGAGGCCCCGGCCCAGCACCATCTCGCCGCTGTTGAACCATTCCGAGGCGATTTTCACGACCACGCTCATCGTGGCGAACAAAAAGGCGCCGAGCACCATCCAGAGCGCTTGCATCGTCAGTCAGTCTCGAAAACTAGAAGGAAATAAAAAAAGCCCGATGGTTTCATCGGGCCGTGGGCGGCAGGGGCTCAGGGCTGCTGCATCGCAGCCTTGTACCACTCGTGGAACTGCTGCATGCCGTCTTCCATGGGGCTCTGGTAAGGGCCGGTCTCGTTGTCGCCGCGCAGCATCAGCGCGCGGCGGCCAGCGTCCATGCGCTCGGCGATCTCGTCGTCTTCCGCGCAGGTTTCCATGTAGGCGGCCTGCTGGGCTTCGACGAATTCGCGCTCGAAGGCGACGATTTCCTCGGGGTAGAAGAACTCGACCATGTTGAGCGTCCTGGTCGGGCTCACCGGGTGTAGCGTGGACACGGTGAGCACGTGCGGATACCACTCGACCATCACGTGCGGGTAGTAGGTGAGCCAGATGGCGCCGTATTTCGGCGGCTTGCCGTCGCGGTACTTGAGCAGCTGCTCCTGCCATTTCTGGTAGATCGGGCTGCCCGCGCGGCCCAGGCGGTTGGCCACGCCCACCGTCTGCACCGAATAGCGCGGCTTGAACTCCCAGCGCAGGTCGTCGCAGGTGACGAAGCTGCCCAGCCCCGGGTGGAACGGGCCGACGTGGTAGTCCTCTAGGTAGACCTCGATGAAGGTCTTCCAGTTGTAGTTGCACTCGTGCAGCTCGACGCGGTCGAGCGCGTAGCCCGAGAAATCGAGGTCGGCCTGCGGGCCGAGGCCGGCCATGTCGGCAGCCACGTCGGGGCCGGAGCCGTCGGCGTTCTTCTCGAACAGAAGGCCGTTCCATTCGGTCAGCGGGTAGTTGTGCAGGTTCAGGCAGGGGTCCTGCTCGAAGTGCGGCGCGCCGATCAGGGTGCCCGTGGTGCGCGGGTCGCTCGCGGCGTAGGTCCAGCGGTGCAGCGGGCAGACGATGTTGCCGCCGGTCTGGCTCTCGAGCCGGCCCCGGCCCTGCAGGATCAGGGCCTGGCGGTGGCGGCAGACGTTGGAGATCAGCTCCACGCCCTTGGGCGTGTGGACCAGCGCGCGGCCCTGGTGCTCCTGCGGCAGGGTGTGGAAATCACCCTGTTCGGGCACGGCCAGGCGATGGCCGACATAGCGGGGCCCTCGCGCGAAAAGGTTTTGCATTTCGCGGGCATAGAGCGCCTCGTCGAAATACGCGGAAACTGGAAGTTGGCTCGCGGCCTGCTGCAGTTGAAGACTTAAATCAGACATGGAGGACCTGACCAAGCTCCCCACAGGGAGAAAAAGGAAAAAAGAACGGAAAGGCGCCGCCTGGATGGCTCGGCGGCCCGGAGAATGTGCTGGCGTTGCCAACGAGAGAAGTTCGCATTGTACCCGGGGGGCATCTTTTGGCTCGGTCCGTGCCGGGGTGGCCCGCAGGCGGTGGCCGCTTGTTCCCGTCCCAGTCCTAAAATGCCCGGTTTCACCCACGTTTCGCTTGCATGCCCAAGGTGCCAACCCCTTCCTCGTCCAGCCCGGCGGCAACGCCTGATACGGGCCCGCTGCCCGCCAGTTACGAAGCCGGGCTCCAGGAGCTGGAGAAACTGGTTGCGGAACTCGAATCAGGCCAGCTGCCCCTCGACCAGTTGCTCGTCAGCTACCAGCGCGGCGCCGCGCTGCTCGCCTTCTGCCGCGACAAGCTGCAGGCGGTCGAAGACCAGATCAAGGTGCTCGATGCGGGCAGCCTGAAGGTCTGGACTTCCGAATGAGCGCGGCCGCGACCACGGCTCCCCCCCGGTGGGACGCAAAGACCCTGGCCGGCTGGTGTGATCCCCATCTGGCGAACGTCGAGGCGGCGCTCTCGCGCTGGGTCGGCGTCGACGCCCCCGTGCTGCTGGGCGACGCCATGCGCTATGCCGTGCTCGACGGCGGCAAGCGCCTGAGGCCCCTGCTGGTGCTGGCCGCCAGCGAGGCCGTCGGCGGCAACAAGGCCGCCGCGCTGCGCGCCGCCTGCGCCACCGAGCTGATCCACGCCTATTCGCTGGTGCACGACGACCTGCCCTGCATGGACAACGACGTGCTGCGGCGCGGCAAACCCACGGTGCACGTCAAGTTCGGCGAGGCCGACGCCCTGCTGGCCGGCGACGCGCTGCAGGCGCTGGCCTTCGAGCTGCTCACGCCTGAAGGCGATGAGATCCCCGCGGCCACCCAGGCCCTGCTGTGCCGCCTGCTCGCGCGCGCCGCGGGCAGCCAGGGCATGGCCGGCGGCCAGGCCATCGACCTGGCCAGCGTGGGCATCGCGCTCGACGAAGCGCGGCTGCGCGAAATGCACCGCCTGAAGACCGGCGCGCTGCTGCAGGGCAGCGTCGAGATGGGCGCCGCCTGCGGCGCCGTGTCGCCGGCCGCGCTGGCCGCGCTGCGCGACTACGGCGCGGCCATCGGCCTCGCGTTCCAGGTGGTCGACGACATCCTCGACGTCACGGCCGACTCGCAAACCCTGGGCAAGACCGCCGGCAAGGATGCCGCGGCCGACAAGCCCACCTACGTATCGCTGCTCGGCCTCGACGGGGCGCGCGCCCAGGCCCGCCAGCTGCTGGCCGACGCGCTCGCCGCGCTGGAAAACAGCGGCCTGGCCGACACCGCCGCCCTGCGCGCACTGGCCCACATGGTGGTCGACCGCGATCGCTGAGAGAAAAGAACAAACCTCCCCCATGGCTGCTCCGCTGCTTCCCACACTCCACGACCCCGCGCCGATCCGCAAATACGACCGGGCGCAACTGCGCCAGCTGTCCGACGAGGTGCGCGCCTGCGTGCTCGACAACGTCTCGCGCACCGGCGGCCACCTGAGCTCGAACCTCGGCACGGTCGAGCTGACGGTCGCGCTGCATCACGTGTTCAACACGCCGCACGACCGGCTGGTGTGGGACGTGGGCCACCAGACGTACCCGCACAAGATCCTCACCGGCCGGCGCGAGCGCATGCCCACGCTGCGGCAGATCGGCGGCATCTCGGGCTTTCCGCAGCGCAGCGAGAGCGAGTACGACACCTTCGGCACCGCCCATTCGTCGACCAGCATCTCGGCCGCGCTGGGCATGGCCATGGCCGCCAAGCAGAAGGGCGAGGACCGCCACACCGTGGCCATCATCGGCGACGGCGCGCTCACCGCCGGCATGGCCTTCGAGGCGCTGAACAACGCGGGCGTGTGCGACTGCAAGCTGCTCGTGATCCTGAACGACAACGACATGTCGATCAGCCCGCCGGTGGGCGCGCTCAACCGCTACCTCGCGCAGCTGATGAGCGGCAATTTCTACGCCGCCGCCAAGAGCGTGGGCAAGAGCGTGCTGCGCAACGCGCCGCCGCTGTTCGAGCTGGCCAAGCGGCTGGAGCAGCATGCCAAGGGCATGGTGGTGCCGGCCACGCTGTTCGAGCAGTTCGGCTTCAACTATGTCGGCCCCATCGACGGCCACGACCTCGATTCGCTGGTGCCCACGCTCGAGAACCTCAAGCACCTGGAAGGCCCGCAGTTCCTGCACGTGGTCACCAAGAAGGGGCAGGGCTACAAGCTGGCCGAGGCCGACCCGGTGGCCTACCACGGCCCCGGCAAGTTCGATCCGCAGGTGGGGCTGGTCAAGTCCACCGCCCCGGCCAAGCAGACCTTCACGCAGGTGTTCGGCCAGTGGCTGTGCGACACGGCCGCCGCCGACGGCCGCCTCGTGGGCATCACGCCCGCGATGCGCGAGGGCTCGGGGCTCGTGGAGTTCGAGAAGCGCTTCCTCGGCCGCTACTACGACGTCGGCATCGCCGAGCAGCACGCCGTCACCTTCGCCGCCGGCCTGGCCTGCGAAGGGCTGAAGCCGGTGGTCGCCATCTACTCGACCTTCCTGCAGCGCGCCTACGACCAGCTGATCCACGACGTGGCGATCCAGAACCTGCCGGTGGTGTTCGCGCTCGACCGCGCGGGCCTCGTGGGTGCCGACGGCGCCACGCACGCGGGTGCCTACGACATTCCGTTCCTGCGCTGCATTCCGAACATGAGCATCGCGTGCCCGGCCGACGAGCGCGAGTGCCGCCAGCTGCTGTCCAGCGCCTACGAGCAGAGCCACCCGGTGGCGGTGCGCTATCCGCGCGGCTCGGGCGCCGGCGTGGCGCCGCACCTCACGCTCGACGCACTGCCCCTGGGCAAGGGCGAGATCCGCCGCGAAGGCAAGCGCATTGCGATCCTCGCCTTCGGCACGCTGCTGTATCCGGCGCTCGCGGCGGCCGAGTCGCTCGACGCCACGGTGGTCAACATGCGCTGGGCCAAGCCGCTGGACGTCGAACTGCTGCTGCAGGTCGCGCGCACGCACGATGCCATCGTGACGCTGGAAGAGGGCGCCATCATGGGCGGCGCCGGCAGCGCGGTGCTCGAGGCGCTGCAGGCTGCCAACGTGCAGAAGCCGGTGCTGCAGCTGGGCTTGCCCGACCAGTTCATCGAGCATGGCGATCCGGCGAAGCTGCTGGCCGGCATCGGGCTCGATGCGGCGGGTATCGAGAAATCCATCGCGGACCGCTTCGGCCGCAACTGAGGTTTCGGTCTTGCTCCTTCCCCCTCTGGGGGAAGGCTGGGATGGGGGCAAGCGGCTTTAAAACATGCCGCCGTGGTGCAACTGCCGCTAGCCCCCACCCCGACCCTCCCCCAGCGGGGGAGGGAGGAATACCAAAGACCCGTCAGCTCCCCAGGTACGCGTCCTGCACCTTCGGGTTGCCCAGCAGATCCCGCCCGGTGCCCGACAGCACGATGCTGCCCGTCTCGATCACATAGGCCCGGTCCGCGATCTTCAGTGCCTGGCGCACGTTCTGCTCCACCAGGAAGATCGTCAGCCCCTGCTTGTTGATCTCGCGCAGCGTGCGGAAGATGTCCTGCACGATGATCGGCGCCAGGCCCATCGAGGGCTCGTCCAGCAGCAGCACGCGCGGCTTGGCCATCAGGGCGCGGCCGATGGCCAGCATCTGCTGCTCGCCGCCCGAGAGGTTGCCGGCCAGGCCGTCGGCCCGGTCCTTCAGCACCGGGAAGAGGGCGTAGATGCGTTCCAGGTCGGCCGCGCGGGCCGCGGCGCCATCGCGGCGCGTGTAGCCGCCCAGCTCCAGGTTGTCGCGCACCGTGAGCGTGGTCAGCGTGGCGCGGCCCTCGGCCACCTGCACCACGCCGCCGGCCACGATCTTGTGGGGCGACAGCGCGGTGATGTCCTGGCCCGCGAACAGCACGCGCCCGCTCGTCTTCTTGACGAGGCCCGACAGCGCCAGCAGCGTGGTCGACTTGCCCGCGCCGTTGGCGCCCACCAGCGTGGTGATCTGCCCTTCGTGCAATTCGAAATCGATGCCCTTCACCGCCTGCACATGGCCGAAGTTCACCTTCAGGTCCTGCACCTGCAGCAATGGGGTCGTGGTGCCGGCGCTCATGCCGCGGTCTCCTGGTCGTTCGTGGCTTCGTCGTCTTCGCGGCCGAGGTAGGCCTCGATCACCTGCGGGTCGTTGCGGATCTGCTCGGGGCCGCCGCGCGCGATGATGCGGCCGAAGTTCAGCACCGCGATCTGCTGGCACAGCCCCATCACGAAGCGCATGTCGTGCTCGATCATGAAGACCGTGAAGCCGCGCGCCGCGATGTTCTCTATCTCGACCATCAGCTCGCTCTTCTCGGTGCTGTTCATGCCGGCCACCGGCTCGTCGAGCAGCAGCAGGGTGGGCTCGGTGGCCAGCGCGCGTGCCAGCTCCAGCTTGCGCTGGTCGCCGTAGGAGAGGTTGTCGGCCACGTCGTTGGCCTTGTGGTCCAGCTTGACCCAGCTCAGCAGTTCGCGCGCGCGGTCGCGGGCGCGCTTTTCCTCGCTGCGGAACAGGCCCGTGCTCGCGAGCAGGCCCAGCGGGCCGTAGCGCAGCTTGGCGTCCATGCCCACGGTCACGTTTTCCAGCAGCGACATCTCCTTGAAGATGCGGATGTTCTGGAAGGTGCGCGCGATGCCGCCACGGGTGATCTGGAAGGGCTTGCGGCCCGCCAGGTCCTGGCCCTGGAAGTGGATGGTGCCGCTGGTGGTGGGCAGCAGGCCGGTGATCAGGTTGAACACCGTCGTCTTGCCGGCGCCGTTCGGGCCGATCAGCCCGAAGATCCCGCCCTTCGGAATGTCCAGGTTCACGTCCTGCAGGACCTTGAGCCCGCCGAAGTGGCGCGACACGTTCTTCAACGTGAGAAGGGTGTTGTCGCTCATGCCGCGCTCCCCTTGCGTCCGAACCACTGGCGGATGCGCGCCGGGTCCCAGATGCCCTTGGGCAGGAACAGCACGATCAGCACCAGGATGAAGCCATTGACCACCAGGCGGAAGGCACCCAGGCCGCGCAGCGTTTCCGGCAGCAGCGTGAGGATGGTGCCGCCCAGCACCGGGCCGGTGAGGCTGCCGATGCCGCCGAGGATGGCCATCGTCAGGATGTCGACCGCGCGGTTGAAGCCGTATTCGGCCGGGCCGATGAAGAAGGTCAGGTGCGCGTTCAGCGTGCCCGCCAGGCCGGCAATGGCGCCGCCCAGTACGAAGGCCAGCATCTTGTGGCCCGCCACGTCGATGCCCATCAGGCCGGCGGCGGTCTCGTCTTCCTTGATGGCCTCGAAGGCGCGCCCGACCTTGGAGCGGCGGATGCGCCACAGCACCAGCAGCACGAGCACCAGCGCCAGCGCCACGTGCCACCACTCGGTGGATTGCGGAATGCCGTTCAGGCCCAGCGCGCCGCCCGTGAGCGACTCGGCGTTCAGGATGGCGATGCGCACCACCTCGCCGAAGGCCAGCGTGGCCATGGCCAGGTACACGCCCGACAGCCGCAGCGTCGGCTTGCCGATGATGAAGGCGACCAGCGCCGGCGCGGCCATGCCCGCGGCAATGGCCACCGGGAACGGCGCGCCGTAGTTCAGCGTGAGGATCGACGCGGTGTACGCGCCGATGCCCATGAATGCGGCGTTGGCCAGCGCCAGCATGCCGCAGGCGAGGGTGAGCCAGATCGAGAGCGCCAGCAGCCCGTTGATGCCCAGCGAGAGCACCAGGTTGCTGTAGACCGACCAGAAGTTGTCGAAGGCTTCCATCAGACCTTGCGCTCCTTCAGCGAACCGAACAGGCCCTTCGGGCGCACCAGCAGCACGAGGAACAGCAGGCCGAAGGCCACCGCGTCGCGCATGTTGGAGCCCACGTAGGCCACCGACAGCACCTCGGCGAAACCGAGGAACAGGCCGCCGAGCAGCGCGCCGCGGATGTCGCCCATGCCGCCCAGGATGATCACCGCGATGCCCTTCTCGAGCATCGGCTGGCCCATCAGCGGGAAGAGCGCGTTCGAGTACAGCCCGATCAGCACGCCCGCCACGCCGCCCAGGCCGGCGGCCACGAACGAGGTCAGGAAGAACAGGCCCTCGACGTTCACGCCCACCAGGTACGCCGCCTTGGGCGACTCGGCAATGGCGCGCAGCGCGCGGCCCAGTTGGGTGCGCTGCAGCGACAGCATCAGCACGCCCATCAGCACGAACGATGCGAGCACGATGCCCAGTTCGAGCACGGTGACGTGGATGCCGGCGAACACCAGCGCGTCGTCGGGAATGGTGCCGGGCGGGAAGCGCAGGTTCTCCGCGCCGAAGATGCCCTGGATGCCGTTGTTCAGGATGATGGCCACGCCGATGGTGGCGATCATCGGGATCAGGTGGGGTGCGTTGCGCTTGCGCAGCGGTTTGAGCACCAGCACGTCGACCAGGAACCCCAGCACGCCGCAGAAGGCAAAGGCGAATGGCAGGCCGACCCACAGCGGCATGCCCGACACGCGCATGAATTCGGCCGCGGCATACGCGCCGACCATGAACACCGCGCCGTGCGAGAGGTTGATGACGCCGAGCACGCCGAAGATGAGTGTGAAGCCGAGCGCGAAGAGTGCGTAGACGCACCCCAGCGACAAGGCATTGACAAGCTGCTGATCGAGCACGATGGGCTTTCGTCAGGCCGCGGCACGAGGCGTGTTGCGGCAAATCAAAAAAGAAAACGGCGCAGTGACTGTCCTGCGCCATATGCGGGGGCATGGCGGGCCGCGCGGCCCGCCACCGGGACTGCTTGCTTACTTCTCGATCACGAACGCGGTGCCCTTCGTGACACTCACGATGGCCGTCTGCTGCGCGTCGTAGCCGGCGGGCTTGCCGGCCTTGTCCTTGGCGCGTGTGAAGGCGAAGGCGCCGGTGGCGCCGGTCCACTTCACGTTGGGCAGCGCGTCGCGCAGGGCGGTGCGGTCGGCCGCCAGGTTGCCCGACAGCTTCACGCCCTTGAGCGCCTGGGCCACCACGTACAGGCCGTCGTAGGCCTGCGCGGCGAACTGGTCGGGCGCCATCTTGAACTTGTCGTTGTAGGCCTTCTGGAACTTGGTGTTCTCGGGTGTGGCGTTGCTGGCCGACCAGGGGCTGCCGACGTACAGGTTGTCCGAGCTGCCCTTGGCCAGGTCGAAGATCTTGGTCGAGTTCATGCCGTTGCCGCCGATGACCGGCACGTTCAGGCCGAGCTGGCGGGCCTGCACCATGATCGGCGCGCCTTCGGCCAGCAGTGCCGACAGCACGATGGCGTCGGGGTTGGTGGCCTTGATCTTGGTGAGCTGGGCCTTGAAGTCGACGTCGCCCTTGGCGAAGGTCTCGGTCGTGGTCACGGGCAGCTTCAGGTCTTCCAGGGCCTTCTTGAAGTTGTCGTAGCCGCTCTTGGTGAACACGTCGTCGTTGCCGTACAGCACGGCGACCTTCTTCACGTTGCCGTGCTTGATGGCCACGCGCAGGGTCTCGGGCAGCACGTCGGCTTCGGTCACGGAGTTGCGGAACACGTAGTCGCCGATCGAGGTGATGCCGTCGGCCGTGTTCGAGGTGCCGAAGGCCACGGTCTTGGCGGCCTGGGCGATCGGGTCGGCCGCCTGGGCCGAGTTCGACAGCGTGGGGCCGAAGGTCATCAGGACCTTGTCCTGGAAGATCAGCTTCTTGAAGACGTTGATCGCGTCCTCCTTCTTGCCTTGCTCGTCCTCGACGGCCAGCACGATCTTGTCGCCGTTGATGCCGCCGGCGGCGTTGATTTCGTCCGCGGCCAGCTGGAAGCCGTTGCGGATGGCGGCGCCGTACTGCGCGGCACCGCCGGACAGGGCGGCTGCGACGCCGATCTTGATGTCGGCGGCTTGCGCGCCGAAAGCGGTGGCCGCGGCGAACGCGAGCAGTGCGGGCTTGAAGGAGTTAGGGAGTCTCATGTCTTGATGCTGTTTCCAGCGGTGTATGTAAGGCGATATAACATTTTATGCCTCGTCTACACGAGACCGAGTTCGCGCGCGACAGGGGGAGGCGCCGGGCGCAGGGTAAACCCCCGCCGGAGGCTGTAAGCGCGTTTTTACAATCGCCCGGGCTTATACAAAAGTCCCCAACGCGGTCACAAGCCGCGTTTTGTTTTTTCAAAGAACTCGGAGAGCTATCAATGGATCGTCGTTCCCTAATCAAAAACGCCGGCATCGCCGGCGTTTTGGCTGCCGGCATTGCGCCTGCCGTTCATGCGCAGACCGCAGTCCGCTGGCGCCTGGCCTCGAGCTTCCCGCGCTCGCTCGACACGATTTTCGGCAGCGCCGAAATGCTGTCGAAGACCGTCAAGGCACTGTCCGGCGGCAAGTTCGAAATCTCGGTCCACCCCGCCGGCGAGCTGATGCCCGCATTCGGCGTGGTCGACGCACTGCAGGGCGACACGCTCGAAATGGCGCAGACCGCCGCCTATTACTTCACCGGCAAGGATCCGATCTTCGCGTTCAGCTGCGCAGTGCCCTTCGGCCTGACCGCACGCCAGACCGACTCGTGGAAAGAGTACGGCAACGGCCGCAAGCTGCTCGACGCCTTCTTCGCGCAATACAACTTCCGCACAGCCAGCGCCGGCAACACCGGCACGCAGATGGGCGGCTGGTACCGCAAGGAGATCAAGACGGTCGCCGACCTCAAGGGCCTGAAGATGCGCATGGGCGGCGGCGTGTTCGGCGAGGCCATGGCCAAGCTGGGCGTGGTGTCGCAGAACATGCCCGCCGGCGACGTGTACCAGGCGCTCGAAAAGGGCACGCTGGACGCCGCCGAGTTCGTCGGTCCCTACGACGACGAGAAGCTGGGCTTCAACAAGGTGGCCCCGTACTACTACTACCCCGGCTGGTGGGAAGGCGGCGCCGACCTCGAGTTCTTCATCAACAACAAGGCCTTCGCCAAGCTGTCGGACGAGAACAAGGCCATCCTCGACGCGGCCACCAAGGTCGCCGCGCGCGACATGATCGCCAAGTACGACGCCTACAACCCGGTGGCGCTCAAGCGCCTGGTTGCCGCCAAGACCGAACTCAAGCCGTTCCCCAAGGCCGTGATGGACGCGGGCTTCAAGGCCTCGATGGAAGTCTTCGCCGAGCACGAAGCCAAGTCGCCCGAGTTCAAGAAGATCCACCAGGACATGCGCGCCTTCCAGCGCGACCAGATCCTGTGGAACCGCTTCTCGGAGTACCCGTTCAACCAGTACATGAACTCGGTCAAGATCTGATACCGACGCGACCCGCATGAAAAAGGCCGCCCCGTGCAAACGGGGCGGCCTTTTGGCTTGCGGGGCCGTTCAGGGCTTCTGCTGCTGCTTGAGCGCGTCCTGCATGGCCTTCATGGGATCGGTCTCGCCGCTGTCGGCCGGCGCGGCCTCGGGGGCCGGTGCCGGTGCGGCGCCTTCCGCGCCCGGCTGCGGTTCGGCGCCCGGCGCGGCTTCCTCGGGGCCGCCGTAGGGGTCGGCGGCCGGTCCGCCGTCCTCGGGCTTCAGGCTGTCGCGCATCTGCGCCCCGATGTCGTCGAGGTTGACCTTCACCTCCTTGTCGAGCGCGCCCGTCACGATCTGCGGGAACGCGATCAGCACGCCCACCATGGTGAGCTGAATCAGCACGAACGGGATCGCACCCTTGTAGATCTGCATCGTCGTCACCGGCTCCATGACCTTCTGGGTCACGCGGTCAACGTATTGCTTGTCGGGTGCGACGGAGCGCAGGAAGAACAGCGCGAAGCCGAAGGGCGGGTGCATGAACGAGGTCTGCATGTTCACAGCCAGCAGCACGCCGAACCAGATCAGGTCGATGCCCAGCTTGTGGGCCACGGGCGCCAGCAGCGGCACCACGATGAACGACAGCTCGAAGTAGTCCAGGAAGAACGCCAGGAAGAACACCAGCACGTTCACCGCGATCAGGAAGCCCACCGGGCCGCCGGGCAGCGACGACAGCAGGTGCTCGACCCAGATCGGGCCGTCGGCGGCCTGGAACACCAGGCTGAACACCGTGGCGCCGATCAGGATGAACATCACGAAGCTCGACAGCTTGGTGGTGGAGGCCAGCGCCTGCTTCAGCAGCGTGAGGCTCATGCGCCGGCGCACCCAGGCCATGATCAGCGCGCCCAGGGCGCCCATTGCGCCGCCTTCGGTGGGCGTGGCCACGCCCAGGAAGATGGTGCCCAGCACCAGGAAGATCAGCAGCAGCGGCGGAATGAGCACGAAGGTCACGCGCTCGGCCAGCCGCGACAGCAGGTTGAGCTTCAGGCCCTTGTTGATCAGCGCGATCACCAGGGCCACGAACACGCCGCCGCACATGGCGACCACGACCTTCTCGTCGGTGGCCACCGAGGTCACTTCCTGGCCCTGGAACCAGGTGTGCACCGCCGCCATGTTGCGCGCCAGCCAGACCGCCACCACGGCCGACAGCGCGGCGAGCGCCACCAGCGACGTGTAGCCGCCGCTGCCGTTGGGTTCGCGGAAGGTGCGGGCCTCGGGCGGCAGCGCCGGCACCTGCGCGGGCCGGAAGATCGCGAGGAACACGACATAGACCACGTACAGGCCCATCAGCATGAAGCCGGGCAGGAAGGCGCCCTTGTACATGTCGCCGACGCTCTTGCCGAGCTGGTCGGCCATGATGATCAGCACCAGCGAGGGCGGGATGATCTGCGCCAGCGTGCCCGATGCGGCAATCACGCCGCTGGACAGCCGCCGGTCGTAGCCGTAGCGCAGCATGATCGGCAGCGAGATCAGGCCCATCGAGATGACCGATGCCGCCACCACGCCGGTGGTGGCCGCCAGCAGCGCGCCGACGAAGATCACCGCCAGCGCCAGGCCGCCGCGCATCGGCCCGAAGACCTGGCCGACCGTGTCGAGCAGGTCCTCGGCCATGCCGCTGCGCTCCAATATGAGCCCCATGAGCGTGAAGAAGGGCACCGCCAGCAGTGTGTCGTTGGCCATGATGCCGATCAGCCGCTGGGGCAGCCAGGCCATCACCGACGACTGGAACACGCCGAGCTCGATGCCGACGAGACCGAAGAACAGGCCGCAGGCCCCGAGGCTGAATGCGACGGGATAGCCCAGCAGCAGGAAGCAGATCAGCCCCGCGAACATGATCGGGGCGAAGTTGGCAACAATGAATTCCATGGTGTCTGTGCTCGGCCGTTCAGTGTTGCGTGCCGGGAGCGGCCGTGCCGGCCTTGGCTGCGTCTTTCTCGGCCTGCAGGCGCAGGGCTTCGATCAGCTCGGCCTCGGCCGTCTTGTCGGTCAGCCGGCCCATGGGGTCGGGGCCTTGGCCGCGCAGGAACGCGATGCGCTTGATCAGCTCGGACCAGCCCTGCAGCATCAGCAGCACGAAGCCGGCCGGCAGCGCCGCCCACACGGGCCAGCGGATCAGCCCGCCCGAGTTGCCGGACATCTCGCCCGACTTGTACATCTGGATCACCACGGGCATCGACAGGTAGAGCACCGTCAGGCACAGCGGCGTCAGGAAGAATGCGAAGCCGATGATGTCGATCCACACCTGCTTGCGCTTGGACAGGCGGCTGTTGATGACGTCGATGCGCACGTGCTCGCGGTGCAGCAGCGTGAAGCCGGCGGCGATCAGGAACGACCAGGCGAACAGATACCACTGCACTTCGAGAAACGCGTTGGAGCTGGTGTTGAATATCTTGCGCACCACCGCGTTGAGGGCGCTGATCACCGTGGCGGCCAGGATCAGCCAGATCGCGTATTTGCCCACCTGGGCGTTGAGCCAGTCGATGGCCCGGGAAAGCTTGAGCAAGCCTTGCATTTCATCTCCATTTTTGTATTGGATGCCCCACATACGACCGCACCCGACGCACTGGCCTTGTGTGCCAGCGGGTCGGGTGCGTGAGGCGGTGCGGATTCTATCGATGTAATCGAAAGTGTCTTCTGGGGGCTACCCGGAGGCGTGGCTTGGCCATAATGTTCCATGGCCCAGACACCGCGCCCCCCTCCGGCCCCGGCCGTGGCGACGTCCCAATCGATCGACTCCCCCGACATGAGCCGGGCCGGCCGAGATCTGCTTTCCCTGGCGCTGATCGACGCGCGCAACCACACGTTGCACCTGCTGTCGCTCTTCGAGCAGGCGCTGGGCGAAGGCATGCCGACGCCGCGCGGGCCCGATGTCGTGCCGCCGGTCTGGCTGGCCGGCCACATCGGCTGGTTCGCCGAATGGTGGATCGGCCGCAACACCCAGCGCGCCTTCGGTGCCGATTGCCCGGTGCGGCCCACGCGGCTGGCGGCCATCGAGCCCGGCGCCGACAGTTGGTGGAACCCGGCGCAGGCCACGCCCGACCAGCGCTGGTCGCCGGGGCTGCCCGACCTCGCCCAGACCAAGGCCTACCTGCTCGAGACGCTGGAGAGCACGCTCGAACTGCTGGAGCATGCGGCCGAGACCGACGCCGGCCTCTACTTCTACAGGCTGGCGCTGGCGCATGAAGACCTGCGCGGCGAACAGTTCGTCGTGATGGCGCAGACGCTGGGGCTGCCTCTGGGCGTCGAGCAGGCGCCCATCGCCGTCACGCGCGAGCCGCTGCTGCTGCCGGCCACCCGCTGGGAACTGGGCATGCCCGAGAGCGGCTTCGCCTTTGCGCAGGAACGTGCCACGCATCGCGTCGACGTGCCGGAGTTCGAGATCGACGCCCAGCCCGTCACCTGGAACCAGTACGTCGAGTTCGTCGACGACGGCGGCTACGACCGCGAGGAACTGTGGCGCGGCGAAGGCTGGCGCTGGCTCTCGGCCCAGATCGAAGGGCGGCGCGGGCCGCGCCATGTGGAGCAGATCGGCGCCGCGCGGCACGGCTCCGGGGGCTCGGTGCTGCAGCACCGCTTTGGCGCGACGGTGCGCGCCGCCGGCCACCACAGCGCGGTGCACCTGAGCTGGTGGGAGGCCGATGCCTGGGCGCGCTGGGCGGGACGCCGCGTGGCGACCGAGGTCGAATGGGAGATCGCCGCGCACACCGCCGCGCGGCGCGGCTTCCGCTGGGCCGACGTGCACGAGTGGACCGCCGGCACGCTGAGCCCCTGGCCCGGCTACCGTGCCGACCCGTGGAGCGCGGGCGGGGAGTTCGATCCCGCTGCTGCATTCGGGCGTGCACGCGTGCTGCGCGGCGCCTCGTTCGCGACACGCGCGCGTCTTCGTTCACCCAAGCGCCGCGGCTTCGCCTTGCCGGAGCGCGACGACGGGTTCTTCGGCTTCCGCACCTGCAGTCTTTGATTCGCCCCCAGGCTGCGCGCACTTCGTGTCGCTTCGCCAACCCCCTTCCGGGGCGCTCACGGCGGGACGCGGCGGTGTGGTCTCAATCGTTTCGAGTAACCACGCCCGGGTCGGCCGCCAGCGGCGGCGCCACTTCTTCCAGCGGCTTGCGCTCCGCGTCGGCCGCATAGCGCAGGGCCAGCAGCCCGGCCACGATGACCAGCGCCGCGCCGATGCCGTAGCCCACCATCACCGCGCCACGGCTGCCTGTCTCTATCAGCAGGCCGAACAGCACCGGCGCCACGAAGCCGCCCGCGCCCATGCCGACGGCATAGAAGATGGCGATGGCCATCGCGCGCATTTCCAGCGGGAACACCTCGCTCACGGTGAGGTAGGCCGAGCTGGCGGCCGCCGAGGCCAGGAAGAACACGGCCGACCAGCACAGCGCCTGGCTGCGCGCGTCGAGCCAGCCCATCATGAACGCCCAGCCGGTGAGCGCCAGGCCCACGCCCGCGAGCACATAGGTCAGCGCGATCATCTTGCGCCGGCCCAGGCTGTCGAACAGCGGGCCCAGCAGCAGCGGGCCGAGCACGTTGCCGAGCGCGAACGGAAAGATGTACAGCGCCACGCTGGCTTCAGGCACGCCGTAGAAGCGCGTGAGGACCAGCGCGTAGGTGAAGAAGATCGCGTTGTAGAAGAAAGCCTGCGACACCATCAGCGCAAGCGCGACCACGCTGCGCTGGCGATAGTGCTTGAACAGCACGCGCGCCACCTCGCGCATCGAGGGGCTGGTCTGGCGAGCGTCGGTGTAGTCCACATGGCCCTGCGGCGCGGGAAGCGGGCCGTGCTGCGCCGAGACCTCCGCTTCGATCTGCTCGACGATGCGCCGGGCTTCGTCCGCGCGCCCGTGCGCAATGAGCCAGCGCGGGCTCTCCGGCACGTCGCGCCGCACCAGCAGGATGGCCACCGCCAGCACCGCGCCCAGCGCGAAGCCCGCGCGCCAGCCCCATACCGGGCCGATCACATGAGGGTCCAGCAGCACCAGGCTCAGCCCCGCGCCGAGCGCCGCGCCAATCCAGAAGCTGCCGTTGATCGCGAGGTTGACGCGCCCGCGCACGCGCGCCGGAATCAACTCGTCGATGGCCGAGTTGATGGCCGCGTACTCGCCGCCGATGCCCAGTCCGGTAACGAAGCGGCAGAGCGCGAAGAAAGCGAAATCCGGAGAAAAAGCCGTGGCCAGCGTGCCCACCGTGTAGACCACCAGCGTGACGAGAAAGAGCTTCTTGCGCCCGAGCCGGTCGGTGAGCCGCCCGAAGAGCAGGGCGCCCAGCACCGCGCCCGCCACGTACACCGAGCCCGACAGGCCGATCTCGCCGGCGGTGAGGCCCAGCGTGTCGGGCCGCTCCAGCACCGCCCCGATGGAGCCCACCAGCGTGACCTCCAGGCCGTCGAGCACCCAGGCCACGCCCAGCGCGATCACCACGCGCCAATGCCAGCGCGACCACGGTAGGCGGTCCAGGCGGGCGGGGATGTCGCTGCGCAGAGCCGTCATGCCGCCGATTATTGAAAGGCGGCCGGCGCGCCGCCTGTAGGACCTGGCCTCCGATCAGGCCGGAGGCCGCGACGGACTCAGGCCGTCTCCGCCAAAGCGTCGGCCAGCGCGTTGACCATGCGGTCGATCTCGGCCTTCTCGGCGACGAAGGGCGGTGCCAACTGGATGGTGTCGCCGCCGTAGCGCACGTAGAAGCCCTTCTTCCAGCAGTTCATGGCGATCTCGTACGGACGGCGCGCGGGCTCGCCCGGCACCGCGGCAATGGTCAGGCCGGCGGCCAGGCCGAAGTTGCGGATGTCGTTGACGTGCTTGCTGCCCTTCAGGCTGTGCACCGCGTTCTCGAAGTGTGGCGCAAGCGCCTGCACGCGGCCGATCATGTCTTCCTTCTGCAGCACGTCGAGCGCGGCGATGCCGGCGGCGCAGGCCACCGGATGCGCGCCGTAGGTGTAGCCGTGCGGGAACTCGAGCATGTAGTCGGGGCCGCCGGCCGCCATGAAGGTGTCGTAGATCTCCTTGCTGGCGACCACGGCGCCCAGCGGCTGCGCGCCGTTGGTCACCTGCTTGGCGATGTTCATGATGTCGGGCGTGACGCCGAAGGCTTCCGAGCCCGTGAGCGCGCCGCAGCGGCCGAAACCGGTGATCACTTCGTCGAAGATCAGCAGGATGTTGTTGGCGGTGCAGATGTCGCGCAGGCGCTTGAGGTAGCCCTTGGGCGGAATCACCACGCCGGCCGAACCCGCGAAAGGCTCCACGATGACGGCCGCGATGTTCGATGCGTCGTGCAGCGCGATCAGGTCGAGCAGGCGGTCGGCCAGCTCGGCGCCGTTCTCGGCCATGCCGCGCGTGAAGGCGTTGGAAGCGAGTTGCGTGTGCGGCAGGTGGTCGGCCTCGACGCCCTGGCCGAACAGCTTGCGGTTGGCCGCGATGCCGCCCACCGAGATGCCGCCGTAGTTGACGCCGTGGTAGCCCTTCTCGCGGCCGATCAGGCGAGTCTTGCTGGCCTGTCCCTTGGTGCGCCAGTAGGCGCGCGCCATCTTCAGCGAGGTGTCGGCGGCTTCGGAGCCCGAGCCGGTGAAGAACACGTAGTCCAGCCCGGCGGGCGTCAGCTCCTTGATCCTGTTGGCCAGCTCGAACGACAGCGGGTGGCCGAACTGGAACGCGGGCGAGTAGTCGAGCTTGGCGATCTGGCGGCTCACTGCCTCGGTGATCTCGGGGCGGCCGTGGCCCAGGCCCGAACACCACAGGCCCGAGAGGCCGTCGAAGATCTTGCGGCCGTCGATGTCGGTGAAGTAGGCGCCCTTGGCTTCCACGATGATCCGCGGATCGGCCTTGAAGTTGCGGTTACCGGTGTAGGGCATCCAGTGCGCGTCGAGCCAGGCGGCGTCGGTCCGCATGGCGGGCGTGGGTTCGAGGGCGGGGGCTGCAAGGGTCATGGCGTTCCGCGCGGGCGGGCTCCGGAGGGGGTTGTGAATGCGCCGATTGTTGGCAGACCCTTCAGTGTGGAGAATGGCGCAATATCAATGTTCACTTGACACTTCATGCAAGTAAAGGCCAAGGCCCAAAACGGTGCCCAGAACAGTGCTCGTAACCGCGCCGTACTGGGGCAGCTCAGCGACATGGACCTGCGGTTGCTCAAGGTTTTCAAGAGCGTGGTCGACTGCGGCGGCATGGCGGCCGCCGAGCTGGAGCTGAACATCGGCACCTCCACCGTGAGCCGGCATGTGAAAGACCTGGAAACGCGGCTGGGCCTGGTGCTGTGCCGCCGGGGCAGGGCGGGTTTCGCGCTCACCGCCGAGGGCCAGCGCGTGTACGACGAGACCCTGCGCCTGCTGGCTTCGGTCGACGCCTTTCGCGGCAGCATCGACGACATCCACAACCGCATGGGCGGGCAGCTGGAGGTGGCGCTGTTCGACAAGACCGCGACGAACCCGAAGGCGCGCATCGGCGAGGCCATTGCGCGTTTCACCGAGATAGCGCCGGAGGTGAGCCTGGCGGTGCACGTGGGCTCCATCAACGCCATAGAGCAGGGGGTGCTGGAAGGCAAGTTCCAGATCGGCATCATCCCGGCGCACCGGGCCTCGCAGAGCCTGGTGTACGCGGACCTGTTCGACGAGATGATGCTGCTGTACTGCGGCAAGGGCCATCCGCTGTTCGACAGCCCCCATGCCAGGCTCACCTGGGGGAAGCTGGGCGAACACCATTTCGCGGGGCTGGGCTACCACTCGCCCAACATGGAGCTGAGCCACAGGGCGCGGTTGTCGCGCAAGGCGACGGGCTTCGACCAGGAAGCCATCGCCACGCTGATCCTGTCGGGCCGCTTCCTGGGCTTTCTGCCCGACCACTATGCGCAGGTGTTCGAGGAGCGCGGGCTGATGAAGGCGGTGCTGCCGGCGCGGTTCAACTACGCATGCAAATTCGTGAGCCTGCTGCGGCGTTCGCCGAAGCCGTCGCGGGCCGTGCTGGCGTTTCAGGATTGCCTGGAGCGGGCGCACGCCTGACCTTCGCCGTTTCTCCGGGGCACGCCCCCTGAACGGACCGGCCTATCGCTGCCCGCTGGGCAGCAACAGATGCTTGGCCCCGATGTGCGCCTCCATCTCGTGCATGTGCGCTTCTGCATCCACCATGTGCTCGGCCATCAGCCGGCGCACTTCCTCAGCGTCTTCCTTGCGGTAGGCCGCGAGCAGCTGCGTGTGGTAGTCGACATTCGTCTCGCCGAAGTGGTGGTGGTCCAGCGCCTTCTTGTAGACCACCAGGTCGCGCAGCAGGTCGTTGAGAAAGCGGCACATGAACGAAAGCACCGGATTGGGGCAGCTCTCCGCCAGCATGGTGTGGAAGGCGAGTTCCGCCTCGCGCTGGGTGCGCAGTTCGTCCTCGTTGGTCGGCTCGATGGTGCACAGGCGGATGTTTTCCTCGAGCTTGTCGAACTGCTCCGGCGTCAGCCTGCCGACCACGCTCACGGCCAGTTCAGGCTCCAGTGCCTTGCGCAACTGATAGATATGGTGCCCGTCCAGGTGATGGAAATGCAGGAAGTTGCGCAGCGGCTCCGACGCATGGTCGACCGACACCTGCTGCAGGTAGGCCCCGCCGCCGGGCCCAGTGCGGATGGAGACGAGCCCGCGCACCTCCAGCGCCTTCAGCGCCTCGCGCACCGTGCTCTTCGAGTACCCGAAAAGCTCGATCAGTTCTTTCTCGTTCGGTAGCCGGTCGCCGGGCTGCTTGCGCTCCGCCACGATCCAGCGCTTGACGTCTTCGACGATGACGTCCGAGAGCTTTTGCCGCTTAGGACGGTTCTGCCCCACTCTCATTGAAACGCTCCATGCCCATCGGGAGATGCGCGGGATGCGCAACAGCGCGCGATCTTAAACGGCGTCATCGGCGAGCTCCGGTCGGTGTTGGGCACAAGGATTGCTAGCGGGTTTTTACCAGCATATTAATCCTATTTATCCGCTTAAATTCGCCGGCAATCGCAGGCCCCACCTTTTCCTTGTTTCACCCACCACGACCGGAGATCCCCATGCATCGCAGACACCTCCTTCAGCTTGCCGCCCTGTCGGCCGCCCCCGCTTCCCTGCTGGCTGGCCGCGCCGCCTTTGCCCAGTCGGCCGAGGCGATCCGCTTCGGCTGCCCGGTCCCGATGTCGGGCGCCTTCGCGGCCAACGGCAAGTACGCCGACCTGGGCATGAAGCTGGCCATCGAGCAGTACGGCAGCGTGCTCAAGCGCCCGCTGGCCTACACCGTGCTCGACACCGAGGGCAAGCCGGCCACCGCCGTGCGCAAGGTGCAGGAAGCCTCGCAGCAGCAGGGCGCGAAGTTCTTCGCGGGCGGCATCCTGTCGTCGGAAGCGCTGGCCATGGGCAAGGAGGCGGAGAAGGCCGGCGGCCTGTTCATCACCACCGCGGGCGCGGACGAGATCACCGGCAAGGACTGCAACCCCGCCACCTTCCGCTGGTCGGTGCCCACCTTCGGTGCCATCGAGCAGACGGTGCGCCCCCTGATCGCCACCATGCCGAAGGCCAAGCGCTGGTACACCATCACGCCGCAGTACGTGTTCGGCGACGGCCTGCTGAGCGCGGCCAAGAACATCTTCCAGGAGAAGGGCATCGAGCATGTGGGCAACAGCTACCACTCGCTCAACGAGAAGGAGTTCAGCGGCTACCTCACCAACGCGATGGCGGCCAAGCCCGACGTGCTGCTGCTGCTGAACTTCGGCGCGCAGTCTTCCGCGGCGCTGCGCCAGGCCGTGAGCTTCGGCATGCACAAGAACATGACGATCCTCATGGCCTGGGCTTCGGGCCTGGAGCAGTTCGACGAACTGGGCGCCGACCTCTGCGAAGACGTGTACTTCGGCGCGCAGTACTGGCACACGGCCGACACCACCCTCAACAAGGACCTGGTGAAGCGCACCGCCGACAAGCTCAAGATCGTGCCCAACTACAGCCTCGCGGGCTCGTACGTCTGCACCAAGATCCTGATCGACGGCATCGTCAAGGCGGGCACGGTCGACCAGAAGGCGGTGATCGCCGCGCTCGAGGGCATGAAGTTCGACGGCCTCACCGGCACCGAGGAAATCCGCAAGGCCGACCACCAGGTCATCAAGGACTACTACCTGCTCAAGGGCAAGGCCAAGTCGAAGATGAAGAACGCGGCCGACTACGTCGACGTGGTGAGTTCCGGCAAGTCCTTCCTGCCGGCCGACAAGACCGGCTGCAGATTGGGCTAACCCCCAGGCTTGCCCACTGCGTGTGGCCTCCAACCCCCTTGCAGGGGGCAACACCTGCGGCCCGGCAAAGCCGGTTCCGCGGTGTTCCCGAAAGGTCGGGGTGCCGCATCCGAGCCCGTCATCACTCACACATATGACCGTCTACCTGCTCCAGACCATCAACGGAATCGGCATCGGCATGCTGTATTTCCTGCTGGCCGTTGGCTTGTCCATCGTGTTCGGCCTGCTGCGTTTCGTGAACTTCGCGCACGGCGCTTTCTATCTGCTGGGTGCCTACCTGTGCTACCAGGCCATGCAGTGGGGCCTGAACTTCTGGGCCGCGCTGGTGCTGGTGCCGCTGTTCGTCGGCGCGCTCGGCTGGCTGGCCGAGAAGCTGCTGCTGCGCCGCGTGTATGCCAAGGCGCACGAGTTCCACATCCTCGTGACGGTGGGGCTCGCGCTCGCGGTGCAGGAGATCGTCATCGTGTTCTGGGGCCCGCTGGGCAACAGCGTGCCCACGCCCGACCTGCTCCAGGGCGTGGTGATGTGGGGCAGCTTCGTCTATCCGAAGTACCGGCTGTTCGTGATCGGCTTCACCGCCGTGCTCGCGGTGCTGCTGTGGTGGGTGCTCGAAGGCACGCGGCTGGGCAGCGCGGTGCGCGCGGGCAGCGAATCGACCGAGATGGTGTCGCTGCTCGGCATCAACGTGTTCCGCGTGTTCAGCCTGGTGTTCGCGCTGGGCGCGGCCACGGCGGCGCTGGCCGGCGTGCTGGCTGCGCCCATTCGCGGGGCCGAACCCTTCATGGGCGTCGAGGCGCTGAGCGTGGCCTTCGTGGTGGTGGTGATCGGCGGGCTCGGCAGCTTCGGCGGCGCGCTCGTGGGCGGGCTGGTCATCGGCATCCTGCAGAGCCTCATGAGCACCATCTGGCCGCCGGGAGCCAGCCTGATGATCTACATCGCGATGGCGGCCGTGCTGCTGCTGCGCCCGCATGGCCTGCTCGGCCGGAAAGCATGAACGGACACGCCATGCCGAGAAAAATCACATTCCTCCTGGCGCTCGTCGCCGCGCTGGGCCTGCCGCTGGTGCTGAGCTCTGGCTCGCTCGCGAGCGAGGTACTCATCTACGCGCTGGCGGCACTGGGCTGCAACCTGCTGCTGGGCTACACGGGGCTGCTGTCCTTCGGGCAAGGCATCTTCTTCGGACTGGGCAGCTACACCATCGCGATCCTGCTCACGCGCCTGCACCTGCCCATGCCGCTTGCATTGCTCGCGGCCATGGCCATGGGCGCGATCGGCGCGGCGGTGGTCGGCTGGGTCGCCATCCGCCAGCGCGGCACCTACTTCGTGATGCTCACGCTGGCCTTCGCGCAGATGTTCTATTTCACCGCCTACACCGCCACCGATCTCACGGGTGGCGACAACGGCCTGCTCGACGTGCCGCGCCCCGGCTTCATGGACACGCCGTGGAAGTACTACGCTTTCGTGGCGGTGATTTTCCTCATCGCCTTCGGCCTGCTGCTGCGCGTGACCGATTCGATCTTCGGGCGCACGCTGCTCGCCATCCGCGACAACGAGGACCGGGCCGCCGCCGTGGGCTACGACCTCAAGCGCTTCAAGCTGCTGGCCTTCATGATCTCCGGCGCCGTCACCGGCCTGGCGGGCGGGCTGCACGCCATGATGACCGGCATCGCGCCGCTGTCGAACGCCGAATACCACACGAGCGAGATGATCCTGGTCATCACCGTGATCGGCGGCACCGGCAACCTGTTCGCGTCGGTGCTGGGCTCGGCCTTCTATGTGCTGCTGGCCGACTGGCTCTCCACGCTGTGGCCGCGCTGGCTGCTGCTGCTGGGCCTGCTGCTGATCGGCGTGAGCATCGGCATGCAGCGCGGGCTCTGGGGGCTGGGCGAGGGCGTCTGGAAGCGCGTCTTCCGGCGCTCGCCACCGGCGGCGCCGGACGCTGCCGCCGCGCAAGGAGAAAAGGCATGAGCGACGTTCTCATCGAAGCCATCGGCGTTACCAAGCACTACGGCAAGTTTGCCGCGCTCGGCGGGGTCGACCTGAAGATCAGGCGCAACACCGTGCACTCGGTGATCGGCCCCAACGGCGCGGGCAAGACCACGCTTTTCCACATGCTCACGGGTACCGGCACCACCACGGGCGGGCGCATCCTGTTCGACGGCCACGACGTGACGCGCGAGCCCGACCACCGGCGCGTGCAGCGCGGCATGGCGCGTTCGTTCCAGGTCACGGCGCTGTTCCTGAGCCTGTCGGTGCGCGAGAACCTGCGCGTGGCGGCACAGGGCGTCTCGCCGCGCCAGGCCATGAACTGCTGGCGCGCGCCGGTCGGTGAACTGGCCTGCAAGCAGACGGTGGACGAAGTGCTGCAGCGCGTCGGCCTCGAGCGGTTTGCGAACACGCCGGCCAGCGAGCTTTCGCACGGGCAGCAGCGCCGCCTCGAGGTGGGCATGGCGCTGGCCGCCAGGCCGAAGGCCATCTTCCTCGACGAGCCGACCTCGGGCATGGGCATCGACGACCTCGACGACATGAAGCAGCTCATCCGCAGCCTGCGCGACCGGCACACCGTGGTGCTGATCGAGCACAACATGAACATCGTGATGGACATCTCCGACACCGTGACCGTGATGCAGCTGGGCCGCGTGCTCGCCGAAGGGCTGCCGGGCGACATCCGCGCCGATGCGCGCGTGCGCACGGCCTACCTTGGCAACATGATCACCGGAGGCAAGGCATGAGCGGCGGGAAGAACATCCTCGAAGTCGAGGCGCTGCACGCGCACTACGGCAAGAGCCACGTGCTGCAGGGCATCTCGATGCGCGTGGGCGAGGCCGAACTCGTCACGCTGCTGGGGCGCAACGGCGCGGGCAAGTCGACCACGCTCAAGAGCATTGCCGGCGCGGTCACGCCCACGAGCGGGAGCGTGCGCTTCCAGGGAGCGGACATCGCGGGCATGCCGCCGCACCGCATCGCCACGCGCGGCGTGTGCCTGGTGCCCGAGCACCGCGGCGTCTTCAAGCTGCTGACGGTGGAAGAAAACCTGCTGCTCGGCCTGCGGCGCGAGTCGCCCTGGCAGCTGGCCGACATCTACCGCATCTTCCCGCGCCTCAAGGAGCGGCGGCGCAACGGCGGCGGACAGCTGTCGGGCGGCGAGCAGCAGATGCTGGCCATCGGCCGCGCGCTCATGAACCACCCGCGCCTGCTGATCCTCGACGAGCCGGTCGAAGGACTCGCGCCGGTGATCGTCGAGGAAATCGTCGCGCAGCTGAGGACCATCAAGGCGGCCGGCGTGGCCATCCTGCTGGTCGAGCAGAACCTCGAAGTCTGCGTGCAGCTGGCCGACCGCCACTACATCGTGGAGCAGGGCGTGATCGTGCACGAGGCCGGCAATGCCGCCTTCATGGCCGACCACGAAGTGAAAGACCGCTACCTGGGCGTGGGCCTTGCTTGAGGCCTGCCGCAACACTCATCCTTACCGCAAAGCCATGAACTCACACACTGAACTCCGCATCGACGGCCAGCGGCTCTGGAATTCGCTGATGGAACTGGCGCAGTTCGGCGCCACCGAGAAAGGCGGTGTCTGCCGCATCGCGCTGACCGACCTCGACCGCCAGGGCCGCGACCTGTTCGTGCGCTGGGTGCGCGAGGCGGGCTGCGAAGTCCGCGTGGACGCCATCGGCAACATCTTCGCGCGCCGCGCGGGCCGCAACAACGCGCTGCCGCCCGTCACCACCGGCAGCCACATCGACACGCAGCCCACCGGCGGCAAGTTCGACGGCAACTACGGCGTGCTCGCGGGTCTGGAGGTGATCCGCTGCCTCAACGACGCCGAAGTGGAGACCGAGGCACCGCTCGAGATCGCGGTGTGGACCAACGAAGAGGGCTCGCGCTTCGTGCCCGTGATGATGGGCTCCGGCGTGTTCGCCGGCGCGTTCACGCTCGAACACGCACTGGCGCAGTGCGACAACGACGGCGTCAGCGTGTCCGACGCGCTCGCCGCCATCGGCTACGCGGGCAGCACGCCCGCGTCGGCGACGGCATCGCCGATGGGCGCGTACTTCGAGGCGCACATCGAGCAGGGCCCGGTGCTCGAAGCCAACGAGCGCGTGATCGGCGTGGTGGAAGGCGCGCTGGGCCAGCGCTGGTACGACGTGGTGGTGCAGGGCATGGAAGCCCATGCCGGCCCCACGCCGATGGCGCTGCGCAAGGACGCGCTGCTGGCCGCTGCCGAACTCGTGATCGAGGTCAACCGCATTGCGCTCGCCCATGCGCCGCATGGGCGCGGCACCGTCGGCTGGATCGACAACTACCCCAATTCGCGCAACGTGATTCCGGGGCGCGTCAAGCTCAGTGTCGACCTGCGCGCGGCCGACGACGTGGTGCTGTCGGCCATGGACGCCGAACTGAAAGAAGCAGTGCAGCGCATCGCGACGAAGGGCAAGGTCGAGATGTCGGTGGAGCAGGTCGTGTATTTCCAGCCGCAGCCCTTCACGCCGAAGCTGGTGTCGGCGGTGCGCGAAGCCGCGCAGGCGCAGGGCATGACCTGGATGAACGTGATCAGCGGCGCGGGCCACGATGCGGTGTACCTCGCGCGCGTGTGCCCCGCGGCCATGATCTTCGTGCCCTGCCTCGACGGCATCAGCCACAACGAGATCGAGGATGCGCAGCCCGACCACCTGGAAGCCGGCTGCAACGTGCTGCTGCAGGCCATGCTGCAAAGCGCCGGAGTCGCGCAATGAAAGTGCTGATCGCGCGCCTCAACCACGAGACCAACACCTTCTCGCCCGTGCCCACGCCGCTCTCGGCCTTCGGGCCCGACGGGCCGACTTTCGGCGAGCAGGCCTACCGCGACAACAAGGGCATGCGCACCGCGATGTCGGCCTTCATCGACCTGGCCGAGGCGGCGGGTGCCGAGCTCGTCACGCCGGTGTCGGCCTCTGCCAACCCGAGCGGGCCGGTCGATGCCTCTGCCTACACCTTGCTGACGCAATGCATCGTCGATGCCGCGCCGGGCTGCGACGCCATCCTGCTCGACCTGCACGGCGCGATGGTCGCGCAGAACAGCGTGGACGGCGAAGGCGACCTGCTCGTGCGGCTGCGCGCGGCGGCACCGGGCGTGCCCATCGGCGTGGCGCTCGACCTGCATGCCAACGTCACGCCCGCGATGGTTGGGAACGCCGACGTGATCGTCGGCTTCAAGACCTATCCGCACATCGACATGTACGAAACCGGCGCGCATGCCGGCCGCCTGCTGTTCGACATGCTCGCCGGACGCGGCAAGCCCGCGATGCGCTGGCACCGTCTGCCGCTGATGGCGCACACGCTGCGCAGTGCGTCGTTCACCGGCGCGATGCAGCGGGCCATCGAGGCGGCGCGCGAGGCGGAGAAATCGGAGTCGCTCGCGGTGTCGATCCTGGCGGGCTTCTCGCTGTCGGACATCGAGGCGCCGTGCATGAGCGTGATCGTGGTCGATGCACATTCGCCGGAGCGCGCGCAGGCCACGGCCGACCGCATCGCCGCGCAGATGTGGAACGAGCGCGAGGCCTTCGTCTACCGCAGCGAGCCGATGGCCGAATCGATTGCGCGCGCGAAGCTCATCGCGGAAGGCGCCACGCGCCCGGTGCTGCTGCTGGACCACGGCGACAACTGCATGTCGGGCGGCAGCTGCGACACCATGGACGTGCTGCAGGAAGCGCTGGCGCAAGGGCTGCACGGCATCGGCGTGGGGCCGCTGTGCGACCCCGAAGCGGTGGCGCAGCTCGTCGCGGCGGGCGAGGGCGCCGAGGTGACCGTGGCGCTGGGCAACAAAGTGTCGCTCGAAGGCATCGGTCTGAAGAAGACGCCGGTGCGGCTGACGGGCACCGTGCGTGCCGTGAGCGACGGCGAATACGTGATCACCGGCCCCACCTACACCGGCCAGCGCAGCAGCATGGGCCGCACGGTGCTGTTCGACATCGGCGCGGCGCGCATCGTGGTGACGGAGCGCACGCAGGAGCCGTGGGACATCGGCGTTTTCGAGTGCGCGGGGCTCGATCCGCGCAAGGAGCGCTTCCTGCTGCTCAAGTCGCGCATGTACTGCCGGCCGGTGTTCGAGCCGCTGTCGGCCGCGCTGGTGGAGTGCGACAGCCCCGGCGTGACGAGTTCCGACTACAGCCTGTTTCCTTTCAGCAAGGTGCGCAGGCCGGTGTTTCCGCTCGACGCGGATGCGGAGATGGCACGGGCGGCATGACCTCCCGGGTCATCGACGCTGTGCGCGTGCGGCGCGACCATTCATTCACCCCGCGATGTTGCGGGTCGAAACTCCCGAAAGGAATGGTCATCATGAACACCGCCGCACACGACGCCGCCACGATCGCCCAACGCTACATCGCCGTCTGGAACGAGACCGACGCCGCGCGCCGCGCCGCGCTGATCGAAGCCGGCTGGACCGCCGATGCCCGCTACGTCGACCCGATGGCGCAGGCCAGCGGCCGCGAGCAGATCAGCGCGCTGGTCGGCGCGGTGCACCAGCGCTTTCCCGGCTTCCGCTTCAACCTGCTGGGCAAGGCCGACTCCCACGGCGACCACCTGCGCTTTTCCTGGACGCTGGGCCCGAGCGGCGCCGAGGACCTGATCCAGGGCACCGACTTCGCGCAGGTGGAGGCGGGCAAGCTGCGCTCGGTGACCGGCTTCCTCGACAAGGTCCCGGTCGGCGCCTGAACCAAAGCTGAACAGCCGCGGGCTTGGGAAGGGTCAGTCCGGCGCGCCGGCCGGCCGGCCGCGCCACAGCTTGCGGTACACGGTCGCACGGCTGATGCCCAGCGCCCGGGCGGCCTCCGCCACGTTGCCACGGGCGTCGGCCACCGCCTTGCGTATCAGGGCGGTCTCCACGTCGCGCAGCCGGGGCCGGCTGTCCGCCGCCGGCAGCCCACCCGGTGCGCCGCGCCCGCCGTGCTGGGGTTGCACCTGCACCCGCAGGCCCGACCACAGCGGCACTTCGAGCATGGCGTCGCCGCGCCGGGCGGCGTCGAACATCATGTGCAGGGGCAGGGCGAACAGGTCGTTGAAATGCAGCGCCTGCTGCTCGCGCGCCAGCGGCTGGTGCAGCATCTGGCGGGCGGCCGCGTTGGCGCCGGTGACGCGGCCTTCGCCGTCGATGCACAACAGCCCCTCGGTGGCTTCGCTGGCCGCGCTGCCGGGCCAGGCCAGGCGCAGCAGCAGCTCGCAGGGTTCGCGCAGCACCAGCATGTTCTCTATGCTGCGCGCGGACAGGGTGGCCAGATGCCGCAGCTCCGGGCGTTCCACCACCTGCACGCCGGTGAGGTCGAGCATGCCGATGCAGTCGCCTCGGGGACCGAACAGCGGCGCGCCGGCGCAGCTGTAGACGCTGGTGTCGTCGAAGAAGTGCTCGCCGCGGTGCAGCCACACCGATTCCTGCTCGGCCAGCGCGGTGCCGATGGCGCTGGTGCCGATCGCCCGCTCCGACAGGTCGACGCCGATGCGGCCGATGTCGCGCGCATAGCGGCTGGCGGCGTCGGTGCCGTCGGGCAGGTTGCCGACATCGACCACGATGCCGTCGGCGTCGGTCAGGATGGCGAAATAACGGGTGTCGGCAATGGCGCGCGAGAGCCGCTCTATCACCGGCCGCGCGGCGGCGACCAGCACGCGGTTGCGCTCGGCGGCATCGCGCTGCGCGGACTGGCTCACCGGGTCGAAACTGATGCGCTGCTGGGGACGCCGGCCGGCCTCGATGCAGCGCTGCCAGGAGCGGCTGATCCAGGAGTCGACGCGGGCCGTTGCGCGCGCCCGGGGGGATTCGCCGTGGATCAGCTCGCGGCGGGCCTGGGCGATGGCCAGCGAACGCTCAGGGGCTGGCGAAACGATTGAAGCGACAGGCATCGTGGGGTGTTCGCGCGGTGTGGGGGCTTTTGCCGGCTCGCAGGATGGCAAGCTGTTTCATTTTGAGAATTTCGCGCCGTCTGTGCAAGTGTCAAGGGTTTTGCCTAGGATAGTGCGGGAGGTCGGCATCCAAGATGCTTTCGCTGAATTAGCCATCACCTTTCACGGAGACAGCCAAATGCAGGTCGCTTTCAAGATCAACGGCCGTGAGGCCACGGTCGACGCTCCTCCCAACACCTTTCTCGTGCATGCAATCCGGGAGCACCTCCATCTCACCGGTACCCACGTCGGCTGCGACACGGCACAGTGCGGCGCCTGCACCGTCCTTGTGAACGGCCGTGCCGTCAAGTCCTGCAACATCCTGGTCGCGCAGGCGGCCGGCGCCGACATCACCACCATCGAGGGCATCGCCGATGCCGACGGCGCCATGCACCCCATGCAGGCGGCCTTCAAGGAGTGCCACGGCCTTCAGTGCGGCTTCTGCACCCCGGGCATGGTGATGAGCGCCATCGACCTGTGCACCCACCACCCCAAGTCGAGCGAATCGGAGATCCGCGAACTGCTCGACGGCAACCTGTGCCGCTGCACGGGCTACCAGAACATCGTGAAGGCCGTGAAGATGGGCGGCGAGGCCATGGCCTCGGGCACGCCCGTCAAGACAACGGCAACCGCCTGAGGAGAGCGACATGGGCGCATCCGACTTTTCCAATCTGCCGCATATCGGCGAGGCGCTGCGGCGCAAGGAAGACTACCGGTTCCTGACCGGCGCGGGCAACTACACCGACGACATCACGCTGGCCAACCAGAGCCATGCGGTTTTCGTGCGCTCTCCGCACGCGCACGCCACCGTCAAGTCGGTCGACATTTCCGAGGCCATGAAGATGCCCGGCGTGATCGGCATCTTCAGCGGCAAGGACATCGAGGGAAAGATGGGCGGGCTGCCATGCGGCTGGCTCATCAACAACCCCGACGGCACCCCCATGAAGGAGCCGATGCACCCGATCCTGGCGATCAACAAGGTGCGCTACGTGGGCGACCACGTGGCCATGGTGGTGGCCGAGACGGTCGAGCAGGCCAAGAACGCCGCCGAGGCGGTGGTGGTCGACTACGACGTGCTGCCGGCGCTCGTGAGCGTGGCCGACGCCGCCAGGAAGGCCGGCGGCGTCACCCTGCACGACGAGGCGCCCGACAACCAGTGCTACAAGTGGGCGCTGGGCGACAAGGCGGCGGTCGACGCGGCATTCGCGAACGCCGCGCACGTGACGAAGCTCGACCTGGTCAACAACCGCCTCATTCCCAACCCGATCGAGCCGCGCGTGGCCATCGGCAGCTACAGCCGGGGCACCGACGACTACACGCTCTACGTGTCCAACCAGAACCCGCACGTCGAGCGCCTGCTGATGACGGCCTTCGTGCTGGGCCTGCCCGAGCACAAGGTGCGCGTGATCGCGCCCGACGTGGGCGGCGGCTTCGGTTCCAAGATCTTTCTTTATGCCGAAGACGTGTGCCTGACCTGGGCGGCCAAGCAGCTCAACCGCAACATCAAGTGGACCGCCGAGCGCTCCGAGTGCTTCCTGTCGGACGCCCACGGCCGCGACCACGTGAGCCATGCCGAGATGGCGATGGACAAGGACGGCAAGTTCCTGGCCATGCGCGTGCACACCGACGCCAACCTGGGCGCCTACCTGTCGACCTTCTCCACGGCGGTGCCCACCATCCTCTACGCCACGCTGCTGGCGGGCCAGTACACCACGCCGCAGATCTACGTCGAGGTCGATGCGTGGTTCACCAACACCGCGCCGGTCGATGCCTACCGCGGCGCCGGCCGGCCCGAGGCCACCTACCTGCTGGAGCGACTGGTGTCGCGCTGCGCCTGGGAAATGAACCTGGGGCAGGACGAGATCCGCAAGCGCAACTTCATCACCGCCTTCCCGTACCAGACGCCGGTGGCGCTGCAGTACGACACCGGCGACTTCCATGCATGCATGGACAAGGCCCGGGTGCTGGCCGAGGTCGACGGCTACGCGGCGCGCAAGGCGGCCAGCGAGGCCGGCGGCAAGCTGCGCGGCATCGGCTACTCGAGCTACATCGAGGCCTGCGGCATCGCGCCGTCGAACATTGCCGGCGCGCTCGGTGCGCGGGCCGGCCTTTTCGAGTGCGGCGAGATTCGCGTGCATCCGACCGGCAGCGTGACGGTGTTCACCGGCTCGCACAGCCACGGCCAGGGCCACGAGACCACCTTCGCGCAGGTGGTGGCGGCGCGGCTGGGCATTCCGGTCGAGAACGTCGACGTGGTGCACGGGGACACCGGCCGCGTGCCTTTCGGCATGGGCACCTACGGCTCGCGCTCCATCTCGGTGGGCGGCGCGGCCATCATGAAGGCGCTCGACAAGATCGAGACCAAGGCCAAGAAGATCGCCGCGCACCTGATGGAGGCCAGCGACGCCGACATCGAGTTCGCCAACGGCGAGTTCACGGTCAAGGGCACCGACAAGAAGATCCCGTTCGGCCAGGTGGCGCTCACGGCCTACGTGCCGCACAACTACCCGCTCGACAAGCTGGAGCCCGGCCTGAACGAAACCGCCTTCTACGACCCGACCAACTTCACCTTCCCGGGCGGCACCTACATCTGCGAGGTAGAGATCGACCGGCAGACCGCCGAGGTGCGCGTGGACCGCTTCACCGCGGTGGACGACTTCGGCACCATCATCAATCCGATGATCGTCGAGGGCCAGGTGCATGGCGGACTGGTGCAGGGCATCGGCCAGGCGCTGCTCGAGAACTGCGTGTACGACAAGGAAACCGGCCAGCTGCTCACCGGCAGCTTCATGGACTACGCCATGCCGCGCGCCGCCGAGTTCCCGCAGTTCAAGCTGGACACCGTGTGCACGCCGTGCACGCACAATCCGCTGGGCACCAAGGGCTGCGGCGAAGCGGGCGCCATCGGTTCTCCGCCGGCAGTGATCAACGCCGTGCTCGACGCGCTGGCGCCATTGGGCGTCAAGGATTTCGACATGCCCGCATCGTCCAGCCGCGTCTGGGAAGCGATGCAAAAGGGCAGCGGCAGCGCCGCGGCCGACACCCTGCCGCAAGAGCCCGCGCTGGCCGCCAGCACCCAAGGCCGTCCGGCCCCCTGAACAACAAAGAAGGAACCACACCATGTACGCCTTCACCCTCGAACGGCCCGCTTCCGTGACCGATGCCACCAAGCTGGTTGCCGCCGGCGCCAAGCCGCTGGCCGGCGGCCAGACCCTGCTGGCGTCGATGAAGCTGCGGCTGTCGGCGCCCGAACAGCTGGTGGACCTGAGCGGCATCGCCGAGCTCTCGGGCATCAGGAAAGACGGCGACGCCCTCACCATCGGCGCCATGTCGCGCCACCTCGACGTGGCCAACAACGCCGACGTCAAGGCCGCCTTCCCGGCGCTGGCCGACCTGGCCTCGCGCATCGGTGACCGGCAGGTGCGCGCGATGGGCACCATCGGCGGCTCGGTGGCCAACAACGACCCGGCGGCGTGCTATCCGAGCGCGGTGCTGGGCTCGGGCGCCACCGTCGTCACGTCGAAGCGCGAGATCGCGGCCGACGACTTCTTCCTGGGCCTGTTCACCACCGCGCTGGAAGAAGATGAGCTGATCACCGCGATCCGCTTTCCCGTTCCGAAGCGCGCCGCCTACGAGAAGCTGCGCCAGAAGGCTTCGCACTTTCCGCTCGTCGGCATCTTCCTCAGCCAGGCCGCCAGCGGCGCGGTGCGCGTGGCCGTCACCGGCGCGGGCAACGGCGTGTTCCGGCATGCCGGGCTGGAAGACGCGCTGAGCCAGAACTTCACCGCCGCGGCCGCTTCCGCCGTGAAGATCGACGCGAGCGACCTCAACAGCGACCTCCATGCCTCGGCCGCCTACCGCGCGAACCTGATCAGCGTGCTCACCCAGCGCGCCGTGACCAAGGCGCTGGCTTAGGCTCCCCCCAGGCTTCGCGCACTTCGTGTCGCTTCTCCAGCCCCCTTGCAGGGGGCAACACCATCGGCCCGGCGGACCCGGTTCCGCGGTGTTCTCGAAGAGGAGGCGCGGCGCACGCTGGCCTGCCCTGGCTCTCCGCTACGCTTCGCCATGATCTTTCCGACCATCGACTCCCTCTCCGACGGTTTGATGCAGGCCGGCTACTTCGCCGACCGGCGCCTGGCGACGGCCGTGTTCCTGGCGCTCAAGCTGCAGCGGCCGCTGCTGCTCGAGGGCGAACCCGGCGTGGGCAAGACCGAGCTGGCCAAGGCGTTGTCGACCGCTCTGAACCGCGAGCTGCTGCGCCTGCAGTGCTACGACGGGCTGGAGCAGCGCGAGGCGCTCTATGAATGGAACTACGCGGCGCAACTGCTGCACATGCGCGCGGCCGAAGCGACGGGCGCCGCGCGCGACGTGGAAGCCGAGGTCTACCAGCCGCACTACCTGATCCGCCGCCCCCTTCTGCAGGCACTGCAGACCCCCGCGCCGGGGGCCGTGCTGCTGATCGACGAAGTGGACCGCGCCGACGAGCCCTTCGAGGCCTTCCTGCTCGAGTACCTGGGCGAGTACCAGGTGAGCATTCCGGAGCTGGGCACGGTGCGCGCCGTGGTGCCGCCCGTCACCATCCTCACGAGCAACCGCACGCGCGAGCTCAACGACGCGGTCAAGCGCCGCTGCCTCTACCACTGGCTCGACTATCCCGAGCGCGAACGCGAGCTGGCCATCGTGCGGGCCCAGGTGCCGCAGGCCAGCGAGAAGCTGTCGGCGCAGGTGTCGGCCTTTGTCGCGCGGCTGCGCGAGGCGCCGTTCGTCAACGCTTTCCAGCGCGCGCCCGGCATTGCCGAGAGCGTGGAGTGGGCGCGCGCGCTGATCGCGCTAGACACCGTCGAGCTCGATCCCGAAGTGGTGGTCGACACCGCCGGCATCCTGTTCAAGCAGCGCGACGACGTGGCCGCGCTCACGCAGGAGCTGGCGTCCGACCTGCTGCGTCCCGAGGAGCCGGCCGCGCGCTGAGCGCGCTGGGCACGCATGGCCGGCATCCAGCAACTCGGCGACGTCCGCAGCGGCAAGCTCGCCGGCAACATCACCGCCTTCGGCCGGGCGCTGCGCCGTGCCGGCGTACGCACCGACGCGGCGCGCATCGCGCTGGCCGCCGAGGCCGCCACGCTGGTGGGCGTGGAAGACAAGCTCGACCTGGGCGCGGCGATGGAAGCCGTGATGGTCAGCCGCGAGCAGGACCGCATGGTGTTCCGCGAGCTGTTCGACGCCTGGTTTCGCGACCCGGAACTGGCCAACAAGCTGCTCGCGCAGATGCTGCCCACCGCCGAGGGCAAGGCGGAGCCGTCGAAGCGCCGCCCGCGCGTGCGAGAGGCGCTCACCGCGCCGCGCAAGGCCGCCAGGCCTGCCGAGCCCGCCAAGCCCGACCGCGAGATCGAGTTCGACGCCGCCATGACGTCGAGCGACCGCCAGCGGCTGCAGCATGCCGACTTCAACGCGCTCGGCGCTTCCGAATACCGGCTGGTGGAGCGGCTCGCGCGCGACATCTCGCTGCCGGTTCCGTCGCTGCCGTCGCGCCGCCTGCGCGCGGCGGGCGATGCCGGCCGGCAGCATGCGCGCATGCACTGGCCCGGCGTGCTGCACGAGGCTGCGCGCACCGGCGGCGAGATCCTGCGGCTGCCCCGGTTGGCGCGCCGCGAACAGCCCTTGCCGCTGCTGGTGCTGGTCGACGTCTCGGGCTCGATGGAGCGCTATGCGCGACTGCTGCTGGCCTTTCTCCATGCGGCAACCCGCCGTGCCGGCCGGCGCGACGTGTTCGCCTTCGGCACCGACCTGACCGACCTGACGCCCGCCTTCCGGCTGGCCGACACCGACGACATGCTGGTCGCCGCCGGCGTGGCCATCGACGACTTCGCCGGCGGCACCCGGCTGGGCGCTTCGCTGGCCGAACTGCGCCGCGCCCACGCCCGCCGCCTGACCGGCCGCCGCACGCTGGTGCTGGTGATCAGCGACGGCCTGGACACCGGGGAGCCCGAAGTGCTGCAACAGGAGTTGCTCTGGCTCAAGCGCCATTCGCGCCGGCTGCTGTGGCTCAACCCGCTGCTGCGCTTCGAAGGCTACGCCCCTCTGGCCCGTGGGGCCGCCGTGCTGCACCGCCATGCGGACGCGATGCTCGCGGTCCACAATCTCAACGCGCTCGAGCAGCTGGCCGCCAGCCTCGCCGCCCTGATGCGAGCCGGACGTTGACGCGCCCGGCAGCGCCGAAAAAAAAGGAAGCCCACCATGGAAATGCTCGGAAACCGCCACCTCGGCATCACCCAACAACAAGCCTGGGAAGCGCTCAACGACCCCGAGACGCTGAAGAAATGCATTCCCGGCTGCGACAAGTTCGAACTGACGGGCGACAACACCTACAGCGTCGCGCTCGCGGTGAAGATCGGCCCCGTGTCGGCCAAGTTCAACGGCAAGGTGGTGCTGTCGGACATCGTGGCGCCCAACGGCTACAAGCTGAGCTTCGAGGGGCAGGGCGGCGTGGCGGGGTTTGCCAAGGGCTCTTCCAGCGTCACGCTCAAGCCGTCGGAAGGCGCCGCCGCGCCCGATGCCGGCTGCGAGCTCGACTACACGGTACAGGCCCAGGTCGGCGGCAAGATCGCCCAGCTCGGGCAGCGGCTGATCGACGGCGCGGCCAAGTCGACCGCCGACGACTTCTTCAAGCGCTTCGAGGCGGAGATGCAGAGCCGCTACGGCCCGCCACCGGCCGCCGCCCCCGAGGGCGCCGAAGCGCCCGCCGAGAAGACGGGCGTCATGTCCGGCCTCATGAAGAAGATCGGACTCGGCAAGAAGGACGACTCGCTCCCGCCGGGCGACGCCGCCTGAGGAACCGAGGGAGCGAGCCATGGAGAACCTCGACGTCATGGTGCTGCGCACGCTGCGCGATTGGCGGCGTGCCGGCAAGCGCGCGCTGCTGACGACCGTGGTGCGCACCTGGGGCTCGTCGCCGCGGCCCGTGGGCTCGATCATGGCCCTGGCCGAAGACGGCGCGGTGGTCGGCTCGGTCTCGGGCGGCTGCATCGAGGACGACCTGATCGCGCGCTACAGCCATGCCCACGGCAAGGGCGAGGACGTGCCGCTGGGCGCGCCTCCCGCGCTCGTCAAGTACGGCATCACCGCCGACGAGGCGCACCGCTTCGGCCTGCCCTGCGGCGGTACGCTGGAGCTGCTGCTCGAATACGCGCCCGATGCCGATTCGCTCGACCTGCTGGTGGCGCAACTGGAGCAGGGCCGGCTCATGCGGCGCACCGTCACGCTGGCCACCGGCGCGGTGCGGCTGGCGGAAGCCAAGGCGCCCGACGAGCTCACGGTGAACGACACCGAACTGACCAACACCTTCGGCCCCGAATACCGCATGCTGCTGATCGGCGCCGGCCAGCTCGCCGAGTACCTCGCGACCATGGCCAAGTTCAGCGGCTTCGCGGTCACGCTGTGCGACCCGCGCGCCGAATACCGCACCGCATGGTCGCTGCCCGGGGTGCACATCACCACCGAGATGCCCGACGACGCGGTGCTGGCCTTCCGGCCCGACCGCCGCAGCTGCGTGGTGGCGCTCACGCACGACCCCAAGCTCGACGACCTGGCGTTGCTGGAAGCCCTGCAGAGCGAAGCTTTCTACGTCGGCGCCATCGGCTCGCGGCGCAATGCCGACGCGCGGCGCGACCGCATGATCGAGCACTTCGACCAGACCGACGAATCGCTGGCGCGGCTGCGCGGGCCCATCGGCATCTACATCGGCAGCAAGACGCCGCCGGAGATCGCGGTGAGCGTGATGGCGGAGATTCTTGCGGTGAAGAACGCGGTGACGCTGCCGCGCGAAATGGAGGTGGCGCGGGCCAAGGAGATGCAGCAGCTGCAGCCGAGCTGAGCGCGCCCGGGCGGCTGCCTCAGTTCGACTTGGCTTCAGGGGGCACGTCGCCGCCCTTTTGCCGTTCGCGGAACAGCGCCGCGCGCATCAGGAAGATGGTGGTGATCGGCGCGGTGAGCGCGATGAACAGCACGATCAGCACCGCGTGCAGGAACAGGCTGAAGCCCTGCACCGAGAAATACACGATGGTGGCAACGGTCATGCACCACACGCCCACCGTCGCGCCCAGCGTGGGCGCGTGGATGCGGCGGAAGAAGGTCGGCATCCGCAGCAGGCCGAAGGAGCCGATGGCCGCGAAGGCCGCGCCCAGCACGGCGAATACGGCGGTGATGATCTCGGCCCACAGCGGCAGCGGGCCAATGATGAAATCGTTCATTCGATCACCTCCCCGCGCAGCAGGAACTTGGCCATGGCCGTGGAGCCGACGAAGCCGAACAGCGCGACCAGCATGGCCGCCTCGAAGTAGACGTTGCTCGCGTAGATGATGCCGAGCACCAGCATCATGAGCATGCCGTTGATGTAGAGGCAGTCGAGCGCCATGACGCGGTCTTGCGCGGTGGGGCCGATCAGCAACCGCGAGAGCGCGCACAGCATGGCCACGGCCAGCAGGAACAGCGCGAACTTCAGGGCCCAGAAGAGGACGGGTGTCATGACTCGAAGATCTCCATCAGGGGGCGTTCGTAGCGCTGCTTGATCATCGCGATGAAGGCGGCCTCGTCGTCGAGGTCGAACACGTGGATCAGCAGCGTGCTGCGGTCGAACGACACCTCGCCCCAGGCGGTGCCGGGCGTGAGGCACATGATCATCGCTAGCACGGCCAGCCCGTTGGGGTCGCGCATGTCGAGCGGGATCTGGACGAACTTCGAGGCGATGCCGCTCGTGCGGCGGGTGAGCAGCAGCCGGGCCACGTCGTACGCCGACTTGAGCATGTCGAAGGTCACCAGGAACGACAGCCGCAGCGCGACGCCGGGCCTGCGCATGCGCACGGCGGCCGGGCGCAGGCTCTCGGTCAGCAGAGGCACCGCAATGGCCAGGATCACGGCCGAGACCAGCGTGCTCGCTTCGAGCGACTGGTTGAGCAGCAGCCAGACGACGAAGAGCGCGAACGACAGCGGCGGGGAAGGCAGCAAACGCTTCATGGGGCCGCGCCTTCCTGTTTCTTCTCCGCCGCGGGCACGGGGTTGGGCACCTGCCGGGCGCCGAACACCGCCTGGCGATAGGCCACCGGGTTCTTCAGGCCCTGCGCGGTGGCCATGGCATGGCGCATCACGGGCTCGGCCCACACGGTGAGCGCCACGCAGGCCGCCAGCAGGCCCGCCACGGGCAGCACTTCGAGCGCGGGCAGCGAGGGCATGTTGGCGTGCGGCTGGGTCCAGAAGTGGCGAATGCCGGTGCGGCTCAGCGCGATCAGCGACAGGAATCCCGAGACGATCAAGAGCGCAAGGAAGGCCCAGCCGGCGGTGCCGGGCGTCGCGCCCCCGAGCACCCCCGAGAGCATTGCGAACTTGCCGATGAAGCCCGACAGCGGCGGCAGGCCCGCCAGCAGCAGCGTGCAGCCCATGAAGCTCAGGCCCAGGAAGGCCACGCCGGCCGGGATGGCGCGGCCGTAGAGCGCCTGCGCCTCGTCGTCGAGGTTCACGTCGGCGAGCGCGCGCAGGTCTTCGGCAAGAAAGGGCGCGTTGCCCGCCGCCTCGTGCGGCGCGACGCTCATGCCGGCGTTGCGCCAGCGCTCGATCATGTCGGTCAGCAGGAAGAAGGCGCTGACCGCGAGCGTGGAGCTCAGCATGTAGTAAAGCGCGCCGGCCCACACGGCGGGCTGGCCGAGGCCGACCGCCGCGAGCAGGGTGCCGGCGGACACCAGCACGCTGAAGCCCGCAAGGTTGGACAGCCGCTGCGTACCGACGATGCCGATCGCACCCACGAACAGCGTGGCCAGCCCGGCGGCCACCAGCGCGGCCTGGCCGAAGGCGGCGGAGTCGCCGGTGTCGGGCGCGAACAGCGTGGTCCACAGCCGCAGGATCGTGTAGATGCCGAGCTTGGTCAGCAGCGCGAACACCGCGCCCACCGGGGAGACCGCCGCGCTGTAGGCCGGCACCAGCCAGAAGTTGAGCGGCCATGCGCCGGCCTTGGCGAAGAAGGCGGTCGCCAGGATGGCCGCCGCCGCGTGCACCAGGCCACGGTCGCCCGGCGAGAGTTCGGCGATGCGCATGCCCAGGTCGGCCATGTTCAGCGTGCCGGTCACGCCATAGAGAATGGCCGCGCCGATCAGGAACAGCGAAGACGCCGCGAGGTTGATGGCGATGTAGTGCAGGCCCGCCTGCACCCGCAGCCGGCCGGAGCCGTGCAGCAGCAGGCCGTACGACGCGGCCAGCATCACCTCGAAGAAGACGAACAGGTTGAACAGGTCGCCGGTGAGGAATGCGCCATTCAGGCCCATGAGCTGCAGCTGCAGCAGCGGATGGAAGTGCACCCCCGCGCGGTCCCAGCGCGAGGTGGAATAGATCGAGGCCGCGAAGGCGATGACGCCGGTGAGCGCAACCATCATGGTCGAGAGCCGGTCGGCCACCAGCACGATGCCGAAGGGCGCGCGCCAGTTGCCCGGCAGGTACACGCCGATGGAGCCGGGGCCGCCGCCGGTTTCGGGCGCGTTTACCCAGCGCAGCAGCGCCAGCGCCGCCAGCAGGCCCACCAGGCCCGAGACCACGCTCAGCGCCGACTTGGCGCGGCGGCGGTTCTCGCCCAGCAGCAGCATGAGCGCGGCCGTGAGCATGGGCACCAGGATCGGCACCGCCACCAGGTGCGGCATGCTGAACTCGAGCAGCTCGTCGAGCAGGTGAAAAACTTCCTTCACTCCGCCTCCTGCCGCTCTTCACCGTCCACGTGGTCGGTGCCGGTCAGGCCGCGCGAGGCGAGCATCACGACGAGGAACAGCGCTGTCATCGCGAAGCCGATCACGATGGCCGTGAGCACCAGCGCCTGCGGCATCGGGTCGGCCGTGTTGGCCAGCGTGGCCTCGAAACCCTTGACGAGCACCGGCTCGCTGTCGACCTTGAGCCGGCCCATGCTGAAGATGAACAGGTTGACCGCGTAGGAGATCAGCGTCAGGCCCATGATGACCTGGAAGGTGCGCGGGCGCAGCAGCATGTAGACGCCCGAGCCGGTGAGCACGCCGATGGCGAGTGCGAGCACGGCCTCCATCAGCGAGCCCCCCCGGCGGCGGTGACGGCGGCGGCCGCTTCGGCCTCTTTCTCGGCCTGTTCATCGGCCCAGCGGTGGCTTCTTATGGACTGGTGGGCCAGCGCGGTCAGGATCAGCATGGTGGCACCGAGCACCAGCGCGAACACGCCGATGTCGAAGAAGAGGGCGCTGGGCACGTGCACCTCGCCCAGCAGCGGCAGGTGCAGGTGCGCGGTGTGCGTGGTCAGGAAGGGGTAGCCCAACACCACCGCGCCGCTGCCGGTGGTGAGCGCGAACAGCAGGCCGATGGCGATCCAGCGGCGCGGGTAGATGCGCAGGTGCTCTTCCACCCACTCGGTGCCCGACACGATGAACTGCAGCACCAGCGCGACCGACATCACCAGCCCGGCGACGAAGCCGCCGCCCGGCGCGTTGTGGCCGCGCATGAAGAAGTAGACCGACACCAGCACCGCCAGCGGCAGCAGCAGCCGCACCAGCACGGCCGGCACCATCAGGTAGCCGACGGCGGTGTCCTTGGCGCGGCGCGGATTCAGCAGGTCGCTGCTGCCGTCGTCGACCTGCAGGCGCTGCTGGATCGGCAGCGCCATCGATTCGATGGCAGGGCGAAAGCGCCGCAGCAGCGCATACACCGTGAGCGCGACCACGCCCAGCACCGTGATCTCGCCGAAGGTGTCGAAGCCGCGGAAGTCGACCAGCATCACGTTGACGACATTGGTGCCGCCGCCTTCGGTGAGCGCGCGTTCGAGGAAGAAGGGGGAAATGCTCTGCGGGAAGGTCCGCGTCATCATGGCCCAGGCCAGCGCGGCCATGCCGCCGCCGGCAATGGCGGCCACCAGCAGGTCGCGGCCGCGGCGCCCCCAGGGCCGCAGCCGCGCGCGCGCAGGTTGGACGGCGTCCTTGCTGCGCATCGGCAGCCAGCGCAGGCCCAGCAGGATCAGCACCGTGGTCACGGCTTCGACCACCAGTTGCGTCAGTGCGAGGTCGGGCGCGGAGAACCAGATGTAGGTCACGCAAGAGACCAGCCCCGCGCCGGAGGCGAGCATCAGCGCCGCGAGCCGGTGGAACTTGGCCTGCCAGGCGGCGGCCAGCGCGCAGGTGCCGCCGATGAGCCAGGTCATTGCGAACATCGGCGAGAAGGGCAGCGGCTCGCGCGTGCCGGGCGCCGCGGGCGTGGCCCAGAGCGACGCGGCCGCGCCCGCCACGGCCACCACCACGAGCAACAGCAATTGCCACTGCATGCGTTTGGTGCCGAACAGGCGGCGGCTGCGTCGGCCGGTTTCGCTCAGCAGCGCGAGCAGGTGCTCGAAGATGACCTGGCCGTCGAAGCGATGCAGCAGGGGGGTGTTCTCGAGGCCGCCGCCCGCGCGCTGGCGGCGCTGCAGCAGGTACAGCATGGCGCCGCCCAGCAGCGCCACGAAGCTCATCACCAGCGGCAGGTTGAAGCCGTGCCACACGGCCAGGCTGTATTCCGGCAGCGTGCCGCCGACCACGGGCGTGGCCGCGGCGGCGAGCATCGGGCCGACCGACCACGCCGGCGCCACGCCCACCACCAGGCACACCAGCACCAGCAGCTCGACCGGCACGCGCATCCAGTGCGGCGGCTCGTGCGGGTGCTTGGGTACTTCGTCGCCGCAGGGCGGGCCGAAGAACACGTCGAACACGAAGCGCGCCGAATACGCCACGCTGAAGACGCCTGCGATGGTGGCGATGACCGGCAGGCTGAAATCGACCCACGGCGTCGACTGGATGAACACCGTCTCGGCGAAGAACATTTCCTTCGAGAGAAAGCCGTTGAGAAGCGGCACGCCGGCCATCGAGGCGCTGGCGATGATGGCCAGCGTGCCCGTGATGGGCATCAGCCGCATCAGGCCGCTGAGCTTGCGGATGTCGCGCGTGCCCGTCTCATGGTCGATGATGCCGGCCGCCATGAACAGCGACGCCTTGAAGGTCGCGTGGTTCATCACGTGGAAGACAGCGGCCACGGCGGCCAGCGGGCTGTTCAGGCCCAGCAGCAGCGTGATGAGCCCCAGGTGCGAGATGGTCGAGTAGGCCAGCAGCGCCTTCAGGTCGCGCTGGAACATGGCGATGAAGCCGCCCAGCAGCAGCGTGATGGCGCCGGCACCGCCCACCAGCCAGAACCATTGCTCGGTGCCCGAGAGCACGGGCCACAGCCGCGCCATCAGGAACACGCCCAGCTTCACCATGGTGGCCGAGTGCAGGTAGGCCGACACCGGTGTAGGCGCGGCCATGGCGCGCGGCAGCCAGAAATGGAACGGGAACTGCGCGCTCTTTGTGAAGGCGCCCAGCAGCACCAGCACCAGCGCGGTGGGGTAGAGCGCATGCGCGCGGATCAGGTCGCCCGAGGCCAGCACCACGTCGAGCTCGTAGCTGCCGACGATGCGGCCCAGCACCAGCACGCCGGCCAGCAGGCACAGCCCGCCCGCGCCGGTGACGGTGAGCGCCATGCGCGCGCCGCGCCGCGCGTCGCGGCGGTGGTGCCAGTAGCCGATCAGCAGGAAGGAGAAAAGGCTGGTGAGCTCCCAGAACAGCACCATCTGGATCAGGTTGCCCGAGAGCACCACGCCCATCATCGCGCCCATGAACGCGAGGAAGAAAGAGAAGAATCGCGGCACCGGGTCGGAGGCCGACATGTAGTAGCGCGCATAAAGCACCACCAGCGCGCCGATGCCCAGCACCAGCATGCAGAACAGCCATGCGAAGCCGTCCATGCGGAACACCAGGTTCAGCCCGAGGGCCGGAAGCCATTCGATCTCTTGCCGAAGCACATTGCCGTGCGCGATCTGCGGAAAGAACCATGCGGCCTGGATGGCGCAGCCCAGCGCCACGAGCCCCGCGAGCGTCGACTCCCTGTTGCGCGCGTTGGAGGGCATCAACGCGGCCAGCACGCTGGCAATGAAAGGGAGTGCGACGAGAAAGACCAGGGGCATTGTGGTTGATTCTATCGGCGGCCCCTATCAAAGGCCTTATCTATAACCGCAAGACATAAGGCAGTTTTCTGGACATTCAGGCCGAGAAAGCCTGCACGGTTCGAAAGCCCAGCCACGTGAGGCACAGCGAGCCGCCCAGGTGCAGCATGAGCGTGGCCAGCGCGAGGCCGAGCCGGCCGTTCATCAGCATGCCGACGACCTCGGCCGAGAAACTGGAGAAGGTCGTCAGGGTGCCGAGGAAGCCGGTGATGACCATCAGGCGCCAGGCCGGGTCGATGTCCGGCAGGCCGTTGAACACGCCGATGGCGATGCCGATGAGGTAGCCGCCGATCAGGTTGACCGCCAGCGTGCCCCAGGGCAGCACGCCTCCGGGGTTGAGCCAGGTGGCAAAGCCCCAGCGCATGAGGGCGCCGACGCAGGCGGCAAGGCAGATGACAAGGGCATTCAGCAGCATGCGCCGGATTATCCGCAAGCTGTCGCCCCAAATGAAAAAGCCGCCCGGAGGCGGCTTCGTGATGTGCTGGCGAGGCTCAGGACTTCGAGGCCTTGGCCGCCTTGGTTTCCTTCGGCGCGGCGGCCGCGCCGGAGAAGCCCTGGCCGTTGACCGTCAGGCCCTCGGCCGACAGCTTGGCGGCCTTCTTTTCCTTCACGCCCTTCACGCGCTGCATGAAGTCGGGCCAGTCCTTGAATTCCTTTTCCTTGCGCGCTTCGATGATGCGCTTCGACATGGAGGGCCCCACACCCTTGAGGCCGTCGAGTTCGGCGACGGTGCCCTTGTTGGCATCGACCGCTGCGAACGAGGTGATGGCGAACAGCATGGCCGTGGTGGCCAACAGCTTCTTGAACATTTGAAAACTCCCTGTGATTTGTTGATGTGACAGACAGCCGACGAGCACGTCGGCCCGGGCACAACGGGATCAGGGAGCGGGGCGTTGACGCCCTGGGGCCGCAATCGCCTCAGGGTGACCATTGTTCTGAATTGTGGTCAGAGTTCTTCCACGCGGCGGGGTGGATAGCTGTCCCACGCCTGGCAGCCGGGGCAGTGCCAGAAGTACTGGTGCGCCTCGAAGCCGCATGCCGCGCAGCGGTAGCGCATCAGCGGCCGGGTGGCCTGGTCGAGCGCCCGTTGCACCTGCGGATGGAACTGCTCGTGCTCGAAGCGTTCGCCCGCCAGCCAGCGCGATGCGGCCACCAGCGAAGGCTGCTGCGCGAGGTGGGCGATGTAGCCGTCGCGCGGCGTGGGGTGCGGATCTTCGGCGGTGGCGGTGGGCTTGCCGCCGAGGGCGATCAGCGCCTCGAGCACGTCGATCGACGGCGATTCGACATAGCGCCGCTGCAGCAGCGCGAGCGCCTCGCCTTCGCGGTGCGCGCCGACGGCCGCCTGCTGCAGCGTGGCGGCATAGAGCGGCAGCGCGAGCGGCGCGGTTTCGCTGAGCGCCACGAGGGTGTCGAAGGCCGCTGCCGGTTCGCTCTTGCGCAGCTGGAGGTTGGCGGTGTCGATGGCGGGACGCGGTGCCTGCGGCGCCAGCTCGACGGCCTGCGCGAGCAGCTTGGTGGCGCCGGGCAGGTCGCTGGCAGCCACGCGCTCGGTGGCCTGCTCGCACAGGTGGTGTGCGCGGCGCGTGGCGTAGCTGGCCTGATCCGATTCGTCGAGCTTCTGGGCCACGTCGGCGGCCTGCGCCCATTCGCGCGAGCGCTCGTAGATGGCCAGCAGCGACAGGCGGGCCTCGTTCTCGTAGCGCGTGCCTTCGAGCTTCTGCAATGCGGCTTCGGCGCGATCGAGCAGGCCGGCGCGCAGGAAGTCTTGCGCCAGGGCGTGCTGCGCGCGTTCGCGGTCGCTGCGGCTCAGGTCGCCACGGCCTAGCAGGTGCTCATGCACGCGCACGGCGCGCTGGTATTCGCCGCGGCGGCGGAACAGGTTGCCGAGGGCGAAGTGCAACTCCTGTGTGTCGGGGTCGTTCTGTACGGCCTCGATGAAGGCGTCGATGGCCTGGTCCTGCTGCTCGTTGAGCAGGAAGTTCAAGCCGCGGAAGTAGGCCTTGGGGGCTTGCCTATTCTCGAGCTTGAGCTGGCGGATGTCGAAGCGCGATGCGAGCCAGCCCAGCACGAAGGCGATGGGCAGGCCGATCAGCAGCCAGCTGGGATCAAAGTCCATGTTGACGTACGGCGGGAAGGTCGGGGGCGGAAGTGGGCTGGGCCGCTGCAGGAGCGGCCACGGCCGCCGATGCCGCGGGGGACGGTGCTTCGGCGGGGACTGCAGGCAACTGCGCCGCCGCGGTACGGTGTTTCCACCAGCCCGGCAGCATGCCGAGCGCACCCACCACGAGCCCGCCGGCAAAGGCCGCGAGCACGACGAGCACCAGTGGTGCGCGCCAGTAGGTGCCGAAGAAGAAATAGACGGTCGCGTCGTGCTGGTTGTTCAGCGCGAAGGCGAATAGCGTAAAAAAAATGGCTGCCTTGAGCAGCCACAGGAGGTATTTCATAGCCGTTCCCGTTGCCGGGAGCATTCTACGTTTGCAGGCATTCTGATCGTCCGTGCGTCAGGCCTTGCGGGCCTTGGCTTCCTTGTCCGCGTCGAGCTCGGCCGTCTTTGCATCCACGGCTTCGCGCAGCGCCTTGCCGGGCTTGAAGTGCGGCACTCGTTTTTCGGGAATCTGCACGCTCTCGCCCGAACGCGGGTTGCGGCCGATGCGCGGCGGACGGCGGTTGACCGAGAAGCTGCCGAAGCCACGGATTTCGATGCGGTGCCCGCGCACCAGGGCGTCGCTCATCGCGTCGAGGATGGTCTTGACGGCGTATTCGGCGTCGCGGTGCGTCAGTTGCGCAAAGCGGGCTGCGAGTTCTTCGACGAGGTCTGAGCGGGTCATGGGCCAAACAAAAACGTGGACGAAAAAAAAGACAGAGCGGCCCCAGGGCCTGCTCTGTCTCCGGACTCAGCTTACTTGTTGTCGCTGTTGTCGAGCTTGGCGCGCAGCAGTGCGCCCAGGCTGGTCGTGCCCGCGTTTTCGCGTGCCGACTGCTGGCTCAGGCTGGCCATGGCGCCTTGTTCGTCGACCATGTCCTTCTGCTTGATCGACAGCTGGATGTTGCGGGTCTTGCGATCCACATTCACGACGATGGCGGTGACTTCGTCGCCTTCCTTCAGCACGTTGCGGGCATCTTCGACGCGGTCGCGCGAGATTTCCGAAGCACGCAGGTAGCCGATGATGTCTTCGCCGAGGTCGATTTCAGCGCCGCGGGCGTCAACCGTCTTGACCTTGCCGGTCACGATCTGGCCCTTGTCGTTCACGGTGGTGAACGTGGTGAACGGGTCGCTGTCGAGCTGCTTGATGCCCAGCGAGATGCGCTCGCGGTCGACGTCGACTGCCAGCACGATCGCTTCGACTTCCTGGCCCTTCTTGTAGTTGCGAACGGCGGTTTCGCCGGCTTCGTTCCACGAGAGGTCCGAGAGGTGAACCAGGCCGTCGATGCCGGCAGCCAGACCCACGAACACGCCGAAGTCGGTGATCGACTTGATCGGGCCCTTGACGCGGTCGCCACGCTTCGTGTTCTGGGCGAACTCTTGCCACGGGTTGGCCTTGCACTGCTTCATGCCCAGGCTGATGCGGCGCTTGTCTTCGTCGATTTCCAGGACCATGACTTCGACTTCGTCGCCCAGCGAGACGATCTTGTTCGGAGCGATGTTCTTGTTGGTCCAGTCCATTTCGGAGACGTGCACCAGGCCTTCGATGCCGGGTTCGAGTTCGACGAACGCGCCGTAGTCGGCAATGTTCGTGACCTTGCCGAACAGGCGGGTCGATTGCGGGTAGCGGCGCGAAACGCCCATCCACGGGTCGTCGCCCATTTGCTTGAGACCCAGCGAGACACGGTTCTTCTCGGTGTCGAACTTGAGGATCTTGGCGGTGATTTCCTGGCCGGCCTGAACGACTTCGCTCGGGTGGCGGACACGGCGCCATGCCATGTCGGTGATGTGCAGCAGGCCGTCGATGCCGCCGAGGTCCACGAACGCACCGTATTCGGTGATGTTCTTGACCACGCCGCGCACGACTGCGCCTTCCTTCAGCGTTTCCATCAGCTTGGCGCGTTCTTCGCCCATGCTGGCTTCGACCACGGCACGGCGCGACAGCACGACGTTGTTGCGCTTGCGGTCGAGCTTGATGACCTTGAATTCGAGGGTCTTGTTCTCGTACGGGGTCAGGTCCTTGATCGGACGCGTGTCGATCAGCGAGCCCGGCAGGAACGCGCGGATGCCGTTGACCAGGACCGTGAGGCCGCCCTTGACCTTGCCGCTGGTGGTGCCGGTGACGAAGTCGCCCGATTCCAGTGCCTTCTCCAGGGCGAGCCACGAAGCCAGACGCTTGGCGGTGTCGCGCGAGAGGATGGTGTCGCCGTAGCCGTTTTCAACGCTGCCGATGGCAACGGAAACGAAATCGCCGGCCTGAACTTCGAGTTCGCCCTTGTCGTTCTTGAACTCTTCGATCGGCACATACGCTTCGGACTTCAGACCGGCGTTGACGACGACGTGGTTGTGTTCGACACGCACGACTTCGGCCGTGATGACCTCGCCGGTGCGCATTTCGGAACGCTTCAGGGACTCTTCGAATAGGTCGGCAAAAGATTCAGACATTTATGGTTCCTTCCGTCAGGCAGGGTTGGCAGGCGCTCATGCGAAATTGCGTGCGGCTGCTGTGGGTCTGTAGACGGCGGTTTTGTGGGCTTTTTGGATATAAACCCGGGTTGGTTGAACAACCAGCAGGCCGGTGCGCTGTCGCGCGAAGAGAGCCTGCTGGAGCGGTATGCGCCTTTGGATATTCCGTCTGGCGCCAGCTTTTCAAGCGGACTTGAAAGGCTGTACTTGCTGCCACCAGTCCAACACCTGGTCGATCGATTGCTCGATGGACAGCTGGGAGTTGTCGAGGTGGCGGGCGTCCTGCGCCGGCTTGAGGGGGGCGACGCTGCGGGAGGAATCCCGGGCGTCACGCGCTTCCAAGTCGGAGCGAAGACTGTCGAGTGTAGTCGAAATACCCTTTGAAATCAACTGCTTATGGCGCCGTTCGGCGCGCTCGGCGGCGCTGGCCGTGAGGAACACCTTGAGCGCCGCGTCGGGGAAGATCACGGTGCCCATGTCGCGGCCGTCGGCCACCAGCCCGGGCAACTGGCGAAAACGCTGCTGCAGGGCCAGCAGCGCCGCGCGCACGGCGGGCAGCGTGGAGACGCGGGAGGCGTCCATGCCGGCCGCCTCGGTGCGGATCTCGTCGCTGACGTCTTCGCCGGCCAGCAGCACCTTGCCCTCGGTGAATTGCAGGGGCAGGCCGGCGGCGAGGGCGGCGATCTGCGCTTCGTGCTGGGCGTCGGCGCTCAGGCCGGCGCGGCGCATGGCCAGGCCTGTCACGCGATAGAGCGAGCCCGAATCGAGGTAGTGGTAGCCCAGCAGCCGCGCCACTTCGGCCGCCAGCGTGCCTTTGCCGGAGGCGGTCGGGCCGTCGATGCAGATCACCGGCACCTCCGTGGCCTCGGCCACCGAGAACAGGGTCTCGAAATAGTCGGGGAAGGTCTTGGCGACGCAATGCGGATCGAGGATGCGCACCGGCACGCCCGCCGGGTTGAACGCCGCGAGCGAGAAGCACATGGCCACGCGGTGGTCGTCGTAGGTGTGGATGCTCGCGGGACGCCAGCCGGCCTGGTCCAACGGGTACACGCGGATGAAGTCCGGCCCGGCCTCGACGGCGGCACCGAGCTTCTTCAGCTCGTTGGCCATGGCGTCGATGCGGTCGGTTTCCTTCACGCGCCAGCTCGCGATGTTGCGCAGCGTGGTCGGGCCGTCGGCATACAGCGCCATGACGGCCAGCGTCATCGCCGCGTCGGGGATGTGGTTGGCGTCGATGTCGATGGCCTTGAGCGGCCAGGCGCCGCGGCGCACTTCGAGCCAGTTGGGGCCGCTGTCGACCTGCGCGCCCATCTGGCGGGCTGCGTCGATGAAGCGGATGTCGCCCTGGATCGAATCGGCGCCCACGCCCTCGATGCGGATGCCGTTCCTGCCGGAAACGCCGGTCGCGATGGCGCCCAGTGCTATGAAATAGCTGGCGGAAGAAGCATCGGCCTCGACGTGGATGTCGCCGGGCGAGCTGTACTGGCTGCCGGCAGGAATGGTGAAGCGTTCCCAGCCGTCGCGGCGCACATGGATGCCGAAGCGCGCCAGCAGGTTCAGCGTGATCTCGATGTAGGGCTTGGAGATCAGCTCGCCGACCACCTCGATCACGATGTCGTTGGCGGCAGCCAGCGGCAATGCCAGCAGCAGCGCGGTCAGGAACTGGCTCGACACGTCGCCCCGCACGCGGATCGGCGCATCGAGCGCCAGTTCGCCGTGCGGCACCGGGTGGATGCGCAGCGGCGGATAGCCGGGGTTGCCGAGGTAGTCGATGCGGCAGCCGAGCTGGGTCAGTGCGTCGACGAGGTCGCCGATCGGGCGCTCGTGCATGCGCGGCACGCCGCTGAGCTCGAACTCGCCGCCCAGCAGCGACAGCGCCGCAGTCAGCGGACGCATCGCGGTACCGGCGTTGCCGAGGAACAGCGGCAGCAGCGTCTCGCTGGGCTGGAGCTGGCCGCCGAGGCCGGTGATGCGCAGGGTGTTGCCGTCCGGATCGATGCCGCAGCCGAGCGCGCGCAGCGCGGTGAGCATCACGCGCGTGTCGTCGGAATCGAGCAGGTCGTGGATGGTGGTGGTGCCGCTGGCGAGCGCCGCCAGCAGCAGCACGCGGTTGGAGATGCTCTTGGAACCCGGCAGCCGCACCGTGCCGGCCGCGCCCGCGAGGGCCGGCAGGTCGAGGAAGGTGGTGGAGAACATCTCAGTTGTCCTGCTGCTGCGACGAGGTGTCGGTGGCCGGCTTCCAGGCCGCGCGGGCCTTGCTGGCGGTGGCGATGGATTGCTCTAGCCCTTGCAGGTCGCCCGCCGTCATCAGTGCCTCGAGGTCTTGCAGCGCCTTGCGAAAAGCCTGCGACTGCTGCAGCACCTGTTCGCGGTTGGCCAGCAGCACGTCGCGCCACATCACCGGGTCGCTTGCGGCAATGCGCGAGAAATCGCGGAAGCCCGGGCCCGCGAGGCTCAGGAAGCGGTCGCCCTGGGGCTGGCTGGCGATGGCGTTGGTGTATGCGAAGGCCAGCAGGTGCGGCAGGTGGCTCACGGCGGCGAAGGCGGCGTCGTGCTCTTCGTGCGTCATGGTGACCACATGCGCGCCGATGCCGCTCCACACCTGCGAGGCCCGCTGCACGTTGGAGCGCAGCGTGGTCTTCACAGGGGTCAGCACGACCTGGCGGCCGCTGAAGAGCGAGGCCTCGGCATGCTCGATGCCCGACAGTTCCTTGCCCGCGATCGGGTGTGCCGGCACGAAGTTCGCGAACTGCCGCTGCAGCCCGTTGCGGGCGGCTTCGATCACGTCGCCCTTGGTCGAGCCGACGTCCATCACGAGCGTTTCGCTTGCGATGCCATGGCGGATGGCCTTGAACGTGGCTTCCGATGCGGCCACCGGCACCGCCAGCAGCACGATGTCGGCGCCCGACACCGCCAGCAGCGCCGAAGGCGCCGCCACGTCGATCACGCCGAGCTGGCGTGCCCGCTCGGTGGTGGAGGGCGACTTGCTGTAGCCCACCACGCGTTTCACCAGCTTCGCGCGCTTGAGCGCGAGCGCGAAGGAGCCGCCCATCAGGCCGCAGCCGATCAGTCCCAGTTGTTCGAACATGCTGTGTGTCTGCCTGCCGCTCAGGACTTGACGGGGTAGGCGCCCAGCACCTTGTAGAAGGCGCAGAGTCCGCGCAGTTCGGCCAGGGCCGCGGCCACGTTGGGCTGCGAGGGGTGGCCGTCGAGGTCGATGTAGAAGTAGTACTCCCACTGGCCGGTGCGCGCGGGGCGCGACTCGAAGCGGGTCATCGACACGTTGTTGGCCTTCAGCGGAACCAGCAGGTCGTGCACCGCGCCGGGCCGGTTCGGCACCGAGACGATCAGGCTGGTGCAGTCGCGGCCCGAGGCCGGCGGCATGGCCAGCGTCTGCGGCAGGCAGATGACGGAGAAGCGGGTGCGGTTGTAGGAATCGTCCTGGATGGCGTGCGCCACGATGTGCAGGCCGAAGCGGGTGGCGGCGCGTTCGCCGGCCAGCGCGGCCCAGGCCGGATTGGTCGACGCGAGGCGGGCGCCCTCGGCGTTGCTCGACACGGCGCGCCGTTCGGCATTCGGCAGGTGCTTGGACAGCCAGGTCTGGCACTGGGCCAGCGCCTGCGGATGGGCCAGCACGGCTTCCACGCCTTCGAGCGAGTTGCTGCTGCGCAGGAGGTGGTGGCGCACCAGCAGGCTGACTTCGCCGACGACATGGGTGGGCGAGTGCAGGAACAGGTCGAGCGAGCGCGTGACCACGCCTTCGGTCGAGTTCTCGACGCCGACCACGCCGTACTGGGCGCTGCCGGCGGCCGTGGCGTGGAAAACTTCGTCGAAGCTGGCGCAGTAGATCAGGTCGGCGGCGCCGCCGAAGTACTCGATGGCGGCCTGTTCGCAGAAGGTGCCCTCGGGGCCCAGCACGGCGACGCGCTGCGGCGATTCGAGCGCCAGGCAGGCCGACATGATTTCGCGCCAGATGGCCGCCACGTGGAGGTCCTTGAGCGGACCGCCGTTGCTCTTCTGCATCTTGTCGATGACCTGCGCCACGCGATCGGGGCGGAAGAACGGCGTGCCCTCGCGCTTCTTGACCTCGCCGACCAGCTCGGCCACGTGGGCCCGCTCGTTGAGCAGGCTGAGCAGGCGCTGGTCGAGCGAGTCGATCTGCACGCGCAGATCGGCCAGGCTCTCGGAGTTATCGGAAGGTGAAGAGGGTGGTGTGGGGGCGGAGGCGGTCATCGGTGCGGGCAACTGAGCGGAGCATGCGCCTAGGCATGCGATCGCTCGAATTCTCGCATGTAGCCCACCAGCGCCTGCACCCCTTCCAGCGGCATGGCGTTGTAAATGCTGGCGCGCATGCCGCCGACCGACTTGTGCCCCTTGAGCTGCAGCAGCCCGGCTTCGCGCGCACCGGCCAGGAAGGCTTCGTTGCGCCCTTCGTCCGCCAGGAAGAACGGCACGTTCATGCGCGAGCGGCAGCCGGGTTCGATGCGGTTGGCGTAGAAGTCGGAGCCGTCGATGTAGTCGTACAGCAGCTTCGCCTTGGCGATGTTGCGCTGCTCGATGGCCGCGACGCCCGTGAGGTCGCCTTCCTTTTGCTGCAGCAGCCACTGGAACGTGAGCCCCGCCATGTAAATGCCCCAGGTCGGCGGGGTGTTGTACATGGAGTTGTTGTCGGCCACGGTCTTGTAGTTGAACGCGCTCGGGCAAATCTCGAGCGCGTGGCCGAGCAGGTCGTCGCGCACGACGACGATCGTCAGGCCGGCCGGGCCGAGGTTCTTCTGCGCGCCGCCGAAGGCCAGGCCCACGCGGCTCCAGTCGACGCTGCGCGAGGCAACGTGCGAAGAGAAATCGATGACCAGCGGGGCATTGCTGCCGAGCGCCGCCAGGTCGGGCAGCTGCTGGAACTCGATGCCGTTGATGGTCTCGTTGGAGCACACGTGCACGTACGAGGCGTCCTTGGACAGCTGCCAGGTCGCGGGATCGGGCAATCTGGTGTGCTGGTCGTCGGCATTGCTCGCGGCCACGCGCGCGGTGCAGTAGCGCTGCGCTTCCTTGTGCGACTTGGTGCTCCAGCTGCCGGTAATGACGAAGTCGGCGGTCTTGCCGCGCGACAGGTTCAGCGGAACGATGGCGTTCTCGCCGAGGCCGCCACCCTGCATGAACAGGATGTGGAAATTGGAGGGCACGGCCAGCAGCGTGCGGATGTCGGCTTCGGCCTGCGTGCAGATCGAGCCGAATTCCTTGCCGCGATGGCTCATTTCCATCACGCTCATGCCGCTGCCGTGCCAGTCGAGCATTTCGGAGGCGGCGCGTTGCAGCACCGCCTCCGGCATGGCAGCCGGGCCGGCCGAAAAGTTGTAGGGGCGCTTGCCGGCCGGCGTCTGCTGCTGGGTCACGTTGCTTTACTTCTTGGCTGGTGCCTTGGCCGGGGCCTTGGCGGCGGGGGCGGCGGCATCGGTCGGGGCGCCGAGTGCCTTGGCGACGTTCTCGTCGAGTGCGCGCATCTTCGGTTCGATGGTGGCGCGCGTGTCGGCCACCAGCTTTTCCGTCAGTGCGGTCTGCATCTTCGGGTTCAGCTCCTGGTACTTCTTGCTCAGGGGCGAGTTGATCCAGGCCAGCAGTTGCTTGAGCTCGTCTTCGCTGAAGTTCTGCTCGAGCAGCGGGGTCAGGGCGCCAGGAGCCAGCTGCACTGCCTTGTCGCGCACGATCGGGTAGGCGTCGTCGAAGTATTTCTTCAGCTCGGCGTCGGCAGCCTTGGCGGCAGACTCGCGCTTGGCTTCCGGCACCTGCGTCTGCAGGTACTGCGAACCCGCCTGTGCGATCGGAGCGCTCGATTGCTCGACCAGGCCGCGCGCCAGCGATTCGATGCCGGGGCGCTGGATGTCGATGAACTGCTTGATGAGCGTGGCCTTGTCCTGGGCCATTGCGGCCATCGAACTGCTGGCCAGGGCGACCGTCAGAAGTGCGAGTTTGATTTTTTTCACTGAGGATTCTCCGTTGAAGATGAGGAAGTATCGTCCGCGTCAGGCTCGGTTTCGCCATTCGCGTCGTTTTCGACGATACGTTGCAGCCCGCTGAGTTTGGCGCCTTCGTCGAGTCCGATCAGCGTGACGCCTTGCGTCGCACGACCCAGTTCGCGAATCTCGGCAACCCGCGTGCGTACAAGCACGCCCTTGTCGGTAATGAGCATGATCTCATCATCCGAATGCACGAGTGTGGCGGCAACGACCTTGCCGTTGCGCTCACTCTGTTGAATCGCGATCATGCCTTTGGTTCCGCGGCCGTGGCGCGTGTATTCCGTAATGCTTGTGCGTTTTCCGTAACCGTTTTCGGTCGCGGTGAGCACGCTTTGCTGCTCGTCCTCGGCCACCAGCATGGCGATCACGCCCTGGCCCGGGTCGAGCGACATGCCCCGCACGCCCCGCGCGTTGCGGCCCAGCGGGCGGACGTCTTCCTCGTCGAAGCGCACGGCCTTGCCGCCGTCGCTGAAGAGCATCACGTCGTGCTTGCCGTCGGTCAGGGCGGCGCCGATCAGGTAGTCGCCCTCGTCCAGGTTCACGGCAATGATGCCGCCCTTGCGCGGGTTGTTGAACTCGTCGAGCGCGGTCTTCTTGACGGTGCCCATCGAGGTTGCCATGAACACATACTGGTCGGCCGGGAAGGTGCGCTTTTCACCGGTGAGGGCGAGGGCGACGTTGATCTTCTCGCCTTCCTGCAGCGGGAACATGTTGACGATCGGACGGCCGCGCGAGCCGCGCGAACCCGCAGGCACTTCCCACACCTTGAGCCAGTAGAGCCGGCCGCGGTTCGAGAAGCACAGGATGTAGTCGTGCGTGTTGGCGATGAAGAGCTGGTCGATCCAGTCGTCTTCCTTGGTGGCCGTGGCCTGCTTGCCGCGGCCGCCGCGCTTCTGGGCGCGGTACTCGCCCAGCGGCTGGCTCTTGATGTAGCCGCTGTGCGAGAGCGTCACCACCATGTCGGTCGGGGTGATCAGGTCTTCGGTCGAGAGGTCGTAGGCGCTGTGCTCCACCAGGCTGCGGCGCGCGCCGACCTTCGACTGGCCGAACTCCTGCTTGATGGTGCCCAGCTCGTCGCCGATGATGGTCGAGACGCGCTCGGGCTTGGCCAGGATGTCGAGCAGGTCGTCGATCTCGGCCATGACGTCCTTGTACTCGGCCACGATCTTGTCCTGCTCGAGGCCGGTCAGGCGCTGCAGGCGCATCTGCAGGATTTCCTGGGCTTGCGTGTCCGAGAGGCGATAGAGGCCGTCGCCGCCCATGCCGTACTGGCGCTCGAGGCCCTCGGGGCGGTAGTCGTCGGCGTTGATCACGCCGCCGTCGGTGCGCGAGCGCGTGAGCATCTCGCGCACCAGCTTGCTGTCCCAGCTGCGCGTCATGAGCTCGGCCTTGGCGACCGGCGGCGTGGGCGATTCGCGGATGATGCGGATGAACTCGTCGATGTTCGCCAGCGCCACTGCCAGGCCTTCGAGCACATGGCCGCGCTCGCGTGCCTTGCGCAGGTTGAAGACGGTGCGGCGCGTGACCACTTCGCGGCGGTGCTGCAGGAAGACCTGGATCAGGTCCTTCAGGTTGCACAGCTTGGGCTGGCCGTCGACCAGCGCCACCATGTTGATGCCGAAGGTGTCCTGCAGCTGAGTCTGCTTGTAGAGGTTGTTGAGCACGACTTCGGGCACTTCGCCGCGCTTGAGCTCGATCACCAGGCGCATGCCCGACTTGTCGGACTCGTCCTGGATGTGGCTGATGCCTTCGATCTTCTTCTCGTGCACCAGCTCGGCCATGCGCTCCTGCAGCGTCTTCTTGTTGACCTGGTAGGGGAGTTCGTCGACGATGATCGCCTGGCGCTGGCCGCGGTCGATGTCCTCGAAGTGGCACTTGGCGCGCATCACGACCTTGCCGCGGCCGGTGCGGTAGCCGTCCTTCACGCCGTTGATGCCGTAGATGATGCCGGCGGTGGGGAAGTCGGGCGCCGGCACGATTTCCATCAATTCGTCGATGGAGGCTTCGGGGTTGCGAAGCAGGTAGAGGCAGGCGTCGACGACCTCGTTCAGGTTGTGCGGCGGGATATTGGTGGCCATGCCGACCGCAATACCGCCCGAGCCATTCACAAGCAAATTGGGCAGCTGGCTCGGCAGCACCTTCGGCTCTTTTTCAGAGCCGTCGTAATTGTCCTGGAAGTCGACAGTTTCCTTGTCGATATCGGCCAGCATTTCGTGCGCAATTTTGGCCAGCCGGATTTCCGTATAACGCATTGCGGCCGCGTTGTCTCCATCGACCGACCCGAAGTTGCCCTGGCCGTCGACCAGCATGTGGCGCATGGAGAAGTCCTGGGCCAGCCGGACGATGGTGTCGTAGACCGACTGGTCGCCGTGCGGGTGGTACTTACCGATCACGTCACCGACGATGCGGGCGGACTTCTTGTACGGCCGGTTCCAGTCGTTGTTGAGTTCGTGCATCGCGTAGAGCACGCGCCGGTGTACTGGCTTGAGGCCGTCACGGGCGTCGGGAAGCGCTCGGCCGACGATCACGCTCATGGCGTAATCGAGATAGCTGCTGCGCATTTCCTCTTCAAGACTGATGGGCAGGGTTTCTTTTGCGAAGGAGGTCATGAACGAGGTGCTGGCGGCAGGAAGGTGAAATTTTACGCTGTGAGGGGTGTCGCACCGCCGCAACACAAGGCCTCTATTCCGCCTCCGTCCTACGCTTCGGGGCCGTCCTGCGGCCTGTTTGCCAAAGACCCTATGGCACAATCGCCTCAACGTTTTGGGTGGTGGTCACTTAAAGCGTCCTTGATTCGCAGCGCGGCTGCGGCTTTTTCCCCAAGAGGAGAACCATGAAGAAACTGAATAAAGTGGCGATGATGTTTGCAGTCGCTGCGCTCGCCACTGCCGCCGGCGCGCAGACCCGTGTCACCGCTGCGGACGGCGGTCCTACGATCGACAACTGGCAAAACGGCACCGGCGAACTGGTCTGGAAGAACGGCACGAACGAACTGTGCTGGCGCGATGCCAACTGGACGCCCGCAACGGCTGCCGCTGGTTGCGACGGTGCTCTGGTTCCTGCTGCTCCTGTCGCTACGGCTCCTACGCCTGCTGCTCCGGTTCCCCCGGCTCCCCCGGTCGTGGCCGCCAACAAGGTGACCTTCGCTGCTGACGCCTTCTTCGACTTCGACAAGTCGGTTCTGAAGCCTGAAGGCCGTGCGAAGCTGACCGACCTGGTCGAGAAGATCCGTGGTGTGAACCTCGAAGTGATCATCGCTGTGGGCCACACCGACTCGATCGGTACGGTTGCCTACAACCAGCGTTTGTCGGTCCGTCGCGCCGAAGCCGTCAAGGCCTTCCTGGTCTCGAAGGGCATCGAACGCAACCGCGTCTACACCGAAGGCAAGGGCAAGTCGCAGCCTGTGGCTGACAACAAGACCAAGGAAGGTCGCGCCAAGAACCGTCGCGTGGAAATCGAAGTGGTCGGCACCCGCGCCAACTAATCAATCGATTCCATCGATCATGAAAACCCCGCTACGGCGGGGTTTTTTTATGCCTGTCGAATTGGCATTCGCTCATTCAGCAAAGCCTTGCTCGGTGTTGTCGGGCATGGCTCGTTTCATAATCGCTGCATGACAGAAAACGTGAATGCCGATCCGGCCGAACTGGCCAAGTTTTCAGAACTCGCGCACCGTTGGTGGGATTTGGAAAGTGAATTCCGACCATTGCACGAAATCAATCCATTGCGCCTGGAATGGATCGACGGTATTGCGCCTATTTCGCAGCGCCGGGTGCTCGATATCGGCTGCGGCGGTGGCATCCTGGCCGATTCGATGGCTCGCAAGGGCGCGGAAGTTCTGGGCATCGACCTGGCCGGCAAGGCGCTCAAGGTGGCGCAACTTCATGCGCTCGAAGCCGGCACGCGCGGCGTGAAGTACCGCGAGATCAGCGCCGAGGCGCTGGCAGCCGAGCAGCCGGGCAGTTTCGATGTCGTCACCTGCATGGAAATGCTCGAGCATGTGCCGCAGCCGGCATCGGTGATCCAGGCCTGCGCGGATCTGGTGAAGCCGGGTGGATGGGTGTTCTTCTCGACCATCAACCGAAACCTGAAGTCTTTCATGCTGGCCATAGTGGGCGCCGAATACGTGCTTGGCATGCTGCCGCGTGGGACGCATGAGTACGCGAAGTTGATTCGCCCCAGCGAACTGGCCGCCTATTGCCGGGCAGCCGGGCTCGACCTGCGGCACACCCGGGGCATGGAGCACAACCCGTTGACGCGGCGCTACTGGCTCAGCGGCGACACCAGTGTCAACTACATGTTCGCCACCCGGAAGCCGGGCGCTCCGGCATGAGCAGCGGGCTGAAGACGAGAGCGGTGCTGTTCGACCTCGACGGCACGCTGATCGACAGCGCACCCGACCTGGGCGCGGCAGCCGACAAGATGCGTACCGATCGCGGCTTGGCGTCGTATCCGCTCGAAAGATACCGACCGATGGCCGGGGCCGGTGCGCGGGGCATGCTTGGCGTGGCCTTCGGCATCACGCCGGAGTCGCCCGAGTTCGATGAACTGCGCGAAGAGTTCTTCGTGACCTACGAGCGCCGCATGCTGCTCAATACGCAGGTGTTCGACGGCGTTCATGCGTTGATCGAGGCGCTGCGCGAGCAGGGGCTTCCATGGGGTGTCGTGACCAACAAGTCGATGCGGTTCACCGACCCGCTCACGCGCGCCATGCCGCTCTTCGAGACCGCGGGCGCGGTGATCAGCGGCGACACCACGCCGTTTGCCAAGCCGCATCCAGAGCCCCTGCATGAAGCCGCGCGCCGACTCGGCGTGCCTTCCGACGCCTGCATGTACGTCGGCGACGACGAGCGGGACATCATCGCGGGCCGCGCAGCGGGCATGCGCACAGTTGCCGCCACCTACGGCTACATGGGTTCGCAGGCCGATTCGGCCCTGTGGGAAGCCGACGCCTCAATATCTTCGCCCTTGGAGCTCTTGAAGTTACTCAATAGCGCCTAAAATGGGTCGCTTGGGGCTGCACTGGTTTCGACGTGGGTTCGGAGTCGCAGCGGGGCATGTCGAGCTGAATGCGCTCGTAAAACAGATTCAAACAAACTAACTGCAAACGACGAACGTTTCGCACTCGCTGCTTAATTGCCAGTGAGCCTTGCAACAGTTGGCCGATGGGCTGGGCAAGGGGGTCTGGAGCAATCCTGACCTCCCGGCTGCAAGGATAATTACATGGGCTGGCTTCGATCCGGGTACCTTGGGTCGAGGCGAGAAAATAGGGTGCTGGCGTCCGGTTCAGCGTGTGACTGCGCGGTTCCGGAAGCGAGACTTAAATCAGATCACTAAACATGTAGAACTGCGCGATGAAGGCTTGCGGACGGGGGTTCAAATCCCCCCAGCTCCACCAAATTCACACACGCTGAGTCCAACAAGATCAAGGACTTACGCGATCTGGCAATCAGCGCAACGCTTCGACCAGATCCAGCACCATCCGGTCCGGACCGAACTTCTCGACACCTTGCGTCAGTAGCGCATCCACGGCTTGCGCGATGCCGTGCCCGGCCGACGCCTGTTCGGCCATGTCGTTGTAGTAGCCCAGGTCTTTCTTGGCGTTCGCCATCGAGAACTTCAGCGAATCGGTGCCGCCCGTCAGCAGCTTGGGCTTGACGCGTTCCAGCGCCACGCCGTTGCCGCCGCCCTTGGCGAGCACATCGACGAACACCTCTGGCTTCACGCCGGCGCGCTCCGCACAGGCGGCCGCCTCGCACAGCAGCGCCACAGTGCCCAGCGACACGAAGTTGTGCAGCAGCTTCATCGCGTGGCCGGCGCCGATGCCGCCCACGTGCGTGATGTTCTCTGCAAAGCAGCGCAGCAGCGGCAGGCACGAGGCCAGCACTTCGGCGTCGCCGCCCACCAGCAGGTTCAGGCGTCCTTCGGCCGCCTCCTTGGCGGTGCGCGTCATGGGCGCGTCGATGAACTTGCCGCCCTTGGCGCTCACCGCCTCGGCCACCTTGGCGGTGGAGGCGGGCACTGCCGTGGAGCAGTCGATCACGACCGTACCGGGGCGCAGCGCGGACAGCGCGCCTTGGTCGCCCAGCATCACGGCCTCGACCTGCGGCGTGCCGGTGACGCACAGGATCAGCACGTCGACCTGAGCAGCCAGCGCAGCCACGTCCTTCACCGAAGTGGCGCCGGCCTTTAGCAACCCGTCGATCGGCTGGTTGCCCGCGTGTTCCAGCACGGTCAGCTGGTGGCCATGCTTGACGATGTTGCTTGCGATGCCGTGGCCCATCAGGCCGACGCCGACGAGGCCGACCTTGCGCGGCGTTTGCTGTTCAGTGGTTGTCATGTGTTGTCTTCATCCGTGCTTGATTGCGATGGTCTTGAGGGTCGTGAATCCGAGCAAGGCCTCGAAGCCCTTCTCGCGGCCGAAGCCGCTGGATTTCACGCCGCCGAAGGGCAGTTCTACACCACCCGCCGCACCGTAATTGTTGACGAAGACCTGCCCGCAGTGCAGCTTGTGCGCCATGCGCAGCTGGCGCGCGCCGTCGCGGGTCCACACGCCGGCCACCAGGCCGAAGTCCGTGCCGTTGGCCAGGCGCACCGCCTCCGCCTCGTCGGCGAAGGGCATCACGACCAGCACGGGGCCGAAGATCTCGCGCTGCGCCAGATCGCTGTCGTGCGGCACATCGCGGAACAGCACGGCCTCCTGGTAGTAGCCGCTGGACGGTGCGTTGGCCGACACCGTGCCGCGCGCCGCCACCTTCATGCCCGCGGCCTCGGCTGTCGAGACCATGTCGCGCACTTGGCGGAACTGCTTTTCGTTGATGAGCGGGCCCATGTCCAGGTCTTCGGCGGGCGTGCCCGCGCGCACGGCGGTGAAGCGCTTCGCGAGCCGCTGCACCACTTCTTCGTAGACCGACCGTTCCACCAGCACGCGGCTGCCGGCCGAGCAGGTCTGGCCCGCGTTCTGGATGATGGCGTTGAGCAGCACCGGCTCGGCCGCGTCCAGGTCGGCATCGGCGAACACGATCTGCGGCGACTTGCCGCCCAGCTCCAGCGTCACCGGGCAGTGGCGCTCGGCGGCGGCCAGGCCCACGCTGCGGCCGGTCATGGTCGAGCCGGTGAAGGAGATGTGGTCGATGCCCGGGTGCGCGCACAGCGCAGCGCCGGCTTCCTTGCCGTAGCCCGTCACCACGTTGAGCGCGCCGGCCGGGAAGCCGACCTCGGTCGCAAGCTCGGCGAGCCGCAGCAGCGACAGGCTGGCGTCTTCGGCCGGCTTCACCACGCAGGCGTTGCCGGCGGCGAGCGATGCGCCCACGCTGCGGCCCGCGATCTGCATCGGGTAGTTCCAGGGAATGATGTGGCCCGTCACGCCGTGCGGGATGCGCACGGTCAGCACCGTGTAGCCGCGCTCGTAGGGCAGCGTGTCGCCATGCAGCTTGTCGCAGGCGCCGGCGTAGTACTCCATGTAGCGGGCCAGCGCGGTCGCGTCGTTGCGCGCCACGCGCAGTGCCTTGCCGGTGTCTCGGGCTTCGAGCTGGGCCAGCTCCTCGTGGTGCGCCATGACGGCGGCGCCGAGCTTGCCGAGCAGGCGCCCGCGCTGCAGCGCCGTCATCTCGCCCCAGGGACCGTCGAAGTTGTCGCCCATGGCCCGGCGCGCCGCGCGCACGGCGGTGTCGATGTCGGCGGCGGTGCCGCGTGCGATCTCGCCGAATTTTTGGCCATCGCTCGGGTCGATCACGTCGATGGTGGCGCTGCCTTCGGACGCCACGCGGCGGCCGTCGATGTAGTGGGTGGCGTTCATGGGGTCGATGTCTCCTTGTGGCGGATCACTTGGGTTCCGGCCAGGGTTTCTGTGCTTCGCGGATCTGCTCGAAGGCGCGGCTGAACTGCAGCACGCCCAGGTCGTCGAAACGGCGCCCGGCGATCTGCAGGCCGATGGGCATGCCTTCGGCCGAATAGCCGCAGTTGATCGACGCGGCCGGCTGCTCCGACATGTTGTAGGGCACCGTGAAGCCGATGTGTTCCAGCGGCAGCATCGGATCGTTGGTCGGCGAGGCGTGGTCGGCCGGCGCGGGCAGGTTGGGCGACACCGGCGAAATGACGAAGTCGTAGGCCTTGGTTGCGGCGACCGTGGCCGCGCGCGTGGCGATGAACTGGCTGTAGGCGTCGAAGATGTGCGCGCCCGAGAAGCCGGCGGCGCTCTCGGCCCATTCGCGGATGTACGGCAGGATCTTCGCGCGCCTGTCGGCCGGCATCGCCTGGATGTCGATGCACGAGCGCATGCGCCAGAAGTGGTCCATGCCCTGCAGCATCTTCGGCGTCATGAAGGCCGGAATTTCTTCGACGTGCGCACCGGCGGCCTCGATGCGCTTCGCCGCGCGGCGCACCGCCTCGGCGATCTGCGGATCGAGCGGCAGGCCGCAGCCCGCGTCCATGTGCAGCGCCACGCGCTTGCCCTTGAGGAACGACGGATCGACCTCGAAGGCGTTCCAGTCGATGACCGGCGGCGGCAGCTCCGAGTAGTCGCGATCGTCGGGCTGCGCGACCGACGCCATCATCAGCGCCGAGTCGGCCACCGTGCGCGTCATCGGACCGGCACAGCGGCCCATGTAGGGTGAACTGAGGGGAATGCGGCCGAAGCTGGGCTTGAGCGTGTAGATGCCGCACCAGCTGGCCGGCAGGCGCAGCGAGCCGCCGATGTCCGTGCCCACGTGCAGCGGGCCGTAGCCTGCGGCCGCAGCAGCACCGGCGCCGGAGCTGGAACCGCCCGGCGTGCGCGAAACGTCCCACGGGTTGCGCGAGAGTTCATGAAAGCTCGACAGGCCCGACGACAGCATGCCCAGGTCTGGCATGGTGGTCTTGGCGACCAGCACCGTGCCGTCTTCCTTCAGGCGCGCGGCGGGCGGCGAGTCGTAGCTCATCGGCACCAGGTCGTAGGCGGCGGTGCCCAGCGGCATCGGGTCGCCTTCGGTGGCGAGGTTGTCCTTGATGGTCACGGGCACGCCGTCGAGCATGCCGCGCGGCTTGCCGGCCAGCCAGCGGGCTTCGGAGGCGCGCGCCTGCTCGAGCGCGAGTTCAGGGCGGAACAGCCAGGTTGCGTGCAGCTCGGGCTCGTAGGCGGCGATGCGCTCGTTAACCGAGCGCGCCACTTCCACCGGCGACAGTTCCTTGGCGGCATAGGCCGCGTGCAGCTCCTGCACGCCCAGCGAATAGAGGGGCTTGGTCGTCATCGCATCAACCCCACGAGATCGCGGCCAGGTCGTTCACCACGATCGGCATGCTCGGCCACAGGCCCTTCACTTCCTTGCGCGCGATGGTCGGGAACACCGCCTGGTAGAGGAAGCCGTTGACCGCATCGGTGGCCAGCATGCGCTGGGCGTCGGCCAGCAGGTCGGCGCGGCGCTTCTTGTTCTCTTCGTTCTGGATGGTGACGAACAGGTCGCGGAACTTCTTCGAGTCGTAGCCCCAGTAGTAGTCGGGCTCGGTGTACTTCACCAGGTCGAAGGGCTCCACGTGCGCGACCATCGTCAGGTCGAAGTCGTGCGCGCCGCCGAAGGTGCCGCTGAGCCACTGGGCCCATTCCACGTTCTGGATCTTCACGTTGATGCCGATCTGCGCCAGCTGCGCTGCGATCATCTCGCCGCCCTGGCGTGCATACGAGGGCGGAGGCAGTTGCAGGCGCAGTTCTAGCGGCGTCTTCACGCCGGCTTCGGCCAGCAGCTTCTTCGCTTTCTCGATGTCGAAGGGGTTCATCGCCGTGGTGTCGACGAAGCCCGGCGCGCCCATGGCGTAATGGCTGCCGATGGGCTTGCCGAAGCCGTCCGCCGCGCCCTGGATGATCGCGTTGCGGTCGATGGCCGCCAGGATGGCGCGGCGCACGCGCACGTCGTCCAGTGGCTTCTTGCGGTTGTTGATGGTCAGGATCACCTTGCCGCGCGTGCCCACTTCAATCACCTGGAAGCGCGGGTTGCCCTTGAACTGCGCGACCGAGCGGGTGCCCGCGCGCGGGAAGATGTCGATGTCGCTGGCCATCAGCGCGGCGGTCTGCGCGGCCGTGTCCGACATGAAGCGGAACACGAACTTCGGGACCTTCGCGAGGCTCGGGTCGCGGTAGCTCGGCGACTTGACAAGCGTGCAGGAGGCGCCGCGCTGCCATGCGCTCAGCTTGTACGGGCCGGTGCCCACCGGCGCGGTGACGTTGGTGTCGGCGCTCTTGGGCTCGACGATGCAGGCGGTCGACTGCCCCAGCATGAACGGCAGGTCGGGGTTGGGCAGCGTGCTGTTGACGCCCACCGTGTACTCGTCGAGCACCACGGTGCCGATCTCGCTGAAGAAGCGCTTGTCCTTGTTGGTGCTCTTGGCGCCGCCCGCGCGGTCGAACGAGAACTTCACGGTGTGCGCGTTGAAGGGCTGGTCGTTCTCGAAGCGCACGCCCTTGCGAAGCTTGAAGACGAAGGTCTTCATGTCGGGCGACGACGACCAGCTCTCCGCCAGCATCGGCGTGACCGAGCCGTCGGCATTCACCTTGGTGAGCGTCTCGAAGATGTTGTACTGCGTGATCTCCGCGATGGCCGACGCGGCGCCGGTGGTCGGGTCCAGGCCCGGCGGCTCGAGCGGCATGCCGATCGTCAGCGTGTTCTTGCCGGCCTGCGCACGTGCCTGGGGCAGGAAGACCCCCGGGATTGCCGCAGCCATGGCGGAAGTCATGAGTGTGCGTCGCTTCAACATTCGATAGTTCCTGGAGGTGAGGATGAAACTGAGAACCGGCGTCGCCTAGCGCGACGGCGTGTGCAGCACGGCGGACAGCAGCGTGCGCGTGTATTCGTGCTGCGCATGCGCGAACAGGTCGGCCGGGCGGCCCCGTTCCACGATGCGGCCCTTGAAGACCACGCAGACTTCGTCGCACAGATGGTTGACCACCGCGAGGTCGTGGCTGATGAGCAGGTAGCTGATGCCGAACTGCTGCTGCAAATCCTGCATGAGGTTGAGCACCTGGGCCTGCACCGACACGTCGAGCGCGCTCACCGGCTCGTCGGCCACGATGAGCTTGGGCCGCGTGATGAGCGCGCGTGCAATGGCGATGCGCTGGCGCTGCCCGCCCGAGAACTCGTGCGGGTACTTGTCCATGTCGGTGGTGCGCAGGCCGACGGCGGCAAGCGCTTCCGATGCGCGCTCGCGCTGCTCGGCGCGGCTGGTCTCGGCCAGCGCCTCCAGCGGCTCGGCCACGATGCGCGCCACGGTCTGGCGCGGGTCGAGCGAACCGTAGGGGTCCTGGAACACCATCTGGAAATCGCGCCGCGCCGTGCGCAGCGCTTCCTTCGACAGCGCATGCAGGTCGCGGCCTTCGAGAGAGACGGTGCCCGACGTGGGCGTGTCCAGCGCCATCACCAGGCGCGCGATGGTCGACTTGCCCGAGCCCGATTCGCCGACGATGCCCATGCTCTTGCCGGCGTGCACGTCGAAGCTCACGCCGTTGAGCGCCTTCACCGTCGGCGGCGGGCCGAAGAGTTTTTCTCGCGGCAGCGCGTAGTGGCGGTAGAGGTTCTTCACGGCCAGCAGGGGCTGGCCGGCATTGGTGGACTGGCTCATGCGGGGAGGGCGGCGGCCTTGGCGTTCAGCGCGGCGATCTCGCCGAGCCGCAGGCAGCGCACCGTGTGGTCGTTCGGCAGCAGCGTGGCCTGGGGCCGCGTGCTCTGGCACAGGTCGATGGTGTGGGCGCAGCGGCCCGCGAAGGCGCAGCCGCGCGGCATGTCGACCAGCTCCGGCACGCTGCCCCGGATGGTCGGCAGCCGGCCCGCGCGCACCGCGCCGATGGCGGGGCGCGCTGCGAACAGGCCACGCGTATAGGGATGCGCGCGGCCCGCGAAGACGGTGTCGGTCGGGCCGCTTTCGACCGCGCTGCCGCCGTACATCACCAGCATGCGCTTCACGCTGTTGGCGATCACCCCGAGGTCGTGCGAGATCAGGATCATCGCCATGCCCATTTCCTTGACCAGGCTCTGGATCAGGTCGAGCACCTGCTTCTGGATGGTCACGTCGAGCGCGGTGGTGGGCTCGTCGGCAATCAGCAGGTCGGGGCCGCAGGCCAAGGCCATCGCGATGCCGATGCGCTGGCGCTGGCCGCCGGAGAACTGGTGCGGGTAGGCGTCGAGGCGCGAGGCCGCGTCGGGAATGCCCACGCGGTCGAGCAGGCCTAGAGCTTCCTTGCGGGCCTGAGCCTTGGTCAGTCCGCGGTGCAACTGCAGCGGCTCGCCGACCTGGCGCGCGATGGTGTGCACCGGGTTCAGCGCCGTCATCGGTTCCTGGAAGATCATGCCGATACGGTTGCCGCGGATCTGGCACATCTGCTTTTCGGGCAGGCCGACGAGTTCCTGCCCGTCGAGCTTGATGCTGCCGGTGACCTGCGCGCTGGAGGGCAGCAGGCCCATGAGCGACATCACGGTGATCGACTTGCCGCAGCCCGATTCGCCGACGATGCCCAGCGTTTCGCCGCGCTCCAGCGAGAACGAGATGCCGCGCACGGCCTGCGCCGGGCCGCGCTGGGTCTGCAGGCCGATCTGGAGGTTGTTGACTTCGAGGAGGGGCATCGTGGTCTCAGCGTGCGCGGGCGAGGCGCGGATCGAGCAGGTCGCGCAGGCCGTCGCCCAGCAGGTTCAGGCCCAGCACCGCCAGCGCGATCGCCATGCCGGGGAAAACCGCCAGCAGCGGCTGCTGGAACATCAGGGTCTGCGCTTCGCTGAGCATGCGGCCCCACGACGGCTGCGGCGGCTGCGTGCCGAGGCCGAGATACGAGAGCGCCGCTTCCGCGAGGATGGCGATGGCGAAGCGGATCGTGATCTGCACGATCAGCACGGCCGAGATGTTCGGCAGCACGTGCTGCATGGTGATGGCAAAGGAGCCCTTCCCGCAGGCGCGCGCCGCGGCCACGTATTCACGCGACCAGATGGCGTTGGCCGATGCGCGCGTGATGCGCGCGAAGGTCGGGATGTTGTAGATGCCGATCGCGACGATGGCATTCACGATGCCCGCGCCGAACACGGCGGTCATCATGATGGCCGAGAGAATCGCGGGAAAGGCCAGCGTGAAGTCCGACAGGCGCATCACCGCTTCTTCGACCCAGCCGCGTTTGGCCGCCGCGAGCAGGCCCAGCGCGGTGCCGACCACCAGGCCGATGCCCACGGCAATGATGCCGACCAGGATGGATGCGCGCGCACCCACCAGCAGCAGAGAGGCCACGTCACGCCCGAATGCATCGGTGCCCAGCCAGTGCGAGCCCGTCGGGGCCTGCATCTTGTTCGCCATGTCCATCGCATACGGCGACCACGGCGTCCACACGAAGGACACCAGCGCCGCGATGAGCAGCAGCGCGGCCAGCACGCCGCCGATGACGAAGCTGCGGTGCTTCACCGCGCGTTGCCAGAAACCGGGGAGCTTGAGCGCCGCGGCGCTGGGGGCCGGGGCCGTGATGGCGTTCATATGTCGCTGGCCTTGATGCGCGGGTCGATGACGGCGTAGAGCACGTCGACCACGAAATTCACGATGACCACCATGGCCGCGAGCAGCATCACGCAGTTGCGCACCACGATCAGGTCGCGGTTGCTGATGGCCTGGAAGATCAGCCGGCCCAAGCCGGGAAGATAGAACACGTTCTCCACCACGATGGTGCCGGCCAGCAGCTCGGAGAACTGCATGCCCATCACCGTGATGACGGGGATCATGGCGTTGCGCAGCACATGCGTCCAGAGCACCATGCGCTGCGAAACGCCCTTGGCCCGCGCGGTGCGCACGAAGTCTTCGCGCATCACTTCCAGCACCGCCGAGCGTGTGATGCGCGCGAGGATCGCGGCCTGCACCACCGCAAGCGACAGGGCAGGCAGCAGCAGCGACTTGATGCCCGAGAAGAAGCCGTCGCCCCAGCCCTCGAAGCCGCCTGCCGAGAACCACTGCAGCTTCACCGAGAACACGAGGATCAGAAGAATCGCGAACCAGAAATTGGGAATCGCAATGCCGACCTGGGCCATGCCCATCAGGCCGACGTCGCCGAGCTTGTTGTGGCGCGCGGCGGCCGTCACGCCTACCAGCAGCGCGATGACCGTGGTGAAGAACATCGCCAGCAGCGCCAGCGGCATGGTGAGCGCGAGGCGCTCGAGGATCAGGTCGAGCACCGGCGAGCTGTAGGCGTAGCTGTCGCCCAGGTTGCCGGTGAGCAGGCCGCCGATCCAGTGCCAGTAGCGCGTCAATGCGGGCAGGTCGAGGCCGAGCTTGGTGGCCAGCGCCGCCACCGCTTCGGGCGAAGCATCCGGCCCCATCAGCATCTGTGCCGCGTTGCCCGGAAGAATCTCCAGCACCAGGAACACGATGATCGACGCGCCGACCAGCGTGCCGATCAGCGTCAGCGTGCGCTTCAGCAGGAACAGGCCCATCTCAGTGTCCCCGGCCGCAAAGGGATGAGGGGCTCGTCGTCATGCCGAGATGCAGTCGGCGATCGCGCGGCCCACGTCCACGGTGTTCGCGGTGCCGCCCATGTCGCGCGTGCGCGGGCCTTCGCTCAGCACCGTCTCGATGGCCGAGATGACGGCGGCCGAAGCCTGTGCGTACACGGGATCGTTGTTGCCCAGGTGGTCGAGCATCAGCGCGGCCGACCAGATCTGGCCGATCGGGTTGGCGATGCCCTTGCCCGCGATGTCGGGCGCCGAGCCGTGCACCGGCTCGAACAGCGACGGGAACTTGCGCTCCGGGTTCAGGTTGGCGCTCGGCGCGATGCCGATGGTGCCGGTGCAGGCCGGGCCCAGGTCGGAGAGGATGTCGCCGAACAGGTTGGAGGCCACCACCACGTCGAACCAGTCGGGGTGCTGCACGAAGTGCGCGCACAGGATGTCGATGTGGTACTTGCTGGTCGCGATGTCCGGATGGCGCTTGGCGATCTCGGCCAGGCGCTCGTCCCAGTAGGGCATGGTCACCGAGATGCCGTTCGACTTGGTCGCGGCCACCAGGTTCTTGCGCGGGCGGCGGCTGGCCAGCTCGAATGCGTATTCGATGATGCGATCCACGCCGACGCGCGTGAACACCGCTTCCTGGATCGCCATTTCGCGCGGCGTGCCCTCGAACAGGCGCCCGCCCACGGAGGTGTACTCGCCCTCGGTGTTCTCGCGCACCACCAGGAAGTCGATGTCGCCGGGCTTGCGGTGCGCCAGCGGTCCGGGCACGCCGGGCATCAGGCGCACGGGACGCAGGTTCACGTACTGGTCGAAGTCGCGGCGGATCTTGATGAGCAGGCCCCACACGGCGATGTGGTCGGGCACCTTGTCGGGCGCGCCCACCGCGCCGAAGTAGATGGCGTCATGGCCCTGGATCTTGTCGGCCCAGTCGGCCGGCATCATCAGGCCGGTGCGCACGTAGTGGTCGGAGCCCCAGTCGAAGTGGTCGTAAGAGAAGTCGATGCCGAAACGGCGCCCGACCGCGTCGAGCACGCGCAAACCTTCGGGCATGACCTCGACGCCGATGCCGTCTCCGGGAATGACGGCAATCCTGTGCTTTTTCTGCATTGACTCAACCTGTTCCAAATTCGTTTCGATGGGGCGAGCGCGCTCGTGACGCAAGGCCGCTGAAAAATTCTAGGAGCCGTGGCCATGCGAGAGGTCGGGGTTGGCACCCACTCAGTGTTGACAAAATAAGAAGGCAAGGCGAGGCGGTTTGCTTGCGTGGATAAAGATTTCGGTGTCACGGGAATGTCTTTGACTTCTAAAAATTAGAAGGCTCGGCGCGCCGCTTCAGGCCGCTGGAGAGCCCGCATGCAGCTTCATGAAGGCTTGCTGAATTCCGGTGTGCAGACCCGGCAGATACTTCGGCCGCTCGCGGCACCCGATCCCCAGTGAGCGGCCGCCATAAAACACATGAATTCTTCGCCTGTCCAGGACAACGCCGGCCCCGGCGCGGGCGCCGCCATGCATGCGGGGTGGCGGCACGCGCTCGGGCAACGTTGGCGGCGCTGGGTCCAGCCCTCGCTGCTGAGGCGATTGCTGCTGGCGCAGGTTTCGGTGGTCGGGCTGCTGTGGGCCTGCATCGTCGGCCTGTTCCTGCACGACTCCAACCGCTTTCCCGAACTCGTGCGCTACGACAGCCTCTTTGCCTGCATCATCACCGCCGCGCGGAATCTCGCGGACTCGCCGGACCGCCAGCAAGCCACGCTGCGCGCTTTCGACATGGCGCTGCTCGAGACCTCGGGCGACTTCACGTCCGACGAGGACAAGGCGCCGGTCATGCAGGTATGGCAGCGCGGCAGGCTCATCTACAACTCGAGCGCATCGGTGCCGCCGATCATCAACCAGACCATCGGCAAGGTGGAGATCATCCGCCTGGGCGAACGGTCGCTGCGCGCGCGGACCATGGTCTCGCCGGTGCTCGACACCCGCGTGATGCTGGCCGAGCCCAAGTTCCTGCGGCTGTACTTCAACGCCGACGACCGCAGCTACTACTTCCTGCCCTTGCTCATCAGCCTGCCGTTCCTGGTGTTCCCCGCATGGCTGGCCGTGCTGCTCGCCCTGCGGCCGTGGCGACAGGTGACGCGGGAGACCGCCGAGCGCGGCCCCGCCGACCTCACGCCGCTGTCGTTCGAGCCGCAGCACAAGGAACTGCGGCCGATGGTGCGCAGCATCAACGGCCTGCTGCGCAGCGTGCGCGACCGCGGTGTGCGCGAACGCGGGCTGATCGCCGACGCGGCCAATGAACTTCAGACACCGCTCGAGGCGATGCGCGTGAACGTCGAGGCGCTGAGGGCGCAGACGAACGACGAGGGCCAGCGCGAGCTCATGGCCAACCTGCTGCGCAGCAATGACCGCGCGACGCGGCTGGTCGGGCAGTTGCAGCAGCTGATGCGCAGCGACGAGGTGCCGCAGAACGCCTTGCCCGAAGCGCTTGCGCTCGACGCCTTGGCGCGCGAGCGCATCGCGCTGCTCGGGCCGCTGGCGCAGGCGCGCGGCGTGAAGTTCGACTTTGCGGTGGATGACGAAGGCCCGGTGCCGGTGTTCGGCGAGCGCGAGGGCCTGATTTCGATGGTGAGCAACCTGGTGGAGAACGCCGTCAAGTACAGCCCCGGGGGCGGCACAGTCAGTGTGCATGTCGGCCGCGATGGCGCACGCGCGGTGCTTCGCGTGGCCGACCAGGGCCCGGGCATTCCACCGGCGCTGCGCGAGCGGGTGTTCGACCGCTTCTTCCGCAACCCCGACCAGACACAGTCGGGCAGCGGGCTGGGGCTGGCGATCGTGAAGTCGGTGCTCGACAGGCACCACGGACAGATCATTCTGGAGGCGGGCGAAGACGGGCGGGGGCTGCTGGCGACCGTGTGGCTGCCGTTGTCGGCAGGCTGACAGGGGTATCGGCCGCATCTACCATGTGCCGATGCGAACACTTTCACTCCCCACCGGCGGCGAGATGCCGGTACTCGGCCTGGGTACCTGGCGCATGGGCGAGGATGCAAGCCGCCGCGCGGCCGAAGTCGCCGCCGTGCGCGAGGCCATCGCCCTGGGCTACCGGCTCATCGACACCGCCGAGATGTACGGCGAAGGCGGCGCCGAAACCGTCGTGGGCCAGGCCGTTGCCGAGGCGCTGCGCGCGGGTGACGTGCGGCGCGATGCGCTTTTCATCGTCAGCAAGGTCTACCCGCACAACGCGAGCCGGCGCGGCACGCGCGAGGCCTGCGAACGCAGCCTGAAGCGGCTGGGGCTCGACGCCATCGACCTCTACCTGCTGCACTGGCGCGGCAACCACCCGCTGCGCGACACCGTCGCCGCGATGCAGTCGCTGGTGGCCGACGGCCGCATCGCCCGCTGGGGCGTGAGCAACTTCGACACCGACGACATGGAAGAGCTGGAGCCGCTCGCCGGCAGCGGGCCGGGCTGCGCGGCCAACCAGGTTTACCTGTCGCTGGGCGAGCGCGGGCCCGAGTTCAGCCTGCTGCCCTGGCAGCGCGAGCGCGGCATGCCGCTGATGGCCTACAGCCCGATCGACCAGGGTGCGCTGGCGGGTGACAAGGCGTTGGGGGAACTGGCTGCGCGTCTCGGCGTAACTGCTGGGCAACTGGCGCTGGCCGCGGTGATCGCGCGGCCCGGCGTGGCGGCGATCCCGAAGGCGGTGCGCGCCGGGCACCTGAAGGAAAACCTGGCCGCAGCGGCGTTGAAGCTCGACGCGGCAACCCTGGAAGAAATCGACCGCCTGCACCCACCGCCGCGGCGCAAGGGGCCGCTGGCGATGATCTGACCCGGGAAGGAAGGCTCAGTGCGCCTCGGCCTGCTTGGCCGCGGCGATCACGGCCTGCTCGTCGTGCTTCGCGCCGTTGAGGAACAGGTTCAGCAGCACAGCGGCAATCGACGCCAGCAGGATGCCCGACTCGATCAGCGAGTGAATCGCGTGCGGCATCCATTGCTTGAAGTTGGGCGCGATCAGCGGAATCATGCCGATGCCGATCGACACCGCGACGATCATCGCGTTGTGGCGGTTGGTCTTGAAGTCCACGCCCGACAGGATGCGGATGCCGGTGGCGGCCACCATGCCGAACATCACGAGGCCCGCGCCGCCAAGCACCACGGTGGGCAGCGACTCCACCAGCGCGGCCATCTTCGGCAGCAGGCCCAGCACGATGAGGATCACGCCGCCCGCCACGCAGACGTAGCGGCTCTTGATGCCGGTGACGGCCACGAGGCCCACGTTCTGCGAGAAGCTGGTGTACGGGAAGGTATTGAAGATGCCGCCGATCAGCGTGCCCAGGCCGTCGGTGCGCAGGCCGCGGGCCAGGTCTTTCTGCTCGATCTTGCGGTCGGTCATCTCGCCGAGCGCGAGGAACATGCCGGTCGATTCGATCATCACCACGATCATGATGAGCGTCATGGTGAGGATCAGGATCGGGTCGAACTGCGGCATGCCGAAGTGAAAGGGCAGCACGATGTCGACCCATGCGGCCTTGCCCACCTTCTCGTAGGTCATGAGGCCGGTAATGGACGCCACCACGGCGCCGATCACGATGCCCAGCAGCACCGAGATGTTGGCGATGAAGCCCTTGGCGTACTTGACGATCAGCAGGATCGACACCAGCACCAGCGCTGCCACGCCGAAGCCTGAAAGATCCGCGTACTTGGGGTTGGGCACCGTCGGCATGATCGCGAAGCCCTTGGGCACCGCCGGAATGGAGCTGCCCGGCGACGTCACCTCGGCGAGCCACTTGGCATACACCGGGTCGACCAGCGCGGGCGCCGTCGGGCCCACCGGGTTGCCGAAGATCCAGTTGATGCCCACGCGCATCAGGCTGATGCCGATGACGGCGATGATCGTGCCCGTGACCACCGGCGGAAAGAAGCGCAGCATGCGGCTCACCAGCGGCGCGATCAGTATCGACACCACGCCCGCGCCGATGATCGAGCCGAACAGCAGCTGGGCTCCGTTCTGGCCCGGGTTAGCGTTGGCGATGGCCACCATCGGAGCGACCGACGCGAAGGTCACGCCCATCATCACCGGCAGCTTGATGCCGAACCATTGCGTGGCGCCGAGCGCCTGGATCAGCGTGGCGATGCCGCAGCAGAACAGGTCGGCCGAGATCAGCAGGGCGACCTCGTCGGGCGATAGCTTGAGCGCGCGCCCGACGATCAGCGGCACCGCGACGGCCCCCGCATACATCACCAGCACATGCTGCAATCCGAGGGCCGCGAGCTTGCCCGAAGGCAAGCGCTGATCCACGGGATGGACTTGGGAAAGTGTGGCGTCGGCCGTCATCGTTGTCTCCTGCTGCGCAAGGGAAGAGGCTGGGGCGGCGTGGCTTGCCACGGCGCTTGCCTCAATGTGTACGCGAAACTGTATACAACTTATGCGACAATCTTGACCCGGAAAAACCCGAAGCAGGCCGGGTTCATTCCGCCGGCAGTCGCTCAGGCGACGGGGTACGGCCCTTCGCCGAACACCTCGCGGTGGTAGCCCTTGCTGCCCACGTCGCGCGCCAGCTGGCTGCGGGAGTCGCGGCCTTCGCGCAGGCACCGCAGCACATGCGCGAAGTCATGGCGCGGCTGCCAGCCCAGCTCGCGCCGCGCCAGCGCATTCACGTAGACGCGGTCGAGCTGCGCGGGCAGCTTCCATCCCTGCCCGGCATAGAGCGCTTCGCACTCTGGAAACAGCCGGTTCAGCACACGCGGTGCGCTCTCGCGCAGCATCGGCAGGTCGTCTTGCGTGAAGGGCGTGGTGGCCGAGACGATGTAGCGGCCGAAGCCGATGGCCGGTGCTCGTCTGGCCGCCAGCAGGTGGGCATCGACCACGTCCTCGATGTCGACGCGGCGATGCAGCAGCTCGTTGGCCTGCGCGTTCTCCAATGAATGGAGGCTGCGCGCGGTGGCATCGTCGTCGTCCTCGGGAAAGAAGCGCGAAGTCTTCAGCACGATCACGGGCAGGCGCTGCTTGCGGTGGAACAGCTCGCACAGGCTTTCGGCGGAGGTTTTGGTCACGCCGTAGATGTTCTTCGGGATCGGCGTCACGCCTTCCGTGACCCAGGCTGCCGGCATGCCTTCGGCGGGCGTGAGCGCCGAGCCGAAGGTGCTGGTGGTGCTGGTGAACACGAAGGCCTCGACACCGGCCGCCACCGCTTCTTCGAGGAGCACCAGCGTGCCCGTGATGTTGGTGTCGATGAACTCCTGCAGGCTGTGCGTGCCCACGTGGGGCTTGTGCAGCGTGGCCGCATGAATGACGGTGCGCACGCTGCGCATGCAGTCGCGCACGAAGGCTCGGTCGGTGATGGAACCTGCGCGGTCGGTGAAGGGGGAGGGCGTGATGTCGATGCCCCGAGCGTCTTGCGAAGCCGCGCGCAGCGTGCGCATCAGGGCTTCGCCGAGGTGGCCGGCGCTGCCGGTGATCAAAGTGGTCATGGCCGCAAGACTATCTGCCGACGTTGAGGGCGTCCACGCATAAGTTATGCGTGGATCGGGCGTCTGCGCTCAGGCGATGGTGGTGACGATGCGTCCGGCGCACCCGTCGGCCAGTGCAATGCGCTCCCACAGCACGCGGCCCGACACGATCGGAATGACCGGGTCGGCATTGGCTCCGGTGGCAATCTCCAGCGACGACAGCTCGCCCGCGTACCAGCCCAGCCCGTCGAGTGTGGCTTCGGCCGCGAGGATTTCTGCCGAGGCGTAGCCGATCAGCGAACGCCCCATGAATTCCGCCGCATCGGCGCGCCACTCGGCCTGGCGCGACGGCGAAGCGGCCAGCAGCCGGTGCGTGCGGTCGCAGATCAGGTGCACCTTGCGCGTGGACGATTCGACCAGCCGCTTCAAGGCGGCGTCCTGCGATGCGTCCTGCGCGGCCGCGAGCAGCCGGTGCGCCGCGGCCTGCTGCGCGGCGGACAGCGCGAGCTGCCCGCGCTCCCAGCGCGACACCGTCGCTTGGTTCACGCCCATCAGTTGTGCGAAATGCGTTTGCTTGATGCCGCGCAGCAGGCGCATCCGGCGCAGGGCCGTGCCCAGGCTCGGATGGTTCGGGGTGATCCTGTGATGCACGGCGTCAGCCTCAGGCCAGCAGCGCCTTCACCAGGTCGAGCTGGCGGTCGGGCTTGTCGGTGTCCAGCGAGAGGCTGGCCTCGATGCGCTCGAGGTGTTCGATCATGCTCTTCACCGCGGCCTCCGGGTCGCCCTTGCGGCACAGCCGCAGGAACTCGGCGTGCTCGTCGGACGAGCAGTGCGGGTCGTTCGACGAGTGGTACAGCATCGCGATCAGCGAGCTGCGCGCGACCAGCTCGCGCACCAGTTCGGCCAGCGTGCGGTTGCCCGTGGCCTCGGCCAGTGCCACGTGGAAGTCGCCCAGCAGCTTCTCGCGCACGGTGCCCATGGTGGTGGTCTGGCGCAGCGTGGTGCGCTCGAACTTGACGTGCTGCTCGAGCACCTGGTAGTCGCGCGGCCGTGCATTGGCGATGAAGAGGCGCACCACCTCGCTCTCGAGAATGCGGCGCACCGCGAACACCTCGCGTGCTTCTTCCACGGTGGGCTGGCAGACGAAGGCGCCCTTGTCGGGGATCATCTCGATGAGCTTGTCCTTCGACAGCATCAGCAGCGCGGCGCGCACCTTGGTGCGGCTCACCGAATAGACGCGGCCCAGCGCCTCTTCGCGCAGCCAGGTGCCGGGCGGCAGGCGCTTCTCGACGATGGCGGTGGCGATGTCGTTGGCGATGCTCTCGATGGAGCTTTGCTTGTCCGCCGGCGCGGCGCCGTCGTCGGGCGGCGCGGCTGCGGCGGAGGAGGTGTCGGAAACGGGAGGTTTGGAACTGGCGCGGGGCATGCGCGGATTGTGGCCTAGCGCGGCAGGGTGAAGCCTTCCAGCGCCCCAATGATGGGCTTCGGCAGGGGCTTTGCCAGCTCGCCGCGCTTGCTGGTGCGCAGTTTCAGCGCCACGAGCGATTCGATGAGCTTGGTGCCGGCGGCCACGCCGTCGATCACAGGCACGCCCAGCAGCTGCTCGATGTGCGCGCACAGGTCGGTCATGCCTGCGCAGCCGAGCACGATGCAGTCGGAGCCGTCTTGCTCGAGGGCGAGCCGGCATTCGTCGACGATGCGCTCGCGGGCCCGCGAGCCGGGTTCCTCGAGTTCGAGCACAGGCAGTTCGCAGGCGCGCACGTTGGCGCAGAAGCGCTCCATGCCGTAGATCTCGGCCAGGTGCCAGGCCTGGCCCATGGTGCGTCCCAGCGTGGTTACCACGCTGAAGCGGCTGCCGACCATGCTGGCCAGGTGCATCGCCGCCTCGGCGATGCCGACCACCGGGCCGCTCGCCAGTTCGCGCGCGGCTTTCAGGCCCGGGTCGCCGAAGCAGGCGATCACGTAGCCGTCGATGCCGTCGCGCTCGCCTGCCGCAATCTCCTGAAGCAACCCCGGCACGGCCAGCGCCTCGTCGTAGTGGCTCTCGATGGAAACCGGGCCCATGGCCGGGCTCACCGCCACGATCTCGGTGCCGCTGTGCGCCACCGCGCGGGCGCAAGCGCCGATCTTCTCGGTCATGCTCCAGGTGGTGTTGGGATTGATGATCTTGATGCGCACGGCGCGGTCCCTTTCTTTCTCTTCCAGTGTTTCAGGTCTTGCTGTTGCGGTTCAGCAGCGCATACAGGATGAAGCCCAGGCCCATGCCGATGAACCACGCATAGTTGGCGGCGCCGCGCAGCGTCGGCACCATCACGCAAAGAATGGGCACGATGGCCGACGGCACCAGCGCCTGGATCGCCTTCGGGTTGTAGCCGCCGCTGTACCAGTACTCGCCCTTGGGGCTCATGGTGTAGAGCGCGTCCACGTCGATGCGCTGCTTGCGCACGATGTAGTAGTCGGCAATGAGGATGCCGAACAGCGGCCCGATGAACGAGCCCAGCACGTCGAGCGTGTAGTGGATGACCTCGGGGCTGTTGTAGAGGTTCCACGGCGTGAGGAACACCGAGCCCACAGCGGCGATCATGCCGCCCGTGCGCCAGCTGATGTGCTGCGGCGCCACGTTCGAGAAGTCGAAGGCCGGCGAGACGAAGTTGGCCACGATGTTGATGCCGATGGTGGCGATCATGAAGGTCAGCGCGCCCAGTACCACGGCGGTGGTGCTGTCGATCTTGCCCACGGTGTGCACCGGATCGGTGATGAGCTCGCCGAACACGGGCAGCGTTGCGGCGGTGGTGATGACGGTCAGCAGCGAGAAGAAGACGAAGTTCACCGGCAGGCCCCAGAAGTTGCCCTTCTTCACCGCGTCGAAGCTCTTGCCGTAGCGGGAGAAGTCGCCGAAGTTGAGCATCGGGCCGCTGAAGTAGCTCACCACCAGCGCGATGGCCGAGAGCATCACCGGCAGCGCGTCCCAGCCCTGGAACTTGATGCCGCCCAGGTTCAGGTCGATCTTGCTCCAGCCGGCCTTCCACACCAGCCAGCCGCACAGGATGGCCATGACCACGTACACCGCCGGACCGGCCCAGTCGATGAACTTGCGGATGGCGTCCATGCCGTGCCAGAACACGAAGGCCTGCAACACCCACATGACCATGAACGCGACCCAGCCCAGGGCCGACAGGCCGACGAAGCCGTGCTGCGCCACGTCCGCGTAAGGCGTGAGATCCGGCGCCATGTGCAGCGCCAGCACCATGAAGGCCGCCGACGCCAGATACGTTTGCACGCCGTACCAGGCCACCGCGATCAGCCCGCGGATGATGGCCGGGATGTTGGCGCCCAGCACGCCGAACGGTGCGCGGCAAACCACGGGGTAGGGCACGCCCGTCACCTGGCTCGGCTTGGCCACGAGGTTGCAGAAGAACTGCACGATCACGATGCCCACCAGCAGCGACACCAGCACCTGCCAGCTCGACAGCCCCAGCGCGAAGAGGCTGCCGGCCGTGATGTAGCCGCCCACGCTGTGCACGTCGGACATCCAGAAGGCAAAGATGTTGTATTGCCCCCAGGTCTGTTTCTTCAGCGGCGCGAGGTCTTCGTTGGTCAGCCGCGGGTGGTAGCCGGGCTTGATGACTGCGTTCGACTCGGCGTGCGGCGCAATGCCGGCTTCGCTTGTCCCCGTGGGGGCCTGGCTGACGACTGTGCTCATGGTCTTCTTCCTTGTGCGGATAGGTAGGGGTTGGGAGCAGTTTTTGACGCAAATTTCGCGCCGCCTTTCGGATGCGTTATTTGTATACAAAAACTGCACGCAATCAAGACCATTCAAGGAATCATATATCCGTAGATTCCCTGATGAGAGCGGGTGTGCGCAGCAGGAGGCCTCAGGCCCGGAATCGGTAGCCGGTGCCCCTGACGGTGTGCAGCGGCAGCGAAATTCCCGCGGCGAGCGCCTTGCGCCGCAGGCGGCTGATCACAACGTCCACGCGCTGAAGATCGAACTGCTCCAGGTCGCCACCGAGCGCGGCTGCGAGTTCCGCGCGGTCCACGGGCTTGTCGCGCCGCTTGAACAGGCATCCCACGATGGCTCGCTCCGACATGGTGAGGCGCAGCATCCGGTCGCCGGGGTCGCAGAGGATCCAGTCTTCTTCCCTGAGCTCCCAGCGCCCTGTGCCTCTTGGCGCCTCGGCCTGCGGGGGCGTGGAGCGGGATCTGCGGTCGGCTGCCTTGAGGCGCCGATGGATGGCCTGCAGCGACGCGGCAAGCTCTTCGGCATGCACCGGCTTCACGAAATACGCGTCCGCACCATCGCGCAGGCCGCGAACCCGATCGCTCAGTTCGTGGCGCGCGGTCGCGAACACGATCCCCACGTTGCTGGCCGAGCGCAGGTGCTGGGCAATTGAAAACCCGTTTTCATCCGGCAGGCCGATGTCGATGACCACGATTTCGCAACGGCGGACCGCATAGGCCCGATAAAACGCCGAAGCCGTCGAAAAGCCGTGTGCCTCGATGTCCATCTGGTTGAGGCTGTATACGAGTGCCTCTTGCAGGTCTTCTTCGTCTTCGATCAGGTAGACGACTATTTTTTCACGGCTGTCGATTTTCGTATTGTTCATGGTGCATATTTCTTCGGCTTCGGCGCGGGTTTCGGCGGCGAGCCAGACAAATCAATGAGATGCAAAAAAATCGCTGCCTGTGTTTGATCTTCGGACTGATTCTTTGGCTCTCATGCCAGGGCGCAGGAGGCGTCGTGCTCAAGAAGGGGCAAGGCGATGATGGTCCGATTTCGTTGGCGAAGGAAGTGGAAGTGTTCCGTGACCCTACCGGCAAGGTCACCATGAAAGATATCGTCTCGGAACCGCAAAAATACAGCTTTGCCCATGAGGATATTCGTTCTCTGGAGCGGTATTCGAACGACGCCCTGTGGATCCGGGTCTCGCTGCAGCACGAAGAAAGCACGCCGATCGACTGGGTCGTTCAAATATTTCCTGGCTGGATAGATGAAGTCGAGATGTATTGCGTGGCGTCCGACGGAAAAGTTTCATCCAACAAGATCGGGGACCAGTTATCTTTTTCCGAAAGGGAAATCAAATCCAGCATCATGGCATTTCCACTGGTCGTGGATTCCACGGCCAGGGTGCATTATTTTAGAGTAAAAACGCACGGCCCGACAATTCTTGACCTGAATCTCTGGCAAAAATCAGTGTTCGACAGGGTTGAATTGAAAAGAAGCCTTTTTTTCTCGGCATTTGCCGGTTCGATTGGCGTGATGGTGCTGATGAACCTGATTTTCTGGAAATGGACTCGGGACGCCAATTACCTCATATATTCGCTTTTCCTGGTTGTGATGCTCGGGGCGGTCTTTGCCGTGCAGGGATACGCCAGCTCCTTGTTTTTTCCTGAAAATCCTGTGTATGCGGACCGTTTTGTCGACGCGACCACCTGCGCGCTCATGTCGATCTCCGCGGTATTTGTCTGCCGCTTTTTCAATTACAAGGAATATTCGCCCCAAACTTCCCGGTTCACTTATCTGGCGGCATTTATTTTCCTTGCTGCCACCGTATTGGCATTGTGCGGGGTAATAGAAAACTCGATCAGATGGCTGCTCTATCTTCAAATAGCCGTTGGCGCGTTCAATACGCTATTCATATTCTGGTTCATCGTCCGTCGAAAGGTTTTTCATCAACTTTTTGCCGCACTCGTTTTCCTCGTTGTGAATTCGTCATGGCTCTTTTATTGCGTGGTCCTGCTTGGCATGGTGAGACTGGAGCAATCGTTTGTCACGGAGTCGTTGATACAGTTGACGCAGCTGGCCAATCTCGCGGTTCTCAACATTGCCGTGGTAAGCCGTTCCAGGGATTCCGAGTTGAAACTGAGGGCCGAGCGAAAACGGGCTTTCGACTCGATGAAAATCGCGAAGATCGCTTTGGAGGAGCGAGTTCGACAGCGCGAATTCGTCGCGATTCTTTCGCACGAATTCCGCACGCCACTCGCGATCGTCGATGCGGTGGCACAAGCACTCGGGTTGTCGCCATCTGGAAGCGACGAGCGAGTCAAGCGCAGTGTCGAGAAAATCCGCAAGGCCACTCGCCGTCTCACCACACTGGTTGAGAACATTCTTCTGGACGATACGCTGGAATCTGGTGCGCGCCCGACGGTAAGAAACTTCGACTTATGGAGTGTGATTGAGAACGTTCGCCACATCGGATTGCCTGACGAACAGGCGCGTCTGAACGTCACCGCAGCGGGTCAACCGGTCATGTTTGAAGGGGATCAGGAAAAAATTGAAATGGCCCTGCGGAATTTGATATTGAATGCTATCAAATACTCTCCGGCCGATTCGATGGTTGATGTGAAATGCGACGCTAGCTCCAATACTTTTAGCGTGACTGTTTCAAATAAGGGAAATCCAATTCCTGAGTCTGAAAAGAGCGAGTTGTTCGAGCGTTACTTCAGGGGCGGCAATTCTTCACTGGTGCCCGGCTCCGGCCTTGGCCTTCACATTTCACGCGCGATCACCCGTTTGCACGGCGGCGACGTCGTTCTGGTTTCCAGCGACGGTGCGGGTACCGTGTTTCGCCTGACACTTCCTTTGCCGCCACAGTAGGCAAGCCTCGTTAACACGCAGCGTTTCCTGGACTGTAGGGCACGCCAGAGTCTTCGCTCTGCGCACAAGACAGCCTCATAGCGTGAACTATTTCACGAATCCAGCGATTTTTAGACACGCCTTACGCTGACATGATTCCTTAATCATTGCTGGCGAATGAAACCTTTTGAAGTAAGGTAGCGCACAAACATGGTGCGCACAGTGGTTTTGCAAGCAGTTCTTCCGCGCTCTTGAGCTCGTAAATGGGAACGCACCGGAAGCGTCCGCACCGCACCCAATGACATTAATTGCATGAACATGTCATTAATCGTGTCCGTCGCAAGCAGATACATTCCGCTACCCGAACGGTCATAGCGGAGTGCAATAACAAGCCTCTCTTGACGTTCTTCTTGAACATGAGAGGTTGGAATGATTTCCCCAGAGTCTCGTAGCCGATCGCTACTCCTGAAACAAAGCGGCGTCCATGACATCGTGCAGGCGTCGATAGCGAAAGAAGAACGCGACCGCTTTTCTGACGAGGCTGGGCCTCCGGCCTTATTTTCCTCATCAAATTCCTCATATTCCAAACAGCGTCGATTCCCGGTAGCCGCTGAGCGATCTCTCGTTGCGGCCGGTGGCGAAAATGCTCCCATTCAGGCGACGCCGAATGCCGCAGGGTCGTTTTCGGGCGAGTTGCAATTGCCCGTTGTAGCGCTTGACGAATCGAGCCTCAGCTGTCCCACTTTAAGAAAGAGCATCGATCGGCTTGGCTGCGCTTCCGTTGCCTTTGAAACTGTGACCGATCTGATGAACGCACTCAGGTTGGGCGACCGCTTCGGGCTGCTGCTTTTGGCCCTTCCCACGGACGTGAACATAAATTGGGTGAAAGCCATTCGCGGCCTGACAAGCGCTCCTGTCTTATTTGCCGTCAACGAAAGCAAGGCCGCTTGGCAGCTGCGGGTCGGTGACAAGTTTCTTGGAGATAGAAATTTCGATTTCGTTTTTCCTCCGTTTGACAGTGCGGAAATAAGATTGAGGCTGCGAAATCTGATGAGCAGAAGTGCCGCCGCCAGATGCGCGCAGACGGAAAATGGCGTCCTAGCCTTCAAGAGCTACAAGTTCCAGTTGGACGAGCGAAAAGTGTTCTACGAAGGTCGAGAGGTAAGCCTGCAGCGACGTGAATACGATCTGGCGCTTAATTTTTTCAAGAACATAGATTTTCCGTTGGCCAGAGGAAATCTCAATTTCCTGCTTCGCCGGGAATTTGCAGACTCACGCTCTCGGGTGCTCGATGTCTACGTCGCAAAAATCAGAAAAAAGCTAAGAATCGAGCCGTCCAACGGTTTGATTTTGAAAGCGGTTTTCGGTTACGGATATGAGTTGCGAACCGCCTTCTCTAAAGACGCCACAGGCTGAAGGTAGTTTCATTTGCGCGGTCGGATGTCGATGGTTGGGCGTCGAGGTAATTATTTTGTTGTATGTCGTGTTCAGGCGCAGCGGAGAAGGCGTTCAGCAGGTCAAGGGAATGCGTGGGGCAGGTGCCGACTTGGCCATGACTTCCATTTCGGGAGAGATCGTCGCTGTCCGAGGATTCTCTTCGGCGATGGATGGGAGCAAGAGCGATCTTGTGCTGGATGAAGGGCAGGACGGTTCCTGGCTCGCCAGGCTCAGCCGGGAGCAAGGCGAATTGGCCGTCAACTACTCGAGCATTGATCCCATCGAGCCCTTGCTCATGCCCAAGGCATCCGATTCGGGTGCGTGGCCCTGGTTGCTTGGTGGTGGCTTGGTCGCGGGGGCTCCTGCTGGCGGTGGCGGCGCGACCGCCTCGACCGCCGCGCCGGTGCGGGTCGACTCGGCCACATCGCTCTCCAACCAGCAGCTCGTCATGGTCTGACGCAACCCTTGGCGGAACAGGGCGGCGGGGCTCCGGCCGTGTCGCTCCTGTCTGCCTGAAAAAACAACATGAACAAAAAACTCATTCGACCTCGGTTGGCTGCGGCCTGCCTGCTCGCGGCCTGTGCGCCCGCCATCGCGCAAAGCAGCGACGGCGAGCTGAAGCTGTCCCGGCGCCTCGCTCCGAGCACGCTGGCCAAGGAACTGGGCGTCAAGCCCGGCCCCGCATTGCCCGAGGCTGCCGAAACCACGACGCCGCTGGAACTTGCCGATGCCGTTCGACAGGCGGTCGCGCGCCATCCTTCCATCTCCGACGCCATCGCCGTGCTGGCGCAGCAGTCGGGCGGCGTGGACGTGGCACGCGCCGGCTATTACCCCGCGGTGCGTGTCGGTGTGGGCGCGGGCGTCAACGACCGCGGCTCCGCCGGCCAGGGGCGCAGCAATGGCGGTCTCGCCACCGCCTCGGTGTCGCAGATGCTGTACGACTTCGGCAAGGTCTCGGGTGCGGTCGGCCAGTCGGAGGCGCAGGTACAGCGCCAGCAGGCAACGATCCTCAAGCAGATCGACGCCGTCGCGCAGCAGGCGGCCGAAGCCGTGGTCATGACGCACCGCTACCAATCGCTCGTCGCCATTGCGCAGGAGCAGGTGCAGGCGGTCGAGAAAGTGCTGCAGACCGCACAGCTGCGCGCCACCGCGGGCCTCAGTACCAAGGCCGATCCGATCCAGGCCGAGTCGCGCGTGGACAGCGCGCGTGCCAACCTGCTGCAGGTGAAGTCGCAGCTGGCGCAGTGGCGCGAGCGCCTGGGTACGCTGCTGGGGCGTTCCGTGCCGCCGCGCATGGCACCGTTGCCTGAGCACCTGGCAAGTGAACTGCGCGTCGACATGCAGCCCGACACCAGCCTCATGCCCGAGGTGCTGGCCGCCGAAGCCGAACGCCGTGTCGCCACCGCCCAGCTCGAAGTCGCCAGGGCCCAGCGCTATCCCACGCTCAGTCTCGACGCTTCCGTCAACCGGCCCATGGGCGGCATGAACTCCGGTGTTCCGGAGCGCAGCGGCGGCTCCCACTCGGTCATGCTCAACCTGTCGAGCGTGCTCTACCAAGGTGGTGCGCTCGAAGCGCAGGTCAACGCCGCCGTCGCGGCCGAACAGGCTGCGCGCATGCGCATCGAGACCGCCCGCCTCAATGCCGGCGACCAGGTGCGCAACTTCCGCGAGCAGGTCATCGGCGCGCAGGCGCGCCTGGGCGTGCTGGCCGACCGGCGCCGAAGCATCGCCGAGGCGCGCGATCTCTACCGCGAGCAGTACACGCTCGGCACCCGTTCCATTCTCGACCTGCTCAATGCCGAGCAGGAGATCCACCAGGCCGCAGCCGACGAAGAGGCCGTGCTGCACGAGCTCTGGACCAGCCGCGTCGGCTACATAGGCGCCACCGGGCAGTCCCGCGCGTACTACGGCCTGAACAACACCACCGTGCAGGGGATCGAGGTGCTTCCATGAAGTTGCCTTCGCAGTACACGAGCTGGCTCGACGCCATGCTTTTCGTCGCCCGCCACTACGGCATAGGCGCTTCAGAGGAGAACGTGCGCGTCTCGCTGGCCTGGGAGCGCGGCGCGCCGCTGGACACGCTGCTCGATCACATGGCGCGCCAGCTCGGCCTGATGGTGCGGCTGGGTGAATTCTCCGAAACGCTGCTCGACCCATGGCGCCTGCCGCTGGTGGTGGAGTTCGACAACGGCGAGGTCGGCGTGGTGCGAGTCTCCAACGGCCGTGGCCAGCTGGGCGTGCTGCTCGGAGGCGACCATGGCCTCGAGACGGCGCTGCCGCTCGACGAACTGCGCCGCCGCGCGAAACGTGTGGCCGTGCTGCGGCCCAACACCGCCGTGCCCGATGCGCGCGTGGACGACTACATCAAGCCCTACAAGGCCAACTGGTTCCGGGCCATCGCGCTGCGCGACTGGCGGCGCTACGGCGACATCATGCTGGCCTCGATGTTCGCGAACGTGCTGGCACTGGCTTCGATGATCTTCTCGATGCAGATCTACGACCGCGTGGTGCCCGCGCAGTCGGAGCCCACGCTGTGGGTGCTCTTCGGTGGCGTGATGCTGGCGGTGGCCTTCGAGTTCATGCTGCGCGTGTCGCGCACCCACATCTCCGACGTGGTCGGCAAGCGCGCCGACCTCAAGGTGTCGGACGTCGTGTTCGGCCATGCGCTGCGTCTGCGCACCAATGCGCGTTCCAAGTCGACAGGCTCCTTCATCGCGCAGGTGCGCGAGGTGGAGCAGGTGAGGGAGTTGCTTACCTCCACCACCATCTCCGCCGTGGCCGACCTGCCGTTCTTCCTGCTGTTCCTGGTCGTTCTCTGGCTGGTGGCCGGACCGCTTGCGCTGGTTGCCCTGGCGGCGGTGCCGTTGCTGGTCATTCCGGGCCTGCTCATCCAGAAGCCGCTGGCGCGCCTGGCGAGCGAAGGCATGCGTGAATCGGCCTTGCGCAACGCCCTGTTGGTCGAGGCGGTCGAAGGCATCGAGGACATCAAGCTCATGCGCGCCGAGCCGCGCTTCCAGAACCAGTGGAACCACGTCAACGACGTGTCCGCCGGCGTCAGCATGCGGCAACGCTTTCTCACGAGCATGCTCATGACGTGGACGCAAGAGGTGCAGACCATCGTGTATGCCGTGGTGTTGCTGGCGGGCTGCTTCCTCGTGATGCGCGGCGACATGACGACGGGTGCGCTGGTGGGCTCGTCGATCCTCGCGTCTCGCATGATCTCGCCGCTGGCGCAGCTGTCGAGCGTGTTCGCGCGCTGGCAGCAGGCCAAGGTGGCGCGCGCCGGCCTCGACCAGCTCATGCAGCGCCCGGTCGACCAGGCCGGCGGCACGCGGCTGGTGCATGCGCCGGCGCTGCACGGGCACTACGCACTGGCCGGCGTCGAGTTTCGCTATGGCAAGGACGACAAGAGCCCGGCGCTCGCAATCGCGCAATTGCAGATTCAGGCAGGCGAGAAGGTCGCGTTGCTGGGCCGCATGGGCGCGGGCAAATCCACGTTGCTGCAACTGCTGTCCGGCCTGCAGTCGCCGCAGCAGGGCCACGTGGCGCTCGATTCGCTCGACCTCTCGCTGATCGACCCGGCCGACCTGCGCCGCGACGTCGGCCTGCTCACGCAGAACGCGCGGCTTTTCCACGGCTCCATCCGCGAGAACGTGACCTTGGGGATGCCGCTGGCCACCGACGACCTGGTGTTCGAGGCCATCGCGATGGCGGGTGCCTTGCCATTTCTCCAGTCGCGCGCCGAGGGGCTGGACGAACTCATTCACGAGGGCGGCCTGGGTCTGTCCGGCGGGCAGCGGCAGGCATTGCTGCTCGCGCGCACGCTGATCCGGCAGCCGTCGATCGTGCTGCTCGACGAACCGACCGCGCATTTCGACGAGGTCACCGAACGGCACGTGATCGATCTGGTCGGCAACTGGATGGGGCCGCGCACGCTGGTGGTGGCAACGCATCGCATGCCGGTGCTGCAGTGGGTGGACCGCATCGTGGTGATCGATGGCGGCCGCATCGTGATGGATGGTTCGAAGGAACAGGTTCTTGGAAGGCTCTCACATGGCAACGCCTGAAAAAATACGGGTGAAGGCGCCAGCCACCACGGTCGGCATGACGATGCCGCCCGGTCTTGCTTCGGGGGCGAAGCCGCCACGCGCGAAGTCTCCTTTCCAGCCGACGGAACGCTCCAGGACCGCACCCGCCGCCTACTATTCGCCGCCCGAGCCTCCTTTGCCTCGCGCATCGCTGCTCGTGTGGATCATTGGGGCGCTGCTGCTCGCGCTGCTGGCGTGGGCCTGGCTCTTCAGGCTCGACGAAGTGTCCACCGGCGCAGGCAAGGTGGTGCCGTCGTCGCGCGAGCAGATGATCCAGTCGCTCGAGGGCGGCATCCTGGTCGACCTGAAGGTGCGCGAGGGCGACATCGTCGAGGAGGGGCAGGTGCTCGCGCAACTCGACAGGACGAAGACCGAGTCGACCGTTCAGGAAAGCGCTTCGCGCGTGCGCGCCGCGCTGGCCATGTCGGCACGGCTCACGGCCGAGGTGGGAGGCACGCCGTTGGTGTTTCCGCCCGAAGTGAGTTCCGACGCCGACCTGGTGCGCACGGAGACCGCGCTCTACCAGTCGCGCCGCGACCAGCTCGCGAGCAGCCTTTCGGGCGTGACGCAGGCGCTGGCGCTGATGCGCAGGGAGCTGGGCTTGACCGAGCCGCTGGTGGCTCGCGGCGCCGCAAGCGATGTCGAGGTGCTGCGCCTGAAGCGGCAGATCAACGAAGCCGAAACCAAGGCGGCCGACCTCAAGAGCCAGTACTACGTGAAAGCCCGCGAAGACCTGGCCAGGGCCAACGCCGAGATCGAGGCGCAGCGCTCGGTCACGCGCGGGCGCTCCGACTCTCTCACGCGCCTGACCTTCGCGTCGCCGGTGCGCGGCATTGTGAAGGACATTGCGGTAACCACGGTGGGCGGCGTGCTGCCCCCGGGCGGCAGGCTCATGGCGATCGTGCCGCTCGACGAGAAGCTGCTGGTCGAAGCGCGCATATCGCCGCGCGACGTCGCCTTCATCCATCCGGGCCAGGAAGCGGCGGTGAAGGTCACGGCGTACGACTACGCCATCTTCGGCAGCCTGCCCGGCAGGGTGACGACGATTTCGCCGGACACCATCCAGGACGACGTGAAGCGCGACGTGTACTACTACCGCGTGTACATCCGCACCGACGTCGACCAGTTGAAGAACAAGCGCGGGGAGAGCTTTCCGATCGTGCCCGGCATGATCGCGAACGTCGACATCCACACGGGCAGCAAGTCGGTGCTGGACTATCTGCTCAAGCCGCTGAACAAGGCGCGCGAAGCCTTGCGCGAGCGCTGAAAGACCCGTATGAGAAGAGTGCCCATTCCGCGCCGCGGGCCCGCCATCACGCAACAGGCCTTGAACCTGCTGGGCGAAGAGTTCCGAGCCGCTTTCGCGCAAGGCGACTTCATGCGGGCGTTGAAGTTCGCTACGCAGGCATGGGAGGCAACCCGCAGCCCGCAGCCCCTGGCCGACGTGGCACTGTGCCAGATGCGGCTGGGCCGGGCGATGCAGGCATACGACATCTATCACGGTGTCGTCGAGTACCTGAAGACTCCGAACGTCTATGACGGCCTCGCGGAGGCGGCGGGGCAACTGGGAAAGTGGAGGGAAGTGCGAGAGTTCGGCACCATATCCCTCGAGCTGAAGATCCTGGAGGCGGCGGAAGAAACGACAGCCGCAACCGCCGAATCGCCCGTGCTGCCGCGCTTCGACGAAAGGCGTCGCGAGCGCAACGTCATTGCGTTCAGCCTGTTCGGCGGTGATCCGCGCTATTGCGAGATGGCCGTGCTCAATGTGCGGGCCGCGCGCGAGTTCTTTCCTGCGTGGGTCTGCCGCTTCTACGTCGATGCCTCGGTGCCGAGGTCCGTTTGCGAGCGGCTGCTGGCGGAGGGCGCGTCCGTCGTCGATGTGCGCTCCATCGGCGGTCACGACCTGCCGGGCACCATGTGGCGGTTTCTTGCGCTCGACGATCCCGGTGTCGATCGCGTGCAGTTTCGCGACGCCGACTCGTTGTTGTCCACGCGCGACCAGGCGGCGGTGCGTGCATGGTGCGCCTCCGACCGCTGGTTCCATGTCATGCGCGACTACCACTCGCACACCGAACTGATGCTGGCCGGCATGTGGGGTGCGTGCCGGGGCGTCTTCACGGACATGGCGGGCGACATGCGCGCATACCTGAAGAGCCGGCCGTTCTCGTCGCGCTACGCCGACCAGCATTTCCTGCGCCACCGCATCTGGAAGGTGGCGGCGACCAGCATGCTCAGCCACGACGAGTGGTTCGACCTGTCCGGCAGCCAGCCTTTTCCCGCGCATGTGCCGATGACGGTGGATCCGCGCTATGCCCACGTGGGCGCCAACATCGGCTCGCCCTCCATGGAGGTTGCGCACTCCGCTCCCGATGGCACGCCGGTCCGTTGGACGCTGCACGACGCCTCGGGCGGGGCCGTCTGCACCTATTGCGCCGTCGTCAGGAACGGCCGCTACAGCGTCAGCATCCCCGCCCCCTATGCCGCGGAGATTGCAGCCGGCCGCTGGAGGGTCGTCTCGCGCGGCCTTCCCCAACCAGATCTGGAGGAAACACGATGTCCCTTGAAAACCTGAGTGGCGTAGACAGGCAGTTGCAGAAGGAAATTGGCGACTTCAACCTGATGTACATGCTCCTGGCGCAGAAGCTGGTGAAGCAGGACGAGGCGGTGGCGATGCGCCGCCTGGGCATCGGCAAGGATCTGGCGGAACTCCTTGCCAACATGTCGTCCGCGCAGATTGCGAAGCTGGCCGAGACGAATCTCATGCTTTGCAGCTTTCGTCCCGATGACGCGGCGATCGCATCGAAACCGTACATGGCCTCAAGCAAGATCTGAGCTCCTTCGCAGTTCGGCCATGCGCGTTGCGACGCGCCGACGGCTCACGGCCGGAAGACTGGCCAGTTCGGCAGTTGCCGCTTCGGGCTGTACCACGCCCAATGGCGCCGCCACGAACAGCCAGTTGATGACGTGGAAGATGCTCTGCCATCCATGGATGGCGTAGTCCTGCACGTCCACGAGCCGCGGCGTGCGTTGCTGGAAACACTGCTTGAGCTCGGCGTAGCTGGCCGGCAAGGGCAGGGCCCCCACGTCGCGCCAGAAGGCGCTGTCGCGGCGTGGGCAGTCGTAGTGCATGCGCAAGAAATCGCGGATGCCGGACCAGCACCGCGCATTGGCCTCGTTGAAGCCTTCGATCAGGAAGCCTGACACCACGCCGTTGCTGGCGGTGACGATGCGCTCGAAGTTGCGCAGTTGCTCCAGCATCTGGCCGATGGAGGTCGCCTCCAGCGGTTCCACGAAACCCGAGGCCAGTCCGATGGTCGAGGCCGACGGTTTCTCCATCGTCCAGCCTGAGGCTGCGCGCCATGCGCTGCTCGTCGCACGCCAGCTCGTGGCTGTCGAAATGGAACGAGGCCGACAGGCCCGAGCCCGACCCCTGCCTGAGCATGGCCGCGGCCTCCTGCTGCGTCGCATTCGATGCGATCTCTGCAAAGCCCGGTATGTAGTGGTGCAGGCCGATGCCCTCGTGCACCATGCCCGAGAAGAATGGGTGGAAGCCGCGCTCGATCCAGTCCGTCTCCGGCAGGCCGGGCCGGCCGAAGAGGTAGTAATAGCGGTCGTCCTCGGCGCCGGTGCGCCAGCCTTCATAGGAAAAGCCAAGTTTGAAGGCCGCGCCGGTTTCCCGCACGAACTCGTCAAGGTCGATGCCGCATCGGTGCAGAGCCTCGACCAGGTTGAGCAGGCCGCCTTCTCCCACGCCGACGATGCCGATGTCGGGCGATTCGATCACCCGGACTTCGACCTGCCGCGCGAACATGCGGCGCAATGTCAGGGCTGCGAACCAGCCCGCGGTCCCGCCGCCGACGACGACGGCGCGGGACATGTTGCGAAGATTCAGCATGCAAGTGGTTCCATGGACATGGTCGAAAAGAAGGGAACCCCGAAAGGGGCTCCTTTCTTCGTTCAGATGACCGAGATGCCCTGCTGGATCCAGATATCTCCCAGCGTGTTCGCCGAATCCATGGTGCTGTTGTGATAGATGTTGTAGTTCACTCCATCGATCGTCCTGGAACCGGTGTTGCTCCACTTGTCCGAACCATGCAGCAGCTGCACCGTATCGTCTGAATCGCCGGTAACGCGCAGATGACCCTGGCCCGTGCCATTCACCGTGCCCGTGCTGCTCTGCTGGTTCAGGACGTCGGAGAGCCGCAGCTTGAGGGCATTGCCCTTGTTGGCTGCGCCGGTGCCGAGATCGAAGTTCTCGAAGCCCTTCACCTTCAGCCCAAGCGCCGCCAGGTCCAGCGTGATGTTGGAGGCATCGACCACCAGGGTGTCTATGCCCAGGCCACCGTCCACCCGAACAACGCCATTGATTTCTTCGATGTGGATCCTGTCGTTGCCCGCGCCGCCGTAGGCGCTGTCGCCTGAGCGCACGCCCGTGATGACGTCGTTGCCGGCGCCGCCGGAAAGCCTGTCCCGGCCATCGGTGGCCTTGATGACGTCGTCGCCGACCGTCAGCAGGTTGGTGAAGTTGAATGCGTCCGCATAGACCACCTCCAGGTAGCCCGTCGCCGCCGACCACGGCATGTCGTGGTATGGGGAACCGAGGGCCAGGTCGGCCTGCCCGTCGCCGTTCAGGTCGGACAGCGCCACGTTCACGCCCAGCATCGACCCGGAGTTCGCGTCGCCGTTCTGGCGATAGTTGGCGTCGAATACCGTTGCCGATTGGGTACCCCTGTAGGCCGCCGTGACACTCTGGAACCCGGAGTAGCCGCCTTGCTGGCCATACAGGATGTAGACGGCACCGTTGTTGATGCCGCCCACGTCGGCCAGTGGCGCGCCGATGGCGATGTCGTCGATGCCGTCGCCGTTGAAGTCACCCACCGAAGTCCCGTTGCCGAACATCGCATCCGCCGTGCTGTCCGACGCCGTGATGACGAAGCCATCGGCGGACGAGAGGTTGGCGAGGTTGACGTTCGAGGCCGCTCCGCCGGCCTTGCCGTAGACCACGTAGACGCGGCCCGGCCCTCGTTGCTCTCCAGCGTCCGGCCCGAATTGCGGCGATCCGATGATCATGTCCGCGATGCCGTCCCCGTTGACGTCGCCCGAGGAGATGGGCATGCCCGTGTTCGACAGGTAGCCGTAGGGTTCCGGGTCGATGTAGGTGCCCAGGTACTGGTTCGCCTGTTCGCCGTAGACGCGGAAGCCATTGCTGATGTTCGTGTAGTCGGTCTGCAGGCTGTAATCCTGCGGGAAGCCTTTCGACGTGCCGTAGATCACCTGGATGGCGCCGGCGTTGTCGATGTTGCCAGCTGGATTCCTGGCGTTGTACATGCCGTAGGCGAAGTCCGCGTAGCCATCGCCGTTGATGTCCCCGATGTTCATCACGTTGGTGGGGTAGCCGTTCGTGTTGTCGTTGTAGATGATCGTGTGCGGTCGGGTGCTTTCCGCCGATGAGTTTCGGTTGTCCGAGACATACCTCGCCGGACTCGAACCGGTGAAGCCGACGTAGTAGTTGGACCAGGCTGCCGAGCCTGCGGCGCCGGCGTGGCCATAGAGGATGGCCGTGCCCGACGAGCCGGTGCCTCGCTGCCAGTCCTGCATGATGATGTCCGCATACCCGTCGCCGTTCACGTCCACGAGCGCGCCGGCCGCGCCGAACCAGGTCGACCCGCCCTCGCGCTGCACGATCGCAACACCGTTGCTGTCGCCGCCGGACGAGATGATGGTGCGCACATCCACGTTCACCGGAGCGGAGCCTGCACCCTCGGAAGACCTCCCGAAGATGACCCAGGCGCTGTTCAGGTTGTCGTCGTAGAGGATCACGTCCGAATAGCCGTCGCCGTTCACGTCGCCGTAGCCCTGGACGGCGGTCAGGATGTTGGAGTCGGAGATATCGCCCGAAGTGAATATCTTCAGTCCGTCGGTTCCAGGCAGGTTCGAAACACTGCTCAGGTCCGGCAGCCCTTGCTTGCTGCCGTAGAGGATGTTGACGCTCCACCTGTTCGCACTGCGCTCGGCCGACGATCCATGGGGCGCCACGACCGCGAAGTCGTTGTAGCCGTCGCCGTTGAAGTCGCCGATGGCCTGCACGTCGTAGCCGAAGTTGTCGGATCTGGTGGTGCCGGAAATCCGGCTGGTGCCGCCGCCCACTGTCACCACTGCCGGCGCGGAGGCGTTGCCGTTGTAGTCGCGTGCCACGGCCGTGACGATCGCGCCGATATTCACCGGCGCGGACGACGCGTCGATGCTCCATGCGCCGTCGGCGGTGACCGTGGCCGTGAAGGGGAGCAGGTAGTCGATCACGCCGTCGGCGTTCTTGTCGACACTGAGCGTCACCGTGATCGGCCTCGTCGAGGTGGGCGAAACCGTTGGCGTGTCGGCGTCCGAGGTCGTTCCCGAAAAGCGGGTGCCGTCGCTCTTCTGGATGGTGACCTCGGGTGGGGTCGTGTCGGCGGCTTGCGAGCCCTTGCTCGACGCATTGCCGGCAAGGTCGTAGGCCACGGCGGAGACGACCGTGTTGGCGGCGATCGACGTCGATGGCGTCCAGGTCCAGTTGCCGTCGGCATCGGCGGTGACGCTCGCCTCGACAGACCCGTTGTTGCCCACGTCGATCGCGACCAGCGCGCCGGCTTCGGTCTTGCCCGCTACCAGTCTGCCGCCGACGCGCTGCAGATCGAGCCCGGGGGCGGTCCGGTCCACGGTCACGGCGACGATGCTGGCTGCGGGCGTGGTGTTGCCGGCTGCATCGGTGAGGGTTGCGCGGAACAGGTACTTTCCGTCGGACAGGTTGCTTTGCGCAGCCGTGGTTGCCTTCCAGACCGTGCCGCCGTTGGTGGACACCTCATAGCTCGCGGCCGAGGTGTCGGCGCCGGTCAGCACGAGATCGAAGGTGTTGTCGTTGCTGTAGCGGTCGGAAGATTGATTGGCGGCCAGCGTGCCTGCAGCGGCGAAGCTGTCCGAGTAGTTGTCCAGGCCCAGGGTGGCCACGGGCGGTGGCATGGTGTCGACGGTGAATGCCAGCGGTGCCGACTTCGGCCCTTCGTTGCCGGCCGCGTCGACGTTGCTCACCGCGAGGCTGTGCGCGCCGTTGGCCAGCTCCTTGCCGGCTTCGGGCGTGAAACTCCAGTTGCCCGCGCCGTCGGCGCTGGCGGAGCCGATCAGCGTGCCGTTGTCGTAGATCCTGACCGTGCCGTTGGGCTCGGCCCCCGCGCCCTTCAAGACAGGCCGGGTTTCGTTGGTCGTGCTACCCGAGGCGATCGGGCCGGTGACCGGCGCGACGCCGTCCATCAAGCTGTCGATGGAAGGTGCCGAGGAGGGAGCCACCGTGTCGACCGCGAAGGCCAGCGGTGCCGACTTCGGCCCCTCGTTGCCCGCAGCATCGACATTGCTCGTGGTCAGGCTGTGCGCGCCGTTGGCCAGCTCCTTGCCGGCTTCGGGCGTGAAGCTCCACTTGCCCGACGCGTCTGCCGTGGCGGTGCCGATGAGCGCGCCGTTGTCGTAGATCCTGACGGTGCCATTGGGCTCCGCGCCCGAGCCCTTCAGCTCGGGGCGGGCATCATTGGTCGTGCCTCCCGCGATGATCGGGCCGGTGACCGGCGCGACGTCATCCGTGACGCTGTCGATGGACGGCGCCGTGGAGGGCGCGACGGTGTCGACCGTGAAGGCCAGGGGCGCCGACTTCGGTCCTTCGTTGCCTGCGGCGTCGACGTTGCTCACCGCCAGGCTGTGCGCGCCGTTGGCCAGTTCCTTGCCGGCTTCAGGCGTGAAGCTCCACTTGCCCGAGGCGTCTGCCGCGGCGGTGCCGATCAGCGTACCGTTGTCGTAGACCCTGACGGTGCCGTTCGGCTCCGCGCCCGAGCCTTTCAGCTCGGGGCGGGCGTCGTTCGTCGTGCTGCCCGAGGTGATCGGGCCGGTGACCGGCGCGACGTCATCCGTGACGCTGTCGATGGACGGCGTCGTGGAGGGAACGACCGTGTCGACCGTGAAGGCCAGCGGCGTGGACTTCGGCCCCTCGTTGCCGGCCGCGTCGACGTTGCTCACCGCCAGGCTGTGCGCGCCGTTGGCCAGTTCCTTGCCGGCTTCGGGCGTGAAACTCCACTTGCCCGAGGCGTCCGCCGTGGCGGAGCCGATCAGCGCGCCGTTGTCGTAGATCCTGACTGTGCCGTTCGGCTGCGCTCCCGAGCCCTTCAGCTCGGGACGGGTGTCGTTGGTCGTGCTGCCCGAGACGATCGGGCCGGTGACCGGTGCGACATCGTCGGTGACGCTGTCGATCGACGGCGCACCCGTGGGCGCAACCGTGACGACCGTGAAAGCCGTCGGTGCCGACTTCGGCCCTTCGTTGCCTGCGGCGTCGACGTTGCTCGCCGCCAGGCTGTGCGCGCCGTTGGCCAGTTCCTTGCCAGCCTCGGGCGTGAAGCTCCACTTGCCCGCCGCGTCCGCGGTGGCGCTGCCGATCAACGAACCGTTGTCGTAGACCCTGACGGTGCCGTTCGGCTCCGCCCCGGAACCCTTGAGCTCGGGGCGGGTGTCGTTGGTTGTGCCGCCCGGGGTGACCGGGCCGGTGACCGGCTCCGTGTCGTCGATGAGGGCGTCGATCGAGGGCGCCGCCGTTGGAGCGACCGTGTCGACCGTGAAGGCCATCGGCGCCGACTTCGGCCCTTCGTTGCCGGCGGCGTCGACGTTGCTCACCGCCAGGCTGTGCGCGCCATTGGCGAGTTCCTTGCCCATCTCGGGCGTGAAGCTCCATTGGCCGGTGCCGTCTGCCGTGGCAGAACCGATCAGCGCGCCGTTGTCGTAGACCCTGACGGTGCCATTCGGCTCGGCACCCGTGCCCTTGAGCTCGGGGCGTGCGTCGTTGGTCGTGCTGCCCGCGGTGATCGGGCCGACGACCGGTGCGACGTCGTCCGTGGCGCTGTCGATGGAGGGAGGCGTGGCTGGCGCCACCGTGTCGACCGTGAAGGTCACGGGGACCGACTTCGGCCCTTCGTTGCCAGCCGTATCGACGTTGCTCACCGTCAGGCTGTGCGCGCCGTTGGAGAGTTCCGATCCCGCCGCGGGGGTGAAGCTCCATGTGCCCGTGCCGTCGGCCGTGGCGGTGCCGATCAGCCTGCCGCTGTCGTAGATCCTGACGGTGCCGTTCGGCTCTGCGCCGGAACCCTTGAGCTCGGGGCGGGCGTCGTTGGTCGTGCTGCCGGACGTGATCGGCCCGGTGACCGGCGTCACGTCGTCCGTGATGCTGTCGATGGACGGTGCCGCCGAGGGAGCGCTCTGGTCGACGACGAGCGTGAACACTGCCGAGGCGCCGCCGCGGTTGCCCGCCGCATCCTCGACGCGCGCGGTGTAGCTGTAGCTGGTGCCGTCGACGAGGCCGGTGTCCTGGAAGGTCCAGGTCGCGGCGCCCGTCATGGTGGCGGCGCCGAGGCGCACGCCGTCGCGGTACAGCGCCACCACTTCACCTGCGCCCAGCGTGCCTGCGAGCGTGCCGTTGAGCTGCGGCGCGGTGTCGTTGGTCTTGCTGCCGGATGCGAATGTGCCTTGCTGCGGGTCCTGGTTGTCGAGATAGCTCGTGATGGCCACCGCCTGCGTTGGCGCGGTCGTGTCGACCGTCAGCGTGAAGCGCGAGGAGGGCGCGCCTTCATTGCCGGCGGCATCCGTGACGACCGCCATGTAGCTGTGCGTGCTGCCTTCGGCCAGCGTGGACGTGGCAAAGCTCCAGCGGGTGCCGGTCACGGTGGCGGTGCCCAGCAGCGTGGTGCCTTCGTAGACGCGCACTGTATCGGTGGCGCCGATGGCCGTGCCCAGTTCTCCGCGAAGCACGGGCGTGGTGTCGTCCGTGCTCGTGCCGCTGGCGAAGTCTCCCTGGATGAGCCCGACGTTGTCGGTGTAGGCGGTGATGGTCGTGGTCTGCGCGGGCGCGGACGTGCTCACGGTCAGTGTGAAGGCGCTCGAAGCCGCGCTCTGGTTGCCCGCCGCATCGGCTACCACCGCCGTATATGTATGGGTGCTGCCGTTGGCCAGCGCGGGCGTGGCGAAGGTCCAGCTGGTGCCCGTGACCGTGGCGGTGCCGAGCAGCGCCGTGCCTTCGTAGATCCGCACCACGTCGGTCGCGCCGATGGCTTCGCTCAGCGTGCCGCGCAGCAGCGGGGTCATGTCGTCGGTGGTGGTGCCGCTGCCAAAGTCGCCCCGGTTGGTGCCGACGTCGTCGGTGTAGGCGGTGATGGTCACGCTCTGCGCTGGGGGCGTGGTGTCCACGGTCAGCGTGAAGGCCGGGGAGGCTGCGCCGACGTTGCCCGCCGCGTCGGCGATTGCCGCGGTGTAGCTGTGGGTGCTGCCGCTGGCCAGGGCCGGAACGGCGAAGGTCCAGCTCGTGCCGGTAACGGTGGCGGTGCCCAGCAGGGTCGTACCTTCGTAGATCCGAACCACGTCGGTGGCGCCGATGGCCTCGCTCAGCTTGCCGTTGAGCACCGGTGCGGTGTCGTCGGTGCTAGTGCCGCTGGCGAAGTCGCCCCGGTTGGTGCCGATGTCGTCGGTGTAGGAAACGATGGTGGCGGCCTGCGTCGGCGCGGTGGCGTCCACCGTCAGCGAGAAGGCTCCCGAGGTCGTACCCCTGTTGCCCGCGGCATCGGCGATTGCCGCCGTGTAGCTGTGGGTGCTGCCGTCGGCCAGAGCCGGCGTGGCGAAGGTCCAGGCGGAACCGGACACGGTGGCCGTGCCCAGCAGCGTGGTGCCTTCGTAGATCTGGACGACGTCGCCGGTCTTCAGGCCAGAGACGGTGCCCTTGAGCGTCGGCGTCGTGTCGTTCGTGCTGGTGCCGGTGCCGTACTCGCCGGTGTTGGGCGCGACGTCGTCGATGTAGGCGGTGATGGCGACGGCGTTGTCGGCAGTCGGTGCGCTGGTGTCGATGACGACGACTTGCGAGGTGGGCGAGCCCGCATTGCCTGCGGCGTCCACCACGCGTGCCAGGAACGTGTGGCTGCCATCGGCCAGGGCCGTGGCCGTGTTGTCGAACTGGTAGGTATCGCCGCCGACCAGCGAGGCCTTGTTCCAGGTCCTTCCGTTGTCCACGGATATCTGCACCGTGGCGCCGGGCTCCATGGCCTTGTCGACTGTGACCGTGGCTACGAGCGTGCGATCGCTGGTGACGAAGTCGCTGCTGCTCGTGCCGGTGTCGGTGCCGATCGCGCTGAGCGTGGCCTTGGCGGTGGGTGGCGTGGTGTCTACGTTGACGACGAACGATCCCGAGGGCTTGCTTTCATTGCCCACGGGGTCGATGGAAGTGGTGGTGAGCTGGTGCGTGCCTTCTGCCAGCGGCGTGGTGGGCGTGAAGCTCCAGCTTCCGTCGGCCTGCACCGTGGTGCTGCCGATGGGGCTGCCGTTGTCGTAGACCTTGATGACGTCGCCGGGCGTCGCTCCTGCGCCGGAGAGCGTGGGCGTGGTGTCGTCGCTGGCACCGCCGGTCGCGAGCGGGCCTTGCACCGAGCCGACGTCGTCCGTGGCCTTGGCGATGGTGGGCACGTTTGGAGCGGTGGTGTCGATGGTCAGGGCCAGCGTGGCTTCGCCCTTGGTGCCGGCGGCGTTCACGGCGGTGGCGGTGTACCTGTGCGCACCTTCGGCCTGCACCGGCAGCGCGAGGCTCCAGTTGCCGTTGGTGTCCGCCGTGGTGGAGCCCAGGGCGCTCGAGTCTTCCCTGATCGTGATGATGGAGCCGGCCGTTGCCGTGCCCACCAGGGTGGGCGTGGTGTCGTCCGTGACAGCGCCCGGGGCGAGGTTGCCCTGCTTGCTGCCCTGGTCGTCCACCGCATGGGTGATGCTGACGACGACGCCGGAGGTGTCGACCGTGAAGCTCAGCGGTGCGCTGGCAGCACTGGTGTTGCCCGCGGCATCGGTGAGCGTGTGCGTGATGCTGTGCGCGCCCTTGGCAAGTGGCTTCTCGGGCGTGAGGCTCCAGGTGCCGTCGGCCTTGACGGCGGTGCTGCCGATGAGGGCGGCGCCGTCATACAGCTTGACGGTATCGCCGGCCCTGGCGCCGCTGCCGCTGAAGGTGGGCGAGGCGTCGTCGGTGGAGCCGCCGGCGGGGATGGCGCCGGTGACAGCGCCCTGGTCGTCCGTGGCCACGACGGTGGCCGGAGTGGCTGGCGCCGTGGTGTCGAGCACGATGGGGTAGTCGCCCGTGGCCGGGCTGGCCTGGCCGGCGCCGTCGACGGCGATAGCCTTGAGGTTCTTGACGCCGTCGCCGCTCAGCGGGCTGGTGGTCACGCTCCAGGTGCCGTTGGCGGCCACGCTGGTGGAGCCCACAGCCACGCCGTCTGCATAGACGGTGACGACCGTGCCGACGGTGCCGGTGCCGCTCAACGTTGGGGTGTTGTCGTCGGTGCTCGCGTTCTGCGCGATGCTGCCGCTGACGCTGCCCTTGTCGTCGCTCACGCCGGTGATGGCGGGAGCCGCGGGCGCGTCGCCCAGCAGGGTGAAGGTCGATGCAGGCGTGGCGGCGCTGACGTTGCCCGCTGCATCCACGGCTTGCGCGGTGAAGCTGTGCGGGCCGGTTGCCAGGGGCAGCGCGGGCGTGAAGCGCCAAGTGCCATCGGCGTTGACCGGCGTGCTGCCGATGAGCTTGCCGTTGTCGTAGACGTTGATGCTGGCGACCTGGGCCGGGTCTGCCTTGCCGATGTATTCAGGCTTGCTGTCGTCGGTCTGCGCGCCCGAGGCGATGGGGCCTTGCACGGCGCCCACGTCGTCCAGCACCTGGATCTTCGAGGCGTCCAGCGTCGCGGGCACCGTGGTGTCCACGTCGATCACGAGGGCGCCCGACTGGGGGCTCTCGTTGCCGGCCGCATCGGTCAGCGTGTAGCTGAGGCGGTGCGAGCCTTCGGTCAGGGGCGCGCTCGGTGTCAGCGTGCCGCTCGCGGGGTCGTGGATTGCGGCGACCCTGGCTCCGTCCACATACAGCGACGGTGTCGAGCCGGACGCTACCGTGCCGATGTTGATGCCGGGCATCGCGTCGTCGGTGGTCGCGGCGGTGCTTGCCGGGCTCTGGATGGTGCCGACGTTGTCGGCATAGCTCGCCGGAACCTTCGGTGCCGTCGGCGCGGTCCTGTCGACCGTGACCACGAGTGCCGGGGCCTGCCTGCTCTCGTTGCCGGCCGTGTCGGTCAGCGTGTAGCTGATCCGGTGCTCGCCTTCGGCCAGGGCGGTGTTCGGCGTCAGCGTGCCGGTCACGGGGTCATAGGTCGCAGTGACCTTGGCGTCGTCCACGTACAGAGACGGCGTCAAGCCGTTTGACACCGGACCGATGTTGAGGCCGGGCGTGGCGTCGTCGGTGGTCGGCGCGGTGCTGGCCGGGTTCTGGATGGCGCCGACGTTGTCGGCGTAGCCTGCCGGAGTGGACGGCGCGCCTGGCGCGCCAGTGCGGACGGCGACGGACAGCGCAGGGGCCTGCCCGCTCTCGTTGCCGGCGGCGTCGGTCAGCGTGTAGCCGATCTGGTGCGCGCCATCGCCGAGCGGGACATTGGGCGTCAGCGTGCCTGCGACCGGGTCATAGGTCGAGGCGACCTTGACGCCATCGACATACAGCGAGGGTGTGAGGTCCGCGGATACCGGGCCGATGTTGAGTCCGGGCGTGGTGTCGTCGGTGGTCGCGGCATTGCTGGCCGGATTCTGGATCGCGCCGACGTTGTCGGCATAGCCGGTTGCCGCGACCGGCGTGCCTGGCGCGGTGGTGTCGACATTCACGACGAAGGCGCCCGAACGCGGACTCTCGTTGCCGACCGGGTCGATGGCCGTGGCGGTGAGCTGGTGCGTGCCTTCTGCCAGCGGCGTGGTCGGCGTGAAGCTCCAGCTCCCGTCGGCCTTGACCGTGGTGCTGCCGATGGCGCTGCCGTTGTCGTAGACCTTGATGACGTCGCCGGGCGTCGCCCCTTCGCCGGAGAGGGTGGGCGTGGTGTCGTCGCTGTAGCCGCCGGTCATGAGCCGGCCCTGCACGGAGCCGACGTCGTCTGTGGCCTTGCCGATGGCGGGCACGTTGGGAGCGGTGGTGTCGATGGTCAGCGAGAGCGAGGCTTCGCCCTTGGTGCCCGCCGCGTTCACCGCGGTGGCCGTGTACTTGTGCGTACCTTCGACCTGCGCCGGCAGCGTGAGGCTCCAGTTGCCGCTGGCGTCCGCCGTGGTGGAGCCGAGCACGACCGATTCTTCATGGACAGTCACGATGGCACCGCGCGTCGCCTTGCCCACGAGCGTGGGCGTGGTGTCGTCGGTGAGAGCCCCTGGAGCGAGGTTGCCCTGCTTGCTCCCCTGGTCGTCCACCGCGTGGCCGACGCTGACGACGACATTCGCGGTGTCGACCGCGAAAACCAGAGGGGCGCTGGCTGCGCTGGTATTGCCCGCGGCGTCGGTGAGGGTGTGGGTGATGCTGTGCGCGCCATCGCCCAGCGGGGTGCTGAGCGCGAGGCTCCACTTTCCATCGCTCGCCACAGCGGCGCTGCCGATGAGCGTGGCGCCGTCGTACACCTTGACGACGTCGCCGGCCTTGGCGCCGCTGCCGCTGAAGGTGGGCGAGGCGTCGTCGGTGGAGCCGCCGGCGGGGATGGCGCCGGTGACCGCGCCCTGGTCGTCCGTGGCCACGACCGAGACGGGCGTGGCTGGCGGCGTGGTGTCGAGCACGATCGGGTAGTCGCCCGTGGCCGGGCTGGCCTGGCCGGCGCCGTCCACGGCGATGGCCTTGAGGTTCTTGACGCCGTCGCCGCTCAGCGGGCTGGTGGTCACGCTCCAGGTGCCGTTGGCGGCCACGCTGGTGGAGCCCACGGCCACGCCGTCTGCATAGACGGTGACGACCGTGCCGACGGTACCGGTGCCGCTGAGCGTGGGCGTGTTGTCGTCGGTGCTCGCGTTCTGCGCGATGCTGCCGCTGACGCTGCCCTTGTCGTCGCTCACGCCGGTGATGGCGGGCGCCGCGGGCGCATCGCCCAGCAGGGTGAAGGTAGAGGCGGGCGTAGCGGCGCTGACGTTGCCCGCCGCATCCACGGCCTGCGCGGTGAGGCTGTGCGGGCCGGTCGTCAGGGGCAGCGCCGGCGTGAAGCGCCAAGTGCCATCGGCGTTGACCGCCGTGCTGCCGATGAGCTTGCCGTTGTCGTAGACGTTGACGCTGGCGACCTGGGCCGGATCTGCCTTGCCGACGTATTCAGGCTTGCTGTCGTCGGTTTGAGCGCCCGAGGCGATGGGGCCCTGCACGGCGCCCACGTCGTCCAGCACCTGGATCTTCGAGGCGTCCAGCGTCGCGGGCGCGGTGGTGTCCACGCTGACCGTGAAGGCACCCGATGGCGCGCTCTCGTTGCCGGCCGGGTCGACGGCCGTGGTGGTGAGTCGATGCGTGCCTTCGGTCAGCGGGGTGGCCGGCGTGAAGCTCCAGCTACCGTCCGGCTGCACCGTCGTGCTGCCGATGGGGGTGGCGTTGTCATAGACCTTGATGACGTCGCCCGGCGTTGCGCCGTTGCCGGAGAGCGTGGGCGTGGTGTCGTCGGTGGAACTTCCGTTGGCGAGCGGGCCCTGCACGGAGCCCATGTTGTCGGACGCGGCGCCAATGGCCGGAATGGCCGGAGCGCTCTTGTCGACTGCCAGGGACAGCGCCGGTGCCGGCTTGCTCTCGTTGCCGGCGGTATCGGTCAGCGTATAGCTGATCTGGTGCGCACCTTCGGGCAGTGCGGTGGTCGGCGTGAGGGTGCCGGTGACCGGGTCGTAGGTCGACGCGACCTTGGTGCCGTCGACATACAGCGAGGGCGTGAAGTCTTTGGTCACGGTGCCGATGTTGATGCCGGGCGTGGTGTCGTCGGTCGTCGGCGCGGTGCTGTTCGGGCTCTGGACGGCGCCGACGTTGTCGGCATAGCCGCTTGCCGCAACCGGAGCGGCCGGAGCGTTCGTGCTGACGGTAACGGCGAGTGCGGGCGCCGGCTTGCTCTCGTTGCCGGCGGCGTCGGTCAGCGTGTAGCCGATCTGGTGCGCGCCATCGCCGAGAGGGACGTTCGGTGTCAGCGTGCCTGCGACCGGGTCATAGGTCGAGGCGACCTTGATGCCGTCGACATACAGCGAGGGTTTGAGGTCTGCGTCGACCGTGCCGATGTTGATGCCCGGCGTGGTGTCGTCGGTGATCCTGGCGGTGCTGGCCGGGTTCTGGACGGCGCCCACGTTGTCGGCATAGCCGGTCGCCGCGACCGGCGTGCCTGGCGCGGTGGTGTCGACGTTGACGACGAACGATCCCGAAGGCTTGCTTTCATTGCCCACGGGGTCGATGGAAGTGGTGGTGAGCTGGTGCGAGCCTTCTGCCAGCGGCGTGGTGGGGGTGAAGCTCCAGCTTCCGTCGGCCTGCACCGTGGTGCTGCCGATGGGGCTGCCGTTGTCGTAGACCTTGATGACGTCCCCGGGCGTCGCTCCTGCGCCGGAGAGCGTGGGCGTGGTGTCGTCGCTGGCACCGCCGGTCGCGAGCGGGCCTTGCACCGAGCCGACGTCGTCCGTGGCCTTGGCGATGGTGGGCACGTTGGGAGCGGTGGTGTCGATGGTCAAAGCCAGCGTGGCTTCGCCCTTGGTGCCGGCGGCGTTCACGGCGGTGGCGGTGTACTTGTGCGCACCTTCGGCCTGCACCGGCAGCGCGAGGCTCCAGTTGCCGTTGGTGTCCGCCGTGGTGGAGCCCAGGGCGGTCGAGTCTTCCCTGATCGTCACGATGGAGCCGGCCGTTGCCGTGCCCACCAGCGTGGGCGTGGTGTCGTCCGTGACGGCGCCCGGAGCGAGGTTGCCCTGCTTGCTGCCCTGGTCGTCCACCGCATGGGTGATGCTGACGACGACGCCGGAGGTATCGACCGTGAAGCTCAGCGGTGCGCTGGCAGCACTGGTGTTGCCCGCGGCATCGGTGAGCGTGTGCGTGATGCTGTGCGCGCCTTTGGCAAGTGGCTTCTCGGGCGTGAGGCTCCAGGTGCCGTCGGCCTTGACGGCGGTGCTGCCGATGAGGGCCGCGCCGTCATACAGCTTGACGGTATCGCCTGCCCTGGCGCCGCTGCCGCTGAAGGTGGGCGATGCGTCGTCGGTGGAGCCGCCGGAGGGGATGGCGCCGGTGACTGCGCCCTGGTCGTCCGTGGCCGTGACGGTGGCCGGAGTGGCCGGCGCCGTGGTGTCGAGCACGATCGGGTAGTCGCCCGTGGCCGGGCTGGCCTGGCCGGCGCCGTCCACGGCGATGGCCTTGAGGTTCTTGACGCCGTCGCCGCTCAGCGGGCTGGTGGTCACGCTCCAGGTGCCGTTGGCCGCCACGCTGGTGGAGCCCACGGCCACGCCGTCTGCATAGACGGTGACGACCGTGCCGACGGTGCCGGTGCCGCTGAGCGTGGGCGTGTTGTCGTCGGTGCTCGCGTTCTGCGCGATGCTGCCGCTGACGCTGCCCTTGTCGTCGCTCACGCCGGTGATGGCGGGAGCCGCGGGCGCGTCGCCCAGCAGGGTGAAGGTGGAGGCGGGCGTGGCGGCGCTGACGTTGCCTGCCGCATCCACGGCTTGCGCGGTGAAGCTGTGCGGGCCGGTTGCCAGGGGCAGCGCCGGCGTGAAGCGCCAAGTGCCGTCGGCGTTGACCGCCGTGCTGCCGATGAGCTTGCCGTTGTCGTAGACATTCACGCTGGCCACTTGTGCAGTGTCCGCCCTGCCCGCGTAGGTGGGCTTGCTGTCGTCGGTCTGTGCCCCGGAAGCGATGGGGCCCTGCGTCGAACCCACGTCGTCGAGCACCTGCAGCACCGAAGCGTCGAGCGCCGGGGGCGGCGTGATGTCCATGTTGACCACGAGAGCGCCCGAAGGCGCGCTCTCGTTGCCGGCCGCATCGGTCAGCGTGTAGCTGAGGCGGTGCGAGCCCTCGGCCAGCGGCGCGTTCGGTGTCAGCGTGCCTGCGGCCGGGTCATAGGTCGCCGCGACCTTGATGCCATCGATATACAGCGAAGGCGTCGTGTCGGCGGGTACCGTGCCGATGTTGAGCCCGGGCATGGTGTCGTCGGTGCTCGGCGCGGTGCTGGCCGGGTTCCGTACGGTGCCGATGTCGTCGGCATAGCTCGTCGGCATGACCGGCGCGACCGGGGCGGTCTTGTCGACGACGACGGCAAGCGCCGGCGCCTGTGCGCTCTCGTTGCCGGCCGTATTGGTCAGCGTGTAGCTGAGGCGGTGCGCGCCTTCTGCGAGCGGGGCATCCGGCGTCAGCGTGCCGAGGGCCGGGTCATAGGTCGCGGCGACCTTGGTGCCGTCGACGTACAGCGAAGGCGTGGAGCCGGATGGCACCGGTGCGATGTTGAGCCCCGGCGTGGTGTCGTCGGTGGTCGGCGCGGTGCTGTTCGGGCTCTGGACGACGCCCACGTTGTCGGCATAGCCGCTTGCCGCAACAGGAGCGGCCGGAGCGTTCGTGCTGACGGTGACGGCGAGCGCGGGCGCCTGCATGCTCTCGTTGCCGGCGGCGTCGGTCAGCGTGTAGCCGAGCTGGTGCGCGCCATCGCCGAGCGGGACATTGGGCGTCAGCGTGCCTGCGACCGGGTCATAGGTCGAGGCGACCTTGGTGCCGTCGACATACAGCGACGGCGTGAAGCCGTTGAGCAGCGTCCCGATGTTGATGCCCGGCGTGGTGTCGTCGGTGATCCTGGCGGTGCTGGCCGGGCTCTGGATGGCGCCGACGTTGTCGGCATAGCCGGTTGCCGCGACCGGCGTGGCCGGAGCGACGGTGTCCACGGTGATCACGAAGTCGCTCGACGGCTTGCTCTCGTTGCCCACGGGATCGGTGGCCGTGGTCGTGAGCCGGTGCGCTCCCTCGGCCAGCGGCGTGGTGGGCGTGAAGCTCCAGCTGCCGTCGGCCTTGACCGTGGTGCTGCCGACGGCGCTGCCGTTGTCGTAGACCGTGATGACATCGCCGGCGGTTGCGCCGCTGCCGGTGAGCGTGGGCGTGGTGTCGTCGCTGGCGCCTCCGTTCGCGAGCGGGCCCTGCAACGTGCCCACGTCGTCCGTGGCCTGGCCGATGGCAGGAATCTTCGGCGGCGTGGTGTCGATGGTCAGGCCGAGGACGGCCTGCCCGTTGGTGCCGGCGGCGTTCACCGCGGTGGCCTTGTATTCGTGCGCACCCTCGGCCTGTTCCGGCAGCGTGAGGCTCCAGTTGCCGCTGGCGTCCGCCGTGGCGGAGCCGAGAACTGCAGCGCCTTCGGTGACCGTGACGACCGCGCCGGCCGTGGCCTTGCCCGCGAGCGTCGGTGTGGTGTCGTTGGTGAGCCCGGCAATCTGCCTTGCTCCGCGCCCCGACGTGCGCTCCTGGGCCTGCTTGACGCTGACGATGACGTCGGAGGTGTCGACCGTGAAAGCCAGCGGCGCGCTGGCGGCGCTGGTGTTGCCCGCGGCATCGGTGACCGTTTGCGTGATGCTGTGCAGGCCCGCGCCCAAGGACGCGGCGGGCGTGACGCTCCAGCCGCCATCGGTCGCGACCGTGGCGCTGCCGATGAGGGTGGCGCCGTCGTACACCCTGACGGTGTCTCCGGCCTTGACGCCGCTGCCGCTGAAAGTGGGCGAGACGTCGTCCGTGGTGCCGCCGGACGCGACCGTGCCTTGCACCGCGCCAACCTTGTCCGTTGCCACGACCACGCCCGGGGTGGCGGGAGGCGCGGTGTCGAGCACGATCGGATAGATGCCCGTGGCAGGACTGGCTTGGCCCGCGCCGTCGACCGCGATGGCGCTCAGGTTCTTGACGCCGTCGGCACCCAGCGGGTCGGTGGTCACGCTCCAGGTGCCATTGGCGGCCACGCTGGCCGAGCCCACGGCAACGCCGTCGGCGTACACGGTCACGACCGTGCCGACGGAGCCGGTGCCGCTGAGCGTGGGGGTGTTGTCGTCGGTGCTGGTGTCCTTGGCGATGTTGCCGGTCACGCCGCCCCTGTTGTCGCTCACGCCGGTGATGGCCGGTGCCGCGGGCGCGGTGCCCAGCAGCGTGAAGGTCGAAGCGGGCGTGAGGGCGCTGGCATTGCCCGCCGCATCCACGGCCTGCGCGGTGAGGCTGTGCGCGCCCGTGGACAGCGGAAGCGCGGGCTCGAAGCGCCAGGTACCGTCTGCGTTCACGGCAGTGCTGCCGATCAGCGAGCCGTTGTCGTAGACGTTGATGCTCGACACCTGCGCGGGGTCTGCCTTGCCGGTGTAGGTCGGCCGGCTGTCGTCGGTCTGTGCGCCGGAGGCGATGGGGCCCTGCACGGCGCCCACGTCGTCCAGCACCTGGATGAGCGAGGCGTCCGGCCTCGAGGGCGGCGTGGTGTCCACGTCGACCGTGAAGTCGCCCGAACGCGGGCTTTCGTTGCCGGCGGCATCGATGGCCGACGTGCTGAGGCGATGCGTGCCTTCGGCCAGCGGCGTGGTCGGCGTGAAGCTCCAGCTGCCATCGGCCAGCACCGTCGCGCTGCCGATGGGGCTGGCGTTGTCGTAGACCCTGATGACGTCGCCTGGCGTAGCGCCGCTGCCGGTCAGCGTGGGCGTGGTGTCGTCGGTGGAACTGCCGCTCGTCAACGGACCCTGCACCGAACCGACGTCGTCGGTGGCCTTGGCGATGGAGGGCGCGGTCGGTGGCGTCGTGTCGATGATGAGCGAGAGCGAGGCTTCGCCCTTGGTGCCTGCCGCGTTCACCGCGGTGGCCGTGTACTTGTGCGTGCCTTCGGCCTGCGCCGGCAGCGTGAGACGCCAGTTGCCGTTGCCATCCGCCGTGGTGGAGCCGATGACAGTCGCGTTTTCCGTGACGGTCACGACGGCCGTTGCCGTTGCCGTGCCCACGAGCGTGGGCGTGGTGTCGTCGGTGAGAGCTCCTGGAGCGAGGTTGCCTTGTTTGCTGCCCTGGTCGTCCACCGCGTGGCCGACGCTGACGACAACATTCGATGAGTCGACCGTGAAAGCAAGAGGTGCGCTGGCGGCGCTGGTGTTGCCCGCGGCATCGGTGAGCGTGTGCGTGATGCTGTGCGCGCCCTGGCCCAGGGGTTTGTCAGGCGTGAGGCTCCAGCTACCGTCGGCCTTGACCGCGGTGCTGCCGATGGGGGTGGCGCCGTCATACAGCTTGGCGATGTCCCCGGCCCTGGCGCCGGTGCCGCTGAAGGTGGGCGATGCGTCGTCGGTGGAGCCGCCGGCGGGGATGGCGCCGGTGACTGCGCCCTGGTCGTCCGTGGCCACGAGGGTGGCCGGTGTTGCCGGCGCCGTGGTGTCGAGCACGATCGGGTAGTCGCCTGTTGCGGGGCTGGCCTGGCCCGCGCCGTCTACGGCGATGGCGCTCAGGTTCTTGACGCCGTCGCCGGTCAAGGGATCGGTCGTGACGCTCCAGGTGCCGTTGGCGGCCACGCTGGCCGAACCGACGGCCACGCCGTCGGCGTACACGGTGACGACCGTGCCGACGGTGCCGGTGCCGCTCAACGTTGGGGTGTTGTCGTCGGTGCTGGCATCTTTGGCGATGTTCCCGTTGATGCTGCCCTTGTTGTCGCTCACGCCGACGATGGCCGGCGCGGCAGGGGCATCACCCAGCAGGGTGAAGGTGGACGCCGGTGTGAGAGGGCTGGCGTTGCCTGCCACATCGACCGCTTGCGCGGTGAAGCTGTGCGCACCGGTCGACAGGGGCAGTGCGGGCGTGAAGCGCCAGGTGCCGTCGGCGTTCACCGCCGTGCTGCCGATCAGCGTGCCGTTGTCGTACACCCTGACGCTCGAAACTTGCGCCGGGTCGGCCTTGCCCACGTATTCCGGCTTGCTGTCGTCGGTCTGCGCACCCGCCGCAATGGGGCCGCGCACGGCGCCTATGTCGTCCAGCACCTGGATGACGGAAGCTTCCAGCGCCGCAGGCGGCGTGGTGTCCACCTCGACCGTGAAGGCGGCCGAAGGCCTGCTCTCGTTGCCGGCGGGGTCGAAGGCGGTGGTGGCGAGCCGATGCGTCCCCTCCGGCAGAGGCTTGGGCGGCGTGAAGCTCCAGCCGCCGTCGGCCCTGACCGTCGTGCTGCCGATGGCGCTTCCGTTGTCGTAGACCTTGATGACGTCGCCCGGCGTTGCGCCGCTGCCGGTCAGGGTGGGCGTGGTGTCGTCGGTGATGCCGCCACTGGCGAGCGGCCCCTGCACCGGGCCCGTGTCGTCCGAGGCAGCACCGATGGCAGGCGCGTCGGGAGCGCTGGTGTCGAGGCGGACGTTTCCTGTCGTCACCGGCGGGGAAACGTTGCCGGCCATGTCTCGGCTGGTTGCGCTCACGCTGATCACGTCGCCTTCCACCGGATTGGCGAAGGAGGCGTTGACAAAGCCGTTGGCGACGTCCGCCGCGGTCAGGGTGATGCTGGACGAGGCCGTGCCGGCGGCAAGTGTGATGACGTCGCCCGCGGCCGCGCCGGACACCAGCGTGACCTGCACCGTCACATCGGCGCCTTTCTCGCTGGCGTTGATGAAGCCATCCTTGTTGGCGTCATTGAGGATGGCGATGCCGATGACCGGCGGCTTGCCGTCGACCGCGGCCGTGGCTTCGGGGCTGGCGTTGCCGGCTGCATCGGTGGCGACGGCGTGCAGCGCCGTGCCGTCCTTCGGCGGGTTCGCCGGGGCGATGGTGTAAGTGCCGTCAGACGCGGCGGTGGTGCTGCCGATGATGTTGCCCGAGTCGTCCTTGATGGTGATCACGGAGCCGGCTTCGGCCAAGCCTGTGATCAGCTTGCCGTTGGTCGGATTGATAGTGGGAGCCGCGGGCGGAATGGTGTCGCCTGGTGCCGGCATCGCAGAGGGGAAGACGAACGCCTGAAAGTCGTCGCCCCTGCTGGCGAAGGCAACTCCTCCCGCCAGAGCGCCGCCAACCAGAAGAGGCACGAGGCCGAGCTCGAAGTCCTGGTGCAGCAGCAATGGCTGGATGGAATCAATATCCGAATACTCCACCGCCAGGTCGCCTTGGTTCTCGCTGATTTCGGCGAGCCACAGGCCCTCTTGATCGTCGTTCAGTACCAGGTCGCTCCTGTTTCCGTCGAAAGCGGTGAAGAAGTCATGAATGGTGATGACCTCGCCCGATACAGCGGTCACGACCAGATCATTGCCGACACGACGCATGCTCTTGATCCTGTCACTCGACAGGCCAATTCGAACGACAGAGGCCGCTTTCAAGGAGACCTCGTTCACCAGGACCTGACTGACTTCCCCACCGCGCTTGGCAATTACTTCCAACGAAAACATCTTCTATTCCCTGCTATTTAAATCCGAGATCAATTACTTCTTTGAACGCAATTGAAGGGGTGTGATATGCGCTGCCGCCAACCAGGGGTTGCCCTCGGGCTGGCATTCCGAGCGAGATCGGCACACCTTTTCAGATTGTTCGAACAGCGCAATGTAGTGGGTTACATTGCGTTTTGAATATTTCAATGATTGAAGTTAGATGACAATCGGGACCGCCTGAATTATTCTTGTGGGGATACGATTCAAGGCAATCGTGAAAAAGAGCACGAAACAAAGCTGATGCTGAGCGTTTCCTGAATTATTTATTGCATGTCCATTGCAATTTTTGAAACAATCAAAGAGCGCCGTGAAAGATTGGCGCGCTCAATTTCAAGGACAGGCGCGAAAAATTTCACGTCGAGCCGACGGGCGCCGCTAACTATCCGGCGCGTTTTGCCGAAGAGAGGGCGCGCTTGGTCTCTGGTGCAAACGCGAGCAGTCCGCGCGAACGGCAATTGCTTACCGTTGCTAAGGTTTCAGGCTGCGTGCAGGCCTGACTCGGGGGATCAGGCGATGGATGGCGCAACGCGCGTTGGGGAGCGCGTCGGCGTGAAGGTGACGGAGATTTCGTCGACGGCGGCTGTCGACGAAAAGGCTCTTGAAGATCTTGAAGGCAACGCTCTGGGGCACTGCCGCCTGTGCCCAGGCTCGGCTCAGTCCGGCTGGATCACGCCTTCGTCGAGATAGCGCTGGTATTCGGCGATGGGAATCGCCGTCGTCTGTGCGCTTCCGCCGTCACCCCAACTCAGCACTGCGCTGTCGGGTGCCAACTGGACCTCGATCGGGCCCTGGGGAATCAGGATGAGGGGGCCATCGCCGGCCCTGTACTCGACATCTCCGGTGACTTTCGCGTTCGCTGGCATGGGGTGCATTCCTTGGGCTGGGGTGGCGGAGCCATCAGCTTACCGCGCCTGTGCGCAGGAGGGGGCGTCGCACCGCGACGAATCGTGTAGGCCTGACCGCCGTTCGCGGTCGTCATATCGGCGTCATGGGCCGCGTGGCACGCTCGCGCTCGTCTTCCCTAGGGATTGAAGTCGAGAAAGTGCGATGAAGCCACTGCATGGAGTCGTTGCGTTGGCTGCCTGCCTGCTGGCTGTCGTGGTGGTCGTGCTCGCGGCATGGAGCCCCGCGACTGAAAAAGCCGCCGGCGTGAGCGACGCCGCATCGGTTCCGCTGCTCGAGATCCGCTGGCATGGCGGCGGCATCGTGCTGCAGGGCGCGGTGCGCGACTCGGCCACGCAGCATGCGTTGGCGCAAGCCGCGGCCGAGCGTCTGGGCGGGGAGACCGACCAGGTGACCGACTGGCTCGACATCAAACCCACCGGGCTCGTCGTGGCCGACCCGGCAGCGCTCGCGCGGCTCATCCGTCTCGGGCAGGAGGGCTGGCACCTGCAGCGCCGGCCTGCCGAGGCGCGGCTCGCGGTGCAGTCGCTCGCCGACACGCGCAGCGCACAGGCCCGGTCGTTGTTGCAAAGCGCCTTTGGCCCAGGTGTCTCGGCCCGCCTGGTCCAGCTGCCCTGAAATTCGAGAAAGCTCCGAAACCTCCAAGGGCCGAAGGGATTCACGGCGCCGTCATGCGTCTTCACCAGCATCGGCTGCACTCAAACAGAGGAGAGGTGCCATGCAACCATCATTGAAACAGCTCGCCCTGGCAGGCGTCGTACTCGCCACGCTGACCGCCTGCGGCGGCAGCAACAATTCGAACAGCCTCCCGCCGCTGCCGGCGCCCACCGCTTCCAATCCGGCGGCGCCAGCGCCAGCGCCAGCGCCCGCGGTGCCAGGCACAGTGGATGTCAAGCTCATTGCCTTCAACGACCTGCACGGCAACCTCGAGCCCCCGAAGCTGACGATCTCCGCGCCGGCCAAGGGTGGCGGCACGGTGGCGGTGCCGGCCGGCGGCGCGGCCTACATGGCTTCGGCCATCGCAGCGCTCAAGGAGAAGAACCCGAACAACGCGGTGGTGTCGGCCGGCGACATGATCGGTGCGTCGCCGCTGGTGTCCGCGCTGTTCCTGGACGAGTCGACCATCGAGGCGGTGAATGCCATGAAGATCGACTTCAACGCGGTCGGCAACCATGAGTTCGACAAGGGCCAGACTGAACTGCTGCGCATGAAGAACGGCGGCTGCGCGAAGAACACCGCGCTCGAGCCGTGCCGCGTCAACAAGAACTTCCCGGGTGCGAACTTCGGCTTCCTGTCGGCCAACACGGTGAAGACCGACGGCAACACGCTGTTCCCCGCCACCGGCATGAAGAGCTTCACCAAGGACGGCGCCACGGTCAAGGTGGCGTTCATCGGCATGACGCTGAAGGGCACGCCCAACATCGTCACGCCCGCCGGCGTCGCCGGCCTGAGCTTCAAGGACGAGGCCGACACCGCCAATGCGCTCATCCCGCAGCTGAAGGCCCAGGGCGCCGACGCCGTGGTGGTGGTGATCCACGAAGGCGGCACCACCACCGTGGGCTACAACGACAAGAGCTGCACTGGCCTGAGCGGCGACATCTTGCCCATCCTCAACAAGCTCGATGCCGCCGTCGACGTGGTCATTTCGGGCCACACGCACCGTTCCTATGTGTGCGACTACGGCAAGACCAACCCGGCCAAGCCCTTCCTGCTGACCAGTGCCGGCCAGTACGGCACGCTGCTCACCGACATCAACCTGACGATCGACACCCGCACGCGCAAGGTCACGGCCAAGGCGGCGGACAACGTGATCGTGCAGGGCGAGGGCTACACCAGCGGCGCCACCACCTATGCGGTGACCGACCAGTACCCCGTGTTCGGCAAGAACCAGCAAGTGGCTGCGCTGATCAGCCAGTACCTCACCATTGCGGGGCCGCTGGTGCAGCGCGTGGTGGGCCAGCTCACCGCCACTGCCACACGCACGCAGACGTCGTCGCGGGAAAGCGTGATGGGCAACCTGATCGCCGACGCGCAACTGGCCGCGACCAAGCCGGCCGACAAGGGCGCCGCGCAGATCGCCTTCATGAACCCGGGCGGCGTGCGCGCCGACCTCGCGCCCGCTTCCGACGGCAGCGTGACCTACGGGCAGATCTTCGCGGTCCAGCCCTTCGGCAACAGCCTCGTGGTCAAGACCATGACCGGCGCGCAGATCCGGGCGGTGCTGGAGCAGCAGTTCAACAGCGGCGCCAACACGACCGCGGCGCCGAGGGTGCTGCTGCCGTCGGCCGGCTTCACCTACACCTACAACCTTGCGCAGCCCGCCGGCTCGCGCATCACCAACATGGCGCTCAACGGCACCGCGATGGCCGACGCCACCAGCTATCGCGTCACGATGAACAGCTTCCTGGCCACGGGCGGCGACAACTTCACTGTGTTCAACCAGGGCACGAACACGCTCGGCGGCGACCAGGACGTGGACGCGCTCGAGGCCTACATCAAGGCCGGCAGCCCGTTGGCCCCGCCGGCAACGGACCGCATCACCAACGCCACGCCGCCCTGAGCGGCCGGCGGCGCGCGCAGGCGCATCGGTTGTGGCTTGCCGTAGACCAAGCTGTGCCACACCCACTCTGCCGGGCCGAAGCGGAAGCGGCCCAGCCACCAGCAACTGAAAAGCGCCTGCAGCCCGAAGATCGCGAGACCGGCGAGCGCAACCCCCAGGGGGCCGACCCGCGGCCCCGGGCCCAGCCCGATGCCGTGGAACAAGCCAAGGCCGACCAGCGTCTGTGCGAGGAAGTTGGTCAGCGCCATGCGGCCCATCGGCGCCAGCTTGCACAACCATCGGCGCCACGCGGATTGCTGGAACAGCAGCACGAAGCCCGCCATGCAGAAAAGGCACAGTGCCAGCGGCGCGATCTCGCGCAGCAGGCGCGCAAGGACGAGGCCCGCGCCGCCATGCGGCCAGGCAGCGACGCGGTTGCCGCCGTGCTGCAGCATCAGCAGCAGCGTGCCCGCGACCACGCCGACGCCGAAGCTCGCGCGCAACAGTCGGACCCAGAAGCGCCGGTGCGCCACCGACTGCTGCAGCACCGGCATGCGCAGTTTGCAGGGACGCGTGCCGCCGGACTGCAATGCGAAGCCGGCGCCGAAGAGCAGCGCGAAGAGGGTGATCGACCTCGCGTCGAGCAGCGGCACCCCGAGCAGCGCGAAGCCGCGCAGCGCGTCGAGCAGTTCAAGGCGCCGCGTGGCTTGCGCGGACCCGGGCACTGCCGGGGATCGCGCGCGCGGCGCGCCGGTGTTCGAATGGCTCGGGGAGCCGCCCGCGGCTGAATAGCGCGGCGGCCTTGCGGGATCGGATGTCATCGGAGTTCGCAGGGTCGGGTCGGATGCCGGATGTCGGGCGGCTGCAGCGAGCCGCCCGTGCCAGACCTGCGATGCTATGAATCAGCATTGCGCGAACATTGCGCTGTTCGGCGCATGCGCCCCGCGCTCAGACGGCCAGGTTCTGCTCCACGTCCAGCGTCTTGCGGCGGGCCAGCGCGAGGTTCGACTTGGCTTTGTCGAGCACGAGGTAGACGAACAGGCCTTCCTTCTTCTGCATCGGCCGGATGATGTGGTACTGCCTGCCCAGGGTGATGAGGATGTCCTCGATGACGTCGTTCAGGCCCAGGTCGCGCATGGTGCGCAGCTTGGCGCGGACCACTTCGGTGTTGCCCGCCGCCGCCACTTCCAGGTCGACGCCCGAGCCGATCTGGCCCAGGATCATGCCGCTGCTGGAGTCGACCAGTGCCGCGCACAGCGCGCCGTCGCAGGTCATCAGGTCGTCCATGGATTGCTTGATATTTGCCATCGGAATCTTTCCTAGTACCTCGCCCCTGAAAGTCGGCAGCCACCCGGGCGAAGAGGTGGGCGGCTGCCGGAGTCGAACCGGTGCGGCCGGGGCGGGCCCTCAGGCCTGCTGCAGCGACAGCGTTGCCTGCTTCGCGAAGTAGAGGACCTGGCCGATGATCGCGTCCTTGCCCGTGACGACGCTCACGATGAGGGTGATCTCCGGGTGGCGCGCCTGCAGCATCAGGATGTGGCCGTGGGTCGCTTCGATGGTCACGTTGTCGCAGGCGCCGAGGTTGCTTTCCTCGCCCGCGACCGCGCCCAGCGCCGCAAGAGAGCTGGCAATGGCCGAGAGGCGGGCCACCTGCGCGGTGTTCTCCACGCGCGCGGCCAGTTCCAGGCCGTCCTCGGTCGAGATCACGACCGCTTTCACGCCCTTGATCTCGCGCATCAGCGTGTCGATGGCGGCTTCGGCGGCGAGCTTGATTCTTGGCGTTATTTGCATGAGGACTCGAGGGTGAAGGACGGGGCTCAGGTTTCAAGCTGCAGCAGCAGCAACTCCAGCAGCTCGACCACCTGCCGTGCGTCGGTGACGTTGGCCGGCAGCACGGGGCAGAGCACGCCCCGGGATTCCATACGCTGCGCATAGGCGTCGATGTCGGGCTGGGGGTGGGCATCCATGCGGCCCACGGCGACCACGCAGGCGGTCCTGGCGATGAGTTCGGCAAAGCCGTCGAGGTAGATGTCCAGGTCGGCCAGCGGGTCGGGGCGGCTGTTGTCCACCAGGATCACCAAGCCGAGCGCGCCGCGCGCCAGGATGCGCCACATGAAGTCGAAGCGCATCTGGCCGGGCGTGCCGTACAGGCGCAGCTTCTCGCCGTTGTCGAGCGTGAGTTCGCCGTAGTCCAGGCCGACCGTGGTGGTGGCCTTGGCCACCGAGGTGTCGCTGTTGAGCACGTCGGTGCTGACCGGGGGTATCTCGCTCACGGCACCGATGGCGGTGGTCTTGCCGGCGCCCATGGTGCCGGTGAAGAGGATCTTGTGTTCGACAGTCATTTGTGCCCGGTCGTCAGCAGGCCGAGGCGGCTGCGGATGCGCGCCAGCAGGCCGGGTTGCACGGGGTCGCGCGCCAGGGCCTGCGGACGGCTGTCGATCGGCAGAACCGAATCGGGCGCCGACGGCGTGGAAAGCGCGACCGGTGGCACGGCGACGGCGGCGGGCGCGGGCTGGCGGGCGCTTTCGAGCAACTCGGCGCGCCGCAGGTCGGCGAGGAAATCGAGGCAGTCCTGCGGCGCGAGGCCCGAGCGCTGCCGCAGCAGCAGCAGGGAAGTCGGCCGGCCGGTCATGAGGGTGGCCAGGCGAACGCGCGCGGGCGTCTCTAGCAGGGCGGCGGGCGGCCAGCGCAGCAGGCGGAATTCCTCGTCGTCGGCAATGTGGGAGTCGGGCGCCGCGATCCCGAGGCCGCGTGCGTGGACGACCATCGCGCCGAGCCGGTTGAGCGTGTTCTCCAACTCGTCGGCATGCAGCGGCAGCGACAGGAAATGGCCGCCGCGCTGCGGATCGGGCTGGCCGATGGCCAGTACCGGCACGGCCGGCGCCGGATCGTCGGCTTCTGCGCTGGCTTGCCCGCCCACCACCCGGAGGTCGGCCTGGCCGGCCTTCCAGGCCCAGTGCTGGTGGGTGCGGTGGTCCAGCAGGCGGACCAGGGACTTGAGAAGCAGCTCTTCGCGGGGCGGCAACCCCTCGACGCTGAAGCTCAGCAAGGCGCGCTGGCCCTTGATCGCGGGAGTGGCGGCGCTCGTCATGGCAGGTATGCGTGACTGCGATGCGCCTCGACGGAGGGCGTCAGCATGGGGCGGATATGCCGGTTTGGATGCAACTCAGGCTCGCAGGAAAGGGTTGTATCAATATGTGTGACGATAAAAATATAACACCTGTTGCAAATAAAAACACAAGATTACGGACGAAGTTGTTGCGCCGAGCACCGGATTCGTTCACCGACACCGTGTCTTCGCGTAGGCGGATTCCTCAAGCCCCATTTGCCCCGGTTTTGCGGATTTAGCATGGCTCATCTGCCGAGGGAGGCAGAGATTTCTTCGCCGAACCATGTTTTTCCAAAGGAAGACGCTATGAACACCCTGAATCTCCGCACGCTTGCCGTTTCGTCTGCTGTCGCCCTGGCCAGCATCGCGTTTGTCGGTTGCACCACCACGAAGCCGCAGGATCAGGCCAGCAGCACGTCGTCGCGCACTTCGATCGACGCGCAGGTCGATGCCTCGCTGTCCAAGCTGTATGACTCCGTGAAGGGCTCCCGCGAGCTGGTCGCGCGTTCGAGCGGCGTGCTGGTGTTCCCCGCCGTGGTGGGTGCCAGCATGGGCGTGGGCGCCGAATACGGCCGCGGCGCACTGCGCGTGAACGGGCGCACCCAGTCGTACTACAGCACCACCTCGGGCTCGCTGGGCTTCCAGGCCGGTGCGCAGTCGAAGGCCGTGGTCTACGTGTTCACCACGCAGGCTGCGCTGGACAAGTTCCGCAACAGCAAGGGCTGGACGGCCGGCGCCGACGCCACCGTGGCCGTTGCAACCATCGGTGCCAACGGCAGTATCGACACCAATACCCTGCGCCAACCGGTCGTGGGCTTCGTGATGACCAACGTTGGCCTGGAAGCCGGCGTCTCGCTGTCGGGCGCGAAGATCACCGAAATCCAGCTGTAAGCTGACCGCTCGCTAAAAGCACTTAGTGGCCGAGCCGCGCCTGCAGCTCGGCCACTTGCTTGCGCAGGGCGTCGTTCTCCGCAGTCAGCTGCAGGACGCGCTCCTTCAGCAACTGCACCGTGTCCGCGTCGGAGGACGATTCATCGTCGCCGGCCGCGGTTTCAGCGGGCTCCTCACGAGGTTTTTTCTTCGACTCGCGCACGCGCTTGGCCGCCTGCTTGAGTTCGTCCTTGCCGGCATTCGCCGCGGACACCTGTTCTTCGGCCGGCAAGGTGGCCACTGCCGCGGCGGTGTTGATGGAAATCACGCCCGACTTCACGGCCGCCACCAGTTCAGGCGCGGCCTGCTTCTGGATTTTCTCGATCATCACGACCTGGCTGCTGCTCAGCCGCGCGGCCCTGGCAATGGCCTCGCGGCTATTCAGCGGCGCGGGCGGCGGCAGGGGCACGGCGCCTTCCTCGGCGCCGGTGTCGGCCGGCGGATCGACGTCGAACGGCGCATCGCCCGCCGGCGCCGGGGCGGCGGAGGCCATGCGGGCGCGCTGCTGATCCACGATGTCCTTCTTGCGCAAGGCGAGCACGCCGCGCAGGAAATCGGAAATGCTGCGCCGGCCCAGGTGCTGGTCGATCATCCACAGATGCACGTCGTCGATGCTCTTGAAGCGCGTGTTCTGCACCGTCTGGAACGGCAGGCCGTGCTTCTGGCAGATGCCGTAGCGGTTGTGGCCGTCGACCAGCACGTCCCCCCACAGCACCAGCGCGTCGCGGCAGCCTTCGGCCAGGATGCTGCGTTCCAGCGCTTCGTACTCCTCCGGCGTCAGTGGGTCGATGTAGGCTTTGAGTTCTTCGTTGACGACGATGTTCATGGGTGCGGGATCGGGGAGAGGGGCGGAATTCTAGATGCCCGCCGATCCCCCGCTGCGCACCGCCCGTATGTCGAGGGGCCTCTCCCATTGCAGAGGCGCGATGTCGCGGCAAACCAGCCGCATGCCGCTGCCGTCGGTGGCGGCGCAGACGGCAACCAGGTGCCCGGGCGTGGGCCTCAGTTGCCAGAAATGCCGATGCGGTGCGTTGTCGCCGCGCGCGTCACCCCACAGCGCGAATCCGATGCGGTCGTCGGCATCGTCCAGCGCGAAGCCGAAGCTGTCGAGCGGGATCTGCAGGCCCATTCCGCGCGCCTTGATGTAGCTCTCCTTCAAGGTCCACAACTCGAAGAAGCGATGCGCACGCCGCGTGGGCGGCAACGCGGCCAGCGCCTTCGCCTCGGCCGGCGAGAAGAAGTGGTCGGCGAGCTCCAGAGAGGCCGTGCGGGCGAGGCTCTCGGCATCGACACCCATCTCGAGGTTTCGCGCGAGCGCCAGCACGATCAGCCCGTCCGTATGGCTCAGGTTGAAATCCAGCCCGTCGACGGCCTGCGTCATCGGCTCTGCGATGCGAGGGCGGCCGAAGCTGCCTTCGGCAAAGCGCCAGTCCTGCGGCTTCACCGGCGCATAGCGCGACAGGACCGTGCGCACCAGCACCCGCGTCAGCAGGTGGCGATGCCGGTCGCGCTGGAAGTGGAAGCGCGCGGTCCGCGCAAGTTCATGAGGCTCCAGCAACGCACGACAGGCCGCCTCCAGCGCCGGCTCGCCCGATTCGCCGTGGCGGCAGAACCAGAGATGGATTTCGCCCGGAGGAAGGGGAAGGGTGGCGTCGGCTGGGGACATGAGTGCGCCGATGAGCGCGGCCCGTTCAGCCGCGCTTGGGAATGCCCAGTCCCTTGACGACGGCGGGCCGCGCCACGAAGGCTTCGAGCACGCGGGCGACGTTCGCGAAATCGTTGAAGCCCACCAGCTCGCCGGCCTCGTAGAAGCCGACGAGGTTGCGGATCCAGGGGAAGGTGGCGATGTCGGCAATGGTGTAGCTGTCGCCCATGATCCATTCGCGGTTCGCGAGGTGCCTGTCGAGCACGCCGAGCAGGCGCTTCGATTCGCCCACGTAGCGGTCGCGCGGGCGCTTGTCCTCATAGTCCTTGCCGGCGAACTTGTTGAAGAAGCCGAGCTGGCCGAACATCGGGCCGATGCCGCCCATCTGGAACATCACCCACTGCAGGGTCTGGTAGCGGCCGGCGGCGTCCTGCGGAATGAACTTGCCGGTCTTCTCGGCCAGATACAGCAGGATCGCGCCCGACTCGAACAGCGCCAGCGGCTTGCCGCCCGGGCCTTCGGGGTCGAGGATGGCGGGAATCTTGTTGTTCGGGTTGAGCGAGAGGAACTCCGGCGACATCTGGTCGTTGGTCTCGAAGCTCACGAGGTGCGGCTCGTAGGGCAGGCCGGTTTCCTCCAGCATGATCGACACCTTCACGCCGTTGGGCGTGGGCAGCGAATACAGCTGCAGCCGTTCAGGATGCTGCGCGGGCCATTTCTTCGTGATGGGGAAGCTCGAGAGATCGGTCATGGGTGGTGTCCTTGGGTTCACGGAAACTGCAAGCGCCGGATTCTGCACGGGTCAGGCCGCCGGCGTGCGTGCGTGGCCTTGCAGCCGCGGCAACACCTCGCGCCCCAGTTCCTCGACCACCTCCGTGGCGGGCCGAGGGCCGCGCACCACGTTCATCAGCACATGCGCCACGCCGGCGTCTTCCATGCGGTCGAGATAGGCCACCAGTGCATCGCGCCCGGTGCGCAGGCCGAGCTCGATGGCCTCGGCCGGCGCGGCGGGGTCTTCGAGCAGGTCGATCTGCAGCGACTGGATGAAAGGCTTGGCCTCGCCGTCCGCGCGCTCGCGCAGCGCGGTCTGCCACAGGCCGATGCGGCCCTGCTGGCGTGCCTCGTCGCGGTGGTAGGTGGCCCAGCCGTCGGCATTGGCGGCGGTCCATTGCAGCGACTGGCGCGCCGAGCCCACCACCAGCATGCCGATGCGTTCGTCGGGTGGCGCCATCAGGTCGTGCCCGCCGGTGGCTTCGCGCAGCGCGGTGCGGCCGGCTTCATCGGGCGAGAGCGCCGAGCGCACCAGGTTCCAGCGCTCGCGGAAAGCGTCGCCGCGCAGCGCGATGTCTTGCCTGAAGATGGCGAACTCGGCCTCGCGGTCGCCGGAGCCCAGGCCGAGGATGAAGCGCTCGCAGGACAGCCGGTTCAGCGACAGCGCCGCCTTGGCCACATGCAGCGGATGGCGCAGCGGCAGCACCGCCGCGGCCGTGCCGAGCGCAATGCGCCGCGTGGCGCCCGCCAGCATCGCGAGCCACACGAAGGGTTCATCGAGCACCGATATTTCTTCGCCCTGCGGCACCATCACCGGCACGTCGCGCGTCCACAGCGCGGCAAAGCCGAGCCGGTCGGCGAGGGCGGCAACTTCGCGCTCCGCCTCGGGGTCGGCCATGGCGCCGTTGGCGCGGGCCACGGGCGTCATCAAACCCAGTGTGAGTCGGCCGGCGAGCAAGGTCCGCCTGTAGGCGGTGTTGAAGGGAGGCATGTACGGAAGACGCGAAGGCGCACGTGAGGTCCTGAAAATGATGATCGCACGTGCGATCGCATCGCCTTACACGCGTCGAGCGCGCTTGCGTGCTGCCGGCGCGGGCTTGGCCTGCAGCGAGAACAGCCGCACGATGGACTGCCGCACGTCGGCCTGCATCGCTGCCACCGCGTCGGCGTCGCCCGAAAGATGCTTGAGCAGCGCCTGCTGGAACAGCCCGTCGAACAGCGCGTAGGTGGCCGAGGGCGTCAAGCCGGGGTCTTCGCCGGACAGCTCGGCAAAGCGGCTCATGATGCGCCAGATCATGTCTTCCAGGCTCTTGTCGATCTGCACGACGTCGGAGCGGAACGCTTCCTCGAACAGGGCCTGCGAACGCAGGTCGTACCAGAGGCGGTGCACATGGCCTTCGTCGCGCAGCGTGTCGGCCAGGCTCTGCAGGAAGCCTTCCATCAGCTCGTCGCAGGTGTTCGCGCTGTCGACCGCATGGTCGTAGCGGGTGACGCAGCGCGCCTTGTACTGCTTGACGCTGCAGATGATCAGGTCGATCTTGTCGCTGAAGTAGTAATGCAGCACGCCGTGCGAGAACTCGGAGTTCTGCGCGATCTCCCGCAGGCTGGTGCGCGCATAGCCCAGCGCGGCCAATGTGGTGAGCGCGGCCTCGCCCAGTTCCGCACGCCGCTCCGAGAACTTGTCGATCCTTGCCTTGGGCACGCGCTCCGCTTGCTTCTTTGTTGAGCGTTGTTCTGTCGTCATTTCAAAACGGACCGCTTGCATGCCGGCCCCCTGTATCCGTGTTGATTGCAAACCATAGCACGCAAGCGGGAGAACCCGCATCCGGCATGTCACGCATGCCATTCTATGGATTCTTGACACTCGTCAAATAAATCCTTGACACGTGTCAAGTCGATTTCTAGCATGGCCGCTCCATCTCACAAACATATCCACAGGAGACAAGTGATGGCCAAGTTCGACTTGAAAGGGCGCCGTGCGCTCGTGACGGGCGGCGCGCGCGGCATTGGCGCGAGCATTGCCGAAGCGCTGGCGGCGGCCGGTGCGTCCGTGATGATCGGCGACGTGCTCGCCGACCTCGGGCGGGAGACCGCCACCCGGCTTTCTTCTTCAGGCGCGAAGGTGGGCTTCGTTCCGCTCGACGTCACGAAGGACGGCGACTGGGCCTCGGCCACCGAGACCACGGTGAAGGAGCTCGGCGGCTTCGACATCCTCGTCAACAACGCGGGCATCGAGATCACCTCTCTGGTGATCGACGTCGACGGCGACGACCTGCGCCGCATGCTCGACGTCAACGTGGCCGGCACGCTGCTCGGCATGAAGCACGCCTTCCGCGCGATGCGCCCCGGCGGCAGCGCGGGCGGTGGCGGGGCGGTGGTCAACATCGCGTCGGTCGCGGCCACCATCGCCTTCCCGGCCATCGCCGGCTACTCGGCCAGCAAGTCGGCGGTCGACCGCGCCACGCGCGTGGCCGCCATGGAGTCCGGCAAGCTGGGCTACGGCGTGCGCGTGAACTGCATCTACCCCGGGCTGGTGCCCACCGACATGGGCATGAAGCTCGCCAGCGACATCGTGGCCGCGGGGCTCGCGCCCAGCGTGGAAGCGGCCGTGGGCGACGTGGTCGGCCAGACGCCGCTCGGGCGCCTGGGCGAGGTCGGCGACATGGCCGACGTGGTGGTCTTCCTCTGCAGCGACGCAGCCCGGTTCATCACCGGCGCCGGCCTCGCGGTGGACGGCGGCATGGGCATGTGAGCACACGACATCAAGGAGACACAACATGAGCAGCAGCAAGAAGAAACCCGTCGTCGTCTACGGCGCCTCCGGCTACACCGGACGCCTGATCTGCGAGTACCTGCGCGAGTACAACATTCCCTTCGTTGCAGCGGGCCGCAGCGCGCAGAAGGTGGAAGCGGCGATGAAGTCCAACGTGCCCGGCATCGAGACCGCGAACTACGAGGTGGTGGAGGTGGCGCATTCGGTGGGCGCGCTCACCGAGCTCTTCACCGGCGCATCGGTGGTGCTCAACACGGTGGGGCCTTTCGCCAAGTTCGGCCCCGAGGTCGTCGAAGCCTGCCTGGCCGCCGGATGCCACTACACCGACACCACCGGCGAGCAGGACTGGCTCATCACGCTCGAGCGCGAATGGGGCGACAGGTTCGCCAAGGCCGGCCTGCTGCTCTCGCCGGGCCTGGCGCAGATGTACACCACCGGCGAGATCGCGGCGCAGCTGTGCCTGGAGACGCCGGGGCTCGACACGCTGGACATCGCCGTGTTCTGGGGCGGCAGCCCGACCATCGCGTCGACCCAGACCATCCTGGTCAATGCGGCCACGTCCAAGGCCTACTACCTGGAGCAGAACGAGTACGTCGAATGGCAACCCGACGCCGGCCTGTACCACCTGTCGATTCCGGGCCAGCACGAGGCGGCGCTGGCATTGCCGTGGGGCGGCACGTCGCACCCGGTGTGGTTCAAGCGCGATCCGCGCGTGGCCAACGTGAAGGTGCTCGGCGGCGTCTTCAACAAGGCGCTGATGCAGGGCGTGCCGCAGATCGTCGCCGCCGCGCTCAAGGCCACCGAGGGCATGAACGACGAAGACCGCTATGCCGCGCTGGCCAAGACGGCGGCGGGCGTGATGAACACAATGCCCCCGCGCGAGAACCCGCGCATCAACAAGTCCGTCGATTCTGTGCATGCCTCCGGTCCGCTGGGCCGTGTGCACTGCGTGATCTTCGGCAACTGCAACTACAAGCAGACCGGCTTGCTGCAGGCCTATGCCGCCGCCTCGCTGCTTCAGCAGCCGCCAAGGCGGGCCGGCTTCGCCTCGGGTTGCCAGGCCTTCGGGCATCGCGAGTTGCTGGGTGCGCTGCGCAGCTTCGGGCTGGTGCAGGAGCCGGCGCTCACGCGGCTGGGCTGACGCCATGCGCCTCGTCGACTACCTCGACAAGGGCGCCCAGCTGGGTGCCCATGCGCCGTGCCTGACCCTGGGCGCCACGGACCTGAGCTATGCCCAGGTGCAGCGCATCAGCTGGCGCGTGGCACGCGGCCTGCAGCGCGCCGGCGTGCGACCGGGGGACAAGGTGGCCGTGCTGTCGAGCAACGACGCGACGGCTTTCGCCACGGTCTTCGGCATCTCGCGCGCGGGCTGCGTGTGGTGCCCGGTCAACCCGCGCAACGAGGCGAGCGAGAACGCCTTCGTGCTCGACGCGTTCGACTGCACGTGCCTGCTCTTCCACGGCAACTACGCCGACATGGTCGGCCAGATGCGCCCGCAGTTGCCCAAGCTGCGGGCGCTGGTCTGCCTCGACGGGCGGCAGCCCTTCGCGCCCTCGCTGGAAGACTGGCTCGAAGGGCTGGACGACTCGCCCATCGACATCGCGCCGCCCGACGACGTGGCCATGATCGCCGGCACCGGCGGCACCACCGGTCAGCCCAAGGGCGTGATGCTGTCGGGCCGCAACCTCGAGGCGATGTCGGCGCTGACGCTCATGGGCTATCCCTTCGAAGGCCGGCCCGCCTATCTGGCGCTTGCGCCGCTCACGCATGCGGCCGGCGTGCTGTGCCTGCCGGTGATGGCGCTCGGCGGGCGGGTGGTGATCATGCCCAGGCCCGACCTGGGCGAGTTCCTCGGGCTCATCGAGTCGCACCAGATCACCCACACCTTCCTGCCGCCCACGCTCATCTACATGCTGCTGCAGCATCCGCAGCTCGCCTCGGCGCAGCTCGATTCGCTGCAATGCTTCTGGTATGGCGCTGCGCCCATGTCGGCCGCGCGGCTCAAGGAGGCGCTGCACAAGATCGGCCCCGTCATGGCGCAGCTCTTCGGCCAGACCGAGGCGCCGATGATGATCTCGATGATGTCGCCGCGCGAGCACTTCAACGCAGACGGCACGGTTGCGGGCCATCGGCTTTCATCGGCCGGCCGGCCCGGCCCGCTGGTGCAGGTGGGCGTGATGAATGGCGACGGCGCGTTGCTCCCCGCCGGCGAGAGCGGAGAGATCGTGGTGCGCGGCTCGCTCGTGATGCAGGGCTACTACAAGGACCCGCGCGCCACCGAGGAAGCGAGCCGCTTCGGCTGGCATCACACGGGCGACATCGGCTACCTCGATACCGACGGCTACCTGTACATCGTCGACCGTGCCAAGGACATGATCATCTCCGGCGGCTTCAACGTCTACTCCGCCGAGGTGGAGCAGGCGCTGATGCAGCACCCGGACGTGCAGGACAGCGCGGTGGTCGGCCTGCCCGACGAGAAGTGGGGCGAGCGCGTGGTGGCCGTTCTGCAACTGCATGCCGGGCGGCAGGTCGACGTGGAAGAGATCAAGGCCTTCGCCAAGTCGCGCATCGGCAGCGTGAAGGCGCCCAAGCAGATCGAGGTGTGGCTCGACCTGCCGCGCTCCAAGGTGGGCAAGGTGCTGAAGAAAGACGTGCGCGCGACGCTGCTGCAGGCCGCCGGTCAGCCGCGCGTGTAGTTGTCCTGGTGCGCCTTGCGCAGCTCGAACTTCTGGATCTTGCCGGTGGACGTCATCGGCAATGCCGCCAGGAAGATGATCTGCTTGGGCACCTCGAAGCCGCCGAGGTGCTCCTTGCAGTGCGCCGTGAGCGCGGCTTCGTCGAAGTCCGCGGGCGCATCGGGGCGGCGCGTCACGAAGGCGGTGATGGCCTCGCCCCAGTGCTCGTGCGGCAGGCCCACCACGGCGGCGTTCATCACGCCCGGGTGGCGCAGCAGCACTTCCTCGACCTTGATGGAGGGCACGTTCTCGCCGCCCGACTTCACCATGTCCTTCAGGCGGTCGAGGAAGATGAGCTGGCCGTCGTCGTCCATCCTGCCGAGGTCGCCGGAGTGGTGCCAGCCGAAGCGCTGCGCATTGGCGGTGGCCTCCGGGTCCTTGTAGTAGCCCAGCATCACGTTGGGCCCGCGAAAGACGATCTCCCCGACCTGCCCGGGGGCCAGCAGTTCGCCGCCGTCGCCCATCACCGCGACCTCGTTCACCAGCGTGCCCACGCCCCAGTAGGAGCCGAAGCGCTTGCGCTGCTCGCTCGCCTCGAAGATGGTGGCGCCCGGATACATCTCGGTCTGGCCCGACACCATCGCGAAGCTGGGGCAGAACTCGTCGAGCAGGCGCAGTAGCAGCGTGCGTGACATGGGCGCCATCGCATACACGCACAGCCGCAGGCTCGACAAGTCGCGTGTGGCGCGCTGCGGATGGGCCAGCAGCGCGCCGTACATCATCGGCAGGCCCACGGCCACGGTGATCCTGTGGCGCTCGATGGCGGCCAGCATGGCGCCGGGGTCGAAGCCGCGCAGCACGACCACCGCGCCACCCACCGACAGCGCCGACATCAGCACCGTGTGCTGCCCGCAATGGAACAGCGGCAGCACGCTGCTCCACACATCGGCGCGCTCGGGGCTGCTGCCCCATTCGACCATGTTGCTGAGCAGCACCGAATGCACCGAAGCGTGCGAATGCATCACGCCCTTCTGGCGTCCGGTGGTGCCGCTGGTGTACATGATGAGCGCGAGGTCGGTGCTGTCGATGTCCACGTCGGGCAGCGTCCCGGGCCCTTGCGCGACGGCCTGTTGCACGGTCGGGATGCCCGGCGGCGGCGTGTCGCCGTCGAGCACGCACAGCTGGGGAGACACGCCCGTGGCCTGCAGCAGTTCACGCAGCTCCGGCTTCGCATGCAGCGCGGTGTCGATCACCACGTGCCGCACTTCGGCGTGCGCAAGGATGTAGCCGATGGCGTCCACCGCCAGCGCGGTGTTGATCGGCACCCACACCAGCCCGGCCTTCTGGATGCCCAGCATGGCGATCACCATCTGGGTCGAGTTGTTGCACAGCATGCCCACGCGCGCTCCCTTGGCGAGGCCGAGGCCCAGCAGGTGGTGCGCGAAGCGGTTCGAAGCCGCGTCGAGCGCGCGGTAGGAGAGGCGATGCTCGCCCTCTATCAGCGCCGTGCGCTCGCCGAAGCGGCGCGCGGAGCGATGGATCACGTCGCCCAGGGTTACGCGTGAAATGCGCGCGTGAAGGCGCGGGGCCGACGAGGGCGCGAGGCCGGTGACGGCCGTGGTGGTGGCTGCAGGCATGCTTGTGTCTCCGTTCTTCGTTCGTTGGGGCGCAGCCTAAGGCTGGCCCCCGCGTCGCGTCTTGCGAAGACTGGCTGCGCGCAGCCGCTGCGGCGTTGCCTAGAAGCGGGCCTTCAGGAAAGCCGAGGGGCCTTGCAGCCGCACCTTCAGGCGCGTGTCTGCAAAGTCGGCGTCGCGGGTGAGGTCGATGTTGGTCACGTTGTAGGCGAGCACCAAGCCGACGTTCTTCACCGGGAACCACTCGACGCCCGCGGAGGCGTTGTAGATGTTGCCGTGGAAGCGGCCGCCGTTCTTCCACACGCCCGAGGCGTCTGCGAACAGCCGGAGGTCCGGCGTGATGGCATGGCGCACGCCGATTTCCAGCAGCGGCGCGATCGCGTTGTCGCTCGAACTCTGGCTGTACGTGCCGACCTGTCCGTTGACCACGGCGCTGGCGCTCGCTCCCAGCGTTGCGCGGTAATAGGCCGCGCCGGCACCCAGGCCCAGCACCGTGTTGCCACTGCCGATCCACCACTTGTACGACAGCTTGGCGAAGTCCAGCTTGGTGCTGATGTTGGCGTTGCCGAAGGTGTTGAGCGAGCCGAAGCTGCCGAAGCTGTTGTTGCTCGCGATGCCGCCCGAGTAGTCGCGCTTGTATTGGTAGTAGTCGAAGGAAATGCCCTGGCTGTCGCCGAGCAGCACGTCGGCGCTGACGCGCGGCATGGTCACGCGGCCGGGCTTGATGTCGCCCGACTGCAGCGAGCCGTAGGGCGAGTTGACGGAAGCGTTGAACTTGGGGTCGGCGTTGTAGCCGCCCACGGAGAAGCTGAAACGGTCGAGCGCCGGCGACGGATCGGCGAGTGCGGGCGCGGCGGCGAACAGGAAGCCTGTGCCGACGAGCGCGCCGATGGCGCCGAAGCGGACGGTCCAGTCGAAAGGACGGGAATGAAGCTGCAACATGAAAATGGATCCTTCAGATGGAAAAGAAAAGCCTCGCGCATGCGCATTCCGGAGCAGCTCCCTGAGAGCGGCCGGCAAGGTAGTGGAAGCGCGTGATCAATTACATGCGCGCTCGGCGGCTGCGTGTGTAGGACTTTCTTGATGGTCGCCGACTGCGCGAGTTTTTTGCCGTCACGGGCACGTGTGCGGCGCTACAGTCGCCGCATGCGCGAACACCTCTCCACCACCACCGGGCCGCAGCGTCTCCTCTACGGCAGTCTCGCGGGCGCCGCGGTCGCGTTGGTGCCATGGCCCATGAGCGGCATGGCGCGCGGACTGGCCGGATGGTGTGCCGGCGTGCTGGTCTACCAGGTGCTCACCTGGTGGCTGGCCGAAACCTTCGACGCGCGCCGCACGCGCGAGCGCGCGCAGTCGCTGGACCAGCCCAACGTGGTGATCCTGGTGTCGATGCTGGTGGCGGTGGGCGTGAGCGTGGTGGCCATCGCCATGCTGCTGCAGGAGGTCAAGCAGCTCGACGGGTGGGAGCGTGCCGCGCACGTCGCGCTCGGGCTGGTGGCGCTCGCGGGGTCGTGGCTGATGATGCATTCGATCTACGCGTTCCATTACGCGCACCGCTACTACATCGACCAGAAGAGCGGCAGGCCCGACGGCGGCCTCGACTTTCCGGGCAAGGACGACGCCCCCGACTACTTCGACTTTCTCTACTACTCCTACGTGATCGGCATGACCTCGCAGGTCTCCGACGTGCAGGCCACGTCGAAGGAGATGCGCCGCATCACGCTGATCCACAGCGTGCTGTCGTTCACCTTCAACATGCTGGTGCTGGCCCTGTCGGTCAACGTGGTGGCCAGCGCCTTTTCCTGAGCGTGCGGCGGGATGCTCAGGCCGCGGCCTTGCGCGGCCGGCCGAGCTTGACGATGCCGGTCGACAGCGCAACGCCGCAAACGATGACGGCCGCGCAGATCAGCATCCACTGCGTGATGCGCTCGTCGAGGAACACCGCGCCGTAGAAGAGCGCGAACACCGGCACCAGGAACGTCACAGTCAGTGCACGTGCGGGGCCGGCGCGCTCGATCAGCCTGAAGAACAGGATGTAGGCGATGCCCGTGCAGGCGATGCCCAGCGCCAGCAGCGCGAGCCATGCGCGCAGGCTCGGCATCTGGGGAGGCCACAGCCAGAAGGCGGGGATGGCCAGGAACAGCGTGGCGCCGATCTGGCTGCCGGTGGCCGTGGTCAGGGCCGGCACGCCGCCCAGGTGGCGGCGCGTGGCGCTGGCCGAGATGCCGTAGCAGAGACACGCACCCAGGCAGGCGAGCACGGCCCAAAGTGCCGCATGGCCGCTGGCGCCCGCATGCAGGCCGGCGCTGCGGCTCGCGAGCATCGCGACGCCGGCAAAGCCGATCACCAGGCCCACGATGCGCGAGCCCGCGGGCCGTTCGCGGAACCAGGCCCAGGCCACCAGTGCGCCGAACATCGGCGTGGTGGCGTTGAGCACCGCGGCCAGGCCGGTGTTGATGGTCAGCAGCGCGAAGCAGAACAGCGCGAACGGCATGCCCGAATTGAAGACGCCGACCGCGAAGCTGGCCTTCCAGTGCTTTGCGATGGCCGGGCCCTGTCCGCGCAGCAGCGCAATGGGCAGCAGGAACAGCGCCGCGATGGCCACCCGCACGGCCGCCGTCGGCAAGGCGCCGAACTCCGCCGCCCCAATGCGCATGAAGAGAAAGGATGCGCCCCAGAGTGCCCCCAGCAGCACCAGGTCGACGAGCCATGCTGCGGAGTTGGCGGGCGCGACGGCCTTGGCGGGAATGTTGTTGTTGTTCGTTGTGCTCATGCGGCTTTTTTCGTTCTTCCTGGTGGTTGCCTTACAGCGCGCCTTCCAGTTCGAGGAGGGCCGTCTTGCGTTCGAGCCCGCCAGCGTAACCGGTCAGCGAACCGTCGGCGCCCAGCACCCGGTGGCAGGGCACGATCACGCTGATCGGGTTGCGCCCCACGGCCGCGCCCACGGCGCGCACCGCGGTAGGGTTGCCGAGCTTGGCGCTCAGCGTGCCGTAGGTGAGCGTGGCGCCGGCCGGAATGGTCAGCAGCTGCTGCCACACGCTCTGCTGGAACGCGGTGCCGTGCGAGAGGTCGAGTTTCATGTCGAAGTGGTCGCGCTTGCCGGCGAAGTAGTCGTGCAGCTGCGCGGCCGCTTCCACCAGCGCGGGGTGGTCGTCCTTGGCGATCCAGCCCGTGGTGTCGGGCCAGTGGCGCTGCTGGTCGAACCAGACGCCAGCCAGGCCCTGGTCGGTGGCCGCCATCGTGATGCCGCCCAGCGGCGTGTCGATGTGCGACGTGTAGATGAGCTTGCTCTTGAACTTCATGGCATTTCAGGCGGTGAGGCCTGCCGTGGTGATGAGGGGAGACGCAGCCGCGGCCGCGATAGCGGTAGCGGTGGAGGGCGCCGAAGGCGCGTGCCATGCGCGCAGCACCGCGTAGCTGCGCCAGGGGCGCCAGGCTTGTGAGGCCTCGCTGGCGGCGCGCGCGGTGGTCACGCCCAGCGCCTTCTGCAGCGCGACGTCGCCGGCCGGGAAGGCGTCGGGCCAGCGCAGTGCGCGCATCGCGATGTACTGCGCGGTCCAGGCGCCGATGCCGGGCAGTTCCTGCAGCGCCGCGATGGTCGAAGGTACGTCGGCTCCCGCATGCAGCGCCAGCCTGCCGTCCGCGACCTCGCGGGCGATGGCCTGCAGGGCGGCCTGCCGCTGTCGCACGATGCCCAGCTGGCCCAGCGCGTCGCCGCTCGCCTGGGCGATTGCGGCCGGCGTGGGAAACAGCCGGTCGAGTCCTTCGATGGGCGTCGCGATGGTTTCGCCGAATGCCGCTACCAGCCGCGAGCCCAGCGTGCGCGCCGCGGCCACCGTGATCTGCTGGCCCAGCACCGCGCGCACCGCCAGCTCGAAGCCGTCGACCGCGCCGGGCACGCGCAGGCCGTCGCCGTGCGGGAAGGCCGCATGCAGCGCGGCGTTGATGGCCATCGGCTCTGCGTCGAGGTCGAACAGCGCGCGGGCGCGGCTGATGACGATAGGCAGCACGGCGGCCAGCGAGTCGCTGACCGACAGCAGCGCCTGTTCGCGCTCGAGGTCGAAGCGCAGTTGCAGCCAGCCGGCATGCGCCTGCCCACCCTGCTGGATGCGCAGGGTGCGCGCCAGCTTCACATAGGCGGGCGTGCTGCCCTTGGCCGGCTCCTTGCCGTCGGCCGTGGCCACCACTTCGATGCCGCGCAGCGCACGGCGCGCGAAGAAGCCGAGCATGGCGTTGTCGTCGTAAGGCGGCCTGAAACCCAGCCGCACCTCGATGGCCCGGCCCGCGCCGTTCTCCACGGCCGCGCCGCCGGCACGGCGCAGTGCGCTCGGGTTGAGGCCGTAGTGCTCCACGAAAGCGGCATTGAAGCGCCGCACGCTCGCAAAGCCGCTGGCCAGCGCGACCTGCGTCATGGGCAGGCGGGTGTCGGCGATCAATTGCTTGGCGGCCAGCAGGCGGCGCGTCTGCAGGTACTGCAGCGGCGACACCCCGAACTGCGCCTCGAAGATGCGGCGCAGATGGCGGTCGCTTACGCCCAGGCGGGCCGCGATCTGCGCCGCGCCGGGGCCGTCCTCTGACCATGCATCGGGCTCGTCGATCAGCCGCGCGGCCTGCAGCGCGAGGATGCGGGAGGCGTCCTCGGTCGACCAGCTGGCCGCGCGCGGCGCCAGCTCCGGCCGGCATCGCAGGCAGGGACGGAAGCCCGCGGCCTCCGCCTGCGCCGCGTGGCGGAAGAACCGGCAGTTCTCGCGCCGCGGCAGCTTGACGCGGCAGACCGGCCGGCAATAGATGCCGGTGGAGGTCACGGCGGTGAAGAACGACCCGTCGAAGCGCGCGTCGTGCGTCTTCATCGCCAGGTAGCAGGCGTCGCTCTCGAGCGCTTCGGTGGGGGCGTGGGTGGAAGGCATGGGGAAATGATACGGTTTCGACTCGTTTCAACTGGCCGTTTTCGGACATGTGGCACCCCGGGGCGTTGCCTACAATGGCCCGTTTACAAACCCAGCAGGAAACCGCATTCCATGCAGCTCAGCGCGTCGATCTTCAAGGCCTATGACATTCGCGGCGTCGTGCCGGTCACTCTCGACGCCGAAGTGGCGCAAGCACTCGGGCGGGCCTTCGGCAGCGCCGTCCGCGCCGCCGGTGAAAAGTCGGTGGCCGTTGGACGCGACGGCCGTCTGTCGGGCCCGATGCTGGTCGAAGCGCTGATCAAGGGCCTGGTGGAAACCGGCATCGAGGTGATCGACGTGGGCGCCGTCACCACGCCCATGCTGTACTTCGCGGCCCACACGCTGGCCTCCAGCGGCATCCAGGTCACGGGCAGCCACAACCCCAAGGACTACAACGGCTTCAAGATGGTGCTGGCCGGCCGCGCCATCTACGGCGAAGAGATCCAGGGCCTGCGCAAGACCATGGAAGCCGGCACCGCGCAGCTCGCCCCCGGCGGCAGCGTTCGCAAGGTCGACGTGACCGAGGCCTACGTGAAGCGCATCGCCGGCGACATCAAGCTGGCCCGGCCCATGAAGATCGTGGTCGACTCCGGCAACGGCATCGCGGGTGCCACCGCGCCAGCCATCTTCCGCGCCATCGGCTGCGAAGTGACCGAGCTGTTCAGCGAGGTCGACGGCGACTTCCCCAACCACCACCCCGATCCGAGCAAGCCCGAGAACCTCAAGGACCTGATGGCCGCGCTGGCCTCGGGCGACGCGGAACTGGGCCTGGCCTTCGACGGCGACGGCGACCGCCTGGGCATCGTCACCAAGGACGGGCAGAACATCTTCCCCGACCGCCAGATGCAACTGTTCGCGCAGGACGTGCTGTCGCGCGTGCCGGGCGGCACCATCATCTTCGACGTGAAGTGCTCGCAGCGCCTGGCCCCGGCCATCGAGGCGGCTGGCGGCAAGGCCATGATCTACAAGACGGGGCACTCGCTCATCAAGGCGAAGATGAAGGAAGTCGATTCGCCGCTGGGCGGAGAGATGAGCGGCCACATCTTCTTCAAGGAGCGCTGGTTCGGCTTCGACGACGGCACCTATGCGGGCTGCCGGCTGCTGGAAATTTTGAGCAAGAGCCCCGACGCGAGCGCGGTGCTCAATGCCTTGCCCACCAGCTTCTCGACGCCCGAGCTCAACGTGGCCTGCGCTGAGGGCGAGCCCCACGCGGTGGTCGACAAGCTCGTGAAGAGCGCCGATTTTGCGGCGCCGGCCAAGGTGTCGACCATCGACGGCCTGCGCGTCGACTGGCCAGACGGCTTCGGCCTGATCCGCGCGTCGAACACCACCCCCGTGCTGGTGCTGCGCTTCGAAGGCCAGACCGATGCCGCGCTCAAGCGCATCGAGGCCGAGATGCTGGCGCTGCTGCGTACCGCCAAGCCCGACGCCCAATTGGCGGCAGCCGCCCACTGAGCCTGTGCGTTCGCTACTGCTGCGCCTCTACGGCGTCTTCACCACCGCTGTGCAACCGCTGGTCCGCCGGAAGCTGCGGCGCCGTGCCGTGGCCGAGCCCGGCTATGGCGTGGCCGTCGAGGAGCGCTTCGGCCGCTACGACGAGTCCATCACCGGCCATGCCCAGTGCTGGGTGCATGCGGTCTCGCTCGGCGAGACGCGCGCGGCCGCCATCCTGATTGCCGAATTGCGGCGGCAGTATCCCGGCGTGCCGATCCTGCTCACGCACGGCACCGCCACCGGCCGCGAGGAGGGTGCCAAGCTGCTCGAGCCGGGCGACACCCAGGTCTGGCAGCCGTGGGACACGCCGGGCGCCGTGGCGCGCTTTCTCGACAAGTTCCAGCCGCGCATCGGCGTGCTGATGGAAACCGAGGTCTGGCCCGAGATGGCCGCCGCCTGCGCCGAGCGGCGCATTCCGCTGGTGCTGGCCAATGCGCGCCTGAACGAAAAATCGCTGGCGGCCGCCGAGCGCCTTGCCTGGCTCTCGCGGCCCGCCTACTCGGCCCTTGCCGCCGTGTGGGCGCAGACCGAGGCCGATTCGCACCGGCTCGTGTCGCTCGGCGCCAAGGTGGCCGGTGTGTACGGCAACCTCAAGTTCGACGCCACGCCCGACGCGCGGCAGCTCGCCACGGCCATGTCGCTGCGCGAGCACCTGCCGCGGCCGATGGTCGTGCTCGCCAGTTCGCGCGACGGCGAGGAGCGGCTGCTGCTCGAAGTGCTCAAGCGTTTCGGCGCGACCTCGCCGGTGCCGCCGGAGCAGGGCGCGGTGCGCTCCATCGCCAAGCGTGTGCACGAGGTGCAATGGATGATCGTGCCGCGCCATCCGCAGCGCTTCGACGAAGTGGCGGCGCTGATCGAGGCCGAAGGCTTTGCAGTGGCACGGCGCAGCGCTGCGGGTCAGCCGGCCGAATCGGAAATCTGGCTCGGCGATTCGCTGGGCGAGATGGCGCTCTACTACGGCCTGGCCGACGTGGCGCTGCTCGGCGGCAGCTTCGAGCCGCTGGGCGGGCAGAACCTCATCGAGCCGGCGGCCTGTGGCTGCCCGGTGGTCATGGGGCCGTCGACCTTCAACTTCGCGGAGGCGGCGCAGTTGTCTCTGGCCGCGGGCGCATCGCTGCGCGTCGAGGGCATGGAGCAGGCGGTGACGGCGGCGCTGAAACTGGTCGAGAACCCCGAGCGCCGCGCGGCGATGGCCCAGGCCGCGCAGGCTTTTGCGTCGTCGAACCGCGGAGCGGCCGAGCGCACGGCGGCGGCGGTGCTGGCGATCGCGCAGGCTGCCGATCCCGTGGACACCGTGAACGCGCCGCTGGAAGAAGACCAGCCGCCGCGCGCGGAACCTACGCTGGACTGACCGAGCCCGCATTGCTCCTTCCCTCTGGGGGAAGGCTGGGATGGGGGCTCGCGCCGAATGAGCATTGCGAATGGGTGAAGGCCGTCGTGCCCCCACCCCGGCCCTCCCCCGAAAGGGGAGGGAGAAAGACGAATGCCTCAGCGAACCGGCGGATTCAGGATCACCGGCGGCACGGGCGGCGTCGGCATCGTCGGTGCGGGCGGATTGAACGGCTGCACCGGCACCGGCGGAATCACGGGAATGCTCGGCGGCACCACCGGTTGCTGCTGCTGCTGCTGCGCGCGGTCGGGCGCGGTGGCCGAGGGCACCGCCGGCACGCCGGCGTTGCTGGCCAGCGTGGCGTTGATCGCATTCATGTCGTCGGTGGTCAGCGTGCCGTTGGCCTGGCGCAGCTTCAGGTTGCCCAGCAGCACGTTGTAGCGCGCCTGCGCGAGGTCGCGCTTGGTCTGGAACAGCTGGCTCTGCGAATTCAGCACGTCGATGTTGATGCGCACGCCCACCTGGTAGCCCAGCCGGTTCGCATCGAGCGCGCTCTGGCTGGAAGATTCGGCGGCCTCCAGCGCCTTCACCTGCCCCGCACCCGAGACCAGCCCGAGGTACGCCGCGCGCGTGGCCTGCGCCACGTTGCGGCGCGTGCCTTCGAGCACGCTGCGCGACTGGTCTTCGAGCGCCAGTGTTTCCTTGATGCGGTTCTCGGTCGCGAAGCCGGCGAACAGCGGCAGGTTGAAGGTGACGCCGACCGTGGCCGCGTTGGCGCGCGTGCCCACCGTGCTGGTGGTGGTGCCGGTCGGATTGCGCGTGACGTTGTAGCCGAGGTTGGCGTCCAGCGTGGGCTTGTGGCCGGCCTTGGCCTTCTCCACTTCGAGCCCGGCCACGTCGACGCCCAGGCGCGCCTGCTTGATCGCGGGGTGCACTTCGTCGGCCTGCGCGACCCAGGCGTTGATGTCCGCGGGCATGGCCGTGGGCAGCACCACCGGCACCGCCAGCGGCACCGGCACGCTGCCGGGGCGGCCGACCAGCTGGTCGAGCACCACCTTCTTGACCTGCAGGTCGTTCTCGGCGGCGATTTCCTGCGCGATCACCAGGTCGTAGCGGGCCTGCGCTTCGCGCGAGTCGGTGATGGTCGAGGTGCCGACCTCGAAGTTGCGCTTGGCCGATGCCAGCTGCTCGGCCACGGCCACCTTCTGGGCGCGCACGAGCGCCAGGCTGTCCTGGCTGGCGAGCACGTCGAAGTAGGCCTGGCTCACGCGCACGATCAGGTCCTGCTCCGCAATGGTGAACACCGCCTGCGCGATGTCGGCCTGGCGCTTGCCCTGCTCGTAGGTGGCCCAGTTGGCCGGGCGGTACAGCGGCTGCGTGGCGTTGATGCCGACGTTCTGGGTATTGAAGTCGCGCGGGGTGGTGGTACCGCGCCCGGCGCCCGTGAGAGTGTCGATCTCGATGTCGCTGCGCGTCACGCCGGCCGTGAGGCCCATGGCCGGCAGGATGCCGGCCTTGGCCTGCGCGGCGCGCGCCACGTTGGCGTCGTACTGGGCCCGCGCGCCCTGGTAGGTGGCGTCGTAGCTGCGGGCGGCGTCATAGAGTTCGTTCAGTGTCTGGCCCTGGGCCGGCAATGCGAGCAGTGCTGCGAAGGTGCTTGCGAGCGCTGCGGAAAGTGGCGAGAGCCGGGGCCTGGAAGGCATTGAACGTCCTTGGAGAAAGAATCAGTAGCGCGGGACCGTGGGGTCGTGCGAGGACCAGGCGTCGATGCCCCCGGCCACGTTGGCCAGGTCGGCAAAGCCGTTCTGGCTCAGGAAGGCGGCCACGCGCTGGCTGCGCGCGCCGTGGTGGCAGAGGCAGGCGATGCGCTTGCCTTCGCCCAGCTCGGCCAGGCGCCCGGGGATCTCGTTCATCGGAATCGCGACCAGGGTGAAGCCCTGGGGCGCGACGCTCGCCGTCTGCAGCTCCCAGGGCTCGCGCACGTCGAGCAGAACCGGGGCGGCGTCGGCATCCTGGGCGAACCAGGCGGCGAGGTCGGCGGGGCGGACTTGGTCGATCATGGCTGCCGTCCGCTCAGAACGAGAAGCGCGAGGGCTCAGGGAAGTTCAGCAGGCGCGGGGCCACGGTGTCCCAGGGCTGGATGGTGTCCCACTTGCTTTCGCTGGTGCGCGTGACGAAGTGGGCGCGCATCATGGGTTCGTCGCCCACGATGGCCGAGAGGCGGCCGCCGACCTTCAGCGAACCCAGCAGGTTCTGCGGAATGCGCGCGACCGAGCCGCTGAGCACGATCACGTCGAAGCTCGGGCCGCTGGCCAGGGGAACGGAGCCGTCGGCGTGGCGCACCTCGACGTTGGTCACGCCGTTGCGGCGCAGCGTCTCGGCGGCGCGGGCGGCCAGCACGGGGTTGATTTCGAGCGACAGCACCTGGGCGGCGCGGGCGCCGAGCAGGGCGGCCATGAAGCCGGAGCCGGTGCCGATCTCGAGCACCGATTCGTGCTTCTGGATGTGCAGGTCCTGCAGCGTGCGGGCCTCGACCTTGGGCGACAGCATGATCTCGCCGGGCACGGAGCCGTCCAGCAGCGGCAGTTCCATGTCGAAGAACGACAGGGTGCGGTGCTCGTCGGGCACGTAGTCCTCGCGGTGGATTTCAGCCAGCAGTTCGAGGATGTCGGTCTCCAGCACATCCCAGGGGCGGATCTGCTGTTCGATCATGTTGAAGCGCAAGCGCTCGAGGGTGGGGGTGGGGTTCATGGCGTGGCTTTCCTAGTGGGCTCAGGACAAACCTTCAATTTTAGGTGGCGCCGATGACACCCGCGGCCCGGTCGGCCTTGCGAGATGCTTCATGCCTTGTCTCCGGCGCGCGCACAGAGGCCGTAAAGCACGGTTTCGGCCTGCGTCGCGAGGTATTTCTCGGGGTCGAGCGTCGCGGCGCCGTCGACGCAGACCATGGCCGAATGCTTCCAGAGCATGAGGAAGACCATGGGTGCGACCACCGAGTAGATCGCGTGGTCGATGTCGACCTTGGCGAACTCGCCGCGGTCGATGCCGCGCTGCAGGATGCGCCGCAGCAGGTCGTGGCCGGGGCGCACCACCTCGCGGCGGTAGAACTCCGCGAGTTCGGGGAAGTTGGAGCCCTCGCACATCATCAGCTTGGTCAGGCCCGAGGCCTTGGTCATGCCGACGCGTTCCCACCACACGTTCATGCAGTAGCGCAGCATTTCGGCCGAGGTGCCCTCGAACGCCTCGAATTCGGCGTTCCACTCATTGAACCGGCCGCCCAGGCTTTCCATGACCACGGCCTTGAACAGTTCTTCCTTGCTCGGGAAGTACAGGAAGAGGGTGCCCTTGGAAACACCGGCCCTTGCCGCCACTTCTTCTGAGCGGGTGGCGGCGAAGCCCTTTTCCACGAACAGGTCGAGCGCGGCTGCCAGCAATTCGCCGGGGCGCGCTTCCTTCCGGCGCTCGCGCTTGGCGCGTACCGGACAGATCTTGTCGACAAAGGATCGGGGCGTGGGCATGATTTTAATGACTCGCGGGTTAGTAATGTAGTGAGCGGCATCTGTCACGTCAAGCCGCGACAATATCGGGTTCGTCTTTTTCCAACCTTCCGGAGCAGTGCAATGACCTCTTCATCGTCGCCCACAGAAACCATCGTGCTCGGTGGCGGCTGCTTCTGGTGCACCGAGGCGGTGTTCGACCGGGTGCAGGGCGTGCTCGACGTGGAGTCGGGCTATTGCAACGGCCAGGTCGTCAAGCCGACCTACGAGCAGGTCTGCACCGGGCGCACCGGCCATGCCGAGGTGGTGAAGCTCGAATTCGACCCCGCCCGGATCAGCCTGCGCGAGATCCTCGAGATCTTCTTCGTGGTGCATGACCCGACCACGCTCAACCGCCAGGGCAACGACGTCGGCACCCAGTACCGCAGCGGCATCTACTACACCGACGACGCGCAGAAGCAGGTGGCCGAAGAGGTCATCCGCGAAATCGAGGCCAGCAAGACCTACCGTTCGCCGGTCGTCACCGAAGTGGCGAAGCTCGACAACTACTCGACGGCCGAGGCCTACCACCAGGACTACTTCCTGAACAACCCGAACCAGGGCTACTGCGCGTTCGTCGTGGGCCCGAAGGTCGAGAAGTTCCAGAAGACTTTCGCCTCGCGCCTGAAGGCCTGATCGCCTGATCGGCCCCCGACCCGTGCACATCGCCCGCCAGTCGCCCTCCCGTTCGTCGCGCGCGTTGATCGTCGCGCTGGCGTTCGCGTTGTGGATTGCGGGCACGCTCGGGGTCATGCACCGGTCGCTGCACGTGCCGGGCCTCTCGCAGGCCGCGGCGGCGGTGCAGGTGCAGCAGGCATCGCAGAGCGGCGTGCACAAGCATGCGGCCCATGGGCTGGGCAGCCTGTTCGGCGAGCACACCGATGCCGAGTGCCGGCTGTACGACCAGCTGGAGCACGGCTCCACGGCGCCCAGCGTGCCGCTGGTGGTGCTGCCGATACTGCTGCCCTCGGCCACCTTCGCCTACCTGCAGGGCGAGGCCATCGCCCGCTGGATCGCGCTGTTCGACGCGCGCGGTCCGCCTTCCACTCGCTGAATCCCCCCGTGTTCCGGTCGTAGCTGTCCGCCTTGAGCGGGCGGCTGCGGATCGTTCATCGATTCAACGAGTGCCCATTCATGATTCCCAATTTCCGTCGCAGTGCCGTTGGCATTGCAGTTCTTTCCCTGCTGTCCTGGTCGGCCTTCGCCCAGGACGCGAGCACCACCACCACGACCACGGTTGCGCCCAGCAGCGCCGAGGGCACGCTGTCCACCGTGGAGATCCAGTCCGAGCGCCTCAAGAAGGCGCGCATGGAGCTCTCGCCCGAGGTCGGCGCGACCGTCTATCGCATCGACCGCGCGGCCATCGACGCGCTCGGCAAGGGCGACGCCACGCCGCTGGACGACGTGCTGCTCACCCTGCCCGGCGTGGCCAAGGACTCCAAGGCCTCCGGCTCGCTGCACGTGCGCGACGACCACGGCAACGTGCAGTACCGCGTCAACGGCGTGCAGTTGCCCGAGGGCATCTCGGGCTTCGGCCAGTCGCTGGACACGCGCTACATCGACTCGGTCAACTTCCTGACCGGTGCCTTGCCGGCGCAGTACGGCCTGCGCACCGCCGGCGTGGTCGACATCCAGACGAAGCAGGGCTTCGGCAAGCCCGGCGGCTCGCTCGGCTTCACCTTCGGCAGCCACAACACGCTGGAGGAAAGCGGCTCCGTCTACGGCACCACCGGCAACCTGAGCTACTACCTGTCGGGCAGCCTGGTGTCCAACACCAACGGCATCGAGAACCCGCAGCCCACGCTCAACGCGCAGAACGACCGCACGCGGCAGGGCAAGACCTTCGGCAACCTGAGCTACTACCTCGACGCCGACACCCGCCTCGGGCTGATGTTCGGCACCTACAACGGCAAGTTCCAGATCCCGACCAACCCGAACCAGACGCCGGCCTTCTCGCTGGCCGGCTACAGCGACCTGGGCACGGGCTACAACGGCCTGCCGTCTTCCGACGTGCGCGAGCGCCAGACCGAGGCCACGCGCTTCGTCGCGCTGTCCTACCAGAAGACCGTGGGCGCGCTGGATTTCCAGATCTCGGCCTTCCACCAGTACTCGAACCTGCACTACCTGCCCGACGCCGTGGGCGACCTGATCTACAACGGCGTGGCGTCGGACACCCTGCGTTCCAACTCGTCGACCGGCCTGCAGGCCGATGCGTCGTACAAGCTGAACGACGCCCACACGCTGCGCTTCGGCGGCGCCTACACGCGCCAGAGCACGCGCAGCATCAATGCTGTGAACGTGTTCCCGGTCGACGACAGCGGCGCGCAGGCCGGCAACACGCCGGTGCTCATCAACGACAACTCCGGCAAGGTCGGCCAGCTCGCCAGCCTGTATGTGCAGGACGAATGGCGCATCGACCCCCGGCTGACCTTCAACTACGGCCTGCGCTACGACAGCGTCGACGCGTTCACCAAGGAGCACCAGTGGAGCCCGCGGCTGAACCTGGCCTACAAGCTCTCGGACGACACGGCGCTGCACGCGGGCTACGCGCGCTACTTCACGCCGCCGCCGCAGGAGCTGGCTTCGCAGCAGAGCATCAACCTCTACGCCGGCACCACCAACCAGCCTGAAATCGCCAATTCCGACCCGGTGAAGGCCGAGCGCACCCACTACTTCGACCTGGGCCTGGACCACAAGGTGAACGACAACCTGTCGCTGTCGGCCGACGTGTACTACAAGAACATTTCCAACCTGCTCGACGAAGGCCAGTTCGGCCAGGCGCTGATCCTGTCGCCGTTCAACTACGCCAAGGGCTTTGCGCGCGGGCTGGAGCTGTCGGCGCGCTACAACGACGACCACTGGTCGGCCTACGCCAACTTCGCCTACCAGAAGGCGATGGGCAAGAACATCGTGTCGAGCCAGTCGCTGTTCGGCGCCGACGAGCTGAGCTACATCGCCAACCACTACGTGTACCTGGACCACGACCAGACCTACACGCTGTCGGGCGGCGCGGCCTACCGCTTCGGCGACAACCAGGTCAGCGGCGACCTGATCTTCGGCAGCGGCCTGCGCCGCACGCCCGACGGCGGCGCGCCCAACAGCGCGGCGCTGCCGCACTACGCCGTGGTCAACGCCGCCTACTCGCACACCTGGAAGGAGCCGTCAGGCGGCGACATCGTCGGGCGCATCGCCATCCTGAACCTGTTCGACAAGAGCTACCTGCTGCGCGACGGCACCGGCGTGGGCGTGGGTGCGCCGCAGTACGGCACGCGGCGCAGCCTGTACGTGAGCATGACCACGCACTTCTGATACGCGCATGATGAACCCGAGGCTGTCGCGCACCGTCGCACTCATGCTGCTCTTCGCAGTGTGGGTGACGGCTACGCTCGGCCTCGTGCATGCCACGCTGCACGTGCCGGGCGACCGCGCGTGGACCGTGGCGGCTGCGACCGTCGCGGCCGAGCCCTCGGCAAGGCACGAGCCGGCGCAGCGGCATGGCTGGATCCATGCGCTGTTCGGCGACAAGACCGATGCCGAGTGCCGGCTGTACGACCGTCTCTCGCATGGCTTCAGCATGCCCGGCGTGCCGCTGGTGGTGTTGCCGATGGTGCTGCCGTCGGCCACCTTCGCCTATCTGCAGGGCGAAGCCATCGCCCGCTGGATCGTGCTGTTCGACGCACGCGGTCCACCACTCGCTCGCTGATTTCCCACGTGTTCCGACGCTGCCTCCACCCGCCTTGCGCGGGTGGCTGCCGGTCGCCCCTTGATTTCAACGAGTGTTTTTCATGATCCCCAATTTCCGTCGCAACGCCATCGGCGCTGCCGTTCTTTTGCTCGCCGCGCTGGCGGGTGCGGCCAACGCGCAGACCGCGCCTGCGCCTTCCACCGCCGATGACGCGAGCCTTCGCGAAATGACCGTCACCGGCAATCCGCTCGGCGCCAGCGACCTCATCGCGCCGACGACTTCGCTGTCGGGCGACAAGCTGCTGCTGCGCTCCGAATCGACCCTCGGCGAAACGCTGAACAACCTGCCGGGCGTGAGCAGCAGCTACTTCGGCCCCAACGCGAGCCGGCCCAGCATCCGCGGGCAGGACGGCGACCGCATCCGCATCCTGCAGAACGGCGGCGGCGCGCCCGACGCCTCTGCGCTGAGCTACGACCACGCGGTGCCGGTCGATGCGCTGGTCACCGAGCGCATCGAGGTGCTGCGCGGCCCTTCGGCGCTGCAGTACGGCGGCAGCGCCGTCGGCGGCGTGGTCAACGTGATCGACAACCGCATTCCGTCCGAGCCCATCAACGGCTTCGGCGGCCGTGCCGACCTGGGCTATGCCACCGGCAACAAGGAAAAGAGCGGCGGCGTGCTGCTCGAGGGCGGCAACGACCGCATCGCGGTGCACGTCGATGCCTTCAACCGCGACTCGAAAGACGTGTCGGTGCCCATCACCCTGGAGTGCAGCAAGCCGGGCTCGCCGTGGATGGCGCGCAGGATCTGCAACTCCGCCAACCAGGCGCACGGCGGCGCGTTCGGCGGCACGGTGTTCTTCGACCAGGGCTGGGTCGGCGCGTCGGTCAGCACCTACCGCAGCACCTACGGCACCGTGGCCGAGGACGACGTGACCATCGGCATGAAATCCGACCGACAGGCGCTGGAAGGCGAGTGGCGCCCGGGCGGCTTCATCAGCAGCATCCACGCCAAGCTGAGCCATACCAACTACCGCCACACCGAGTTCGAGGGCCGCGAGCCGGGCACCGCGTTCTCCAACGTGAGCAACGACCTGCGCCTGGAGGCGCGCCACCGCAAGATCGGCAACTTCGAGGGCCTGGTTGGCTTCAGCAGCGAGACCAACCGCTTCGCAGCCGACGGCGAGGAAGCCTTCGCGCCGCACAGCCGCACGCGTTCGACCGCGCTGTTCCTGCACGAGGAATACGGCACCTCGTGGGGCCGCCTGAGCTTCGGCGCGCGCACCGAGCGGGTCCGCGTGCGTTCGCTCGGCTACCCGGAAGACCCGAGCGTGACGCGCTTCGCCGTCGGCGAGCGCACCTTCAATCCGCACAGTGCCGCATTCGGTGCCCTGGTCAACCTCGCGCCGCAGTGGCAGCTGACCTCGAACATCGCCTACACCGAGCGCGCGCCCAAGGACTACGAGCTGCTGGCCAACGGCCCGCACGTGGCCACGGCTGCATGGGAAGTGGGCGACCCGACGCTCAAGAAGGAAAAGTCGACCGGCTTCGACCTTGGCGCGCAGTGGAAAGACGGCCCCAACACGGCCCGCGTGAACGCCTATGTCACGCGCTTTCGCAACTACATCGGCCTGACAGCCTCGGGCCGCGAGCTGGACTCCGAAGGCAACGTGGCCGAGCCCGGCACGCCCGACACGCTCGCCGAATACCTGTACGGCGGCGTGCGCGCGCGCTTCACCGGCATCGAGGCCAACGGCAACCTGCGACTGCTGGGCGCCGACGGCTTCGCGCGCATGGCCGACGCCGGCACGCTCGACCTGGAGTGGCGCGGCGACATCGTGCGCGCGAAGAACCTCGACACCGGCGAGCCGCTGCCGCGCATCGCGCCGCTGCGCCTGGGCGCCACGCTGGCCTACGGCAACGGCCCGTGGACCGCGCGACTGGGCTTCGACTACAACGCCGCGCAGCACCGGGTGCCCAGCGTGGGCGCGCGCGAGACCGATGCGTACACGCTGTGGAATGCGGCCATCACGTACCGCATGAAGGTGCAGCGCGCGAACCTCACCTGGTATGCGCGCGTGGACAACATCACCAACAAGCTGGCCTACAGCCCGACATCGATCCTCACGACCACGGTGTACCCGAATGCCCCGCTGCCGGGGCGGACGCTGAAGGTCGGGCTGCGCGTGACGTTCTGACCCTGCCTTGCTCGCTCCCCCTCTGGGGGAGGGCAGGGGTGGGGGCTCACGGCGTATCCAATGTCAGTGGCCTTTGATGCGCCGCCTGCCCCCATCCCAGCCTTCCCCCCGGGAGGGGAAGGAGCAAAAACCCTCGGCTATCCTCGCCGGGTGAATTCGTTCGTCATCTCCTCGCTTCTTCCCGTCGTCCTGCTCATCGCCGCGGGCTACCTTGCCGGAAGGCGTCGCTGGATCGGCGGCAATGCGGTGAAGGACCTGTCGAACCTCATCTTCCTGCTGCTCGCACCCGCGCTGCTGTTCCGTGCCATGAGCACGGTGCACGTCGAGCAGCTGAGCCTCAAGCCGGTGGCGGCGTACTTCATCGCCTCGGGCCTGCTGTTCGCGGGCACGATGGCGCTGCGCGGCTTCAATCGCACGGCGGCCGTGATAGCGCTCGCCAACACCTACAGCAACACCGTGATGATCGGCATCGCGCTGATCGGCCTGGCCTACGGCGAGGACGGCATGGTGGTTTTGCTCACCCTCATTTCGCTGCACTCGCTGGTGCTGCTGACCAGCGCCACGGTGGTGCTGGAGCTGGCGGTGGCGCGCGAGCACGCAGCCGACGGCGGCGCGCAGAAACATTCGATGGCGCGCACCGTGCTGCGCGCGCTGCGCAACGCCATCATCCACCCGGTGCCGCTGCCGATCCTGGCCGGGCTGCTGTTCGCGCAGACCGGACTCGTGATGCCCGAGGTCATCGACAAGCCGATCCAACTGCTGGGGCAGGCCTTCGGACCGGTGGCGCTGGTGATGGTGGGCATCACGCTCGCGCTCACGCCCATCGGGCGGCACTGGCGCGGCGCGCTGACGCAGGCGCTGGTGAAGAACCTGCTGCACCCGCTACTGGTGGCCGCGATCGGCTGGGCGCTGGGTGTGCGCGGCATTCCGCTCACGGTGATGGTGGTGGCCGCGGCGCTGCCGATCGGCGCCAACGTGTTCCTGTTCTCGCAGCGCTATCGCACCGCCGAAGACCTGGTGACGGCCAGCGTCGCGGTGTCGACGGTGCTGGCCCTCGGCACGCTGACGCTGGTGATGGTCTGGGTGCAGTGGCTGCCCTGAAGCAAGGCCTGGCGATGCGGCTCAGGGCGCGAGACGCTCGCGCACCCAGTCCGTGCCTTCGAGCCGGTAGCGCAGCCGGTCGTGCAACCGGCTCTTGCGGCCCTGCCAGAACTCCCAGCGATCAGGGACCAGCCGGTAGCCGCCCCAATGCGGCGGGCGCGGCGGAGAGAGCAGGTGCCTGGCGGCGAACAGGGCCGCGTTCTTCACCAGCACGTCGCGTCCGCTGATCACCTCGCTCTGCGGGCTGGCCCAGGCGCCGATGCGCGAATCGAGCGGGCGGCTGGCGAAGTAGGCGTCGCTCTCGTCGGCGCCGGCCTTCTCGACGCGGCCCTCGATGCGCACCACGCGCTCCAGCTCGACCCAATGGAACTGCAGCGACGCATACGGGTTGCCCGACAGCTCGCGGCCCTTGCGGCTCTCGTAGTTGGTGTACCAGACGATGCCGCGCGCGTCGCAGCCCTTGATGAGCACGATGCGGCTCGACGGCCGCAGGTCGCTGCCCACGGTGCACAGCGTCATGGCATTGGGCTCGGGCACCTGCGCGTCGATGGCCTCGGTGAGCCAGCGTTCGAATTGCTTCAGCGGATCGCCTTCGCTGTGGGCCTCGCCGAGCTCGGCGCGCTCGTAGCTCTTGCGCAGCGCGGCCAGCGCGTCATTGGAAAGAGGGGAAGTCATGACGGGATTGTTGCGCACATACTCCGCCCATGACGACCAAGAAGGCGAATTCCCCGGTGGTGATCGTGCTGGCCTCGGGCCGTGGCGAACGCTTCATCGCGGCCGGCGGCACGGGCTCCAAGCTTCAGGCGCCGCTGGCCGGCAAGCCGGTGCTGGCCCACACGCTGGACGCGGTGCGTGCCAGCGGACTGCCGTGGCACCTGGAAGATGCCGGGCACCCCGGCATGGGCGATTCGATTGCGGCGGCGGTGCGGGCCACGCCCGATGCCGCCGGCTGGCTGATCCTGCCTGGCGACCTGCCGCTGGTGCGGGCTGAAACACTGCAAGCGGTGGCGGCCGCGCTGGGCAACGGCGTGGGGGCGGTGCAGCCGCAATACCGCGGAGAGCGCGGCCACCCGGTCGGCTTCGGGGCCGCCTGCCATGCGCAGCTCGCGGCGCTGGAAGGGCCTCTTGGCGCATCGTCCGTTCTGCGCGCGATGCGCGCGGCGGATTCGGTGCTCGACCTGCCGGTGGACGACATCGGCGTGGTGACCGACATCGACACGCCAAAGGCCCTGGCGCACGCCGAGGCGCTCTGGCTCGCCGGGCCGGGCAGGCTCAGCGCGTGATCACCGCGCAGGCGATGCGCGGACCGGAATTGCCCGAAGGCTGGGTCGTGAAGTCGTCGCGGTCGCGGTGAACGACGAGCGCGCGGCCGATCACGTTGTTGGGGGTGCCGTCGGTCAGCGAGATCGAGTGGTCTTCCACGCTGAAGCGCGCCACGCCGCCGGCGTCGGCCACCAGGCTCGGCAGTTCGCCAGCATGGCTGCCCGGCGCGGCGAACTTGCCGTGCGTGGCGCCTGTGGGGTTGAAGTGGCCGCCGGAGGCATCGCCGTTGTTGCCGCAGTCGCCCTTTTCGTGGATGTGGAAGCCGTGCTCACTGCCCGGCACCAGGCCGCGCACCTCGCCCGACACGCGCACGCCGTGATCCAGCGCGGTGAAGGTCACCGTGCCGCGGGTCGGGTTGGGCGTGATCGCGCCGGTCGGCACCAGCTCCACGACCGTGCTGGGCTTGCCGCCCATGCTGCCGCAGGCTGCGAGTACGGCGCTGGCGGCCAGGGCGGCGGCGATGGCGGAGAGACGACGATGGTTCATGTGTTTTCCTTGGACGGTCCGGAAGAGGGGTGGGAGGGTTTGTCTGCAGACCCCGGAACGTATACCGGAGGCTGCGGCGCTCCGCAATCGGAGGCGGACTGCTCTTGCTGCTCTTGCGCCGAGGCCAGCGCCACAAGCCGGGCCAGCGCCGCGTCGTGGATGGCGTGGCGGCGCAGTTCCGCCAGCGTCTGCCGGGCGTAGTCGAGCGAAGTGCCGTAGCGGCCCACCGCGTTGGCGAAGATGTGGCGGTAGTGGTCGTCGCTGAGTTCGCCCGTGAAGTTGGGGCTGCGCCGCGACAGCGTGAACGCCAGCGCCCGCACCGGGCCTTCGGCCGTGCCGCAGCGCAGCCACTTGGGGTCGTACACGCCGGTCGGCATTTCTCGCAGCCAGAGCCGTCGCAGGGTCTCGAGCCCTTCGGCCTTCGGTACCCGGAACACCATGCCCCGCACGCTGCCGCCCGAGAGCAGGCCGAACACGAGGCCAGGCACCTGCACGCTGCCGCGGTTGACCCGGCTCCACATCTTCAGCGCCCGGTGCCAGCCGCGCACCCAGGCCGGGCGCCGCTCGATGAAGTCGAACTCGGGCCGCCAGATCAGCGAGCCGTAGCCGAACAGCCACAGATCCTCATGCCCGCCCCAGTCGGCGATGGCGCGTTCGAGCATCGGTTGCGGGTCGCGCAGGGGCTTGGGCATGGGGTCGAGTCCCGGCGGACCGGGATTTGGCGCCGGGTCCGACACGGGCGTGCCGGGGCCGGAGCCTACAATTTCGTGATCATGGTTCACCGCACCATTATTTACCGTCCCCTTTCCTACGGAGCAAGACCCGCAATGAGCGACGACGACAGCCAGCAAAATTTCATCCTCGGCTTCCTTATGGCGTTGATCGCTCTCGTGATCTTCTTCGTGATCGGCATCGTGCTCTGGCACAAGTCGCACAGCCCGGCCGCCGCGCTGGCCGCCGCCAGGCCGCCGGCGGTGGTGATCTCGGCGCCCGCGCCCGGCGCGGAGCCCAAGCTGGCCGAAGTGACCGAGACGGTGACGGTCACGATCCCCGACGGCGCCAGCATCCGCGTGGTCAACGGTGTGGTGAACTTCTACTTCGCAACCGGCAGCGCCGACCTGGCGCCCGGCGCCGCAGAGGCGCTGGCCGCGGTCATCAAGGGTGTGGAAAGCGGCCGCAAGGCGGTGATCTCCGGCTTCCACGACACCACCGGCGACGCTGCCATCAACGAACAGCTCGCCAGGAAGCGGGCCGAAATGGTGCGCGACGTGCTCGTGGGCCTGGGCGTTCCGGCCGCCAAGGTCGACCTGCACAAGCCCGAAGTCACCGCCGGTACCGGCAACAACGCGGAAGCGCGCCGCGTCGAGGTCAAGCTGGTCGACTGACCGCCTTGCCACCCTCGCAAGCCAAAAATAGCCCGGTCCGCCGGGCTTTTTTCATGCGCGCCGCCTCGTGGGGCATGGCTGAGTAAATTCGTATCGCCCGGCGTCCTGATTTCATCAGCCCGCGGCGCCCGGCTTGGTACCATGGGCCTCCAGGCCCACAGTCGCCCCGGCGACACGCAGCAAGAGCCACTATCCCCATGAGCAGCAGCACACACCCCACCGTCCGCGACGTCACCGATCGCATCCGCGAGCGCAGCCATGGGCCGCGCAGCGCCTACCTTGCCCAGCTGGCCGAGATCCGCAACCGAGACCGCGGCTCCGACCGCATGGGCTGCGCCAACGTGGCGCACGCCGTGGCCGGCATCCCGGCCAACGACAAATTCCGCGTGGTGGCCGAACGCGCACCCAACATCGGCATCGTCACCGCCTACAACGACATGCTCTCGGCCCACGCGCCGTACCAGGGCTACCCCGACATCATCAAGCAGGAGGCCCGCCGCCTCGGTGCCACCGCCCAGGTGGCCGGCGGCGTGCCGGCCATGTGCGACGGCGTCACGCAGGGCACGCCCGGCATGGAGCTGAGCCTGTTCAGCCGCGACGTGATCGCCATGGGCACCGCCATCGCGCTCACGCACGACATGTTCGACGCCGCGCTGATGCTCGGCGTGTGCGACAAGATCGTGCCGGGCCTCTTGATCGGCGCCTTGCACTTCGGCCACCTGCCGACCGTGTTCGTGCCCGCCGGTCCCATGCCCTCCGGCCTGTCGAACGGCGCCAAGTCGAAGGTGCGTGAGCAGGCGGCACAGGGGCTCGTCGGCCGCCAGGGGCTGCTCGACGCCGAGATGGCGGCCTATCACACGCAGGGCACCTGCACCTTCTACGGCACCGCCAACAGCAACCAGATGCTGCTCGAGGCCATGGGCCTGCACGTGCCCGGCACGGCCTTCATCCAGCCCGGCGACGCGATGCGCGAAACGCTCACGCGCGAGGCTGTGCGCACGGTGCTGGGCAAGGCCGGCGACGCCGCCTTCCAGTGCCCGCCCATCGGCGAGATGGTCGACGAGCGTTGCATCGTCAATGCCATGGTCGCGCTGCTGGCCACGGGCGGCTCCACCAACCACCTGATCCACTGGGTGGCCGTGGCGCGCGCGGCCGGCATCGTGATCGACTGGGACGACTTCTCCAGGCTCTCCGACATCATTCCGCTGCTGACCCGCGTGTACCCCAACGGCAGCGCCGACGTGAACGAATTCCAGGCGGCCGGCGGCCCCGGCTTCGTGATCGGCGAACTGGTGGACGCCGGCCTGATGCACGGCGACGTGCTCACCGTGCGCGCCGGCGGCATCCGCGAATTCGCCAACGTCCCCGAGCTTGACGGCGAGCAGCTGCGCTGGACCTCCGCCGCACCATCGAAGAACGACGCCGTCGCGCGGCCGGTGAGCAGCCCTTTCAGCGCCACCGGCGGCCTGAAGCTGCTGAGCGGCAACCTGGGCCGCAGCGTCATCAAGGTGTCGTCGGTGCCGGACGACCGCCATGTCATCGAGGCACCCGCGCGGGTGTTCGACTCGCAGGCGGCGCTGCACAAGGCCTTCACCGCCGGCGAGCTGGAGCGCGACGTGGTCTGCGTGGTGCGCTGGCAGGGCCCGCAGGCCAACGGCATGCCCGAGCTGCACAAGCTCACGCCGCCGCTGTCGGTGCTGCAGGGCAAGGGATTCCGCGTGGCGCTGGTCACCGACGGCCGCATGAGTGGCGCGTCGGGCAAGATTCCGGCCGCCATCCATGTGTCACCCGAAGCGGCCGCCGGCGGCCCGCTCGCCAAGGTGCGCGACGGCGACGTGATCCGGCTGGACTCGCTGGCGGGTACGCTCGCCGTGTTGCTGCCCGAAGACGAATGGGCCGCGCGCGAAATCGCGACGCTGCCCGAAGCACAGCGCAACGCCGACGGACGCGGCCTAGGTCGCGAGCTGTTCGCCGGCATGCGCAGAAACGCATTGACTGCAGAAGAAGGAGCCTGCTCATGGCTGTGATCAGGCTCGCCCCCAGGCTGCGCGCACTTCGTGTCGCTTCGCCTTCCCCCTACCGGGGGCAACACCAGCGGCCCGGCAAAGCCGGTTCCGCGGTGTTTCTGGAATCGAGCCCTGCGCAGTTCCAGGCTGCGGGCTGTACGAAATCTATGGAGCCATGAGATGACAGAAAAACTCACCCCTCTCGACGTGATGCGTGACGCACCCGTCATTCCGGTCATCGTGCTGAACGACGTGAAAGACGCGATTCCGCTCGCGCGCGCCCTGGTGGCCGGCGGCATCCGCATGCTCGAGGTCACGCTGCGCACGCCGCAGGCGCTGCAGTGCATCGAGGCCATCGCCAAGGAAGTGCCCGAGGCCGTGGCCGGCGCGGGCACCATCCGCAGCGCGGCCGATGCACAGGCGTCGGCGCTGGCCGGGGCAAAGTTCGGCGTGAGCCCGGGCTACACGCGCTCCGTCGGCAAGGCCTGCCACGACCTCGGCCTGCCGCTCCTGCCTGGCGTGGCCACCGGCAGCGAGATCATGACCGCGCAGGAAGACGGCTACACCCAGCTGAAGTTCTTCCCTGCGCTGCAGGCGGGCGGCCTGCCGATGCTCAAGGCGTGGCAAGGCCCGTTCGGCGACGTCACCTTCTGCCCCACGGGCGGCATCCACGCGGGCAACGCGGCGGAGTTCCTCGCGCTGTCGAACGTGGCCTGCGTGGGCGGTTCGTGGATCGTGCCGACCGACGCCATCCGCGACGGCGACTGGGCCCGCATCGAGCAGCTGGCACGCGCCGCGAGCCAGCTGCCGCGCTGACCATGCGCGCCGGGTTCGACGCGAGCGACCTCAAGGTCATCGCGTTCGACGTCTTCGGCACGGTGGTCGACTGGCACAGCGGCATTGCGGCCGAGGCCGAAAGCGCGCTGCCGGGTGTCGATGGCGCCGCGTTCGCGCTGGCGTGGCGCGCTGGCTACCAGCCCGCGATGAAGGCCGTGATGGAGCGCATCGCCGCGGGCGAGGGCGGCTTTACCCTGCTCGACGAGCTGCACCTGAGCATGCTCGAACAGGTGCTGCACGACTTCAGCCTGGCCGACCGCCTCGACACCGCCGCCAAGCGCGAACTGAGCCGCGCCTGGCACCGGCTGCCGGCCTGGCCCGACTCGGTGGCCGGACTCACGCGCCTGAAGAAGAAATTCACCATCTGCACCCTGTCGAACGGCAACATCGGCCTGCTCACCGAAATGGCCAAGCGCGCCGGCCTGCCCTGGGACTGCGTGCTGTCGGCCGAGGTGTTCAAGGCCTACAAGCCCGACCCGCGCACCTACCTGGGCGTGGCGGGCGTGTTCGACGCCACGCCGGGCCAGGTGATGCTGGCCGCGGCGCACCACGACGACCTGGCCGCCGCGCGCACCTGCGGCCTGAAGACGGCGTACATCGAGCGCCCGCATGAATTCGGCCGCGCCAGGCCGAAGGACGTGTCGCCGCAACCGGACAACCATCTGCATGCGCGCGACATCAACGAGCTGGCCGACCTGCTGGGCTGCTGATCAGTCCGTGAGCAGCTTCTCGACCGTGCGCAGGTTGCGCGCGGTGGTGCTCGACTTGTAGCGGGTCTTCGCCAGCAGCTTGGCGACTGGCGTGTCGGTGCTTTCGCCGCGCGGGCATTCCCAATAAAGCACGCCCTTGCCGCGCTTCAGGCGCTCGACCTTGGCATCGACGGTGCCGGCCTTCTCGACGATCTCGTCGAGCATGGCGGCGTCGGAGCCGAACACCAGATACGGATGCCGCTCGTCGTCGATGCGTACGAAGGGGTAGTCCGCGGCCATGGCTGCCATGGTCTTCTGCGTGAGCAGCACGATCCATGCGTCGTAGCCGAAGCGCTTGCGCAGGGCCTGCTCGATGCGGGTGCGCAATGCGGCGGCATCGCTTTCGTCGGTGTCGAACAGCACATTGCCGCTGGCGAGCACGGTGCGCACCGCGCCGAAGCCGAGTTCGACGAACAGCGCCTTCAGTTCGGCGCTCTTGATCGTGATGCCGTTGACGTTCACGCCGCGCAGCAGCGCGACATGGCGGATCGTGCCTGTGGCCTTCTTCGTGCCTGGCATGGCGCAGCCCCGCCCGGATTCAGCGCAGGCCGCCGCCGGCTGCGCCTTCGTCGCGCTGGATCAGCTCGATCTTGTAGCCGTCGGGGTCCGTCACGAAGGCGATGACGGTGGTGCCGCCCTTGACGGGGCCGGCTTCGCGCGTGACGTTGCCGCCCGCCGCCTTGATCTTTTCGCAGGCCGCGTAGGCGTCGGGCACGCCGAGCGCGATGTGGCCGTAGGCGGTGCCGAGTTCGTAGCTCTCGGTGCCCCAGTTGTAGGTCAGCTCGATCTCTGCCTGGTCGGGGTTGCCCTTGCCGTAGCCGATGAAGGCGAGGCTGTATTTGTATTCGGGGTTTTCCGACGTGCGCAGCAGGTTCATGCCGAGCACCTTGGTGTAGAAGTCGATGGAGCGCTGGAGGTTGCCGACGCGCAGCATGGTGTGAAGAACTCGCATCTCGTGGTGCCTTGTAGTTATGAAAGGGGAGGCCGCTATTGTCGGCTTCCGCGCGCGGCGATCAAGCCGCCAGGGTCAGCAGGTGGGCCTGGTGCTTGCGCAGGAAGGCCATGAGGTGCTGCGGATACTCGGGCACCACCGCATCGCGCACGCTGGGGCGGGCCGCGAGTGCCTGCCGCCATGCGTTGAGCCTGGGCTTGCCGTCGAACACGCGCGAGTCGCTGATCGCGTCGAACACCTCGAAGTAGCGGAATACCGGCGCGAACACCGCGTCGACCAGGCTGAAGCTGCTGCCCGCGAAATAGGGGCCGTCGCCGAGCGTGGCTTCCAAGCGTTCGAACTTCGCTGCGAGTGCAAGGCGCTTCTGCTCGAACACGGCGGCGTCCTGAGTGGTCTCGTAGCCCCAGAGGTCGGCGAGGATGGCCGATCCGAACTCCATCCACGCGCGATGCTCGGCGCGTGTAAGCGGGTCTTCGGGGTGCAGGCGCGCGCCGGGCTGCGTTTCTTCGAGGTACTCGCAGATCACGTTGCTCTCGAACAGCACGGCCTCGGAGCCGTCGGGCCGGCGCACCTTCAGCAGCGGCACCTTGCCCAGCGGCGAGATGTCGAGAAACCACCGGGGCTTGTTCGCGAGATCGATCACGACGCGCTCGAAGGGCACGCCTTTTTCATGCAGCGCGATGGCGGCGCGCTGGACGTACGGGCACAGCAGGTGGCTGACGAGGGTGAGTGTCGGGGACATGGGGCTTTCCGTTCTCGAAGAGGTGTTTCGGCTCGCCGCGATTCTTGCGGGGCCGAACAACCTTTTCCCGAAAAGCCCATTCGAGAAAAGACGCCCTTGTGCTAAGCCACCGCGGTGCCTTGCCAGTGCGTGATGCGCCCGCCGTGCATCACGCCGATGCGGTCGGCCATGGTCTGCGCCTCGGCCTCGTTGTGCGTGACCAGGATCGCCGTCTGGCCCGCCTGTTTCAGGATGCCGCGCACCTGTGCCGTCAGGCGTTCGCGCGTGCCGCCGTCGAGGTTGGAGAAAGGTTCGTCAAGCAGGAGCAGGGCGGGCGAGGGCGCGAGCGCGCGGGCCAGCGCGATGCGTTGCTGCTGGCCGCCGGAAAGCTCGTGCGGATAGCGCTCCGCGGCATCTGCCAGGCCGACCAGCCCCAGCATTTCGGCCACGCGCTCATGTTGCGCGGCGCGAGGCATGCGGCGCAACCCGAAGGCCACGTTCTTCGCAGCCGACAGGTGCGGGAACAGCGCGTACTCCTGGAACATCATGCCCACGCGGCGCTGCTCCGGCGGCAGGTGAACCTGGCTGGACGACAGCAGCACGCTGCCCAGCCGGATGGTGCCGGCGCGCACCGGCTCGAAGCCCGCAATCGCGCGCAGCACCGTGGTCTTGCCGCAGCCCGAGGGGCCGAACAGGCAGGCGATTTCGCCCGCGTCCAGCGCGAGCGAGAAGCCGTCGACCACCGTGTGCGGGCCGCGCGGCGTGTCGTAGGCGAGGCTGAGCGAATCGAGGTGCAGCGAAGAACTCATGGGGTATCCGGACTGGAAGTGGCAGCGGGCGTACCCAGTTGGTTGCGCGCCAGCAGCACCACCGGCAGAAGGCCGGCCAGCACGATGCCGAGCGCGGCAATCGCGCCTTCCTCGTAGGTGCCGCGCGCGGCCTCGGCGTAGAGCCAGGTGGCGAGGGTGTCGAAATTGGCTGGCCGCAGCAGCAGCGTGGCGGGCAGTTCCTTCATCGCATCGACGAACACCAGCAGCGCGCCGGCCGCCAGCGCGGGGCGCAGCAGCGGCAGGTGCACGCGGCGCAGCGTGCCACCGGTGGTTTCGCCGAGCAGCCGCGAGGCCTGCTCGATGGCCGGAGGAATACGCGATAGACCCGCCTCGATGCCGCCCACCGGCATCGCCAGGAAGCGGATCGTGCAGGCCACCACCAGCACCACGCCAGCGGCCATCAGCGGCAGGCCCTGCCAGCCGAAGGCGGTGGCCAGCGCCGCGTCGAGCGTCAGCGCGGGCGTCAGCAGCCCGATGGCGAGCACCGTTCCCGGCACCGCATAGCCCAGCGTGGCGACGCGCGCCTGCCAGCGCGCACGGTTGATGCCGGAGCCCTGCGTGCGCGCGGTCCATGCGACCACCAGCCCCGCGGCCACGGCCGTCACGGTGACGCCCGCCGCCAGCGCCAGCGTGTTGCCCAGGCTCGCGAGCAGCCCCTGCGAGATACCGCCGCCCTGGCGCAACCGCTTGGCGCTTTCCCAGACGAGGTACAGCGCCGGGGCCACGAAGCCGATCAGCACCGGCAGCGCGGCGGCGGCGGTCGCAGCCCATGCCGCGGCCCCGCGCAGACGGCGTGGCTGCACGGCGCGCATGCGCTGCGCAGAGCCGAAGCGCTGGCGCCGGCGGCCGTTGCGTTCGAGCCAGACCAGCGCCACCACCATGAACAGCATGGCGCATGCGATCTGCGCGGCGCCTGCGAGGTCGGAGCGCGTGATCCACGTGGTGTAGACCGCCACGGTGAGCGTGTTGACGCCGAGGAACTCCGAGGCGCCGATGTCGTTGAGCGTCTCGAGCAGTGCCAGGCTCAGGCCCACGGCCAGCGCCGGCCGTGCGAGCGGCAGCGCCACGCGGAAGAACGCGCCGCGCCGATTCTCGCCGAGCATGCGCGCGGCTTCCATCAGGTGGGCCGGCTGCGTCATGAACATCGCGCGCGCCGTCATGTAGACGTAGGGGTACAGAACGAAGCCCAGCACGAAGATCGCGCCGGGCATCGAGCGCACGTCCGGCAGGCGGAACTGGCGCGGGCTGTCGAAGCCCAGCATCCATCGAATGGCGCCCTGCACCGGGCCGATGGGATGCAGCAGGTCGAGGTAGGCGAAGGCGACGATGTAGGTCGGCATCGCCAGCGGCAGCAGCAGCGCCCAGTGCAGCACACCGCGCCCGGGAAAGTCGTGCGCCGTGACCAGCCATGCGCATCCGGTGCCGATCAGCAGCACCAGCGTGCCGACGCCGGCCAGCAGCAATGCCGTGTTGAGCGCCGCCTGCGGCAGCACGTGCGCGAGCAACGGCCCCCAATGCCCGACGCCCGAGCCGAACGCGATCCACGCGAGCGAGACCACCGGGGCGAGCACGCCGATGGCGATCAGGAAAGACGCGCAGCGCCAGGCCGGGCCCGCGGCGTGCAGGCCCGGCGGCCGGCGCCGCAGGAAGCTCATTCAGTCAATTGCCGGCAAGGTGTGCCCGGCTCCGTCGAAGTCACTGGTCGAAGCCGACCTTGTCGACCAGCGCGCTGGCCTGCTTGCGGTACCTGGCGATCTCGGTCAGCGGCAGCGGATCGACCTTCAGCTCGCCGATGGTCTGGCCGATGATCGGGTCGAGCGCCACGCCCTTGCGCACCGGGTATTCGTAGTTGGCCTGCGCGTAAAGCGCCTGGGCCGGCTCCGACACCAGGAACTCAAGCAGCTTGACCGCGTTGGCGCGCTGCGGCGCATTCTTGGCCACGGCCGCGCCGCTGATGTTGACGTGCGTGCCGCCGCTCCTGGCGTTGGCGAAGGTCGGGCGGATGACCTTGATGGCGTCGCCCCACTTGCGCGCGTCGGTGCCTTCCTTGGCGCTCTTCATCTGGCCGACGTAGTAGGAGTTGGCCAGGCCGACGTCGCAGATGCCGCCCAGGATGTCGCGCGCCACGTCGCGGTCGCCGCCGGTGGCCTTGCGCGCCAGGTTGGCCTTGACGCCGCGCAGCCACTGCTCGGCCTTGGCTTCGCCGTCGTGCGCAATCAGCGAGGCGACCAGCGCGGTGTTGTACGGGTGCTGGCCGGCGCGGATGCAGACCTTGCCCTTGTACTTCGGGTCGGCCAGGTCTTCGTAGCGGAAGCTCTTGATCGGCAGGCTCTTGTCGGCGTACAGCACGCGCGCGCGCATCGAGAGCGAGAACCACTGTCCGTCCGCGCCGCGCAGGTTGGCGGGAATGGCCGATTCGAGCGCGGCCGACTTCACAGGCTGCGTCACGCCGCCGTCCACCAGGTCCATGAGGTTGCCGATGTCCACCGTCATCAGCACGTCGGCCGGCGAGCGCGCGCCTTCGGCCTTCACGCGCTCCAGCAGGCCGTCCTTCACGAACACGGTGTTGACCTTGATGTTGCTCTGCGCACTGAAGGCCGAGATGAGCGGCTGGATCAGCGCCGGCTCGCGCGTCGTGTAGAGCGTGAGTTCGTCGGTCGCGGCTTGCGCGGGCAGGGCGGCAACGGCCAGCCAGGCGGCGCTGGCGCTGGACAGTGCGCGCGCGGCGCGGCCTCGGACGCTTTTGCGTTCGGTGAACATGAAGAATTCCTCCGGGAAGCGGCTGTGAAATATTCTGGAAACGTCGGCGCCTGTTGCCTCGGCAGCGGCGGCGATGAGAATAATTATCACTGGGCGTGCGAAGGCCGACGCCTTTGGACTTACAGGTCGAAGGCCTACTCCGCTTCCGGGCAGGTCGGGGTCAGCGCGCCGGCGGGATCTCGAACACCAGGCAGGTGGTGGTGGCGTGCGCATACAGCGTGCCGTCGGGGCCGTACAGGCGGGCCTCGGCGGTCGCCAGCTGCTTGCCGCAATGGATCACCTTGCCTTCGGCGCGCACGCGCTGCACCTTGGGCGTCAGGCCCTTCACGTAGTTCACGCCCAGCTCGGCGGTCGTGTAGCCGCGCCCGGGCGGCATCATGGTGTGCACCGAGCAGCCCAGGGCCGAGTCGAGCATGGTCGCGACCCAGCCGCCGTGGATGGTGCCCAGCGGATTCAGGTGCTGCGGCAGCGGCGTGCCCTGGAAGATGGCCACGCCGGCGCGCACTTCCACGATCGTGAAGTCCAGCGTCTTGGCGATGGCCGCGTACGGAATCTCGCCGGCCAGCATGGCCTGCATCACTTCGAGGCCGGTCTTGCCCGCGATCTGCTCGGGGCGGGCGAGGCCGGGGCCGGGGCCGGCGTCCAGGCGCTCGGTGATGCGGCGTTCTTCGGCGATCCAGCCTTCGAGCTGGTTGGGGTTCTGTGTCATGCCTGTGTTCCTTCTGGGGGCTTTGCGGAGCGGTGTTGATTGCATATGCAATAGTTGCACATACAATAATATCCCATGGACACCCCCACCAAGCCCCGCGGCTGCACCAGCTTCAAGGTGCGCCAGCTGTCGCGCCGCCTCTCGCAGCACTACGACGCCGAGGTTTCGCAAAGCGGCCTCAAGACTACGCAGTACTCGCTGCTGTCGAACCTGGCCCGCATCGGCCCCTGCCGGCCGGTCGACCTGGCTGCCGAACTCAAGATGACCGCCTCCACGCTCAGCCGCAACCTGCAGCCGCTGATCGCCGCGGGGTTCGTGGCGCAGACCGCCGGTGCCGATGCGCGCAGCCGGCTGGTGCAGGTCACGCCCGAGGGCGAAGCCAAGCGGCGCGAGGCGCTGGGCCACTGGAAGACCGCGCAGCAGAAGCTCAATGCGCTGCTGGGCGTGGAGCGCGTGCTGGCGCTGCACCTGCTGATCGACGAGTCGATGGAACTGCTGGGCGCCGACGACGCACCCGACGTCGACGACTGATTCCCCCACCCACCGCTTTTTCCCCACGCATTCACATCACGCGCATGGCCGCGCGCTGCCCCCGTTTTTTTCTTCGTCCTCCACATCGCATTCCAACATCCGAGGTCCCATGTTCGCAACCCAAGTTTCCGCATGGCTGCAGCGCCGCGGCATCCACTACGGCTGGATCGTCGCCGCCATCACCTTCCTGACCATGCTGACCATGTCGGCCGCGCTGGGCCTGCCGGGGGCCATGCTCAAGCCGCTCGGCCAGGAATTCGGCTGGAGCACCGAGCAGATCTCGTCGGCGCTCGCGCTGCGCTTCGCGCTGTTCGGCCTGATGGGCCCGTTCGCTGCGGTGCTCATGGAGCGCTACGGCCTGCGCGCGGTCATCTGCACCGGCCTCGCGCTGGTCGGCCTGGGGATGGCGCTCGTCACCATGGCTTCGCAGCTGTGGCAGCTGTTCGTGCTGTGGAGCCTGATGCTGGGCCTGGGCACCGGCATGACCGCGCTGGTGCTCGGCGCGGTGGTGGCCAACCGCTGGTTCGTGGCGCGGCGCGGCCTCGTCATCGGCATGCTCACGGCCAGCTCGGCCACGGGGCAGCTGGCGTTCCTGCCTTTCGCGGCCTGGATGATCGAGCACTGGGGCTGGCGCTCGGCCATCGTGCCGATCGTGATCGGCAGCATCCTCATCGGCCTGCTCGCGCTGTGCCTGATGCGCAACCGTCCGTCCGACATCGGCCTGCTGCCCTACGGTGAAAAGCCCGGCACGCAGCCGGCCGCGCCCGCCGCCGCCGCGCCCGCCATGAACTTCGCCACGCCGTTCCGCGTGCTGAAGGAAGTCTCGACCAACCGCACTTTCTGGATCCTGGCGGGCACCTTCTTCATCTGCGGCCTGAGCACCAACGGCCTGGTGCAGACGCACTTCATCTCGCTGTGCGGCGACAACGGCATGGGCGCCGTGCCCGCCGCGTCGGTGCTGGCGATGATGGGCGCCTTCGACTTCGTCGGCACCATCCTCTCGGGCTGGCTGTCGGACCGCTACGACAACCGCAAGCTGCTGTTCTGGTACTACGGCCTGCGCGGGCTCTCGCTGTTCTGGCTGCCGCATTCGGAGTTCACCATCTACGGCCTGGGCATCTTCGCGATGTTCTACGGCCTCGACTGGATCGCCACCGTGCCGCCGACCGTCAAGCTCGCGGGCGCCGCCTTCGGTCCCGCCAAGGTGGGGCTGGTGTTCGGCTGGGTCTTTGCCGCGCACCAGCTGGGCGCCGCCACGGCCGCCTACGGCGCCGGCTTCGCACGCACGCTGCTGCTGACCTACACGCCCGCGCTGTACGCAGCCGGCGCGGCCTGCCTGGTGGCCGCGTTGATCGTGATGATGATCCGCCGCCCGGCCGCCAAGGCCGGCACACCCGTGACGCCCGCTGCGGCACGCGTCTGACCCGAACCCATCGAGGCCCCGCCATGACCGCTCCCGGCAACACCGCCGAACTCGACCCGCGCACCCGCCGCCTGCTCGAGGCGCCCATCGTTCCCACGCTGCTGCGCCTGGCCGCGCCCAACGTGCTGGTGATGGTGGCGCAGGCCTCCGTCGGCCTGATCGAAACCTACTTCGTCGGCAAGCTCGGCACCGACGCGCTCGCGGGCATGGCGCTCGTGTTCCCCATCGTCATGCTGATGCAGATGACCTCCAGCGGCGCGATGGGCGGCGGCATCGCCTCGTCCATCGCCCGTGCGCTCGGCGCGCGCCGCCGCGCCGATGCCGATGCGCTGGTGTGGCACGCCATCGTCATCGCGCTGGGCTTCGGCCTGTGCTTCACGCTCGCGCTGATACTGGGCGGGCGCTGGCTCTACGGAATCATGGGCGGCACGGGGCCGGCGCTCGAAGCCGCGCTCACTTACTCGCACTGGGTGTTCTCGGGCGCGGTGCTGGTGTGGCTGTTCAACTCGCTGTCGGCCATCATCCGCGGCACGGGCAACATGTCGGTGCCGGCCAACGTGACGGTGGTGGGCGTGGTCTTCCTGATTCCGGCGTCGCCGCTGCTGATCTTCGGCATCGGCCCGCTGCCCGGCATGGGCATCGCCGGCGGCGCGATGGCGCTGCTGCTTTATTACCTGCTGGGCTCCATCGCGCTCATCGTCTACCTGCGTTCGCCGCGCAGCCTGCTGCGGCCCACGCTGGCCGCGCTCAAGCTGCGCTGGCCGCTGTTCCGCGACATCCTGCGCATCGGGCTGGTGGGTGCGGTGTCCACCGTGGCCACCAATCTTTCCATCGGCATCGCGACCGCGCTCACCGGGCATTTCGGCTCGGGCGCGCTGGCCGGCTACGGCACGGCCTCGCGGCTCGAGTACCTGCTGGTGCCGCTGGTGTTCGGCCTCGGCGCACCGCTGGTCGCGATGGTCGGCACCTGCATGGGGGCGGGCCAGCGCGAACGCGCGTTGCGCGCCACCTGGGCCGGCGCGGCGCTGGCCTTTGCGTTGACCGAGACCATCGGCCTCGCGGCGGCGCTGTTCCCGCGCCCGTGGCTGCTGCTGTTCGGCAATGACCCTGCAATGCTCGAGACCGGCGCGCACTACCTGCGCGTGGTGGGGCCGCTCTACGGCTTCTTCGGCGTCGGCCTGGTGCTGTATTTCGCATCGCAGGGCGCCGGCCGGCTGCTGTGGCCGGTGCTCGGCAACATCGCGCGGCTCGCGGTGGCAGGCACGGGCGGGTGGCTGGCGCTGCGCTGGGGCGGCGGGCTCACGGGCGTGTTCGCGGCGCAAGGCGTTGCGCTGGTGGTCTACGGCATCGTGATCGCGTCGGCCATCGCGGGCGGTGCGTGGTTCGGCCGGGTGGGCTGGCCGCGCACCACCAGCGGCTTGCTGCGCCGCGTGGCGCAGGCTTGAAGCGAAGCCGCAATTTCTTCTGACGATTCTCGACACAAAGGCACATCATGCAGATCAAGGACTCGGTCGTCTTCATCACTGGCGCCAATCGCGGCCTCGGCCTCGCTTTCGCGAAGGCGGCGCTGGCCGCGGGCGCGCGCAAGGTCTACGGCGCTGCGCGCGACGCCAGCTCCGTCACGCTGCCCGGCGTGACGCCTGTGGCGCTCGACGTGACGCAGCCCGCGCAGATCGAGGCGGCCGTGCGCGCCTGCGGCGATGTATCGCTGCTGGTCAACAACGCGGGTATTTCGCGCGGCTCCAGCCTGCTGGGTTCGCCCGATGCGATGGCTGCGGCGCGCGCGGAATTCGAAACGAATTTCTTCGGTCCCTGGGCGATGACTCAGGCCTTCGCGCCGGTGCTCGCGGCCAACGGCGGCGGTGCCGTGGTCAACGTGCTGTCGGCCCTGAGCTGGACCACCTTCCCGAGCGTGGCGACCTACAGCGCCACCAAGTCGGCCGCATGGTCGCTGAGCAACGGCCTGCGCAACGAACTGGCGGGGCAGGGCACGCAGGTCACGAGCCTGCACGTGGCCTTCATGGACACCGACATGGCCGCGCACGTGCCCGGTGCCAAGGCCTCGCCCGACGACGTCGCGCGGCAGGCCCTGGAGGGCGTGGAGGCGGGCAAGGCCGAGGTGCTGGCCGACGCGGTCTCCCGGCAGCTCAAGCAGGGCCTGTCGAGCCATGCGCCGCCCTATGCGGCGGCGCCTGCCCGATAAGGGCTCGGGGCCTCAGTAGCGATACGGGTTGTTCGGCCGGCGGTCGTACCGGTTGGGCACGCCGTCGCCGTCGTTGTCGCGGCGACCATGGCGGCGGTCGTCCCAGCGGCGGTCGCGGTAGTAGCGGTCATTGCCGTGGTAGTGCCGCGGGGCGTGGTAGTAGCGCGGCGGAGGCGGCGGCGCGTAGTAGCGCGGGCGCGGCGGCGGTGGCGGCACCACGTAGACCTGCGCCTGGATGAAGCCGCCGGCGGGCTGTGCCTGGGCCGGTGCGGTGAATGCGGCCAGCGACAACAAGGCTGCTGCACCGAATGCCAAAGTAAGCTTTTTCATCTCTGATCCCCACTTGTGTTTTCGAAGCCTCATCCTCGCGGCCCAGTGTGAAGTTCTTGTAAGGCTGGAGCGAAATCGGATGAAGAGCTGTAAGCCCGTGCGCGTAGGACGCGGCGCGAGCCGGACACAATTTTGAAGCAGATTTGCGCCGCGGATCACCTCCGCGGGCAGGCCTTCGGCCCCATGGCACGTAGGCCGGACGCTCAGCCGCGCGGCGCCGGCAGCATGCGGCGCAGCGCCTCGAAGAACAGGTCCGACTGTTCGCGTTCGCCCTGGATCTGTGCCGCCACGTGCGCGGCCAGCTTCGCATCGACCGGCGCCAGCGGGCGGCCAGTCGATTGCGCGATCACCTGGTGCAGGCAGGCGCGCTCGAGGTAGTAGAGATCGTCATAGGCGTGGGCGATGGTGCCTCCCGCCACGATCACGCCGTGGTTCGCCAGGAAGGCCACGTCCTTGCCCGACATTGCGCGGGCGATGCGCTCGCCCTCGGCATCGTCGAGCGCCAGGCCGTTGTATTCGGCGTCGATGGCGATGCGGTTCATGTAGCGCATCGCGTTCTGGCTCGAGGTCGGGTCGAGCGCGCGGTCGACCGTGATCGTGAGCGCCGTCGCGTAGGGCATGTGGCAATGCAGCACCACCGCATGGCCCGTGAGCCGGTGCACCGCGCCGTGGATGAACAGGGCGGTGGGCTCCACGCGGTGGCGGCCGGCGAGCACTTCGCCGTGCACGTCGATGAGCACGATGTCGTCCGGGCCGATCTCGCTCCAGTGCAGGCCGCGCGGGTTGATGAGGTAGCGGTCCTGCGCGCCCGGCAGCATCACGCTGAAGTGGTTGCAGACGCCCTCGGAAAGCCCGTGGTGCGCGGCGGCGCGAAGGGCCAGCGAGAGGTCTTCGCGCAGCTTGCGGACCGCGGGGCTGGCGTAGTCGGAATCGGCGGACATCGTGGGGGTTTCTCCTGGTTCTTGTGGGTTGGCCGGGGGTCAGGCCTGGATCACTCCGGTCCAGGCCGCGATGAATTTCTTCGCGTCTTCGCGCACCGCTGCGGCCTGCTTGCCCGGCTTGTAGAGCGCGGAGCCGATGCCGAAGCCGGCCGCGCCGCCCGCCCGCCATTCGGCCATGTTCATGGGCGTGATGCCGCCCACGGGCATCACCGGCGTGCCGGCCGGCAGCACCGCCAGCAGCGCCTTCACCACGGCGGGCGAGGCCAGCTCGGCCGGGAACAGCTTGAGCCCGGTGGCGCCGGCCGCCAGCGCGCCGAAGGCCTCGGTGGGCGTCATCACGCCCGGCAGGCAGACCATGCCGAGCCGCGCGGCTTCGGCGATGACATCGGCGTTGTAGTTGGGCGAGACGATCAACTCGCCGCCGGCCGCATGCACGTCGCGCACCTGCTGGGCGCCGAGCACCGTGCCGGCGCCGACCAGCGCCTGCGGAAAGCGCCTGCGCATCAGCGCGATGCTCTCCAGCGGTTGCGGCGAGTTGAGCGGCACTTCGAGCAGCCGGAAGCCGGGCTCGACGATGGCGTCGCCGACGTCCGCCGCTTCCGCTGGCGTGAGGCCGCGCAGGATCGCCACCAGGGGCAGCTCGCGCATCGCGGTGTTGAATTTTTCGAGGGGAGTGGTCATGCGGCTGCAGTTCTGTCGGTGTCGAGAAAGCCGGACATCGCGTGCAGTCCGGCCCAGGTGGCTTCTGCGCCCAGCGTGCGCGTGGTGACGCCGGTGGCGCGCAGCGCGAGCGTGTAGCGCTGGGTGAGGGCGGGCGAGCCGATCAGCACCACTTCGCCGACCGCCTGCAACGACTGCGTGCGCAGCTCTTCGCCTATGAGCAGGCCAGAGAGATAGCTTGCAAGCTCCTGCTTCGGCATGCGCTCGAACAGCGCCAGCGTGCGCGCGCCGAAGGCGTTGTGCAGCAGACCGTGGCCGTTCTCCGAGCGGGTCACGCCTTCGAGGAAAGCGGCTTCGTCGAGCGGCGCAGCGGCGTCGAGCGTGCGGGCGAGGATCGAGTGCTGGCTCAGCAATGCATAGAACTCGCCCGTCATGTAGGTGCGAAAGCCCGCCACGCGGCCCTTCCTAACCGTGGCCCACTTGTTGTGGGTGCCGGGCAGCACGAAGACGCCGTCGTCCAGTCCGGTGATCGACATGGCGCCGAAGATCTGCACTTCCTCGCCGCGCATCACGTCGGGCACGCCGTCATGCTCGTCGCTCAGGCCGGGAACGATCGCAATGCGCTTGTCGGGAATGGCGTGGATGTCGATGATCTTGCGGCCCACTTCGACGCGGCCCGCGGGGCAGGCGCAGTAGGGCGCCTCGACCCAGCCCTGCTTGCTGCCGGCCATGCCGGAGATGAGGCAGCGGGTGCCTTCGGCTCGCATCCAGTCGCCGAACAGCGTCTCGAAGACTTCGGGAAATCCGCCTTCAGGCACGGTGAGGATGCCGCGCGCGTCGCTGCGTTCTTCCAGCACCTTGCCGTCGGTATCCAGCAAGGCGCCGCGCAGGGAGCTCGTGCCCCAGTCGATGGCTACCAGTCTCTTCATTTGTCCTTGTCTGTCTTGTCGTGTTTTGGTTCAGGGCGTGCGCACAGGCCACCGGGTACTCCCCGCAGCGAAATAAAGGAGGAGGGGCGAAGCCCCGGGGGACATTCGCGGAGCAAGGCACCCCGTCGGCGTGAGCGCGCCCCGAACAGCAACCAGCCTGAATCCTAGTGGCTAGTGATTGTCGCGCGGCACGAAAGACCCGCGACGCCCACGCAGGAAAGCAAGGTCGGCCCCTTGGTCGGCCTGCAGCACCGTGTCGACATACAGCTTCCAGTACCCCGAATCCAGCGGTGCCTTGGGCGCAACCCATTTCTCGCGCCGCTTCGCCAGCTCTTCGTCGCTCACATGCAGTTGCAGCCTGCGGTTTGGCACGTCGAGTTCGACGATGTCGCCGTCCTGCACCAACGCCAGCGGTCCGCCGGCCGCGGCCTCGGGCGCCGTGTGCAGCACCACCGTGCCGTAGGCCGTGCCGCTCATGCGTGCGTCGCTGATGCGGACCATGTCGGTGATGCCCTTGCGCAGCACCTTCGGCGGCAGCGGCATGTTGCCTGCCTCGGCCATGCCGGGGTAGCCCTTGGGGCCGCAGTTCTTCAGCACCATGACGCAGTGCTCGTCGATGTCCAGGTTCTCGTCGTCGATGCGCTTGTGCAGGTCTTCGGCGCTCTCGAACACCACCGCGCGGCCCTTGTGCACCAGCAGCTCCGGCGTGGCCGCGCTGGGCTTGATGATCGCGCCGTTGGGCGCGAGGTTGCCGCGCAGCACGCAGATGCCGGCCTTGTCCTTGAAGGGCTCGGCCTGGGTGCGGATGACCTGCGGGTTGAAGTTCTCGGCGTCCTTCACGTTCTCCCACAGGCTCTGGCCGGTGACGGTGAGAACATCCTTGTGCAGGTGGTCGGCGATTTCCTTGATCACCACCGGCAGGCCGCCCGCGTAGCAGAAGTCTTCCATCAGGTACTGGCCCGACGGCTGCAGGTTCACCAGGCAAGGCAGCTCGGCGGCAAGGCGGTCGAAGTCGTCGAGCGTGAGCTCGACACCCATGCGGCCCGCAATGGCCAGCAGATGGATCACGAAGTTGGTGGAGCCGCCGATGGCCGCGTTGACCTTGATCGCGTTCTCGATGGCCTCGCGCGTGAGGATCTTCGACATGTTCATGTCTTCATGCACCATGCCCACGATGCGCCGGCCCGCCTGCCGCGCGAGCACGTTGCGGCGGCCGTCCACGGCGGGGTAGGCCGCATTGCCCGGCAGGCCGATGCCCAGCGACTCGACCATGCTGGCCATGGTGCTCGCGGTGCCCATCGTCATGCAGTGGCCATGGCTGCGGTGCATGCAGCTTTCGGCCTCGAAGAACTCCTGCAGCTTGAGCGTGCCGGCACGCACCTGTTCGCTCATCTGCCACACGCCGGTGCCCGAGCCGAGCTCCTGTCCGCGCCACTTGCCCGAAAGCATCGGGCCGCCCGACACGCCGATGGTCGGCAGGTCGACGCTGGCGGCGCCCATCATGAGCGCGGGCGTGGTCTTGTCGCAGCCCATGAGCAGCACCACGCCGTCGAGCGGGTTGCCGCGAATGCTTTCTTCCACGTCCATGCTCGCGAGGTTGCGATACAGCATGGCGGTGGGGCGCAGCAGCGTTTCGCCGAGCGACATCACCGGGAATTCGAGCGGGAAGCCGCCTGCTTCGTACACGCCGATCTTCACCTGCTCGGCGAGCGTGCGGAAGTGCGAGTTGCAGGGCGTGAGTTCGCTGAACGTGTTGCAGATGCCGATGACCGGACGACCGTCGAACTGGTCGTGCGGCACGCCCTTGCCTTTCATCCAGCTTCTGTAGATGAAGCCGTCGCGGTCGTTGCGGCCGAACCATTGCTGGCTGCGAAGTTCGCCGGGTTTCTTCTTGGGGATCGTGCTCATGGGGTTTGTCTCCGAGTACCGTTTTTGTGGTGACAAACCTCAGGGTTTGTCCTGCCGGGCTGCAGTTTCAATCATCATATGATAAGCGCGGAGAGCCTGCCAGAGCCTCTGTTTTTTGGATTGGCGGGATACCGGAATTCACATCGCTCATGATCAAGAACATCCACGGTCGAACGCTCGAGCTGCTCGGTGAAGCCGTGGTGTCGGGGCGTTACGCCATCGGTGCGTCGATCCCCGCGGAGCCCGTGCTGGGCGAGGAACTCGGTGTGAGCCGCACCGTGGTGCGCGAGGCCATCAAGTCGCTGGCGGCCAAGGGCTTGATCGTCACCGGCCCGAAGGTCGGCACGCGCGTGCTGCCCAAGGACAAGTGGAACTGGTTCGACCCCGACGTCATCACCTGGCAGGCGCGCGCCGGCCTCACGCCCGAGTTCCTGCGCGACCTGCAGGACCTGCGCCGCGTGGTCGAGCCCGCGGCCGTGCGGCTTGCCGCCGAACGTGCGAGCGCGAAGGACATCGAGGAGATCGAGGCCGCCTACGCGGGCATGAAAGAGGCCGTGGAGAACGGCGGCGAGTACGTCGCCTTCGACCTGCGCTTTCACAACGGGCTGCTTTCCGCCGCCGGCAACCGCATGCTCTCGCAGATGAGCAAGGTGCTCAACGCGCTGCTTCGCACCAGCTTCGAGATATCGACCACCAAGCCCGACGGTCCCGCGCTGTCGCTGCCCCTGCACCGCGCGGTGCTAGACGCCGTCATCGCGCACGACCCCGCGAAGGCCGAGCTGGCCATCATCCGCCTCATCGACGGCGCGCGGCAGGACATCGAGGACGTGCTCGGCTCGCGCCGCAGGCTGCCGCGCCTGAGCCGGCCGCCGCCCAGGCTCAAGGCCAGCTAGCAGCTTCGGCGCCGACCACGCGTTTTCCCGCAGTTCGCATCCGGTTCTTTCACCCCTGGCTCGCGCCCGAGCCGATTCCACCGAAGAAGAGAAGGAGACAACAAGCATGAAACTCGTCAAATCGCTGATCGCGCCGACGCTCGTCGCGTTGGGCCTCATAGCGGCGGGCAATGCCGCTGCCCAGGAAAAACTCACCGTCTGGTGGGTCAAGGGCTTCTACAAGGCGGAGGACGACGCACTGTTCGCCGCCATCAAGAAGTTCGAGGAGAAGAACAAGAACGTCAAGATCGAGCTGTCGCAGTATCCGATCCAGGACATGATCCCCAAGACCGTGTCCGCGCTCGACTCGGGCAGCCCACCCGACGTGGCCTACGCCGACGTGTACGACTTCCAGGTCACCGGCAAGTGGGCCTACGACGGCAAGCTCGAGGACATCAGCAGCGTGCTCACGCCCATGAAGGACCGCTTCGCGCCCAACACGCTGGAAACCACGTACCTCTACAACGACCAGACCAAGGCCAAGGCGTACTACGCGTTCCCGATCAAGCAGCAGACGATGCACATTGAGTACTGGCGCGACATGCTGGCAGAGGCCGGCTTCAAGGAGTCGGACATCCCGGCCACCTGGAAGGAGTACTGGTCGTTCTGGTGCGACAAGGTGCAGCCCGCCAGCCGCAAGGAGAGCGGCAAGCGCACCTTCGGCATCGGCCAGCCCATGGGCGTGGATTCGAGCGACGCCTTCTATTCGTTCCTGACCTTCATGGACGCCTACAACGTCAAGCTGGTCGACGACAACGGCAAGCTGCTGGTCGACGATCCGAAGGTGCGCACCGGCCTGATCGGCGCCATGACCGACTACACCGCGCCCTACACCAAGGGCTGCACGCCGCCTTCTTCCACCAGCTGGAAGGACCCGGACAACAACGTCGCGTTCCACAACAAGACGACCGTGATGACGCACAACGCGACCATCTCCATTGCCGCCAAGTGGCTCGACGACTCGACCAACGCCTCGCTCACGCCGGAGCAGCGCGAGGAAGCGCGCAAGAACTACACCGAGCGCATCCGCACCGCCGGCTTCCCCAGCAAGCCCGACGGCAGCAAGATGGTCTACCGCACCGCGGTGAAGACCGGCGTGGTGTTCAAGGACGCGAAGAACAAGGCGCGCGCCAAGGAGTTCGTCGCCTTCCTGATGCAGGAGGACAACCTCACGCCGTACGTCGAGGGCTCGCTGGGCCGCTGGTTCCCCGTGACCAAGGCCGCGCAGCAGCGTGACTTCTGGAAGGCCGACCCGCATCGCCTCTCGGTCTACAACCAGTACGCCGCCGGCACAGTGACCTTCGAATTCACCAAGAACTACAAGTTCACCGTGCTGAACAACGAGAACGTCTGGGCCAAGGCCATGAGCCGCGTCGTGACCGACAAGGTGCCGGTGGACAAGGCCGTGGACGAAATGATCGCCCGCATCAAGACGGTGGCGGGTCAGTAGGCCGCGCACGCACGGCACCCGTCAACACCAGCAGCTGCACACCATGAGCGCCACTGCCACCGCCGCCGCGTCGACCACACCGGCGCCTGTCGTCAATCCCGGAGCGCGGCATGCGCGCTGGCAGTTCTGGGGCGCGGTCATGGTCGTGCCCTACCTGCTGGTGTTCGTGGTGTTCGTGCTGTACCCGGTGGGCTACGGGCTCTGGCTCGCCCGCCATCCGCAAAGCTACGTGAAGCTGGTCGAAGACCCGATCTTCTTCCGCTCGGTGATCAACACGGCCATCTTCCTGGTCGTGGCGATCAACCTGAAGATGGTCGTGGCACTCGTGCTGTCGGGCTTCTTCGTCACTTCGCGCTGGTGGATCAAGATCGTCGCGGCGATCTTCATTCTGCCGTGGGCCATGCCCTCGATTCCCACCATCCTGTCGATCCGCTTCATGCTGAACCCGGAGTGGGGCGTGATCAACAGCACCATCTTCCGCCTGACCGGCGCCGACGGCCCCAACTGGCTCAACGATCCCTCGCTGGCGCTGGCCTTCGCGATGATCGTGCACATCTGGAAGTCGCTGCCGTTCTGGACGCTCATCCTCGTGGCCGGGCGCCTGGCCATTCCCACCGAGCAATATGAAGCGGCTTCGGTCGACGGCGCCTCGTCGTGGCAGAAATTCCGCTTCGTGAGCTGGCCCGCGCTCAAGACGCTCTACATCACCTCGCTCATTCTCTCGATGATCTGGACGCTGGGCGACTTCAACAGCGTGTACCTGCTCACCGGTGGCGGCCCCGCCGACCTGACGCACGTGCTCGCAACCCTGGGCATCCGCTACCTGCGGCTCGACCAGGTCGACCTGTCGATGGCATCCATCGTCGTGGCGCTGCCTCTGGTGCTGCCGCTCGTGTACTTCATGATGAAGAGGCTCTCGAAATGAAACGCTGGACCCCCAAGGCCATGGCGACCGAGGCCAAGCTGCTGCTCATCGGCATTCCGGTGCTGCTGTGGACGCTGATACCGGTCTACCACATGGTGCTGTTCGCGATCTCGTCGAAGGACTCCGCGACCTCGGGCCACCTGTGGCCCAAGAACCCGACGCTGGACAACTTCCGCATCGTGTTCCAGCAGAAGCATTTCTACCTCGACCACTTCTGGCTGCAGCTGTGGAACTCGCTGGTGATCGCGCTGTCGGTGGGCGCGCTCACGCTGTTCGTGGCCACCACCGCCGCCTTCGCCATCAGCAGGCTGCGGGTGCGCGGCGGCCGCACGGTGATGAACCTGGCGCTGTTCACGTACTTCATTCCGGCGGCCTTCCTGGCCGTGCCCATGTACAAGACCATGGGCAACTACGGGCTGCTGAACAGCCAGTGGGCGCTCATCCTGGCAATGGTGACCATCGCCTCGCCTTACTGCATCTGGGTGCTCAAGCAGGCGTCGGACAAGCTGCCCTATGAGCTCGACGAGGCCGCGCGCATGGACGGCGCTTCGCCGCTGCAGCTGTTCCGCCTGGTGTACCTGCCGCTGATGGTGCCGTCGCTGGTGGCGGTGGGCACCTATTCGCTGCTGCTGGCGTGGAACGAGTACCTCTACGCCTTCCTGCTGCTGTCCAACGACAAGAGCGTGACGCTCGCCGTGGCGCTCGGCAACTTCCTCTCGGCCGACGACTCGCCGTGGGAACTGCTCATGGCCACCGGCCTCATCTACGCGCTGCCGCCCGCGGCGATCTACTACACCTTCAAGCGCTACATGGTGGGCGGGCTCACCGCCGGCGCCGTCAAGAGCTGAACGAACGACTCAGGGACAACACGATGGCATCCGTTTCCTTTCGCAATATCCAGAAATCCTTCGGCAAGGTCCAGATCATCAAAGGCCTGGGCTTCGACATCACCGACGGCGAGTTCGTGGTGCTGGTCGGCCCCTCGGGCTGCGGCAAGTCGACCTTGCTGCGCATGCTCGCGGGCCTGGAAGACATCAGCGGCGGCGAGATCATGATCGACGGCCGGGTGGTCAACGACCTCGAGTCGAAGGACCGCGACATCGCCATGGTGTTCCAGAGCTACGCGCTGTATCCCCACATGACGGTGGGCGAGAACATGGGCTTCAGCCTGCGCCTGCGCAGCGCCGAGAAGTCGGTGACCGAAGAGCGCGTGGCGCGCGCCGCGAAGATCCTCAACCTCGACGCATTGCTCGGCCGCTATCCGCGCGAGCTCTCCGGCGGCCAGCGCCAGCGCGTGGCCATGGGCCGCGCCATCGTGCGCGACCCGAAGGTGTTCCTGTTCGACGAGCCGCTGTCCAACCTCGACGCCAAGCTGCGCGTGGCCATGCGCGCGGAGATCAAGGCGCTGCACCAGCGGCTCAAGACCACCACCGTCTACGTGACGCACGACCAGATCGAAGCCATGACCATGGCCGACCGCATCGTGGTGATGCACGACGGCATCGTCGAGCAGATCGGCACGCCGCTCGACCTGTACGACCGGCCCGACAACCTGTTCGTCGCCCAGTTCATCGGTTCTCCGTCGATGAACGTGATCGAGGGCACGGTGCGCCGAGCGGGCGGCGAATGCTGGGTCGAGGCGCAGGGCGCGCGCTGGCCGGTGCCGGCCACCACATCGGCGCCCGATGGCCAGCCGGTGCACTACGGCGTGCGGCCCGGCGACATCACGCTCGGCGGCGGCCCGCAGTCGGTAGCCGCCAAGGTGATCGTGGTCGAACCCACGGGCGCGGAGACCGAACTGCTGGTGCAGGTCGGCGAGTCCCGCCTGGTGCTGGCGGTGCATGGCCGCGTCGATGCCCGGCCCGACGAGATCGTCAACCTGGCGATCGACACGCCGCGCGTGCACCTGTTCGACCGGCAGACCGGCCGCCGCATGGGCTGAGCGAGCGGCCCGGGTTCAGTCCGTGCGCAGCCTGAGCAGGGCGCGCACGAAGCCGTGGTCGGAGCGCGAGCGGTCGCGTCCCTCGTGCAGGTGGTCGTTGAAGTAGTCGACACGCCGCACGTCGCCCAGGCTGCGGCGGCTGGTGGCGACGAATTCCTCGCTCACCAGGATCTGGTCGAGCACCTCCGGATAGCCCTGGTGGATGTGCGAGTACGCCACGTCCTTCTTGAGCGCCGCCTCGCCCTGCATCTCGTAGGCGTTGAACAGCCCCACGTCGCGCGCGGCCTTGTCGTAGGCCACTTCGGAGGTGGCCGCCACAAGCTGCGTGGTCACGCTGTGCGGGTTGTCGTTGAAGTCGCCCATCACCACGAGCGGCACGTCCGTGCCCTGCAGCAGGTCGATGACGATGCAGCGAAGGGCCGCGGCCTCCGCGCCGCGCATCAGCAGCGAGCGCAGCGACGCCATCACGCCCACCTTGCGGTCGTCGCGGTCCTCCAGGTGGTTGCCTTGGGCGTCCTGCAGGAACTTCGGGCGCTTGGACTTCAGGTGCACCGTGAGCACATGCACCTGCTGGCCGTGCTTCATGCGCACCGTGACCAGCAGGGGCGGGCGTTCGAAGCGCGTGTGCGCGCCCAGGCCCGGCACCTCGACGCCGAAGCCTGGCGGGAAGTCGACGAAGGAGCGGACCTCGTCCACCTTGAGCCGGGTCGCGATGCCCACGCGCGGCGTGCCCTGCGCGCCTGGCCTGGCCGGTGTGCCGGCGGGGCTGCCGGGCGGCGGCGTGTTCTCGGCGCCGGGCACAGACACGAAGTCGTAGCGCAGGCCGCTGCGGGCGATGGCGGCCTTCAGTGCCGCCTCGTCCCACACCTCCTGCACCGCCAGCACGTCGGCGTTGAGCGCCTGGAAGCGCTCGCCGGTCCAGTCGATCTTTCGCTCGTACTCACGCTCGTTGTAGGCGTCCTGGTTCTCGTAGTACGTCCGGTTCGGGTTCGCGAGATTGAGAATGTTGCAGGTGGCGACGAAGAGGGTGGCGTAGTTGGGCGGGATGTATTGCATGGCGTAACGATTGTGGCCCGGGCGAGGGCGGTGCCGCGCCACCAATGAAAAAGGGCACCGAAGTGCCCTTGCTCTGTTTCCGGACAGGCGTGCCGCCCGGATGCGTGTGCTTTCTCCAGCCTCAGCGGCCGAAGGAACGGCCACCGCCGCCACCGGAGCGGCCGCCACCGCCGCCATAGCCACCACCGCCGCCCGAGCGGCCACCGCCGCCCGAACGGTTGCCGCCGTAGCCACCGCCGCCGCCGCCCGGACGACCGCGTCCGCGGCCGCCACCCATGTGGTCGACGCTGGTGCGCAACGGATCCGGCTGGCCTGCGCCGCCAGCGACCGCTTCGGCACGCAGGTGCGCGACCTGGTTGGCTTGCGTCGGGCTGTGGCTGTTGCCGTGATGGCGCGGCTGGCGCTCGTCGTGCGGTTGGTGGGCTTGCTGATGCTGATGCGGTGCATGGTGCGGTGCGCGTGCCGGACCTTGCGGGCCTCGGCCTTGCGGTGCGCGGGCACCCGGGCCGCGCGGGCCCTGGCCTTGTCCGCCGCCGTTGGCATTGCGGGCCTGGCCGCCGCCCTGGCCCTGGCCGCCGCCGCGGCGCTGACCGCCGCCGTTGCCGCCGCCACCGCCGTTGCCGCCACCCTGGCCGGCCTTGTTCTCGCGGATGCGTTGCAGCATCTCGGTGCGGGCGGCCTTGGCGGCTGCCTGCATCACGTCGCGGCTCGGCGGACGGCCGGCGCCGCCCCAGATCGTCTGGCGACCCATGGCGATGGGCTCGGCGCGCTCGCCTTCCTCAGGGCCGAAGCCCTCGACGATCTGCACGGGAATCGTCTGCTTGGTGAAGCGTTCGATTTCCTGCATGAAGCCTTCTTCGTCCAGGCACACGAAGCTCACGGCCTCGCCGCTCGAACCGGCACGGCCGGTGCGGCCGATGCGGTGGACGTAGTCTTCGCTGACGTTCGGGATCTCGTAGTTCACCACGTGCGGCAGCTCGTCGATGTCGATGCCGCGGGCCGCGATGTCGGTGGCAACCAGCGCGCGGATGTCGCCGCTCTTGAAGCCGGCCAGCGCCTGCGTGCGGGCGCTCTGGCTCTTGTTGCCGTGCAGCGCCATCGCCTCGATGCCGTTCTTGGTGAGGAATTCGGCCACGCTGTTGGCGCCGAACTTGGTGCGCGTGAACACGAGCACCTGGCTCCACTTGTTCTCGTTGATGATGTGCGCGAGCAGCGCTTTCTTCTTGCCGCGGCCCACGGGGTGGATCACCTGGGTGATGCGCTGCACGGTGGTGTTGCGCGGCGTGACCTGGATGCTCTGCGGGTTCTTCAGCAGCGTGGCGGCCAGGTCGCGGATCTCGTCGCTGAAGGTGGCCGAGAAAAGCAGGCTCTGCTTTTCCTTGGGCACCAGGGCCAGGATCTTCTTCACGTCGTGGATGAAGCCCATGTCGAGCATGCGGTCGGCTTCGTCGAGGATCAGCATCTGGACCTGGCTCAGGTCGAGCATGCCTTGCTGCTGCAGGTCGAGCAGGCGGCCGGGGGTGGCCACGAGGATGTCGACGCCCTTCTTGAGCTTGCTGATCTGCGGATTCATGCCGACGCCGCCGAAGATCACGGTCGAGTCGAGCTGCAGGTACTTGCCGTACGTGCGCACCGACTCTTCGACCTGGGCCGCGAGTTCGCGGGTGGGGGTCAGCACGAGGGCGCGGATGCCGACGCCGCCGAACTTGTTGGTGGCGCTGCGGCTCATGCTGAGCTTGTGCAGCATCGGCAGCGTGAAGGCGGCGGTCTTGCCGGTGCCGGTCTGTGCGCCGCCCAGCAGGTCATGACCTTCGAGCACCGCGGGGATGGCTTGCGCCTGGATGGGGGTGGGCGAGTCGTAGCCGTGCTCGTGCACAGCCTTCAAGATGGCGGGGGCCAGCTTCAGTTCGTCAAAATTCATTGGAAACAATAAGCGCCATACACGGCGCAGTGGCATCGGCCCGCTTGGCGTCTTGTTGACGCCGAGCCAGTCAAGGCAGATGAAGGTCAGGGGTGGGAGCCGGAAAGTCCGCCCTCGCGAAAGGGTTGTTGGATGGAGCTTTCTTCGTCCCCGGCAGAGAGCCGGTGTTGCGGGCAACTGGACCCGGCAACGGTGACTATTGTCGCATGAGTCGATAATCGGTGGTTTGCCGCGCCCGAACGTGCTTTTCTGGCGCCCGCGCTTTCCCCCGAATCTTTGTACCCAAGGTAACTACTCCCAGATGGCTCAATACGTCTATTCGATGAACCGTGTCAGCAAGACCGTGCCGCCCAAGCGGCAGCTCTTGAAAGACATTTCGCTGTCCTTTTTCCCCGGCGCCAAGATCGGCGTGCTCGGCCTGAACGGCTCGGGCAAGTCCACGCTGCTCAAGATCATGGCGGGTGTGGACAAGGAATTCGAGGGCGAGGCACTGCCCATGCCGGGCATGACGATCGGCTACCTGGAGCAGGAACCCAAGCTCGACCCCGAGCACACGGTGCGCGAATCGGTCGAGGAGTCCATGGGCGCGGTGTTCGCCGCCAAGGCGCGCCTGGAAGAGGTGTACATCGCCTATGGCGCCGAAGACGCCGACTTCGACGCGCTGGCGGCCGAGCAGGCCCAGCTCGAAGCCATCATCGCCACCGCCGGCACCGATTCCGAACACCAGCTCGAAATTGCCGCCGACGCCCTGCGCCTGCCGGCCTGGGACGCCAAGATCGGCGTGCTGTCGGGCGGTGAAAAGCGCCGCGTGGCGCTGTGCCGCCTGCTGCTGAGCAAGCCCGACATGCTGCTGCTCGACGAGCCGACCAACCACCTGGACGCCGAATCGGTGGAGTGGCTCGAAGTGTTCCTGCAGCGCTTCACGGGCACCGTGGTGGCCATCACCCACGATCGCTACTTCCTCGACAACGCGGCCGAGTGGATCCTGGAAATGGACCGCGGCCGCGGCATTCCCTGGAAGGGCAACTACAGCACCTGGCTCGAGCAGAAGGGCGAACGCCTGGCGCAGGAGCAGAAGAGCGAAGAAGCCCACGCCAAGGCGCTGAAGAAGGAACTGGAGTGGTCGCGCCAGAACCCGAAGGCGCGCCAGGCCAAGAGCAAGTCACGCCTCGCCCGCTTCGAAGAGCTGAGCGACATGGAATACCAGAAGCGCAACGAAACGCAGGAAATCTTCATTCCCGTGGCGGAGCGGCTGGGCCAGCAGGTGTTCGAGTTCCACAACGTGAGCAAGTCCTTCGGCGACCGCATGCTGATCGACAACCTGAGCTTCACCGTGCCGCCGGGCGCCATCGTCGGCATCATCGGCCCGAACGGCGCCGGCAAGTCGACGCTGTTCAAGCTGCTCGCTGGCAAGGAAAAGCCGGATTCGGGCGAGGTCGTCATCGGCCAGACCGTGAAGATGGCCTTCGTCGACCAGCACCGCGACGAACTGGCCAACCAGAAGACCGTGTGGGAAGACATCTCGAACGGCCTGGACATCATCAACGTCGGCAAGTTCCAGATGGCCAGCCGCGCGTATGCGGGCCGCTTCAACTTCAACGGCGCCGACCAGCAGAAGAAGGTCGGCACGCTGTCGGGCGGTGAACGCGGCCGCCTGCACCTGGCCAAGACGCTGATCGCCGGCGGCAACGTGCTGCTGCTCGACGAACCGTCGAACGACCTGGACGTGGAAACCCTGCGCGCCCTCGAAGACGCGCTGCTCGAGTTCGCCGGCACGGTCATGGTGATCAGCCATGACCGCTGGTTCCTCGACCGCATCGCCACCCACATCCTGGCCGCCGAAGGCGACAGCCAGTGGACCTTCTTCGACGGCAACTACCAGGAGTACGAAGCCGACAAGAAGAAGCGCCTTGGCGAAGAAGGTGCAAAACCGAAGCGCATGCGCTACAAGGCCCTGAAGTAAGGCTCAGGCGGCTTCGGCCGCTTCGGCAAGAGCGCGCGGTTCCGCAAGGGGCCGCGCGCTTTTTTCATCGTCCGCCGCAAACACATCGCGTGCGGCGAAGAGGCCGTTCAATGCCGCCGGAAAGCCCGCATACACGGCCATCTGCATGATGATCTCGACCACTTCGTCGCGCGTCACGCCGACGTTCAGGGCGGCCTGGATGTGCACCTTCAGTTGCGGCGCGGCATTGCCCATGGCGGTGAGCGCGGCCACCGTGGCGATCTCGCGGGCGCGCAGGTCGAGGCCAGGGCGCGAGTAGATGTCGCCGAACGGAAACTCGATCAGCAGGCGGCTGAAGTCGGGCGCGATGCCGGCCAGGCTCTCGACCACCTTGACGCCGCCTTCACCGTCGATCTCCTGGAGCTTGGCCAGGCCACGCGTGTAGCGCAGGTTGTCGTCGTGGCCCTGGTTCTGTGTGTTCGTCATTGCTCGTCTTTCCTTCCCGGGCTTTGCCCGATGGAGGAGGACGCCTCTTCGCCTTCTCGACCTTGCGGTAGTGGCCGATCTTGAGCGACAGCGCCTGCATGGATTGCTGCAGCGCCGCCACCCGGGCCTGAACTTCGGCAAGGTGCTGCTCGAGCATCTCGCGCCGCTCGCCGACGCTGGCGTCCCCCTGGCTTCGAAGCCTGACGAAGGCCTGCATGCCCTGGATGGACATGCCGGTCTCGCGCAGGCGCAACAGGAAATCCAGCAAGTCCATGTCGGCGCTCGCATACCGCCGCTGACCGCCCGGCGCACGCGGCACCGCGGCAATCAGCCCGATGCGCTCGTAGTAGCGCAACGTGTAGGCCGTGAGGCCGGTTCGCTTCGCGACTTCCGCAATGGTCAGGCTGGTTTCCATGGCGTTGATTCTCGAAATTAGAGTGCGCTCCAAGTCAAGCGCTTCGTTGAAGCCCGCGCGCAGGGCGGCGGTGTCGTTGATCTGAGAGGGCCACCAGCAGGCGCGACGGCCCGCAACCGCCTTGCCGTCACCCGGCATTGTTCGTTGCGGCCGCCGCCGGTTCGGCTTCCGGCATGCCTCGCGCGAGCACGCGCTTGCGCACCGCGTAGATGTTGTTGCGCAGCGCATAGAGCTCGTCGGCATACGACAGCGGCACCGCCACTTTGTTGACGGTGCGGTCGAGCTGGTCGAGGTCGTCCAGCAGCGCCTTCTTTTCGCCCTTGTGCGCATCGACCTTGGCCTCGATGTCGCGCAGCCGCGCATACCAGCGGAACACGCGGCGGCGCACTCGGAACTGGTAGAGCGGCGGCACCACGCGGCTCAGCGGCAGCATCAGCACCAGCAGGCCGCCGAGCACCAGCCACATCCGCTCGATCAGGTTGCTGGCCCAGAACGGCAGGTAGCGCTGCCAGGCCGGCGGCGTGCCGTTGATGGCGCGGTCGCCTTCGGGGCTCACCGGCAGCTCGCTGGTGCGCGTGTTGGGAAAGTCGCGCGCCCGGTTGAACCAGCCGGCGCCGCTGTGCAGCGTCTGCGCGGACTGCGCGAACAGCTGCCGCAGGGCGGGGTGTGTTTCGTCGCGCGACAGCAAAGAGGTGGTGGCGGCCAGCAGCGACACGTCGTGCGGCGGCAGGTCCTTCGACAGGTCGACCACGCCGCGCGGCAGCGTCACGGCCGACAGGAACGGGAAGCGGCGCGAATAGGCGTCGGCCTGGCCGAAGTCCATGAGCTTGATGTCGTCGGAGCGCAGCAGGTGCTGCACCTGCGGCGACTGCGGCGCCGACGACAGCACGATGGCGTCGAGCAGCCCCGCCTGCAGCGCCTCGGCGGCGGCTGCCTGCTCGAGGTTCGACAGCAGCAGGTCGCCGGGTCCGAGCTTGTTGGCCTTGAGCATGCGCTCCATGATGTCCGGCAGGCCGCTGCCCGGCAGGTCGACGTTCACGCGCAGGCCGCGCAGTTGCGTGAGCGATGTCAGCGTGCCGGACTTGCGGTCGATCTTCTGTGCCGAATCGGCGCGGTAGAACAGCCAGATCGGCTCGTAGAACAGGCTGCCGAGCGATGTCAGGCCGGCCTGCTCGTCCGCCACCGGGTCGGCGCTGCCGCCGCGCACGAAGCCCACGTCGGCGCCGCCGGTGCGCAGCAGCTGCAGGTTCTCGGTCGAGCCCGAGGTGGGCTTGAGCTCCACCTCGATGCCGGCGCGCTTGAGGGCTTCCGCATAGTGCTTGCCGAACTGCGCATAGGCGCTGCCCGTGGGGCCGGTGGCGAGCGTGACGTGCTTGGGCGGTTGCGGTTGCAGCCACCAGTAGGCGGCGACCAGCAGGCCGATCACGATGAACACGATCGGCCCCGCCGAGGCGATCAGGTCGCGGATCGACAGCAGGATGAGCTTCAAGGTCCGGGGGAACGCCATGGTGGTCTTCTCGTGAAGTGTCAGCCGCGCGTTGCTGCCATGTCCGCCGCGCAGGGAATGTGCAGCTCGCCCACCGTCACCGCGCGCGCCGCCTGCACCGCGCGCAGCGTGGCGATGGCGACCGCCTCGGCGGCCATGGTGCTGAGCACCGTCATGCCCGGGGCGTTGCCTTCCAGCGGCACGCGGCCGGTGGCCAGCGCGAACAGCGTGTCGCCGTCGCTCATGGTGTGCACCGGGTTGATGGAGCGCGCCAGCCCGTCGTGCGCGACCATGGCGAGCCGGTTGGCCTGCACCTTGGTCAGCACCGCGTCGGTGGCGATCACGCCGATGGTGGTGTTGGTGCCCGCCAGCAGCGGCTTGGGGCTGTCGCCGCGCAGCAGGGCGCGGCGGGTGTCGAGCAGCGACTTGCCGTCTTCAGTGCGCGCGCCGGCCACGGGCTGGCCGGTGTTGTGGTCGATCACGTCGCCCAGCGGATTCACCGCGATCAGCGCGCCCACCGTGACGCCGCCGACCTTGACCGACGCGGTGCCGATGCCGCCCTTCATCGCGCGGTGCACGCCGAAGAGCTTGCCCACCAGCGCGCCGGAGCCCGCGCCCACGTTGCCTTCGGCGGGCGGCGCCGTGCTCGCGGCCTCGCAGGCGGCATAGCCGGCCGCGGCGTCGGGGCGGATGCGCGCATCGCCCATCGGCAGGTCGAACAGCACGGCGGCGGGCACGATGGGCAGCGTGCCAAAGCGCACGTCCATGCCGATGCCGCGTTCCTCCATCCAGCGCATGGCGCCTTCTGCCGCGGCCAGCCCCCAGGCGCTGCCGCCCGCGAGCATCACCGCATGCACCTGCTGCACCAGGTTGCCGGGCGCGAGCAGGTCGGTCTCGCGCGTGCCGGGGGCCGCGCCGCGCACGTCGACACCGCCCACGGCGCCGTCGCGCGCCATGATCACGGTGCAGCCGGTGGGGCGGCGGGTGTCGGAGAAATGGCCGACTTCGATGCCGGCGACGTCGGTGATGGAACCGGCGGAATGGGAAGAGGCGAAAGAGTTGGAAGAGGAGGCTGGCATGGCGGCCGATTATGAGACCGCACCCTCTACGATCAGCACCATGACAGTTGCAAGAAGTTTCTCCCCCGACGGCGGGAGCCGTCATGTCGTGGTGATCGGCGCGGGCGCGGTGGGCAGCGCCACCGCCATCGAGGCGCTGCGCGCGGGTTTGCGCGTGACGGTGGTGGAGCCCGGCGAGCCGGGCGGCCCGCATGCCACGAGCTACGGCAACGCCGGCTGGCTGTCGTCGCATTCCGTGGTGCCGCCCGCGTTGCCGGGGGCCTGGCGCAAGGTGCCCGGCTGGCTGGCCGACCCGCTCGGGCCGCTCGCCCTGCGCTGGCGCTACCTGCCTCGGGCCCTGCCATGGCTGCTGCGCTACTTGGCCTCGGGCTGGACCGAGGCGCGCGTGCAGCGCACTGCCGACGCACTGCGCACGCTGCTGGCCGACGCGCCCGCGCTGCACGCGCAACTGGCCGCCGAAGCGGGCGTGCCGCAGCTCATCGAGCGGCGCGGGTTGCTGCACGCCTACCGCTCGCGCGCGGAGTTCGACGGCGATGCGCTGGGCTGGCGCGTGCGCCGGCGCGTCGGCATCCAGTGGGACGAATGGCCGGAGGCCGAACTGCGCCGCCGCGAACCCGATCTCGATGCGCGCTACACCCTGGGCATCTTCGTGCCCGAAGCCGGCCACTGCCGCAACCCGGGCGCCTACGTGGCGGCCCTGGCGCAGCATGCGCTCGATGCGGGCGCCGAACGGGTCGCCGCCCGCGCAACGGGGTTTCGCATCGAGGGCGGCCGGCTGCGTGCCGTGCGCACCGAGGCCAGCGAAATCGCCTGCGACGGCGCCGCCATCTGCGCCGGTGCCCGTTCAGGCGCGCTGGCCGCTGCCGCCGGCTCCGCGGTGCCGCTGGAGTCGGAGCGCGGCTACCACGTGGTCGTCGAAGACGCCAAGGCCGGCCCGCGCACGCCGACCATGGTGGCCGACGGCAAGCTCATCGCGCACTGGATGGACGGCGGCCTGCGCGCGGCAGGGCAGGTCGAGATCGCGGGCCTGGAAGCGGAGCCCGCCTGGCGCCGTGCCGAAATCCTGCATGAGCATCTGCAATCGATGTTCCCCTCGCTTGCACGGCCCGCGCCGGGCGCGCCTTCCGTGAAGCACTGGCTCGGACACCGCCCGAGCCTGCCCGACGGGCTGCCCTGCATCGGCCCGTCAGGTGCCAGCACCGACATCGTGCTGGCCTTCGGGCATGGCCACGTGGGCCTGTGCGGCTCGGCGCGCACGGGGCGGCTGACGGCGCAGCTGCTCGCTGGCGCTGCAGCGGAGATACCGCTGGCGCCCTTCGATCCGGGGCGCTTCCAGTCCTGAAGCCGGCCGGCGGATCTCAGTTCGCCGGCGCTATCGAAAGCACCGTGAGCGCGCCGTCGACCTTGTCGGCCGTGAACTGCACCTTGTCGCCGGGCTTCACCTTGGTGAGCAGCGCCGGGTCGCTCACGCGGAAGACCATCGTCATGCCCGTCATCTCGAGGTTGGGAATGTCGCCGTGCTTCAGCGTGATCTTCTTCGCATCGGTGTCGATCTTGCGGACTTCGCCCTCGACGGAAGGCAATGCAGCCTGCGCGAAGGCGGCTGCGGCGAGCAGGGCGGCGGAGAGTGCGGTGAACAGTTTCTTCATGATGAGTTTGCTTTCTTCGTTAGGCAGTTGGTTCAGCGATAGCTTTGATACACGCGCGTGCTGCCGTCGGCCAGCACCAGCAGCACGTCGTAGGAATCGCGCCGGTCGCCGTAGGCCGGGCCGTCCATGCCGGGCGATCCGACCGGCATGCCGGGCACGGCGAGGCCGACGGCCTTGGGCTTTTCCTTGAGCAGCCGTTGCACCTCGCGCGCTGGCACGTGGCCTTCGATGGCGTAGCCGCCGACGAGGCCCGTGTGGCACGAGCCCAGCTTGGCGGGCATGCCCAGGCGGGTGCGTGCGGCGGTATTGCCTTCGTCGTGCACGCGCGTGGCGAAGCCGCTCTTGTTGAGGTGCTTGACCCAGTCCTGGCAGCAGCCGCAGTTCGGGTCTTTCCAGATATCGACCATCGGCGCCGCGGCCATCGCGGTCGTCGCGGCGAACGGCACGGCAGTGGACGCCAATGCCAGCAGCAGCTTTCTTCTTTGCATGATTTCTCCTTCAGGATTTGCCGGCGGCGGGCAGCACGCGGACGCGGCCGGCCATGCCGAGCTCGTAGTGGTCCTTCACCAGGCAGGCGAAGTCGAAATCGCCGGCGCGGTTGAAGGTCCAGACCATGTCGCCGGTCTTGCCCGGGGGCACGTGCACCATCCACGGCTCGTCGTGCTCCATGCCCGGGAATTTCTTCATCATGGCCGCGTGCGCCTCGATCTCGGCGGTGGTGCCCAGCACCAGTTCGTGCAGGTCCTTGCCGCGGTTCTTCAGGCGCAGGCGGATGGTGTCGCCTTCGCGCACTTCGATGACGGAGGGCGTGAAAGTCATGTCGTCGGCCATCGCGATGTCGATGGTGCGCTTCACCGCGCCGGGCTTGCCCGCGATGCCCCAGGGCTTCTGTTCGGGTGCGGGCGTGGCGGCGCCTTGCGGCCTGGCGACGTGGGCCTCGTGGGCTTGTGCGGCGGTGGCGGCTGCCGCAAGGGCCAGGCTGGCGGCGATGGATGCGAGTGTCTTGTTCATGAGGTGGGTTCCAGGAAAAGAGATCAGTGGTCGTGCGCGCCGTGCCCCGAAGGCTTGCGCACGCTGGCGTCGGTCTTGTCGCCGCCGCCCTTGGCGTCGGTCTTGTTGCTGCCGCCCTTGGCGGCAGGGGCGCTGCGCGTGGCCGGCGGCACGTTCGCCCCGGGCACTTCGCGCGCGACGGTGCCCGCCGGGTGCCTGAACCAGCCAGGGTCGCGGTAGTCGCCGGGCTTCTGGTCGCGCCGCACCTTCAGCAGCGTGAACATGCCGCCCATCTCGGCCGAGCCGAAGGGGCCCGTGCCGGTCATCATCGGCACGGTGTTGTCGGGAATGGGCATCTGCATCTCGCCCATGTCGGCCATGCCCTTGTCGCCCATCACCATGTAGTCGGGCACGAGCTTGCGGATCTTCTCGGCCACGCCCTTCTGGTCGACGCCGATCATGGTCGGCACCTCGTGGCCCATCGGGCCCATGGTGTGGTGCGCCTTGTGGCAGTGCAGCGCCCAGTCGCCTTCCTCGTCGGCGATGAACTCCATCTGCCGCATCTGGCCCACCGCCACGTCGACCGACACCTCGGGCCAGCGCGCGGTGCGCGGCACCGGGCCGCCGTCGGTGCCCGTCACCTCGAACTCGTGGCCGTGGATGTGGACGGGGTGGTTGGTCATCGTGAGGTTGCCCACGCGGATGCGCACACGGTCGCCGCGGCGCACGTTCAGCGTGTCGATGGCCGGGAACACGCGGCTGTTGAAGCTCCAGATGTTGAAGTCGGTCATGGTGTTGACCTTCGGCGTGGCGCTGCCAGGCTCCACGTCGAAGCTGCCGAGCAGGAAGCAGAAGTCGCGCTGCACCGGCTCGATCAGCGGATGGCTGCGGGCCTCGCGCGGATGCGTGACCCAGAAACCCATCATTCCCATCGCCATCTGCACCATCTCGTCGGCGTGCGGGTGGTACATGAAGGTGCCGGGCCGGCGCGCGGTGAACTCGTAGACGAAGGTCTTGCCCGGCGGAATGTGCGGCTGCGTGATGCCGCCCACGCCGTCCATGCCGTTGGGCAGGCGCTGGCCGTGCCAGTGCACGGTGGTGTGCTCGGGCAGCCGGTTGGTCACGAAGATGCGCACGCGGTCGCCCTCGACCACCTCGATGGTCGGGCCGGGCGACTGGCCGTTGTAGCCCCACATGTTGACCTTGAAGCCGGGAGCCATCTCGCGCACCACGGGTTCGGCGACCAGGTGGAATTCTTTGACACCGGCGTTCATGCGCCAGGGCAGCGTCCAGCCGTTGAGCGTGACGACAGGGTTGTAGGGCCGGCCGTTGGGCGGCTCTAGCGGCGGCGCGGTGGAGGTCGAGCCTTGCGACACCGGCTCGGGCAATGCGGCCATGCCCACGCGGCTCACGGTGGTGGCGGCAACGGCCGTGGCCGCGCCCGCGAAGAAGTTGCGACGGTTCATGTCAGTGGCCTCCCGCCGCTGGCGTCTCGCCGGACGCGGCGGTCTGCAGCACGGTCATGCCGCCGGGCGAACTGCCGGTGAGCACCAGTTGCAGGTCGGTGTCCGCCAGCCAGAAGTCGCGCTGCGCCTCCATGCCCGCGTTCACCGCGAGCACGCTGGCGCGGGTTTCGCCGAGCAGCTCCCACACGCTCGCGAGCATGCCGTTGTAGCGCAGCACCATTTCCTCGTTGACCTGCTTGCGCAGCGGCAGCACCTCGTCGCGGTAGCGGCGGGCGATGGCGTAGGCGATGTTCCAGCCCTGCCATGCCTCGCGCGCCTCGCTCGCGGCCAGCACGCCCACGTCGCGCACGCGGGCGGCCGACTGCAGATACAGCGCCTCGGCGCGGCCGTTGCGCGCCTGGCCCCAGTCGAAGACCGGAATCGGCAGGTCGAGCTCGAAGCCGCGCTTGTTGCTGCGCGAGCGGTCCGCGCCGTTGTCGAACTTCGTGTTGCGCACCACGCCGAGGTCCATCGCGTTGATCACGCTGGTGGCGTGCGTGAGGCCGAGCGAGCCGGCCACCGCCGCGTTCTGCGCCGTGGCCGAGCGCACGTCGAGCCGGTCGCGCAGCGCCAGCGCCTGCACGTCGCCGAGTTCTGGCGCCGCATCGGGCAGCGGCGGCAGGCGGTCGGGCAGGGTGTAGGCGGTGTCGCCGCCGCTCAGGCCGAGCAGCCGGGTGAGCTGTTCGCGCGAGGCGACGGCCGACTGTTCCGCGCGAGCGAGCTGCGCCGAGGCATCGGCCAGCAGCAGCTGTTCGCGCGTGCGCTGCAGCGCGCTCCAGTTGCCGGCCCTGGCCATGCGGTGCGCGAGTTCGGCGCCGGCTTCGGTGGCCTCCTTCGCGTCGCGCAGGTAGGCCACGCTCTGCTGTGCGGCCACAGCGCGCACCCAGGCGCGGCGGGTGTCGGCGGCCAGCACCAGCACGCTCTGCGCGGCCTGCAGCTTGGCCGACTCATGCCGCTGGCCTGCCCAGCGCGCCTGCCACGGCAGCGTGAGCAGGCCCACCACGTTGAAGCTCAGCATGCGCTCGAACTCGCGCTCGCTGCCTTCGCGCAGGCGGCTGAAGGCGAGCACCGGGTTCGGCAGGCTCGCGGCCTGCACGCGGTCGGCGTCGCTCAGTTGCAGCGTGGCGAAGGCGTCCTGCACGCGCGGGCTGTTGACCAGCGCGATGCGCACGGCCGATTCGGCATCCAGCGGCCGTGCGAGCAGTTCGCCGATGCGCTTGCGCGAGGCCTCGTCGGGCGCACGCTGGGCCGCGGCGCCGGCCACGAGCGGATTGCCGGCCGTCAGCGCCTGCACGTCGGCGCTGCCGCCGTCGGACGAGAGGCTGGCGCAGCCGGCCAGCACCAGCGCCGCGGCCAGCGCGGCCGTGGTGCGGACGAATGAAACGGAAGAAGGGGAATCGCGGCCGGCAGGCGGCCGGCCAATATTGGGGTTCACGCTCGATCTCCATGAGCAATACGACGGACGCCGCGAGCCGGGACAGGCTCACTGCGGACGGACTACGGGCAGGGAGATCAGGAAATGGGCGGCTTCAGGCCCGGGGCGGGCTCCGCGCTGGCGAAGCGGGTCGCGTGTGCGGCAGGCGGCGCCTGGGGCGCGCTGTGCACGATGTCGACAAAGGGCATGCCGCCGAGTGCCACCGTGTGGCAGACCTGGCAGGCGGTGCAGGTGCCGCAGCCCTGGTGGCCGGCGCCGTCGTTGTCGCTGCCGTTGTGCTGCGAGCCGGCGTGGTGGTCGGCCATGGACATGGCCATGTGGTCCATGCCGTCGCCGGCTTCCGCCGCCTCCATTGCCTCATGGCAATGGGCTTGGGTGGCCGCCGTTGCCATCGAGGCCGCCGGCAGCGAGTGCCGCACCATCTCCACCGCCATGGCGTCGCCGAGCCAGCCGCGGATGGGCAGCAGGGCGATCATCAAGGCGAGCAGCAGGGTGCGCATGGGGCGGGATGATAAACCGGCGACTTATGCCACCAGCTGGCCACGGGCCTTGTCGGCCCACACCTTCAGGTTGTCGAGCAGGTCCTTCTGGCTGAAGGAGCAGCTTTCCTCGCTGAAGAGCGCGCTCGACTCGAGCCTGTCGAGCAGGTTCAGCAGCACCTCGCCGTAGCGCGGCGGCAGTGCGGCAAGCAGCTCGGCGCTGCCGCGTGCCTCGTCGGACAGCGCGGTGACCGGGCCGCCACCGCTGCCGCTGAGCGCCGCGATGCGCGCGGCCAGGGCGTCGAGCTGGGCCGTGGCGATTTCGCGGCTCATGGCGAGGCCTTTCCGGGCGGCGGGAGGGCCAGGCCGCGTTCGCGCATCAGGTCGCGCAGCATGTCGGGGTAGTCGGTGATGATGCCGTCGGCACCCCAGTCCATCAGGCGCTGCATGTCGGCGCGCTGGTTCACGGTCCAGGGCAGCACGGTCATGCCGAGCTTCTGCGCCTCCTTGATGACCGCGGGAGACAGGTCGGCGTAGGCCGGCGACCAGATCACCGGGCCGGTCCCGTTGGCCGACGCGGCCTTGACCATCTGCGGCACCGAGGCGAAGTTCGAAAGTGCCAGGCCGGCGGTCCAGCGGGGGTCCTGCAGCGTGCGCGGCGTGGTGAGATAGGCGCGCGGCAGCTGCGGCGCGAGCTGGCCGACCAGCGCCAGCGTGCGCCAGTCGAAGCTCTGCACGGTCACCCGGCCGGCCATCTTCGCCTTGTCGATCTCGGCCAGCAGCGCGCGCACCATCGGCTCGGGCGCCGCCGTTTCGCCGGGCTTGTTCGGATCGATCTTGGTCTCGATGTTGAAGCGCACCGTGGCCGCATTGGCGCCGCGCGCCTGCACCCGCTCGAACAGCGAGGCCAGCGTCGGAATGCGTTCGCCGTCGCGCGGCTGCTGCAGCGCGAACTGCTTGCCGTAGTTGCTCGACGGGTTCAGCCGGCCCACGTCGTAGGTCTGCAGCTGCGCCAGGGTGAGCGAGCGGATCGCCGCGCCGCTCCTGGGCGCCAGCCAGGCGCCGCTGGCGTCGCGGGTGTGGTCGGGGTTGAGCGAGGTGTCGTGCGAGATCACGACGACGCCGTCGGCCGTGAGCCCGATGTCGAGTTCGAGCGTGGTCACGCCCAGGTCGATGGCGTTGTTGAACGCGGCCAGCGTGTTCTCGGGCGCCAGGCCCCGGCCGCCGCGATGGGCCTCGAGGTCGAAATGCTGCTTGGCCGTGGGCATGATGGCCGCGCAGCCGGCGGCGAGCAGCGCGGTGGCGGCGAGGAGGGCGAATTTCATCTTCATTTGAGTTGCACCTTGATGCCGTTGTCCGACACGGTGATGTCGCCGATCTCGTAGGTCTTGCGCCCGACCGTCAGCTCGTCGGCCGTGAAGCTGCGCAGCACCTGGCCTTGCAGCAGTTCCTGCGCGACCACCGCGCCGATCTTCTGCAGCCGCTCGGCGTCGCGTCCCTCGACGCCCTGCAGCTCGAGCCGCTCGGCCTTCGGCTGGTCGAGCCGCAGCGCGCGCGTGGCGGCGTCGTACTTCAGCGCGCTGCTGACCGACACCACGCCCTGCACCGGCGATGCGGCCAGCAGGGGGCTCGCGATGGTCAGCGTGGCGGTGATGGCCGCGCGGTTGTTGCGTGCGTCCAGGCCCAGTTGCGGATCGCGCAGGCCGACCATGAAGATCTCCGCGTAGCGCTCGGCCACCGGAAAGCGCCTGGCGATCTGCGCCTGCAGCTCGTCGCGCGTGGCGGTGTATTCGCTGGTGAAGAAGTTGAAGCCGGCCAGCGCCGCGAATGGCGCCTGCAGGGCCGCGGCGCCCAGCAGCGCGCGCAGCATCCGGCGGCGCGCGGGCAGGGGCGGGAACGACGGGGAGGGTGGGAAGCGGAATGTCATACGGTTCGTCATGCGGCTTGCGAGCTTGCCACAGCCTGGGCGGGCCCGGGTGCTGTGCCGGGAGGGTTCAGCGCTCGATCATCTCCTGCACCTTGGCCACCAGCGCGGCCACGTCGAAGGGCTTGGTGATCACTTCCATGCCGTATTCGAGCAGGCCGTTGCCCACGGCCGCATTCTCCGCGTAGCCGGTGATGAACAGCACCTTCAGCCCGGGGCGGGTCACGCGGCCCGCGTCGGCCACCTGGCGGCCGTTCAGCCCGCCGGGCAGGCCCACGTCGGTCAGCAGCAGGTCGATGCCCTCGTCCGACTGCAGCATCCTCAGCGCGGCGGCGCCGTCGGCCACCGAGACCACGCGGTAGCCGGCGTCTTCAAGCTCCTCGGCCACGATGGCGCGGATGGTGGCCTCGTCCTCCACCACCAGCACCACCTCGCCTTCGCCGCGGTGATCGGCCGCCGGCTGCGGCAGCGGCAGGTCGGCCTCGGCCTCGCCGACGAAGCGCGGCAGGTACAGGCACATGGTCGTGCCCGCGCCGGGCTCGGAATAGATGCGCACCTGCCCGCCCGACTGCCGCACGAATCCGTACACCATCGACAGGCCCAGCCCGGTGCCCTGGCCCATGGGCTTGGTGGTGAAGAAAGGGTCGAAGGCGCGCGCCGCCACCTCGCTGGTCATGCCAGTGCCGGTGTCGCTGACGCAGACCGAGATGTACTGCCCCGGCGGCAGCTCGCGCTCGGCCGCGCTGCGGTCGTCCAGCCACTTGTTGGCCGTCTCGATGGTCAGGCGCCCGCCGTGCGGCGACATGGCGTCGCGCGCGTTGATGCACAGGTTGAGCACCGCGTTCTCCAGCTGCGAGGCGTCGACCCGCGTCAGCCACAGCCCGCCCGCGCCCACCACCTCGACCACCACCGAGGGGCCCACGGTGCGGCGCACCATCTCCTCGATGCCCGCGACCAGCCGGTTCACGTCGGTCGGCTTGGGGTCCAGCGTCTGGCGGCGCGAGAAGGCCAGCAGCCGCTGCGTGAGCGAGGCGGCCCTGCGCACCGCGTCCTGCGCCATGCCGATGTAGCGGCCGGCGTTGTCGAACTTCTGCAGCTGCAGCCGCTTTTCCAGCACCTGCAGGCTGGTGCTCATGCCCCCCAGCAGGTTGTTGAAGTCGTGCGCGATGCCGCCGGTGAGCTGGCCGATGGCTTCCATCTTCTGCGCCTGGCGGAACCGGGCCTCGACCTCCATCAGCTCCTGCGTGCGCTGCGCCACCTTCAGCTCCAGCGACTCGTTGGCCTCGCGCAGCGCGGCCTCGCTGCGCACGCGCTCCGCGGCGGTGCGCGTGCGCGCGGAAATCTCGCGCATGAAGGCGCCTTCCTCGGGCGTCCATTCGCGCACGTGCAGGTGGTTGACGAACAGCAGCGCCACCAGGCGACCCTGCTCCACCACCGGCACGTTCATGAAGGCGCGGGCGTGCCGTGCTTCCAGCGCGCCGGCGGTGGCGGCCGTGCGCGGGTCCAGCCGCACGTCGGGCACGGCCACGAACTCGTCGTTGCGCAGGCTGTCGACGAACGAGCCGTAGTCGCCCAGGTTCAGCACGCCGACCAGCGAGTCGCAGTCGGGCGAGTGCCAGTCGCGTTCCACCCGCAGTTCGCCGGTGTCGTGGTCGACGCTGCCGTAGCCCGCGCGGCTCACGCCGAGCGTGGCGGCCAGCATTTCCGCCGCCGCCAGGCCCACGTCGGCTGCGCTGCGCAGGCCTCGCAGCTTGTCGGTGAAGTCGGCGAGCGCCGCGCGCCGGGCCTCCGCGGCCATGCGCGCGGTGACGTCCACGCCCTCCACGAAAATGCCCGACACCGCGCCCGACGCATCGCGGATCGGCTGGAACACGAAGTCCACATAGCACTCGCGCACCGGCCCGTTCGCCTCCACCTGCACGTCGTAGCGCGAGCCGTGCGCGGTGAAGGCCTCGCCGTCGCGGTACACCTTGTCGAGCAGCGCCACGTAGCCCTGGGCCGCCGCGTCGGGCAACGCCTCGGCCACCGGCAGGCCGACCACCGGCCGGTTGCCGACCAGCCGCAGGTAGCCCGGGTTGGCCAGCACGATGCGGTGCTGCGGCCCCTCCAGCATGGCCATGAAGCTGGGGGCCTGCTCGAACAGCTGGGCGAAGCGCGCGCGGTCGTCCTGCAGCCGGCGCTCGGCCTGTACCTTGGCGGTGGTGTCGATCACCAGCGCCCACACGCCCACAGGGTTGCCGTGGTCGTCCAGCAGCGGCGAATAGTTCAGGTTCATCCACACCTGCTCCGCCACGCCGCGGCGGTTTAGCACCAGCTCCTGGTCCTGGAAGCTCAGGGTGCGCCCGGACAGGCCGACCTTCAGCACATGGTCGTTGAAGGCCGCCGCCTCCGACCAGGCCTCGCGCACGCGCATGCCCAGCACCTGGGGATGCCGGATGCCCGAGAACGCGGCGTAGGCGTCGTTGTAGATCAGCACGCCGTGCTCGCCCCACAGGGTGGCGATGGCCACGTCCGACCTGAGCATGATGGCCACCGCGCTGCGCATGTGGCCGGGCCAGGTCTCCAGCGGGCCGAGCCCGGTGGCGGCCCAGTCGAAGCCGGCGATCAGGCCGGCGAGTTCGCCGCCGCCCGCCAGGAAGGGATATGCCGTTGTCGATGTGCCGTTGAGCATGCGCGCTGCTTTCTACCGCCTGGGGCCGTTCGCCCGTTGTCACCCGTTTTGCCGCCAGCCCGGGAAGCTAGCAGAAGTCGGGCGGGGCATCGGTCGGACAAATCCGCCATGGCGCGGCGGCGCGCAGCCAGACAGGGCGCCGCGCGGCGCCGGTCGAAAGGCTATTCGGCGAGCGGCGGCACGGCCAGCTCGAAGCGGGCGAACGCGCGCTCGCCCTTGTGGACCACGCTGTGCAGCGAGAAGCCGAAGCCTTCGTACAGCGCACGCAGCGGCGCGCGGTCGGCCACGCAGTCGAGCCGCAGCCAGGGCCGGCCGAGTCGGCGCGCATGTTCGCGCGCAAAGCCCAGCAGTGCGACCGGCACGCCTTGCCCGGCCCACGTCCTGCGCACCGCCAGCTTGTGCACGAACACCGAACTTCCGCTTTCGATCTCGGGCCAGAAGTGCGGGTCTTCGAGGTCGAGCCGGACGACGCCGGCCAGGTCACCGTTCTTGCGTGCGATGAAGTAGCCGCCGGCCTGGGTGTCGCGCCGGATGCGCTCGGGGGCGATGTCGCCGGCCGTCCACAGCGGACGGCCTTCGGCGGCGATCCACTGCGCGGCTTCATTCAATACGGCCGCGACGGTGGCGGCTTCCTCGGGGCGGGCTTGCTCGATCTGCATGGAGCCTGAGCTTAGCGGCTCAGGCATGGCGCACCACCTCGAAGCCTTCGTCCGGCGAGGGCGGCACGAAGTAGCTGCTGATCAACTCGAACTGGGCGTCCGAAGTCTCGAAGGCGTGCGTGCCCGACGCGTTGCGCGCCCGCAGCCGCTGCTTGCAGACCTCATCGGGCACGTCCAGAAAATGCAGCCGATGCGCTGCACCCGCCTTCTCGAAGATGCCGCGCGCCCAGGCCCGGTTGGCGACAGTGTTCGCGGGAAAGTCGAGCACCACTGACACGCCGGCCGCAAGCAGGGCCGCCACGTGGTCGGCCATCGCCGCCTTCAGCCGGCCGGATGCGCGCACGTAGTCGGGCAGCTCGCGGATCTCGTCCGGGTACAGCGTGGCGAGCCAGGTGTCTTCGCTGATGAGCACGGTGGCAGGCTCGGCCGCGAGGCGCTGGGTGAGGGTCGACTTGCCCGCGGCGATCTTGCCGCAGACCATGTGAAGCACGGGGCGAACTACGGGACGGGTGGGGTTCGATGGCATCGTTCGATCTCCTGTCGTGGTCTTGAAGAAAACCCCAGGAGACAAAAAACCCGCCTCGTGGGGCGGGTTGCATGGCGTGAAGTCTGTAGAGGAACCGCGCGCTAACCCACCATCTTTCGAATGGTGCGAATAATCGACGCGATGTGCAGGCAGGCCATGGGCGGAGGATAGCCCATGGCGCACGGCGCCCCTCGATCAGTCAGTCGTGCAGCGACGACAGGAACTGCTTCAGCTCGGCCGTCTGCGGGTTGCCGAACAGCTCCGCCGGCGGTCCCATCTCGTGCACGCGGCCCTGGTGCATGAAGATCACGCGGTCGCTGACCTTGCGCGCGAAGCTCATCTCGTGCGTGACCATCAGCAGCGTCATGCCCTCGTCGGCCAGCGACTCCACCACGCGCAGCACTTCGCCCACCAGTTCGGGGTCGAGCGCCGACGTGATCTCGTCGCACAGCAGCACCGCCGGCTCCATCGCCAGCGCGCGGGCAATCGCCACGCGCTGCTGCTGGCCGCCGGAGAGCTGGTCGGGCATGGCGTCGAACTTCTCGGCCAGGCCCACGCGCGTGAGCAGCTTGCGCGCCTGCGAGGCGGCTTCGAGCCCGGCGCGCTTCTTCACCAGCGTGGGCGCGAGCATCACGTTCTTGCCGACCGTGAGATGCGGGAACAGGTTGAAGCTCTGGAAGATCATGCCCACGCGCTGGCGCAGCTCGCGCATGGCCATGGCGCTTTCATGCAGCAGCGGCTTGCCGTCGACGGTGAGCGAGCCTTCCTGGAACACCTCGAGCCCGTTGATGCAGCGCAGCAGCGTGCTCTTGCCCGAGCCGCTCTTGCCGATGATGGCGATCACCTCGCCGCGCTTCACGTCCAGGTCGATGCCCTTGAGCACCTCGTTGGTGCCGTAGGACTTGCGCAGCGCGGTGATGCGCACGATGGGCGCACCCACCGAGGTGGCGGGCTGTTGTTGCGATTCGTCAAGCGCGGCGGCCATGGGTTTTCCTCTCGAGGGTCTTGGCGTACAGGCTCACGGGGAAGCACAGTACGAAATAAAGCAGGGCCACGCAGCTGAACACCACGAAGGGCTTGAAGGTGGCGTTCGAAATCATGCTGCCGGCCTTGGTGAGTTCGACGAAGCCGATCACCGAGGCCAGCGCCGTGCCCTTGATGACCTGCACCAGGAAGCCGACCGTTGGCGCGATGGCGATCTTCACGGCCTGCGGAAGAATGACGTGGCGCACCTGCTCGCCGAAGCTCAGCGCCAGGCTCCCCGAGGCTTCCCACTGGCCCTTGGGGATAGAAGCCACGCAGCCGCGCCAGATCTCGGCGAGGAAGGCGCTGGTGTACAGCGTGAGCGCCACGCTGGCGGCCGTCCATGCCGACACGTCGATGCCGAACAGCGCAATGCCGAAGTACGCCAGGAACAGCTGCATCAGCAGCGGCGTGCCCTGGAAGAGCTGCACGTACAGGCCCACGGCCTTGTTCGCGAACCTGCCGCCGCGCAGCCGCAGGAACAGCAGCAGCGCGCCCACGATGCCGCCGCCGATGAAGGCGATGAGCGACAGCACGACGGTCCAGCGCAACGCCATCAGCAGGTTGCGCAGGATGTCCCAGAGAGAAAAATCGACCATGGTGAAAGGGCCCGTGTTCGGTCAGCGGCCGAAGAAGAACTTCGGCCCCGCCCAGTCGAGCAGCCGGCGCAACGCGACCGACAGCGCGAGATAGATGAGCGTGGCGACGATGAAGGCTTCGAAGGCGCGGAAGTTGCGGCTCTGGATGAGGTTGGCGGCGTAGCTCAGCTCCTCGGTGGAGATCTGCCCGCACACGGCGGAGCCCAGCATCACGATGACGATCTGGCTCACCATCGCGGGCCATACCTTCTTCAGCGCCGGCGGCAGCACCACCCGCAGGAACACCTGCGACTTGCTCAGCGCCAGGCTCACCGCGGCTTCGATCTGCCCCTTGGGCGTGGCCTCGATGCCGGCGCGGATGATCTCGGTGGAATAGGCGCCGAGGTTCATCACCATCGCGATCACCGAAGCCACCTCCGGCGAGAGCTTGACGCCCGCCGCCGGCAGCCCGAAGAAGATGAAGAACAGCTGCACGATGAAGGGCGTGTTGCGGATCAGCTCCACATACGTGCCCACCACGATGCGCAGCCATGCCGCCCCGTTCGCGCGCGCCCATGCGCAGAAGGTGCCGACGATCATGCCCAGCACGGTGCCCACGGCCGTGAGGCCGATGGTCCACGCCACGCCGCGAAGCAGCAGCGGCCACTCGGAGAGCACCGCACCGAAATCAAACTCGATGTTCATAGGTCAGTCTGTTCGTGGAACGCCGCGGAACCGGCTTCGCCGGGCCGCAGGCGTTGCCCCCGGCGAGGGGGTGTGCGCAGCGACACGAAGTGCGCGAAGCATGGGGGAGTGCCTATTCAGACGGGCAGGTCGCCTGCGGCCTTGCCGAGCCACTTCTTGGACATGGCGTCGAGAGTGCCGTCCTTCTTGGCTGCGGCAATGATCTCGTTCACCTTGGTCTTCAGTGCGGTCTCGCCCTTGGCGACGCCGACGAAGCAGGGGCTGTCTTTCAGCAGCAGCTTGAACTCGGCGCTCACCTTGGGGTTCTTGGCGAGCATGTCGCCGGCGACCGCCGCGCTGGTCGCGATGGTCTGCGTCTGGCCGGCCACGAAGGCGGCGATGGTCGCGTTGTTGTCCTCGAAGCGGCGGTAGTCGACGTTCGGCGGCGCCACCTTGTTCAGTTCCTGGTCTTCCATTGCGCCGCGCGTCACGGCCACGGTCTTGCCCGCCATGTCGGCGAAGCTGGTGAGCTTCATGCTCTTGGCCGCGTACACGGCCTGGAAGAAGGGCGCGTAGGCGGAAGAGAAGTCGATCACCTTCTCGCGCTCCGGGTTCTTGCCGAGCGTGGAAATCACCAGGTCGGCCTTGCGGGTCTGCAGGTAGGGAATGCGGTTGGCGCTGGTCACGGGCACCAGCTCGACCTTCACGCCCAGCTTGGCGGCGATGAGCTCGGCCATTTCCACGTCGAGGCCCTGCGGCTTCATGTTCTTGTCGACCGAGCCGTAGGGCGGGTAGTCGGTCGGCACGGCGATCTTGATGGTCTTGGCCTTGAGCACGTTGTCGAGCGCGTTCTGGGCCTGCGCCGCGCCGGTGGCGGCCAGCATGGCCACGGACACCATGGCGAGCGCGAACTGGCGTTTGGACAGGAAAGAGAAGGTCATAGCAAGGCTCCTAGGTAAGTCGAAGAATCGGAATCGGGGGGTGTGGCGCCCGGCTTGCGGCGCTTGGCCTTTGGTGCCGCAGCTGGGGCGGCCTGGGTGTTCTGCAGCGGCGCCAGCGCGTCGCGCAGCTGCGCGAGCGGGTCGGTGGGCGCCTGCACGCGCAGGGCCGACTGCACCGTGCCGATGTGCTCGGCCATCAGCGCCTCGGCGGCGGCATGGTCGCCGCGCTCCAGCGCCGCGACGATCTGCACATGGTCTTCGCACGACTGCACCGCGTCGTGCGTGGACTGGTAAAGCATGGCGATCAGCGTGGTGCGCGCGGTGTAGTCGCGCAGCGTGTCGGCCAGCAGCGTGTTGCCCAGGCATTCGGCCAGGCAAACGTGGAAGTCGCCGAGCAGGAAGCTGCGGTTGCCGACGTCGCTCTCTTTCAGTGCGGCTTTTTCACGCTGCAGGTGCGCCTTCAACTGGCGCAGGGCGGTCTTCTCGATCTTCCCGGTGCGGCCCGCGCTGCCTGCGCTCCGAATGAGCCCCAGTTCGATGACGCGCCGCGCCTCGAAGGCTTCGCGCGCCTCGTCCTGCGAAGGCTCGATGACGAACCAGCCGCGCCGCGCGCTCACCGTGACGATGCCGCGCGCCGCCAGCCGGGTGAGGGCCTCGCGCACGATGGTGCGGCTGCAGTCGAACAGCATCGCCAGCTGCTGCTCGCCCAGGCGCGAACCCGGCGCGAGCTTCTGCGCCATCACCGCTTCGACGATGCGTGCACTGATTTCGGATGCGGAAATGGCCATATGCCTGCATACCAGCAGCTTCTGTGCCAACTGGTATGCAAGCTGTGTGCACCTGAATGGAGCGCAGGCCCGGTGCGGAGGCCTTGAACGGAACCCTCAGTCCATCCGCGCGCCGGACGCCTTCACCGCCTTCTCCCAGCGTGGCGTTTCCGTTGCCAGGAAGCGAGCGAAGTCCTCGCTGCCCAGGTAGGCCGGGTCGGCGCCCTGGCTCACCATGCGGTCGCGCACTTCGGGGTTGTTCAGCACCTGCCTGAAGGCGTCGCCGAGCCTGGCGACCACGTCTTTCGGCGTGTCCTTCGGGGCGAGGAAGCCGTAGAAGCCCACCACCTCGAAGCCCTTGACGCCCGACTCGATCACAGTCGGCACCTCGGGCAGGGCGGGGTTGCGTTCGCGGCTGGTCACGGCCAGCGCGCGCACCTTGCCCTGCTTGTGATAGTTGGCCGCCTGCGGAATCGATTCGGCCATGAACTGCACCTGCCCGCCCATCAGGTCTGTGAAGGCCGGCGCGCTGCCGCGGTAGGGGATGTGCACCATGAAGATGCCGGTGGCGGTCTTGAACATCTCGGGCACCAGGTGGCTGATGCCGCCGTTGCCGGCCGAGCCGTAGTTGACCTGGCCCGGCCGCGCCTTGGCGTAGTCGACGAACTGCTTGAGGTTCTGCACCGGCAGCTTGGGCGTGACCAGCAGCGCCAGCGGCTGCATGGCGGTGCGGGCGATGGGCACGAAGTCGCGCTGCGTGTTGTAGGGCAGCTTGCTGTAGAGCGCGCCGTTGATCACCGCCACGCCGGTGTTGGCGAGCATCAGCGTGTAGCCGTCGGCGGGGCTCTTGGCGACCGCGTCTGCGCCCACGGAGCCGCCGGCGCCGGGCTTGTAGTCGATGATGATCGGCTGGCCGAGCACGGCCTGCAGCTTGTCGGTCAGCAGGCGCGCATGCTGGTCGAGCGGGCCGCCGGCCGGAAAGCCGATGACGAGCTTGATCGGCTTGTCGGGGTAAGCGGCCAGCGCTGCGGTGCCGAGGCTGAAAGAAAGGACCGCCAGGGCGGTCCGGATGGGCTTGTTCATGATCCGTCTCCTTGTTGTGGAGACGATCATAAGCAGCCCGGTCAGCCGGCCAGCGTGGCCTTCAGCGTGATTTCGGGCACGCTCGCCAGCGCCTTCGACAGCGGGCAGCCGGCCTTGGCGGCGGCCGCGATCTGCTGGAACTTCGCTTCGTCGAGCTTCGGCACGGCAGCGTCGAGTTCGAGCGCGATGCGGTCGATCTTGAAGCCCTCGCCGTCCTTGGCCAGCCGCACGGCGGCACGGGTGTCGATGCGGGTGGCGGTGAAGCCTTCCTTCTCGAGCGCGAAGGCAAAGGCCATCGTGAGGCAGGCCGCGTGGGCCGCGCCGACGATTTCCTCGGGGTTGGTGCCGCGCTTGTCGTCCTCGAAGCGGCTGGCGAAGCCGTAGGGGTAGTCCTTGAGGGCGCCGGTCTCGGTGCTGACCAGGCCCTTGCCGGTCTTGCCGGCGCCTTCCCAGTGAACGCTTGCGTGCTTGTCTGCTGCCATGTCGACTCCTTGGTGCGGTGGGTGGGGGGAAGGGCAGGTATCGCCGATGGGCGGCCCGTTGTCTGTAGTCGCATGGCGCAAGCGTGTGTTTCGGCGGTGTCAGAAAAACTGGCGTCACCTAGGCGACGCTCCACGGGCTTCCCCGATGGGAGCGGCGTCATTGGCGGCTTAGGCTGCGTGCAGCCGCTTTTTTGTCTCTCCCCTCTGCTTTCCCCGCCTGTTCTCACCATGCAACAACGCCCGCATTACAAGTTCTGGCCCAAACGCCTTCCGCATTCGATCACCGTCCCCGCCACCTCGCTCTGGCACAACCTGGCCACCTCGGCCGCCCGCTACCCGGACAAGCCGGCGCTCGTGTTCTTCGGCCGTGTGCTCAGCTATCGCGAATTCGCCGAACAGGCCGAGCGCCTGGCCGGGGCGCTGCATGCGCTGGGCGTGAAGCGCGGCGACCGCGTGATCCTGGACATGCAGAACTGCCCGCAGCTGGTGATTGCGCATTTCGCCATCCTGCGCGCCAACGCGGTGGTGGTGCCGGTCAACCCGATGAACCGGGCCGAGGAGCTCAAGCACTACATCACCGACCCCGACGCCAAGGTGGCGATCATCACCGGCGACCTCGCGCCCGAGCTTGCCAAGGCCAGCAACGCGCTGCCGCCCGAGCAGCGGCTGTCGCACATGATCGTGACCCAGTTCACCGACGCCTTCGACGCCGACATCTCCGGCGAGGACGCCCCGGCACCGGCCTGGAAGGAATGGCTCACCACCCGCCATCCGCTGCCCGCGCTGGCCGGCGGCGAGGCGCTGGCCTGGACCGACGTGCTGGCCGCCGGCCATCCGCCGCCCGCGCACGTGGTGGGCGCCGACGACATGGCGCTGCTGCCCTACACCAGCGGCACCACCGGCCTGCCCAAGGGCTGCGTGCACCACCATTCGAGCCTGATGCACAACGCGATGGCCGGGCAGCTATGGGGGTGTTCGACCTCCGAGACGGTGGTGCTGGCGGTGGTGCCCATGTTCCACATCACCGGCGTGGTCAGCATGATGCACACCGCCATCCTGGCGGCGGCCACGCTGATCATCATGCCGCGCTGGGACCGCGACGTGGCCGGCCGGCTCATCTCGCGCTGGAAGGTCACGGCCTGGACCAACATCCCGACCATGGTCATCGACCTCATGGCCAGCCCCAACTTCGCGAGCTACGACCTGTCGAGCATGACCTACATCGGCGGCGGCGGCGCGGCCATGCCGCAGGCCGTGGCGCAGCGCCTGTTCGAGCAGTACGGGCTGAAGTACCAGGAAGGCTACGGCCTCACCGAGACCGCCGCGCCCTCGCACACCAACCCGTCGGACCACCCCAAGCAGCAGTGCCTGGGCATTCCGTTCATGAGCACCGACGCGCGGGTGGTCGACCCCGACACCCTGGCCGAAATGCCCATCGGCGAATCGGGCGAGATCATCATCCACGGCCCGGAGGTGTTCCAGGGCTACTGGAAACGGCCTGATGCCACCGCGGCTGCCTTCGTCGAGTTCGAGGGCAAGCGCTTCTTCCGCTCGGGCGACATGGGCCGCATGGACGAGGACGGCTACTTCTTCATCACCGACCGCCTCAAGCGGATGATCAACGCCAGCGGCTTCAAGGTGTGGCCGGCCGAGGTCGAGCTGCTGATGTTCCGCCACCCCGCCATCCAGGAGGCCTGTGTCATCTCGACCAAGGACGACTACCGCGGAGAATCGGTCAAGGCGGTGGTGGTGCTGCGCGCCACGCACAAGGACACCACCGAGCAGCAGATCATCGATTGGTGCCGCGAGAACATGGCGGTCTACAAGATCCCGCGCAAGGTGCAGTTCGTGGATGCGCTGCCCAAGAGCGGCAGCGGCAAGGTGATGTGGCGGCTGCTGCAGGAAGACGAGAGCCGCGCGAACTGAGGAGGGCGGGCCTTACTTCGTGAGGCCCAGCGACTTCAGCAGCGCCCCTGCCTCGGTGCGTCCGTTCGGCGTGATGGACTGCGAGGCCACCGCCTTGCCCAGGTAGTCCACCACCTTGTGCCGGTTCTGGTTCGGACCTTCCCACAGGAAGAGCCGGCCCAGTTCCAGCGCCGCGTCGCCGTCGCCCTGCGCATAGGCCTTCTCGAACCAGAAGCGCGCCCAGCGGAAGTTGCCTTCGTCGCGATAGCAGATGGCAAGGTTGGCGCAGCCCGCCACGTCGCCTGCCTTGGCCGCTTTGCGATACCAGTCGCGCGCCGCCTCGGGATTCTTCTTCACGCCGATGCCGTGGTCGAGGAAATAGCCGACGCTGTTCAGCGCGTGGGTCTCGCCCGCCGCCGCGGCCTTGAGGAACAGCGAGAGGGCCTTCTTGTGCGCGCCGGCATCCCATGCGTCGTTGGCCGCGAGGAACCAGTCGTCCTGGGTGGGTTCTTGCATGGTGCGTGCTCTCCTTCGAAACGTGGTTCAAAAGAAAAAGTCTGTGTACCGGCCGGTTCCGGCGAGTGGATCACTTAGCCTCGATCGGTCCCGCATTCTGCCTATCTCCCGCTTCTTCATGCATTCGCGCGCGCTGCTGCTTTCCTGCCTTCTTGCCTTCTTTCCCCTCCTGACCCAAGCCGCCCCGCGTTCCTGCCTCGTCGTGGGCATCAGCGACGGCGACACGCTCACCGCGCGCTGCGGGCGCATCGGCGCCTACGAACGCGTGAAGGTGCGCATCGCGGCCATCGACGCCCCCGAGAAGGCGCAGCCCTACGGCCAGCGCAGCCGGCAGGCGCTGGGCAGCCTGTGCTTCAGCGAAACCGCGCTCATCACCGAGGTCGACACCGACCGCTACGGCCGCACGGTAGCCGACGTCAGCTGCAACGGCGAGGACGTCGGCAGCCGCATGGTGTCCGACGGCTGGGCCTGGGTCTACGACTACAACAAGCTCGCCACCCGGCGCGGCGGCGGGCTCTTCAAGCTGGAGGCCAGGGCCCGGGGCAAGCGCCTGGGCCTGTGGGCCGACCCGAGGCCGACGCCGCCATGGGAGTGGCGCCGCAGCGAGCGCGACTCGCGGCACCACGGTTTCTTTTTCTTCTGAACCTGAGCGGGCGCCGCAGCCCTGGCAGCGCTGCGCCGGCTGCATATCGGCGCCCGGATCTTCAGGACTCGCCCTTGCCCTGCACGTCGGCCACCACGCGCGCATTGCGCTGGAAGCTCCAGTAGGCACCGGCCCAGTCCATCATCACGACGATGCGGTTGCGAAAGCCGATCAGGAAGTACGCGTGCGCGAACAGCCAGAACAGCCACGCCAGGCGGCCGCTGAAGCGCAACGGACCGAAGGGCGTGCCGAGGTCGACCACGGCCGAGTTGCGGCCGATGGTGGCCAGGTTGCCGTAGTCGGCGTAGCGGAACGGCACCGTCGGCTGGCCTGAAATGCGGCGCAGGATGTTGGCGGCCGCCGCGCGCCCCATCTGCTTGGCGCCGGGCGACACGCCGGGCACCGGCTTCGGCGGCTTGCCGGGCGCGTGGCTCATGGCGGCGGCGAGGTCGCCCACCACGCTGATCGATGAATAACCCGCCAGGCTCAGGTCGGGCTCGACCTTGATGCGGCCCGCGCGGTCGCATTCGACGCCGGTGGCGGCGCCGAGCATGCGCCCCAGCGGCGAGGCCGCCACGCCGGCGGCCCACACCACGCAGCTGCTATCGATTCGGTAGCTGGCCGCGGGCGCGCCGTCAGCGCCGCCACCGGTCTGCACTTCGAGGCCGGTGGGGTCGATGGCGGTGACGCGGGCGTTCAGCCGCACCTCGACGCCCAGCTTCTCCAGCTGCTCCAGCGCTTTCTGGCTCAACGACTCGGGCATGGCCTGCAGCACGCGCGGGCCGCCCTCGACCAGCAGCACCTGCGCGCTGGCCGGGTCGATGTGGCGGAACTCACCCGACAGCGTGTGCTTGGCGATCTCGGCCAGCGTGCCGGCCATCTCGACGCCGGTCGGCCCGGCGCCGATCACCACGAAGGTGAGCAGCGCGCGGCGGCGGTCGGGGTCGGTGGTGATCTCGGCCGTCTCGAACGACAGCAGCACGCGGCGGCGGATCTCGAAGGCATCGGCCAGCGTCTTCAGGCCGGGAGCGATCGGCGCCCACTGGTCGTTGCCGAAGTAGCTGTGCGTGGCGCCGGCCGCGACGATCAGGTGGTCGTAGGGCACGCTGTCGCCGTTGGCCAGTTGCACCGCGCGCGCGGCGGGGTCGATGCCCGTGACCTCGCCCAGCAGCGTGGTGATGCGCGGCTGCTTGCGAAAGAGCGCGCGCACCGGCGCTGCGATCGACGGTGCCGCGAGCCCGGCGGTCGCCACCTGGTAGAGCAGGGGCTGGAACAGGTGATGGTTGGTCTTGTCGATCACCGTCACGTCGACGTTCGCGTGCTGGAGCTTGCGCGCCGCTTCCAGTCCGCCGAAACCGCAGCCGACGATGACGATTCGCGGCCTGCCCGATGTGCCCGATGGGTTGGTCGTTTGCATCCGATGGATGATACGCAGCCCGCCATGCAAGCCCTTGCGTCTTGTGCCACAGTGCCTGTCCGCCGATTTTTCGGCTGCGAGCCCGCGGCGTTTTGTCCTACGCGCCTTCTTCACGCGAATGGGCTACAAAGTGCGGCTGACCCGACTGGAGACCCCATGACGCTTTCCCGGCCGATCACACAGGCGGCTAGCGCACTGCGCGACAAGTTCCGCGATGTGCGCGCCACCAGCCTGGCGCTTGCGGCGCCGCTTTCCGCCGAAGACCAGTGCGTCCAGTCGATGCCCGACGCCAGCCCGACCAAGTGGCACCTGGCGCACACCACGTGGTTCTTCGAGACGGTGCTGCTGCAGCCGCATGCCACGGGCTACCTGCCCTTCGACAAACGCTTTCACTACCTCTTCAACTCGTACTACGAAGCGCTCGGCCCGCGCCATCCGCGCCCGCAGCGCGGGCTGCTCACCCGGCCGTCGGTGGACGAGGTGCATGCGTACCGCAGGCATGTCGACGAGGCAGTGGTCGCGCTGCTCGAAGCTGGCGGCGGCGACTGGGCGGCCATCGAGCCCATCGTCACGCTGGGGCTCAACCACGAGCAGCAGCACCAGGAGCTGCTGCTCACCGACATCCTGCATGCGCTGTCGTGCAACCCGATGCTGCCCGCCTACAAGCCCGCGAGCGGGCCGGCGCTGAGGCTGGCCGCCGTGCCGCCCGCCATGCGCTGGATCGAGCAGCGCGGGGGGCTGGTCGAGGTGGGCTTTGGCGGCAGCGAGTTTTCTTTCGACAACGAGACACCGCGCCACCAGGCGCTGGTGCAGCCGCATGCCATTGCCGACCGGCTGGTGAACTGCGGCGACTTCGCCCAGTTCATTGCCGACGGCGGCTACCAGCGGCCGGAGCTATGGCTGTCCGACGGATGGGCGGCGGTGCAGGCGAACGGCTGGCGCCACCCGGCCTACTGGCTCGCGCCCGACGATCCGCGGCTGGGCTTCGGCCTGCAGCTGCAAGGGCCTTCCGCCGGCTGGCATGTGTTCGGCCTGCACGGCGTGCGCCCGCTGGAGGCCGACGCGCCGGTGTCGCAGCTCAGTTTCTATGAAGCCGCCGCGTACGCCGAATGGGCCGGCGCGCGGCTGCCGACCGAGTTTGAATGGGAGGCCGCATACGACGCCCCCGGCATCACCCAGATGACCGGCCACGTCTGGCAGTGGACGCGTTCGTCGTACGACCCATACCCCGGCTTCCGGCCGATGCCCGGCATCGCGGCGGAATACAACGGCAAGTTCATGGTGGGGCAACTGGTGCTGCGCGGCGGCAGCGTGGCCACGCCGGCCGGGCACACGCGGCCCAGCTACCGCAATTTCTTTCCGCCGGCAGCGCGCTGGCAGTTCTCGGGGCTGCGGCTCGCGAAAGACATCTGATCATGCGAAATCCGACTTCCTCTTCCTCCCTGTCGTTCGCGCCCGCCAAGGCGCGCGCCGCTGCCACTGCTTCCGAATCCGCGGCGCCGCTGTCGGAGTTCGGGCGCGAGATGCAGGCGGGGCTTGCGCGCTCGCCGCGCAGCATTTCGCCGAAGTTCTTCTACGACGTGGCGGGGTCGCAGCTGTTCGACCGGATCTGCGATCTGCCCGAGTACTACCCGACGCGCACCGAACTGCGCATTCTTGGCGAATGCGCGGGAGAGATCGCGCAGCAGGTCGGCCCGAATGCGGAGATCGTCGAGTTCGGGGCCGGGTCGCTCACGAAAGTGCGGCTGCTGCTCGATGCGCTGGAGACGCCCAAGCGCTATCTGCCCATCGACATTTCCGGCGAGCACCTGGAAGCGGCCGCGGCACGGTTGAGGGCGGACTATCCGGAGCTCGTGGTGCAGCCCATTGCGGCTGACTACACGATGCCGATGGTGCTGCCCGCGCCCATGCCCGGGGCGGGGCGGCGAGTCGGCTTCTTCCCGGGGTCGACGATCGGAAATTTCGAGCCCGACGAGGCGCTGGCCTTCCTGCAGCTGGCTGCGCGCATGCTGCGTGGCGGAGGGCTGTTGATCGGTGTCGACCTGGTGAAAGACCCGGCGCGGCTGCATGCGGCATACAACGATGCGCAAGGGGTGACGGGGGAGTTCAATCTCAACCTGCTGCGTCGTGCCAATTCGGAGCTGAACGCCGACTTCGATCTGGACGGGTTCTCGCATGCGGCGTTCTACAACGCGCCTCGGCGGCGGATCGAGATGCATCTGGTGAGCCGGCGGGCCCAGAGCGTTTGCTTGAATGGTGAACGGTTCGGGTTCGAGGAGGGCGAGACTATTCATACGGAGTACTCGCACAAGTTCACCGTTGAAGGGTTGCGGGCTTTGGCTGTTCGGGCGGGGTTTCGTCCGGGGGCTGTCTGGACGGATCCTGAGAGGCTCTTTAGCGTGCATTGGTTGGCTGCCTAGGTTTTTTCCCGGGGCCGGGACTCGCCCCGGCGGGCGACTCACTTTCTTTTGCTTCGCCAAAAGAAAGTAAGCAAA
>NZ_JARVTD010000021.1:0-56590 GCF_030208835.1 Variovorax sp. efr-133-TYG-130 | reverse complement strand
GTGCCCACGTTGACGTGAGGCTTGGTGCGGGTGAATTTACCTTTTGCCATTTTTCGACTCCGAAAAAAACGTTTTCAACGTATGCAGATGGGTTGCAAAGCTGCCGTTGCAACCCCCAAAAACTGGTGCCCTTTGCGGGAATCGGACCCGCGACCTCTCCCTTACCAAGGGAGTGCTCTACCACTGAGCCAAAAGGGCTTTTGTAACAAAGTTACGAATTCACATCGCCTCAACAACGAACCGGGTCTCTGGAGCGGGAGACGGGAATCGAACCCGCGTCATCAGCTTGGAAGGCTGGGGTTCTACCATTGAACTACTCCCGCATCGGGGGCACTTCAAGGCACCCAAAGCGCTAGATCCAATCGCTCTTAGAAACCAAATTCATCGCTGGTGGAGAGGGCTGGATTCGAACCAGCGTACTCGTAAGAGGGCAGATTTACAGTCTGCTGCCATTAACCACTCGGCCACCTCTCCGGCGAACCTCGAAATATAGCACGGTTTTGTGACTACCCGGAAACCCATGCATCAACGAAGATGCAGGAAAACCGCTCGAGGCGTTAGCCCACGATTATCGCCTAAGTTTTCACCCCGCCGACTGCTGCGCCTCACGCCAGGCACGGGCTTCGCCAAAATGGCCGCAGCCGATGAACGGCACGGGCGGCCTCAGGGCCGATAGAGGCGACGGATGATTCGACATCAGCACCTTATGTCGCCCAACATCGATCAACGCCCGCTTACTTTGCGCGTGCGAACCCCAGAGCATAAAAACAACAGGTTTTTCTCCACCTGAAACATGGCGGATGACGGCATCCGTCAGCACCTCCCAGCCCTTGCCCGCGTGGCTGGCGGGCTGGGCCTCCTCGACCGTCAGGCAGGTGTTGAGCAGCAGCACGCCGTGCGTCGCCCACTTCACCAGGCTGCCGCCCGGATTGGGGAATGCAGGGGGCGGCGTGCCGAGGTCACGCTGCAGTTCCTTGAAGATGTTGCGCAGCGACGGCGGCAGCGCCACCCCGGGCGCCACCGAGAACGCCAGCCCCTCGGCCTGCCCGCGCCCGTGATACGGGTCCTGACCCAGGATGACCACGCGCACGTCCTCCGGCGGCGTGAGCTCCAGCGCCCGCAGCGGCTGCGGCGGGAAGATCACCGCGCCAGCATCGAGCCGCTCGCGCAAAAAGCCCTGCAGCTTCTGCCCCACCGCGCTGGCAAAGAAATCATCGACCAACGACTGCCAGCCCGGCGCCACGGGCCAGTCGGCGGGATCGCTGCTCGACAGCTGATCGGGCCGGCTCATTTGAACAAGGCAGCGAGGGCCTCGCCGGGTTCCTTGGCACGCATGAAGGCCTCGCCGACCAGGAAGGCGTTGACGCCTGCGGCGCGCAGCGTGGCCACGTCCTCGCGCGTGCCGATGCCCGACTCCGTCACTGGCAGGCGGTCATTCGGCAGCCTGGGCAGCAGGTCGATGGTCGCCTGGATCGACACCTCGAAGTTGCGCAGATTGCGGTTGTTGACGCCGATCAGCGCCGTCCTGAGCTTCAGCGCGCGGTCGAGTTCGGCCGCGTCGTGCACCTCCACCAGCACCGCCATGTCCAGCCCGCGCGCGATGGCTTCGTAGTCCTTCATCTGTGCGTCGTCGAGGCATGCGGCGATCAGCAGGATCGCATCGGCGCCCATCGCGCGCGATTCGTACACCTGGTATTCATCGACGATGAAATCCTTGCGCAGCACCGGCAGGTCGCACGAGGCACGCGCCTGCTTGAGATAGTCGACGCCGCCCTGGAAGAACTGCTTGTCGGTCAATACCGAGAGGCAAGCCGCACTGACCGTGCCGTCGCCCTCCGCATAGCTCTGCGCGATGTCGGCCGGAATGAAGTCCGCGCGCAGCACGCCCTTGCTCGGGCTGGCCTTCTTGACTTCGGCAATCACCGCAGCGTGGCCCGCGGCGATCTTGGCGCGCAAGGCGGCTTCGAAATCACGCGTGAGCATGCGGCTCTCCGCGTCGAAGCGCACGGCTTCGAGCGACGCGCGCTTGCGGGCCGCGGCGACCTCCTGGTGCTTGACGGCAACGATCTTGTCGAGGATGTCGGACATGGGGTTCCTGGTGCTCCCGGTTTCTCTGTGTTCAGACGGTGGCGGATGCCTTGACCAGCTCCGCGAGCTTGGCCTTGGCGGCACCCGACGCGATGGCGGCACGCGAACGCTCGACGCCCGCGGCCACTGAATCGACCACGTTGGCCGCGTACAGCGCGGCGCCGGCGTTCAGCAGCACGATGTCCAGCGCGGGGCCGGCCTGATTGTCGAGCACACCCAGCAGCATGGCCTTCGACTGCTCCGGCGTTTCCACGCGCAGCGCGCGGTTGCTCGACATCGCGAAGCCGAAATCCTCGGGATGCAGTTCGTACTCGCGGATCTCGCCGTCCTTCAGTTCGCCCACCATGGTGGCCGCGCCGAGCGAAATCTCGTCCATGCCGTCGCGGCCGTAGACCACCATCGCATGCTCGGTGCCCAGGCGCTGCAGCGCGCGCACCTGGATGCCCACGAGGTCGGGGTGGAACACGCCCATCAGGATGTTCGGCGCGCCGGCCGGATTGGTCAGCGGCCCGAGGATGTTGAAGATCGTCTTGATGCCGAGCTCCTTGCGCACCGGCGCGACGTTCTTCATCGCGGGATGGTGGTTCGGCGCGAACATGAAGCCGATGCCGCACTCCTCGATGGAGCGCGCGATCTGCTCGGGCTTCAGGTTGATGTTCACGCCCAGCGACTCCAGCACGTCGGCGCTGCCCGACTTGCTCGACACGCTGCGCCCGCCGTGCTTGCTCACCTTGGCGCCCGCGGCGGCGGCCACGAACATCGAGCAGGTCGAGATGTTGAAGGTGTGCGAGCCGTCGCCACCGGTGCCGACGATGTCGACGAGGTTCGTCGTATCGATCACCGGCACCTTGGTCGACACCTCGCGCATCACCTGCGCGGCGGCGGTGATCTCGCCGATGGTTTCCTTCTTCACGCGCAGGCCGATGATCAGCGCGGCCATCATCACCGGCGAGCACTCGCCGCTCATGATGAGGCGCACGATGTGCAGCATCTCGTCGTGGAAGACTTCGCGGTGTTCGATGGTGCGCTGCAGCGCTTCCTGGGGGGTGATCATGGAAAGTCTCCTCGGGGTGAATCAGCGGCCGACGCGAACGGCGGGCGCATCGGTGAACGCAAGCTTGAGGCCGAAGCCGATGAACAGCACGCCGGCGGCGCGGTCGAGCCAGTGCATGCCCTTCTGAACGGCGCTGCGGCGCGCCATCCAGCCCGCGGCGACGGCCCAGCCGATGTTCACGGGGATGGCGTTGACGTTGAACAGCACACCCAGCAGCACGAAGCAGAGCGCCGTGTTGCCGGCGCCGGGCGCGATGAATTGCGGCACGAAGGCCAGGAAGAAAAGCGCGACCTTGGGGTTGAGCACGTTGGTCCAGAAGCCGCCCAGGAAGATCGCCTTCAGGCTGCGCTCGCCGGCCGCCGCCGCCTCGGCCCGCAGGTCGGCCGGCGGCTTCGCGCGCGACAGCAACATGCGCACGCCGAGGTACAGCAGGTACGCCGCGCCGATGTACTTGAGCACCGTGAAGGCGGTGGCCGACGTCGCCATCAGCGTGCCGACGCCCACGGCGGCGGCGAAGATGTGGACGAAGCAGCCCGCCGTGATGCCAAGCCCCGCCATGATGCCGGCGCGCACGCCGGAGCGCAGCGAGTGGGTCACGACGTACAGCACGTCGGGCCCCGGTGTCAGGTTGAGCAGCCAGCCGGCGGCGATGAAGGCGAGCAGATGAGGAAGATCGGGCATCTCGCTCCCCCGGGGCTCAGGCGTTGAAGAATCCGCGAATCGCCTTGACCGCGCGGTCGACGCCGGCGGCATCGACGTCGAGGTGCGTCACGAAGCGCAGCCGGTAGAGCCCCGTCGCAAGAATGCCCTGCTGGTTCAGGCTCGCGAGCAGCTCCGCGGATCGCGCCTGCGCGGCACCTGCGAGATCGACGAACACGATGTTGGTGTGCGGCGCCTCGACCTTCAGACCCTCGATGCCCTCGAGCCCCTGTGCGAGCCGCTGCGCCAGCGCATGGTCGTCGGCCAGGCGGTCGATGTGATGGTCGAGCGCATGCGATGCCGCCGCCGCCAGCAGGCCGGCCTGCCGCATGCCGCCGCCCGCCATCTTGCGAACGCGGTGCGCACGCGCGATGAACTCGCGCGAGCCCACCAGCGCCGAGCCGATGGGCGCGCCCAGGCCCTTGCTGAAGCACACCGACACGCTGTCGAAGCACTGCGCGATGCGGCGGGCTTCCGCGCGGATGTCGCTGCGCTCGTTCAACGCAGCCTGCGCGGTCGCCGCGTTGAAGAGCCGTGCGCCGTCCAGATGCCGCTGCAGCCCCTTGCTCTTCGCCAGCTCGGTCGCAGCCTGCACGTACTCGAAGGGCAGCAGCTTGCCGCCCAGCGTGTTCTCCAGCGCCAGCAGCCGCGTGCGCGCGAAGTGCGCGTCGTCGGGCTTGACGGCGGCCTCGATCTGCGCGAGCGGCAGCGTGCCGTCGGGCGCATGGTCGAGCGGCTGCGGCTGCACGCTGCCGAACACCGCCGCGCCGCCGCCTTCCCAGCGGTAGCAATGCGCCTGCTGGCCGACGATGTATTCGTCGCCCCGGCCGCAGTGCGAAAGGATCGCGCAGAGGTTGCTCTGCGTGCCGGTCGGCACGAACAGCGCGGCCTCAAAGCCGAGCATGGCGGCGATCTTTTCCTGCAGCGCGTTCACGCTCGGATCGGTGCCGAAGACGTCGTCGCCCAGCGGCGCCGCCATCATGGCCTCGCGCATCGCGGGCGTGGGTTGGGTGACGGTGTCGCTGCGCAGGTCGACGAGGTGGGTGCGGTCGGTCATGGTGGCTCAGTCCAGGAAGTTCTTGAGCATGGCGTGGCCGTGCTCCGTCAGGATGGATTCGGGGTGGAACTGCACGCCTTCGATGCGCACGTCGTGCGCGAATCCGGTGTGCCGCACCCCCATGATCTCGCCGTCGTCGGTCCAGGCGGTGACAGCCAGCGCCTTGGGACAACTCTCGCGCTCGATGGACAGCGAGTGATAGCGGTTGACGACGAACTTCTGCGGCAGCCCCGCGAACACGCCTTCCTGCGTGGTCGTGATCTCGCTGGTCTTGCCGTGCATCAGCTGCTGCGCGCGCACGATCTTGCCGCCGAAGGCCGCGCCGATGGCCTGGTGCCCCAGGCACACGCCCAGAATGGGCAGCTTGCCCGCGAAGGCCTCGATGGCGGCCACCGACACGCCCGCCTCCGCCGGCGAACACGGCCCGGGCGACACCACCAGCCGCGTCACGCCGGAGGCGATGAGTTCGCCGATCTGCGCCACGGTGATCTCGTCGTTGCGGTGCACCTGCACGTCCGCGCCCAGCTCGCCGAAGTACTGGACGATGTTGTAGGTGAAGCTGTCGTAGTTGTCGATCATCAGCAGTTTCATGGCTTGCTCACAATCCGGTGGACGCCCTTGACGACGGGGAACACGTTGAAGTTGATCAGCAGGCCCAGCTTGAGGCCCGACAGCCGCAGCGCGGCCAGCACCTGCGCGCGATGCAGGTCGGTCAGCACGTCGACCGCCTTGAGCTCCACGATGACCGACTGCTCGATCACGAAGCCCGCGCGGTAGACCTCGCCCAGCGAGCGGCCCTTGTAGCTGGCCGACAGCGCCACGTCGCGCGTGAAGCCGATCTCGCGCTCGGCCAGCTCGATGGCCAGCGCCGCGGCATAGGCGGCTTCGTCGAGCCCCGTGCCGAGCACGCGCTGCACCTCGACGGCGGCGCCGATGATCTCGTGCGAGAAGTCGTTCTGAATATCCGGTGCGTTGCTCATCATTCCAGGCCTTCCTCGACCAGTTCGGCGGCGCGCAGGAGTGCGCGCGCCTTGGCTTCCGTTTCCTTCCACTCGAGCTCGGGCACCGAGTCGGCCACCACGCCGGCCGCGGCCTGCACGTGCAGCATCTGGTCCTTCACGATGCCGGTGCGGATGGCGATGGCCACGTCCATGTCGCCCGCATAGCTGATGTAGCCGCAGGCGCCGCCGTAGAGGCCGCGCTTGGTGGGCTCCAGCTGGTCGATCAGCTCCATCGCATGCACCTTGGGCGCGCCGGTCAGCGTGCCGGCCGGGAAGGTGGCCTTGAGCACGTCGATGGCGGTCATGCCGTCCTTCAGCGTGCCTTCGACGTTGCTCACGATGTGCATCACGTGGCTGTAGCGCTCCACCGCGAAGGCTTCGGTCACCTTCACGGTGCCGGTCTTGGCGATGCGGCCGATGTCGTTGCGCGCGAGGTCGATCAGCATCACGTGCTCGGCGCGCTCCTTCGGGTCGTTGATGAGCTCCACCTCGGCGGCCTTGTCCAGCTCGATCGACGCGCCGCGCGGACGCGTGCCGGCCAGCGGGCGGATGGTGATCTTCTGCTCGCCCTCGCCCGTGTTCTCCTGGCGCACCAGGATTTCGGGCGACGCGCCCACCACGTGGAAGTCGCCCAGGTTGTAGTAATACATGTAGGGCGAAGGGTTCAGCGAGCGCAGCGCGCGGTACAGCGACAGCGGCGACTCGGTGTAGCGCTTGCTGATGCGCTGTCCCACCTGCACCTGCATGAAGTCGCCGGCGGCGATCATTTCCTTGGCGCGCTCCACGGCCGCAAGGTAGTCGGCCTTGGCGAAGCTGCGCTCGGGCGGATGCGGCTGCGTGGGCTTCACGATGGGGGCGCTCACCGAGTACTTGAGCTTTTCCTTGAGCTCCCTCAAGCGGCGCTTGCCCACTGCATAGGCCTCGGGCTGCTTCGGATCGGCATAGACGATGAGGTACAGCTTGCCCGAGAGGTTGTCGATGACGGCCAGTTCCTCGCACTGCAGTAGCAGGATGTCGGGGCAGCCCAGTGTGTCGGGCGGGCAGCTTTTTTCGAGCTTGCGCTCGATGTGGCGCACGGTGTCGTAGCCGAAATAGCCGGCAAGGCCGCCGCAGAAGCGGGGAAGGCCCGGGCGCAGCGCCACCTTGAAACGCTTCTGGTACTCGGCGACGAAGTCGAGCGGATTGCCCTTGACGGTCTCGACCACCTGCCCGTCGGTCACCACCTCGGTGGCGGCCTCGGCGCCGAAGCCGCTGGCGCGCAGCAAGGTCCTTGCGGGCAATCCGATGAAGCTGTAGCGCCCGAAGCGCTCGCCGCCCACCACGGATTCGAGCAGGAAGCTGTGCTTGCCGCCGCCTTGCGAATGGGCGAGCTTGAGATAGAGGGAAAGAGGCGTCTCGAGGTCGGCGAAGGCCTCGGCCATCAGCGGAATGCGGTTGTAGCCCTGGGCGCTGAGGCTCTTGAATTCAAGTTCGGTGATCACGGGTTCGTTCTCCAATTGCCAGCCGGCGCTCCTTTGGCCGGGGGCAAGGTCATTCACGGGTGGTCCGGCGTCGTCGAGTATGTGTCGATCCGGAACCGCGGGCGCACGGCGTGCGCCGTGCAATCAAACAGTCAGCGAAGTATGGCTACGCCAGGGCCAGGCTCCCCGGCTGCCTTCACCTGTTTGATTGATGTGATGAACGAACATGGAAGGCAGAGTTTAGCCCACGAAAACGCCGGTTCGCACAACAACGGCCGCTTCGGCGCGGCTTCAGGGTTCATCCCGAGGTTGCCCATAAAACGAAAAGATACATTCGCACGACCGTTCGCAAAATACCGAGGAGACCTCCCGTGCCAGCTTTTTCGCTCCCGACCGTGTTCTCCCGGCTCACCCTGGCGGCCTGTCTTGCCGCTGCCGCGTCCGGTGCCGCGGCGGCCCAGGTCGATGTGGCCGGCGTCAAGCTCGAAGACCGCATGGACCTGCATGGCAGTGCGCTGCAGCTCAACGGCGCGGGCATTCGCTACAAGGCCATCTTCAAGGTCTATACGGCGGGGCTGTACGTGGGCAAGAAGGTGTCGACGCCGGAAGAGGCGCTGGCCGCGCCGGGTCCCAAGCGAGTGGCCATCACCATGCTGCGCGACATCGACGCGAACGAACTCGGCAAGCTCTTTACCAAGGGCGTGGAAGAGAACTCGCCCAAGAGCGAAATGGTCAACCTCATTCCAGGCCTGCTGCGCATGGGCCAGATGTTCGCGGACCAGAAGCAGTTGAAGACCGGCGACACCTTCAACATCGACTGGGTGCCAGGCACGGGCACCGTGATCACCGTGCGCGGCGTGCCTCAGCCCGACCCGGTGAAGGAGCCGGCCTTCTTCAACGCCCTGCTGCGCATCTGGCTGGGGCCGAACCCGGCGGACTGGAAGCTGAAGGACGCGCTGCTCGGCAAGCAGTAGCCGAACAGCTCAGGTCAGGCGGCCGCGAGTTCGGCCAGCGAATCCACGAAGCCGTCGGCATCCACCGCCCGCACCGGCTCGCCGTGGTTGTAGCCGTAGGTCACGAGCACCACGGGGCAGCCGGCGGCGCGCGCGGCACGCGCGTCGTTGCTCGAATCGCCCACCATCAGCGTGCGCGCGGGCGCCGTGCCCAGCGCCTCGCAGGTCTTCAGCAGCGGCAGCGGATCGGGCTTCTTGCGCTCGAAGGCGTCCCCGCCGAACACCAGCTCGAAGAACCCGTCGAGCCCCTTCTCGGCCAGCAGCGGCTTCGCGAACGACGTCGGCTTGTTCGTGAGGCACGCCAGCCGCAGGCCCTGCGCGCGCAGGGCCTTCAGGCCGTCGATCACGCCCGCGTACACGGCCGAGTGCTGGCCGTTCACCGCCAGGTAGTGGTGCTGATAGCGCTCCCAGGCACGCTCGAACAATGCGCGCGCCCTGGCGTCGGCAGCGTCGCCTTCGGTCGGCGCCATCACGTGCACGAGCGCGGAATGGATCAGGTGCTCCGACCCCTTGCCCACCATGCGCTCGATCGCAGCCGGCTCGACCGCCGGCAGGGAAAGATCGGCAAGCATGCGGTTCAGCGACGCGGCGAAGTCGCCGAGCGTGTCGACCATGGTGCCGTCGAGGTCGACGATGGCGGCGTCGAAGCGGTTGGGGTGGAAGCTGATGGAGTTCAAGACAGATCGATCGAGTTGCGGGAGGAACGGCGGGCAAAACATAGCAGACCCGGGCGCGAGTCGCGCCGTCTCTCTCAGTCGCCGCCGTCCCGCGCGGCGAGCCTTGCCACCTCGCGATCGAAGACCTCGTACTGTCCGTCGCAGAAAAGCTCGCAGAGGCGATCGACCTCCGCGCGGCTGCACTCGTCCACGACCGCCGCGTCCTGCTCCGGCTTCGCCTTGCCGAAGAAGCCCTTGCGCATCTGGATCGACACCGACTGCAGCTGGTAGCTGCGGTTGCGTTCGTCGCCCAGCGCCGAGATCCAGAGCTCCCGCTGGTCGGGCTCGTTCTGCAGCACCAGCGTCGGCAGCGGGCCGTCCTGCTGCTCGTCCCACAGCGCGAGCTGCTCGGTCCAAGGGAAGGCGTCGATGGCGGCCATGAAGGCGATCAGGTTCGTCTCTCCCTGCGGGTCCGTCTGCTTGTAGTCGTAGCCGACTCTCTGGATTGCGTAAGTCAACATGGTGCGTGGATCGGCGAATGCCGGGGTGTTGGTGAGAGCGCCATTCTGTGGCCGCGGGGGGCACGATGCCGGCACGCGGGGATAATGGCCGCCCGATGATCGTCCGACCCCGCCCTCATTGGCTGCGCATGCTCTTCGTGTGGCGCGGCTCGGTCCTGCCGGACATCGTGCCGCAGCTGCTGTGGACCACCGCCTTCGCGGTGCTGGTGACGGTACTGCACGGGCGGCTTTTTCAATGGAAGGTGCCGCTCAACTTCGTGCCCTTCTCGCTCATCGGCCTCACGCTGGCGATCTTCCTGGGCTTCAGGAACAGCACGAGCTATTCGCGCTACTGGGAAGCCCGCACGCTGTGGGGCACCCTGCTCAATGAAACGCGCTCGCTGGTGCGCCAGGCGCTGACCCTGGGCGACTCTGACTCCCACTCCGACTCCACCGCGCACGCCGGCGTGGCCGCCGCTCGCCTCATCGCCTTCGTGCATGCGCTGCGCCATCAGCTGCGGGGCACCGATCCCTGCGCCGACCTCGCACGCCTGCTGCCGCCGGAAGACTGCGAGCGCCTGCGCGCGGCGCGCTTCAAGCCGGCCATGCTGCTGCTCATGGTCGGCGAATGGCTGCGCGACCAGCGCAGGAGCGGCCGGCTCGACCCGATGCTCGCGCAGGCCATGGAAGTACCGCTGGGGCGGCTGACGGAGGCACTGGGCGGCTGCGAACGCATTGCGAGCACGCCGATCCCCTTCACCTATTCCGTCATCATCCACCGCACCATCTATCTCTACTGCGTGCTGCTGCCCTTCGGCCTCGTGGACGCCATCGGCGCAATGACGCCGGTGGTGGTCGCGTTCGTCGCATACACCTTCTTCGCACTCGAGGCACTGGGCGCCGAGATCGAGGAACCCTTCGGCACCCAGCCCAACGACCTGGCCCTGGACGCCATGTCCCGCATGATCGAAGCCACACTGCGCGAGATGATGGGCGAGCCCCGAGCGCCGGAAACCACCGACGCGCGAACCGTTGGTTACATCCAGACCTGAAGAAGCTTAAGAAGCATTCCGGAAACTTTTCGGGGCTTTCGGACACCTACGTTCCGGCGCTGTCTTTCGCGAACGCGCAAGACAGCCATTCATTCAATGTCTGTATTCCAGACACATCCATGAGGAACACTCCATGCGTCTGACGACGAAGGGCGGCTTCGCCGTGACGGCCATGATCGATGTCGCGCTGCGCGAGCAGGCCGGCCCCGTGGCCCTGGCGTCGATCGCCAAGCGCCAACATATTGCCCGCTCGTCGCTGGAGGCACTCTTCAGCAAGCTGCGCCAGCATGCGCTGGTGAAGGCGACGCGAGGCCCGGGCGGCGGCTACACGCTGGCGCGCAAGGCATCTGAGATCACCGTTGCGGACATCCTGTTCTCGGTCGACGGCCAGGCCGCACCAGAGGCCGAAGCCGCACCGCCGCGCGACAAGGCCGGCAACGGCGCCGCAGACGGCGAATCCGGCTGCTACTCGACCGACGCGCTCTGGGCATCCGCCAACCACCACGTGATGGAGTTCCTCGACTCCGTCACGCTGCAGAGCCTGGTCGACGACCAGTTGGCCAAGGGCGTGCGCGTCGAAGAGGAAGCCCCCCGCAAGAAAGAACCGCAGCCGCGCCCCGTGCCCAGCCTGCGCCACGTGAACGCACCCAACTCCGTGTTCGCTTGGAGCGGCGTGTTCGCCAAGCGCTGACCGGCACCGCTCCCGCCCCGCCGGCGGGCGGTCAGCGCAGCGTGGCATGCGGATGCAGCGGATGCGCCAGCGTGTCCGCGATGAGCCGCAGCGCCTGATCGCACTGCTCGCGCGACATCGGCCCGCCCAGGCAGATGCGCACCGCGTCGGGCGGATCGCCGTCGGTGGAAAAGGCCGCGCTCGCCACCACGCCCACGTTCTGCGTGCGCAGGTAGGACGCAAACTCCACCGGACTCCAGCCCGGCGTGAGCGGCAGCCATGCATGGAACCCCTCCGGATGCGCCTGCAGCCCATTCGCGCCCAGGTAGCGCGTGGCCAGCACCTGCCGCGCCATCGACTCCGCGCGCACCGCCTGCAGCATTTCTTCCGCGGTGCCGTCTTCCACCCACAGCGTGGTCAGCGCATTGGTGATGGGTGAGGCCATCACCGTGGTCGCGCGCATTGCGCCGGCCAGCCGCTGCGACTGCACCACCGTCGGCGAGCACACATATGCGCTGCGCAGCCCCGCGCCGAAGCATTTCGAGAACCCGCTCACGTAGTAGGTGAGCCCCGGCGCCAGCGTGGCCAGCGCCGCTGGCACCTGGCGCGGCAGCATGCCGTAGGCGTCGTCCTCGATGATCGGCACCGCGTAGCGCAGCGCCACGTCCGCGAGCGCCTCGCGACGGGCGCGCGATACCGTGGCGGCGGTCGGATTCAGCAGCGTCGGGTTGCAGTACAGCGCCTTGGGCTTGAGCGTCCTGCAGGCGTGCTCGAAGGCATCGGCAATCGGGCCGTCGTCGTCCATCTGCAGCGCATGCAGCTGCACGCCCAACTGCGCCGCGATGGCCTTCACGCCGGGGTACGTGAGCGACTCCACGCACACCAGCTCGCCCGGCCGCGCAAGCTGCGAGAACAGCGCCGTCAGCACGCCGTGGATGCCCGGGCACACCAGGATGCGGTCGACGCTCGCATCGGGCACGAAGGGCCGCAGCCAGTGCATGGCGGCGGCGCGGTCGTGCGCGGTGCCGCCGAAGTCCTGGTAGCGCAGCAGGTCGTGGAAGTCGGCCTGCGCGAAAGCCCGGCTCGCGCTGTCGTGCAGCCGCGCCATCAGGTGCTCGTCGTCGGGCTCGGGCGGCATGTTCATCGTCATCTCCGCGCCGCTGCCGCCGCGCAGCCGCAGGCTCGGGCTGCCCGAGCGGATGAAGGTGCCCGTGCCCGCGCGCGAATCGATCAGCCCGCGCTTGCGCGCCTCGGCATAGCCGCGCGCCACGGTCGTGTAGTTCAGCTCCAGGTCGGCCGCCAGTTCGCGCAGCGTGGGCAGCCGGTCGCGCACGCCGAGTCGCCCGGTCTTGATGTCGTCAGCGATCAGCTCGGCCAGTTGCAGGTAGGCCGGGCGGGCGCTGTTGCGCAGTTGCCTGCGCCAGTGGGCGGTGATGGTGGTCATCGGGGGGCTCCGGCGAAGTTGATCGCATTCATTGATTGCATCCGGCCACCGATCAACACGCAGGATTCGCGCCCGCCCCAGAGGACCCGGATGCTTCGATCAGGTGCGATCAACCCCATTGATCGGGTGCATTGATCGCACGGCGCATGCGTCTTGCCGGTGCGCGGCGAGCCGCCCGGCCCGGCCGCCGGCCCGCCTTTGCACAGGCCGGAAAAATTTTTTGCGGCTCGCGGCCCGCGCCGCTGCGCGTTGATCGCGACTTGATTGCACGCAGCCGCGCGAACGCTGGCACATCGCCTGCGAAGAGGAAGGCACGCAAGACCTGCGTGTCCAACCACCCAACCGGAGTCCCCCATGCCCAAAGTCACCCGCCCCCGCAACGAAAAAGGCGAGTACCTCGTCGACTACGAAGAGAAGGTGTTCGAAGACGTCAAGGCCGAGCCCGGCGAGAAGGCGCTCGTCACCTTCCACACCGTGGCCTTCGAAGGCTCCATCGGCTTCGTCAACCTGCTGCAGGCCACGCGGCTGCGGCGCAAGGGCTACGAGACCTCGGTCCTGCTGTACGGCCCCGGCGTCACGCTGGGCGTGCAGCGCGGCTTTCCCACGCTGGGCGACGAGGCCTTCCCGGGCCACCAGAACTTCAACAAGCAGATCGTCAAGTTCATGGAGGAAGGCGGCAAGGTCTACGCCTGCCGCTTCGCGCTGCAGGCGCTGTACGGCCACGGCGAAGGCGCGCTGATCGAAGGCATCACGCCGATCAACCCGCTCGACGTGCTCGACCTCGTGCTGCTGCACAAGAAGGCCGGCGCGGTCATCCTCGACACCTGGACCCTGTGAGCGAAGGCGCGGCGATGGCATCCACACCCACCACCGTTCGGGCGGCGGCGATCCAGATCGCACCCGACTTCGAGCGGCCCGACGGCACGCTGGAGCGCGTGTGCAGCGCCATCGACGCGGCCGCTGCCAGGGGCGCGCAGCTCGCGGTCTTTCCCGAGACCTTCGTGCCCTACTACCCCTACTTCAGCTTCGTGCTGCCGCCGGTGCTGCAGGGCGCGCCGCACCTGCGGCTGGCGGAGCGCGCGGTGGTCGTGCCCGGCCCGGTCACGCAGGCCGTGGCGGAGCGGGCCCGCGCACGGAACTTGGTGGTCGTGCTCGGCGTGAACGAGCGCGACCACGGCAGCCTCTACAACACGCAGCTGGTGTTCGACGCCGACGGCACGCTAGTGCTCAAGCGCCGCAAGATCACGCCGACCTATCACGAGCGCATGGTCTGGGGCATGGGCGACGGCGCGGGCCTGAAGGTGGTCGACACCGCCGTGGGCCGCGTCGGCGCGCTGGCCTGCTGGGAGCACTACAACCCGCTCGCGCGCTACGCGCTGATGGCGCAGCACGAGCAGATCCACTGCGCGCAGTTCCCCGGCTCGCTGGTCGGCCCGATCTTCGCGGAGCAGATGGAAGTGACCATCCGCCACCACGCGCTGGAGTCGGGCTGCTTCGTGGTCAACGCCACCGGCTGGCTCACCGACGAGCAGATCCGCTCGGTCACGCCCGACGCGCAACTGCAGAAGGCGCTGCGCGGCGGCTGCCACACGGCCATCGTCTCGCCCGAGGGCAAGCACCTCGCGCCGCCGCTCACCGAGGGCGAAGGCATGGTGGTGGCCGACCTCGACATGGCGCTGATCGCCAAGCGCAAGCGAATGATGGATTCGGTCGGCCACTACGCGCGGCCCGAGCTGCTGTCGCTCGCCCTCAACGACCGGCCGGCGCAGACCACCGTGCCCATGCACCTCACGCAACCTTTCGCCCAACGGAGCCCCGACCATGACCACGACACCCATCACGACGCAGCAGCAGGACAGCCGGCAACTGATGACCGAGCTCCAGTCCTTCGGGTTGCGGCTGGTTGATCCTTCGGCCGGCGTCTCGAGCCGCCGCGGCGGCGCGGGCCCTTCGGACCACAAGGCCGTGACCGTCGACGGCCACACGATCATGGTGCCGGTGCACACGTCCACCGCCTGGCACTCGCCCTTCACCGCCGAGGCGCCGGACGCGAGCGGCATGAGCCGCGTGATGCGCGGCAGCATTCCCATCGCAAGCATCAGCTTTCCGAGGCAGCCGCGCTTCTACGCCATGCAGACCTTCGACGGCGTGCCCTACTCGCACATCGCCACGCTGCACGGCAGCGACGTGCTGGCCACCACCGTGCTGCAGACCTGCATCCGCTACGAGAGCCGCAGGAAGAGCTGCAAGTTCTGCGCGATCGGCCAGTCGCTCGCGGCCGGCCGCACCGTCGCGCGCAAGACGCCCGAGCAGCTCGCCGAAGTGGCGCGCGCCGCCGTGCTGCTCGACGGCGTGAAGCACATGGTGATGACCACCGGCACGCCCAACGCCACCGACCGCGGCGCGGCCGTGCTGTGCGAGAGCGCCTTCGCCATCAAGGCCGCGGTCGACATCCCCATCCAGGGCCAGTGCGAGCCGCCCGACGACGACCAGTGGTTCCACCGCATGAAGGCCGCCGGCATCGACACGCTGGGCATGCACCTCGAAGTGGTCACGCCCGAGGTGCGCGAACGCATCATGCCGGGCAAGGCCAGCGTGCCCATCTCGCGCTACATGAGCGCCTTCGAGGCGGCCGTGGGCGTGTTCGGGCGCGGGCAGGTCAGCACCTACATCCTGGCCGGGCTGGGCGACACGCGGGAAGCCATCCTCGACACCTGCGACCAGCTGCTGGCGCGCGGCGTGTATCCCTTTGTCGTGCCCTTCGTGCCGATCAGCGGCACGCCGCTGGAAGACCATCCGGCCCCCACGCCCGAGTTCATGAAGTCGCTGCTCGCGCCGCTGGGCGAACGCGTGGTGGCCGCCGGCCTGCGCTCGGCCGACATCAAGGCCGGCTGCGGCAAGTGCGGCGCGTGCTCGTCGCTGTCGATCTACGAAAAAGAAAGCGAAGGCTGACCATGCTGTGCATCGACGACCTCTGCGAGATGGCGGACCACTACGCGCCCGCCGAATACCTCGTGCGCGAAGCCGCCCAGCAATGGGAGCGCGACGAAGCCATGGCGCTGCGCCGCGCGGTTTTCTGCATCGAGCAGGGCATCTTCGCGCGCGACGACCGCGACGCCATCGACGACCACGCGCGCCTGCTGGTCGCCATGTCGTGCAACGGCGGCATGCCAGAGCAGGTGGTGGGCACGGTGCGCATCCATCGCGGTGAGGCCGAAGGCGAATGGTGGGGCTCGCGGCTGGCCGTGCACCCCGCCTTCCGCAGCCAGGGGCACCTGGGCGCGACGCTGATCCGGCTGGCCGTATCGCGCGCCCATGCGCTGGGCTGCGAGACCTATTTCGCGCAGGTGCAGATGCAGAACGTGCCGCTGTTCAACAAGCTCGGCTGGACGACGCTGGAGGAGACCAGCGTGCACGGCCGCCCGCATGCGCGCATGCAGGCCGACCTCGCGTGGTATCCGCCTTGCCACGATCCCGTCAGCGGCTTCGTCACGCGCGCCAGGGTGGCGGCATGACGCAGCATGTCCACGACATCGCCGAAGCCCTGCGCGCCACGCGCGGCTTCGCCCACAAGCGCGACATCAGCGACGTGGTGTCGGCGCTGGGCCGTTCGCTGCCCGGCGGCCATGCGGCGCTCGCGCAGGCCGTGCCCATCGGCGACGACTGCGCGGCCATACCCGACGGCCACGGCGGCTACCTGCTGTTCGCCATCGAAGGCCTGGTCGAAGACTTCATCGTGCGCATGCCGTGGTTTGCCGGCTACTGCGGCGTGATGGTCAACGTGAGCGACATCTACGCCATGGGCGGACGCCCCACCGCCGTGGTCGATGCGTTGTGGAGCACCGGCATGAGCCCCGCCGACGACGTGCTGCGCGGCATGGCCGAGGCAGCCGTGCGCTACGGCGTGCCCATCGTCGGCGGCCACAGCAACAACCGCAGCGAGCGGCCGCAACTGGCGGTGGCCATCCTCGGCCATGCGCGCCGGCTGCTCACCAGCTTCGACGCCATGCCGGGGCATCTGCTGGTGATGGCCACCGACCTGCGCGGCGCCTACGAAGAGCCTTTTCCGTACTGGAACGCCTCGACCCGCGCGCCCGCCGCGCGGCTGCGCGCCGACCTCGAGTTGCTGCCGGCCATTGCCGAAGACGGCCTGTGCGGTGCCGGCAAGGACATCAGCATGGCCGGTGCCGTGGGCACGGCCATGATGCTGCTCGAATGCTCCGGCGTGGGCGCGCGCATCGACCTCGACGCGCTGCCCCGGCCCGACGGCGTGCCGCTGCTGCGCTGGCTCTCGTCGTTCCCGAGCTACGGCTTCGTGCTCAGCGTGGCGCCCGCGCAGGTGGCCTCGGTGCTGGCGCGCTTTGCCGCGCGCGACATCGCCTGCGGCGTGATCGGCGAGGTCAATGCCACGCGGCAGGTTCGCCTGCGCGCCGGTGGCGAAGAGGCGCTGCTGTGGGACTTCGGCAGCGACGCCTTCATCCAGCCGCCCAGCCTGCAAGCGGAGGCCGCCGCATGCCCGTGACCCACTTCAGCGTGCGCTGGCCCGACGCCAGCGAAACGCGCTGCTACTCGCCCTCCAGCGTGGTGCGGGAGCACCTGGCACCCGGCGAGCGCTATGCCCTCGCCGACTTCATGCAACGCACACGCGAGGCATTGGGCCAGGCCTCCGAACGGGTTCGCGCGAAGTACGGCTTTGCATGTTCGCAGGCGATGGACCAGCTCGCGGACATCGAGCAGACCGCCGCGCGCTTCGCCGCCACCGCGGACGCCCACGTCACCGTCGTCGCCATCGACTGACGCGTTTCCCACATCCAGAGAAAGAAGCACCCCATGTCACATCCCTACGGCGGACGCAGCCACTACAGCGTCGTCATCGTCGGCGGCGGCCAGGCCGGCCTGTCGCTGAGCCACTGCCTGCAGCAGCGCGGCATCGACCACCTCGTGATCGAGAAGCGCAGCCTGGTGCACACCTGGCGCACGCAGCGCTGGGACTCGTTCTGCCTCGTCACGCCCAACTGGCAATGCCAGCTGCCGGGCTGGGGCTACACCGGCGGCGATCCGCACGGCTTCATGGTCAAGGACCAGATCAACGAATGGCTCGCGGGCTTCGTCGAGCACGTGAAGGCGCCGGCCGTCGAGGGCGTGACCGTCGAACGCGTATCGCGCGACGGCGAGCGCGACCGCTTCAGCGTGCAGACCGACGCCGGCCTCTACACCGCCGACCAGGTGGTGGTGGCCTCCGGCGGCTACCACCGCCCCATCGTGCCGCGCCTGGCCGAGAAGCTGCCGGCCAGCGTGGCGCAGTTCCACTCGGCGCAGTACCGCAACCCGGCGCAACTGCCCGAGGGCGCGGTGCTGGTGGTGGGCTGCGGCCAGTCGGGCGCCCAGATTGCCGAAGACCTGCACCTGGCGGGCCGCAAGGTGCACCTGGCCACCGGCAACGCGCCGCGCTGCGCGCGCTTCTATCGCGGCCGGGAGGTGGTCGACTGGCTCGCCGACATGAAGTACTACGACATGCCCGTCACCGAGCATCCGCTGCGCGAAGGCGTGCGCGACAACACCAACCACTACGTGACCGGCCGCGACGGCGGGCGCGACATCGACCTGCGGCGCTTCGCGCTCGAAGGCATGGAGCTGTACGGCCTGCTGAGCGGCTTCGACGACGGCAGCTTCGAATTGCAGCCCAACCTGCGCGACAACCTCGACCAGGCGGACAGCACCTACAACCGCATCAACGCATCGATCGACAAGCACATCGCGGCGCAGGGCATCGAGGCGCCGCCGCCTTCGGTCTACACGCCGGTATGGGAGCCACGGGAAGAACGCACGCGGCTCGACCTTGCCGCGGCGGGCATCACCAGCGTGGTGTGGTGCATCGGCTTCTCGCCGGATTTCGCGTGGGTGGATGCGCCGGTGTTCAACGGGCGCGGCGCGCCGGTGCACCTGCGCGGGGTCACGAACGAGCCCGGGCTGTACTTCCTGGGCCTGCCGTGGCTGCACACCTGGGGTTCGGGGCGCTTCTCGGGCGTGGCGCGGGATGCGGAATTCCTGGCGCAGGCGATCGAGGAACGCAAGGCGACGTCGCGCGGCGGTGCCGACGCCGCACCGCCCCCCGAGTTGCGCGCAGCCTAGGCCTGCTGCGCCTCGGTCAGTGCCTGCGCCGCCACCACCGCCTCGGTGCGGTTGCGCACGTTCAGCGCACGGAAGATGGCCGCCAGGTGGATCTTCACCGTGCCTTCGCTGATGCCCAGGCTGCGCCCGATCAGCTTGTTGGGCTTGCCCTGCGACAGCAGTTGCAGCACCTCGACCTGCCGCTCGGTCAGCACGTTGCGCAGGTGTTCCAGCGTCTGGCTGCCGGCGCCGCCGCGCGGCAGCGTCTCAGACGCCTGGGGTGCCACGCCCGCCACGATGCCCGGCGGCAGCGCGGTGAGCATCATCGGCGGCACGTACACGCCGCCGGCCAGCACCAGCCGCACGGCGGAGAGCATCACCTCGGGTGAATAGGCCTTGGGAATGAAACCGAGCACGCCGCGCTCCAGCGCGCTGCGCATGATGGCCGGGTCTTCGTAGCCGGACAGCACCATGACGGGCAGGGCCGGATGGCGCTTGCGGATTTCGTCGATGTGCGCCTGCCCATCGGCGCCGGGCATGTTGAGGTCGATCAGGGCCAGGTCGAGGTCGTCGGAAGCACCCGCAAGCAGCTCGTCGACGCTCATCGCCAGAACGAACTCGATGCCGGGCTCCAGTTCCGACAACTTGGCTTTGACCGCCTCGATGACGAGCCGGTGGTCGTCGGCGATCAGGATTTTCATGTCTTTTTTCCCGTGCCCCAGCACGCGTTGAACTACCGGGTGCAGAAGATACCGGTGATTTCCCCGCGCAGCAAGGCCGCCGCCCCACCAACGGCATAGGCCCCAAGCGATATGGCGCCCCCGCCGGCCCCTTTGAAACAATGAAAGCCTACTCGAAGGAACCGGGGACATAGGCATGTGCCATCGCTGCAGACGCCGGTGCAAGGCATCCTTCGCAATGCACGCCTGAGCAGGCACCTCCATGGCTCGCCTGCTCGACTGCTTCTCCGGCCTCATCGCATACGGCCTCGCCCTCGATGCATCGGCCGCCGCCGGGCGCCCGATGCCCGCGCTCGCGACGGTGCAGCGCAAGGCCATGCAGCTGCTCGACACCGCGCGCGCCGAAGCGGCCGCCGCGGGCACACCCGCGCCGCAGGTCGAGTCGGCCGTGTTCGCGATGGTGGCGTGGATCGACGAGATCCTCGCGCGCCACCCGGAGGCAACGGCGGGCGCGGATGCCGGCAGCGGCCCCTCGCCGCTGCAGGCGCAGCTCTTCAACTCGAACAATGCGCACAGCGAGTTCTTCCACCACCTGTCGGCCCTGGGCGCGCAGGACAACGACGTGCGCGAGGTCTACTGGCACGCGCTGGTGCTGGGCTTCAAGGGCCAGTACTACTTCGAGGACGGCGACCAGGGTGAGCTCGGAAAACTCAAGGACCTGCACGGCCGCCAGCTGCAGCTGCGCCCGCTCGCGCCCGACAGCCTGGCGCACGACCGCATCACGCCGCAGCCCTACAGCGTGCCCGACCCGCGCGGCCCCAACGACACGCACCGGCGCGACCGCGCGCTGCTGCGCGCCGGCGCGGCGCTCGCGCTGCTGCTGCCGCTGCTCTACCTGCTGTGGCTGTGGTCCACCGGGCCGCCCGCGGCCGGCTCCGGACTGAGCCAGCGCATCGAGCAGCACCTGCAGACTTTTGCCTGCGCCGACCTCACGGCCACCGTGGACACGGAGGGCCGCACGCGCGTGTCCGGCTTCGTCTCGCTGCCCGGCGACCTGTCGCGAGTGGAGCGCGAAGTGGTCATGGTGCCCGGCGTGAAATCGCCGAGCTTCGACGTCGGCCTGCGCGTATGGCCGCACTGCGAGGTGTTCGCCATCATCAAGCCCTACCAGGCGCGCAACCGCGAGCGGGCCTACGGGCTCGACATCGACTCGCCCTCCGCGCTCGAAGGCAAGCTGCGCGAGGGCGACCCGGTGCGCGTGCAGGTGGTGGCGCCGCGCCACGACAGCTACATCTGGGTCGACTACTACACGGCCGACGGCGCGGTCATGCACCTCAACGCCGGGCAGGCGCCCACGAAGCTGCAGGCGGGCGAAACACTGGCGCTGGGCCGCGAGATCCCGTCGAGCTGGCTCGTGAGCCCGCCCTTCGGCAGCGTGCTGATCACCGTGCTCTCGGCGCCGACGCCGTTCACCGAAACCGCCGACCGGCCGCCTTTCGAGCTCGCGTCAGACTACCTGCTGCGGCTGCGAGAGACCGTCGCGGCCGGCAAGAACAGCGACCGGCTGATCGCCGACTTCGTGTTCCTGGAGACGGTTTCGCGATGACCGCCATGCTTTCGCACGACCATCGCTTCTGGCTGCTGCTGGCGCTGTGCGTCGCGGGCTTCGCGCTGCTGTACGGCGTGGTGCGCGATGCCGGACGCGGAGCGCGGCGCCGCGCGCTGCAGCGGCGCATCGAGGCGCTTGGCGTCCCCGCCTCGGAAGCCGGCGACACGGAGCTGGCTGCCGCCGCGCTCAGGGAAGGCATGGCGCAGGCACAGCAGGCCGTGAAGCGCAGCCGCCCGCGCGCGCCTGTTCCATGGTTCCTGTTCTTCGGCAACGCCGCCGCCAACGTGTGCGGCCTGCTTTCTGCGGCGCATGGCGAGCGCCTGCCCGCGCACGACGCAGGCGAAGCCAAGGCAGACGCCCGGTGGCACTGGTGGCTGACCGGCGCCACAGTGTCCATCGAGATTCCGCCCGGCGCGGTCGGCAAGGCTGCCGACACGCCGGCGCAGCGCGGGCTGTGGCTGCAGTCGCTGCTGGCACTGGCCGAGCGGCGCCATCGCCTGCCGCTCAACGGCATGGTCGCGTGCGTGTCAGCGCAAGAGCTGCTGCATGCCGACGAGAGCGAACTCGCGGCCCTGGCCGCGCGAATGCGCCGCCTGCTCGACGAGACCGCAGACACCCTGCGACTGCAGCTTCCCACGTACCTGGTCGTCACCGGGCTCGAACAGCTCCCGGGCTATGCAGTGCTGCGCGGCGCGTTGCCGCCCGAGGTGCTCTCGCAGGCCGTGGGCCATCGGCTGACCGACGCCTCGGCCGCCATCGCCACGCCAGCGCGCGAACGGCTCGATGCGGTGTTCGACCCGCTCGCCCGGCACCTGCATGCGCTGCGAATGAGCCTGCTGCACCGGCAGGCCAGCGCCGCGGACCGGCTCGCGGTGCATGAATTCGTGGAAGCGGTGCGCGCGCTGCAGCCCGGGCTGCGCACCTTCGCGCAGGCGCTGCTCGAGAACCACGGCAAGGGCACGCGCGCGACGCGCTGGCGCGGCCTCTACCTGACGGCTGCGGCGTCGCCCATGCACGGCGCGGGAGCGGCCTTCGTGGATGACCTGTTCTGCCGCTTCCTGCCGGCCGACCAGCCACTGGTGCGGCCGGGCCGTCCATCGCCCGCCGGCGCCACGGCCTGAGCAGGCAGGCCGCCGACGGCGCTACTTCGCGTCGATGCGCATCTGCCGCGCACCGAGCAGCACGTCGAGCGACTGCGCCTTGCCGGTGGTGACCGGGCGCACCTCGCGCCAGCGCGCGCGGTCGAGATCACGGAACGCCGCCATCACGCCGATCGCCTTGGCGTCGGGCGGCAGGTTGAAGTCGAGCTTCCTGCTTTCGCCGGGCCGCAGCAGCACTTCTTCGCGCTGCACGAGTTCGGCGCCCAGCGTGGCCTGGTCTTTCTCGAACAGCGAGAAGAAGTCGGCGCCTTCGAACGGGCCGGGCGACTTCAGCGCATACACGCGCACCGTGAGCGGCGAGGCGCGTCCGCGCGTATCGGGGTTGGCGTCGGGGCCCGCCGTGAGCGAGACCGCGACGGTCGTCACCACCGGCTTGCTCGCGCATCCGATGAGCGAAAGACCCGCTGCAGCAAGGCCAAGAACGGCGATGCGACGCCGCGGCAGCGCGGCGCAGGAGCTCTCATAGGACGAATGGTGTGTACCCAGCGTGCGCATGCTATTCCCTTCGTTGCATTGACCGGTCAAGACGCATCTTTGATTATCACCAGCCAACTTCAACAGGCAATATGCTGAACAACCAACTTGCCGCCGCACTGCTCGCGCCCATCGGCGAAGCCTCGCCGTGCGGCGACGACCTGGAGTACGACGCGGACTTCACCGCGCTCGTCTCGGCCGCGCAAGGCAAGCCGGAGCAGCAGTTCGGCGACACGGTCATTCCCGCGGTCGAGCCCGAGTGGCGCGAAGTCGCCGAGCAGTCCGACGCCATCCTTCGCCGCAGCAAGGACTTGCGCGCCGCGGTGCTGCTGCTGCGCGCCGCCACGCGCCTGCAGGGCGTTGCCGGTTTCGCCGCGGGGCTGCGCCTGCTGACCGACCTGCTCGACAGTTTCTGGGACGGCATACATCCAAAGCTCGATGCGGACGACGACAACGATCCGACGATGCGCCTGAACGCGCTCGCGCCGTTGACCGACGAAGGCATGGGCCTGCGCGACCTGTACGACGCGCAGGTCGGCATCGCGCGCGGCGTCGGTCCGATCCGCGTGCGCGACATCGCCATTGCGCACAACGCGCTCACCGCCGTCGGCGGCGAGGCGGCGTATTCCGTGGCGCAGGTGCAGGGCGGGCTCGAAGCCATACAGGCCGAGCGGCCCGAGGCCATACAGGCCGCCGTCGAGGTGCCCGCGCTGATCGATCGCCTGCACAGGCTCATCGTCGATCGCACCGGTCGTGCCGACGCGGTCGACTTCGACGCGCTGCGCGGCATCGGCCGCGTGTTGAACAAGGCCTGCGCCGCGGCCAGCGGCGCGCCGGCGGATGCCGCGGGCGCGGCTACCGGCGAGGGCGATGCGGGCACGCAGGACGCAAGCGCCACGGCCGCACGTCCCGCAGCCCCGCGCGGCGAGATCCAGAACCGCCAGGACGCGGTGCAGATGCTCGACCGGGTGATCCGCTACCTCGAGCAGGCCGAGCCCGGCAACCCCGCGCCGCTGCTGATCGAGCGCGCGAAGAAGCTCATCGGCGTGAGCTTCCTCGAGATCATGGCCAACCTCGCGCCCAACGCGATGGACACCATCGAGACGGTCACGGGCCGACGCCCTTCCGAATAAGCCAGCACCACAACACAACCGCCCCATTCACACCCGCAAGGAGCATCTTCCATGGCCAAGAGCAGTCAGAAATTCATCGCCCGCAACCGGGCGCCCCGGGTCCAGATCGAGTACGACGTGGAGCTCTACGGGGCCGAGAAGAAGGTGCAGCTGCCCTTCGTGATGGGCGTGCTGGCCGACCTGTCGGGCAAGCCCGCCGACCCGCTCGCGCCGGTGGCCGACCGCAAGTTCCTGGAGATCGACGTCGACAACTTCGACTCGCGCATGAAGGCCATGAAGCCGCGCGCAGCCTTCGCGGTGGAGAACTCGCTCACCGGCGAAGGCGACCTGAAGGTGGAGCTCACCTTCGAGAACATGGAAGATTTTTCGCCCGCCGCCGTGGCCCGCAAGGTGGGCGCGCTGAACAAGCTGCTCGAGGCGCGCACCCAGCTGTCGAACCTCGTCACCTACATGGACGGCAAGGGCGGCGCCGAAGACCTGCTGGCCAAGGTGCTGGAAGACCCGGCCCTGCTGCAGACGCTGGCCGCGAGCAAGAAGCCCGAAGACGGCAGCACGCCCGCCGCCTGACCCCCGACACACACACCGGTTAACGAGGAGTACCCACCATGGCCGAAGCACTCGAACAGAGCGCGCTGAAAGATGTCGCGTACGCGGGCAGCGATTTCTCGTCGCTGCTGCAGAAGGAATTCAAGCCGCGCAGCGACGAAGCCAAGAGCGCCGTCGAGGCCGCCGTGCTCACGCTGGCGCAGCAGGCGCTGAGCAACAGCACCGTCATCGGCAAGGACGTGACCAAGTCGATCCAGGCCATGATCGCCGCGATCGACGCCAAGCTCACCGACCAGGTGAACAGGATCATCCACCACCCCGACTACCAGAAGCTCGAGAGTGCGTGGCGCGGCCTGCACTACATGGTGAACAACACCGAGACCGACGAGAACCTGAAGATCCGCGTGATGGACATCTCCAAGGCGGACCTTGCCAAGAGCCTGAAGAAGTTCAAGGGCGCGGCCTGGGACCAGAGCCCGATGTTCAAGAAGATCTACGAGCAGGAGTACGGCCAGTTCGGCGGCGAACCCTTCGGCGCGCTGGTGGGCGACTATCACTTCGACCAGAGCCCGCCCGATGTGGAACTGCTCGGCGAGATGGCCAAGATCGCCGCTTCGGCGCACGCGCCGTTCATCACCGGCGCAAGCCCGAACCTGATGCAGATGGAGTCCTGGCAGGAGCTCGCCAACCCGCGCGACCTGACCAAGATCTTCCTCACGCCCGAGTACGCCGGCTGGCGCAGCCTGCGCGAGTCGGACGACTCCAAGTACATCGGCATGTGCATGCCGCGCTTCCTGGCGCGCACGCCCTACGGCGCGAACACCAATCCGGTGGAAGAGTTCGACTTCGAGGAGGACACCGCCGGCGCCGACCACAACAAGTACGCCTGGGCCAATGCGGCCTACGCGATGGCGACCAACATCAACCGCTCGTACAAGCTCTACGGCTGGGGTTCGCGCATCCGCGGCATCGAATCGGGCGGCGCGGTGGAGAACCTGCCGCTGCACACCTTCCCGAGCGACGACGGCGGCGTGGACCAGAAGTGCCCCACCGAGATCGCCATCAGCGACCGGCGCGAGGCCGAGCTCTCGAAGGCCGGCCTGCTGTCGATGATCCACCGCAAGAACTCCGACTTCGCGGCCTTCATCGGCGCCCAGTCGCTCAACAAGCCGGCCGAGTACGACGACCCCGACGCCACGGCCAACGCCAACCTGGCGGCGCGCCTGCCCTACCTGTTTGCCTGCAACCGCTTTGCGCACTACCTCAAGTGCATCGTGCGCGACAAGATCGGCAGCTTCAAGGAGCGCGAGGACATGCAGCGCTGGCTCAACAAATGGATCATGAACTACGTGGACGGCGACCCGGCCAACTCCTCGGAGATCACCAAGTCGCAAAAGCCGCTGGCCGCCGCCGAGGTGGTCGTCGAGGAAGTGGAGGGCAACCCGGGCTACTACACGTCCAAGTTCTTCCTGCGTCCGCACTACCAGCTCGAAGGCCTCACGGTTTCGCTGCGCCTGGTGTCGAAGCTGCCTTCCGCCAAGGGCGGCGCATGAAAAACAGGCCGGAATTTTCTTGAAATTCCGGCTTCCGTTTCGTTCTATCAACAGCTGCCGCGCACCGGCTTTCACCGCAGGCCGCCGGCAGCCCAGGTAACCGTCTGGATCATCAACAACCGCCCGAACGCAATCGGGTTCCAAGGAGTAGGAACATGTCTTCTGACTTTCACATCAAGCTCGACGGCGTCAAGGGCGAGTCTTCCCACAAGGATCACAAGGACGAGATCGAGATCTCGTCGTGGTCCTGGAACGTGAGCAACTCGTCGGGCGCGGGCTCCGGCGGCGGTTCCGGCAAGGGCAAGGCCACGCCCGGCGAATTCCACTTCACGCACACCTACGACAAGGCCTCTCCGGTGCTGGCCAAGAACTGCGTGAGCGGCAAGCACTTCAAGGACATGGTCCTGACCTGCCGCAAGGCCGGCGAAGGCCAGCAGGAGTACCTGAAGGTCACCATGAAGGAAGTCTTCATCTCCGGCGTGAGCCCCGGCGGCGCGCAGGGCGGCGACGTGCACGAGCAGGTTCTTTGCTCCTTCAAGGACATCGAGTTCGCCTACAAGGCGCAGGACGACAAGGGTGCGGCCGGCGGCGAAGTGAAGTTCGGCTGGAACGTGCCGACCACCGAAACCCGCTGACGGGCGACGGACGCCAAGGTGCGGCATCGGGCGTGCAAGCGCCCGGGCCGGCCCCGACGTGTCCTCACCGGAGCAATGCCATGGCATTCAGCACCCCATTCATCGGCTCGAGCGGCAATCCGCGCACGGCCTACAACATCGACTGGTCCGTCGGCCTGATCGGCTCCAACACGCGCGAAGACGTGATGCTGGTGCAGGCGCTGTTAAGGATCTTCTACTACGAACTGCTCGGCTTCAACGACGGTTTCGATCCACCGCCCGGGGAGAACGCAGTGATCGTCGTGGACGGCCAGAAGGGGCCGATCACGCAGAGGCACATCGTGCACTTCCAGGAACAGGCGATCGCACGCGGCCAGAACCTGAAGCCGGACGGCATCTTCGATCCGTACCGGGCGGTGGGTGCGAGCAGCACGATCAGCAAGACGCGCTACGCACTCGACCTGCTCAACAACGGCTGCGCCAACCTCTGCGACGCGCAGGGCATCGACAACTACAGCAACCTGCCGAACCGGCAGGACATGCCGCTGTTGCTGCGCAGCGCGCTGAAGCGGGTCAAGAAGACGGCCAGCAAGTACACCTACGTCGCGCCGCAGACGGTGCCGACCACGGGCGGCGCCTGAACTAGGACCGAAGGAGCAGCCGACCCGGCTGATGCGCAAAGGGCCCGGAGCGATCGCTGCGGGCCCTTTTCCTTTCTGCGCAGGCAAGAGGATTCAGGAATCCGTCGGCATCGCGTTCTCCGGCATCAGTCGGGTCACGTCGTCCTCGTCGTCCTCTATCACCCACAGCGTGAGCGCCGTGTAGTTGTCGTGGCCCGGCTTGGCGTTGGCCTTGACCTGCGCATCGATCAGCTCGGTCCACTGGGTGGGCGTGCGCGAGGCGTGCAGCGTGTCGATCAGGCACTCGTCGCCCAGCGGCTCCCAAACGCCGTCGCTGCACAGCAGCAGCACGTCGCCGGGCAGCAGGCGCATGCGGTCCGACACCGCGATGTCGGGCGCCTCCTCGACCGAGCCCAGCGCCGACAGCAGCATGTTGCGTTGCGGATGCAGCCGCGCGCCCTCTTCGTCGAGCATGCCGCCGGCCACCATCTGCTGCACCAGGCTATGGTCGGTGGTGCGCGCCACGATGGCGCCGCCGCGGAACAGGTAGGCCCGGCTGTCGCCGCTGTGCACCCAGGCGAGCGCGTGGTCTTCCAGGTCGATGGCCGCGAACACGATGGTCGAGCGCATGCCCGCGAGCTTGCCGCCCTCGGCCTGGCGCGCCACCACGTCGAGGTTGGCCTGCTCCACCAGCCGGCGCAGCGTGGCTTCGTCCAGCCCCGGCGCGGCCGAGAAACCGCCGAGCATGCTGGCGCGCGCGGTGGCCGCCGCCACGTCGCCGCCGCCATGGCCGCCCGCGCCGTCGGCCACCAGGCAGGCGACATGACGCGCGTCGTGCCAGTGGCCGTGCACGTCCTCGTTGTAGGTGCGGCCGCCCTGCCGGGAGAGCGTGACGATTTCGATTTCCAAGCGGGGTGCCTCGCGAATGCTGCGGTTGTCGTTGTTGCTGCCGTGCTTTTTCTGCGTCAGGCGTCCGACTTCAGGCGCGCCATCTGCTCTTCGTAGGCCTGCAGGAAGGCCTTGCCGAAGAGGCTGTGGAAGTCGTCCTCCGCCTCGCTCGCGATGCCGCCGTAGAGCGACACGAACTGGTCCCACAGCCTGGCCTTGCGGTTGGCGCTGAAGAGCGCGTCGAGCGCGGTCCTGGCGCTGATCTTCTTCTCCAGCTCGGCCGGCTCGAAGCGCGCGATGACATGGGCCAGCGCCGCGCGCATGCCCACCATCACGCCGAACTGATGCGCGCGCAGGTCGTCGAAGGCGTCGCGCATCGCGGCCTCCGGCGGCATGAAGCCGCGCACGCCGGGGCCCAGCAGGTGCGCGAGCGCCACTTCCACCGTGGGCGAGAACTTCAGCGGGTTGTTGGCCTGCGCCGCGATCATCGTGACTTCGGCGCGCACCTCGCGCTTGAACTCCTGGCGCGTGAGCAGCAGCTGCAGCGTGCCTTCGGTCGCGCTGCGCAGCATCGAGCCGATGCGCTCCATGAGGCCGGGCGTGAGCATCTCGGGCGGCTGGTGGGTGCTGGCCAGGCCGCGCAGGAAGGCGGCGAGCAGTTCGTCGTCGGTCGCCGCGCGCCTGGGCGCCACTGGTGGCGCGACCGGGGCGGGCGCCACAGGCGCCACAGGCGGCGCGGGCGGCTCGAAGGGCTTGCCGGAACTCTCCGGCCCGCTGATGCGTATGGGCTGGCCGGTCATGTCGTCGAAGTTCGCGACCGGCTGCGCGGGCGCCGGGCTGTTGATCGCCTTCGGCGGCGTGAAGCCGAACTGGTCGATCGGCAGGTGGTCCGCGCGTGCTGCCGGCGTGGCGGGCGCGGCGCGCTGCAGCGCGGCCAGCGGATCGGCGTCCGATGCGGTGTTGGGCTGCAGCAGCGGATCGGCCAGCGGCGACAGCGCCAGCGGATCGCCGCCGATGCCGCCGCCGCCGCCGTTCATGCCGCCGAAGAGTTCGTCGATGCCCGTGGCCTTGCCGCGCGCGGGCGGCGCGCCGAGGTCGGAGAAGTCGTCGAGCGCGCCCAGGCCGGCCACCGGTGCAGACGAAGGCGTGGGTCCGAGCAGGTTGGCGAAAGGATCGATCTGCGCGGCCTGCGCGTTGCGCGAGCCGCTTTCCATCGGGTCGGGGAACAGCAGCGATTCAGGCAGTGCCGCTGCAGGGGCCGGGGCGGCCAGTGCGGCCGGTGGCGCGAGGCCCGCGAGCAAGTCGGCGAAGGGGTCGTCGCTCGTCGGCGCGGCAGGCGCGGCCGCAGGGCCCCCCAGCACGGTGTTCGGGATGGCGAGTGACGGCGGCGCGGCGGCGGCCGCCACACGCACCGTGAGCTCGAAGCTGCCCACCACCAGCCGTGCGCCATCGGTCAGCGCGGCCTCCTTGCCCGAGCCCAGCGACACGCCGTTGCACTGCATCGGGTTGCTGCCCCGGTCGATGACGAAGTACTGCCCGTTGCGGCACAGCACCTGCGCATGCACGCGCGACACGGTGCGGTCCGGGTCGTCGAGCACCAGCGTGTTGGTGTCGGCCCGGCCGATGGTGCCGCCGTTGGGGCCGAAGTCCGCGGCAATGGCCTGCCCGGCCGGAGCGCCTTGCCGGGTGATGACAGCGATATGGATCATGAATCGGCCCCCGAAGGCTCTGTGCCTGAATGCGCCCGAACAAACTCGCAAGGAGTATTCATTCCGTGGGGCATGTTGGCAATCTCGCCTAAAGAGGTATGCCGTCGCCGAGCCAGCGCTGCTGCCGCCACGCCGGCGCGCTGGTTGCGAACAGCGGCGCGTGCGCGTCGAGCAGCGCCAGGTGCAGCGCCGCCGCCACGCGCTGGCGCTGGAAGCCCTCACGCAGCACACCCGTGCAGGAGTCCGGCGAGACCGGCTGCCCCATGAAGAGCCGCACGCCGGGGACGAAGCGCGCGCCGTTCTGCTGCCACCACGCGCGGACCTTGTCGATGTCGGGCCAGGGCAAGGCGATGTCCTCGGGCAGCTCCACGTTGTCGTCGTCGGGGTCGTCGGTCGGCCCGTCCTCGAAGCCGTCGGGCGGCGGAACCTCCATCTGCGCGAGGTTGAAGTCCACGCCCGTGATGGTCACGAAGGCCTCCGCCGCAATGCGCGCCGTGGCCGGCTGCGCCATCTGCTCGATGAGCCAGGGCACATAGCGCGCGTCCCCTATGAAGCCCGAGCCGATGATGCGCAGGCGCTGCGCCTCGGGCAGCGCCGCGCTGTCGAGCAGCAGCGCATGGCCCGGTGCCGGATCCATCGCCTGCAGCGCGAGCTGGAACGCGCGCGGCTGGCGCGGCCCGCTCTTCAGCGCAAAGGCCGAGAGCACATCGAGCGCCTGCGCCCGGTCGCCGAGCAGCACCGCCGCCCACGCGGCCCAGAAGCGCAGCTCGGGCTTGGCCTCGCCGAGCAGGGCCCGGGCCTGCGGCAGCAGATCGGCACGGCCCAGCTCGCCGGCCGCACGCAGCGCGCGGATGCGCACGCTGTCTGGAGCGCCTGCAAGCAGTTGCCCGAGCAATGCGCCCGGATCACGCCGATGCAGCGCGCAGGCCGCCACGCCGAGCTTCTGCCGCAATGGCGAGGCGTCTTCGAGCAAGGCCTTGACGCGGCCGCCCAGGTACTTGGGCTCGACCCAGCCCAGCGCGGAGATCAGGCCGGGCACGACCTCGGGAAGGTCCTTGGCGCGCTCCACCAGATCGTCGAAGCGGTCATCGACCGCCTCGATGGCGAGCAAGGCGGCGACGAAGAAGTCTTCGGGGCCTTCGTTGTCGGTGAGCGCCAGGGCATGCTGCCAGCCTTCATCGCCGGCAACGCGCAAGCCGTCGACGTGGGCGGCGAGGCGTTCGTCGAGGTCGGCGAACTGCTGGGGCGAGTAGTTGGGAGCGTGGACTGCGCTGGCGCGTTGGAGCCAGAGGAAGGAGGCTTCGTCGGCGTGTTCGGCGACAACGGAAGACAGCGTGTCGGAGTCCACGGGCAAGCTCCTATTCGAAGTGCAGCCGCATGATGGGCAGTGTCTCGTGCCAGGCGCAGCACAGATTGACGATCAGATCCCATGCTTCTGCGTCCGCGTTGTCCCAGATCCATTCGTAGTAGTGGATGGTGCGCGGATCGTTGAACATGGCTTGCGCACCGCTGACTTCCACCGCATCCTCAGGGTCGGATCGATACGCAAGCGTCAACGCGTCCCACAACGCAAGGGTTTCGAGCAGGCCCTGCCCGACCTCAGGCTGCACCGGCTGTGCGAATTCGATCTCGACCAGCAAGGCATGGTTACCACCCAGGTTCTCCGGGAACTCAACGGCGAACGGCGGTTCCTCCGGAGCGGCCGGACGCACGCCTCTCTCCCTCAGCAAGTCAAGCTCGCGCTGTCCCAGCATGGCACGCGCCGCGTGGAAAAGGACTTCGTGCTGACGGCAATCCGCCAGCATGCCACCCAGCACATCCAAGGCCGCAACAGGGAGATCCACGACTTGCAGCCGCGCCTGCAACGACATACCGGCGACGCGAAGCTCGGCCGGCACAGAAGGAAGCCGCCTCCCCGGGAAGAAGAACCCCGCATCGACCGCATCGAGAAAGACGCGAACGCGCCGCTCCACGAGCCCGACCGATCCTTCCGGGCCGTGCCCCAGCATGGCCTGGAGCAGAACCGGGCCGCTGTAGCGCTCAGACGAAGAAGCGTCGAAGCCAGTCATGCGCCGCCTCCTCGGACATGCCTTTGATGAATATCTGGTCCAGCGCCTCGTCGGGCGCCACCACATGCGCGACAAGCTTGCCCACAGCGCCATAGATCGGCACGGTCTCTTGCCGATTCACGTCACCGATCTGCGGCGCATCGCCGGCGCGCAAGATCACGCCGGCCTTGCCGAGCGCAAGCGCGGACACCCCCAATGGGGCACTTCGCTCAAGGGCTGCCAGACCGCCAAGCGCCGCCGCCGCATCGGCCCCGAGGAAGGTCAACCAATTGACGGCCGCGACACCATGCAGCGCTCCATTCGACATGCGCAAGGCGTCGCCGTAGCCGAGGCCTGGATACCGCAGCATCAGCGGTATCGACCATTGGAGGACTTTCCGATCCACCAATGAATCCGCGTCCTCCCAGAGCAAAGAGTAGCCGGCATATCCACTGTGAAGCGGGAGTTCGGCAAGCGCCTCCTGGGCCAGCGCGATCACCTGCTCGGGATGGTCGCCCCAGTCGACGGGCAGCGACATGCGCAGCACAAAGCGCGACGGATCCAAGGGGCCGGCCAACGACATCCTTATCGCGGGCGACTGGATCTGGCCGGCTTTCTTGCCCGAATGCGCTCTGTGGCTCAGTATTTTGGTTGCGAGCATGTCCGGGTCCGAAAACCAGTGATTCGGTCCCTCAGTCGCCTTGGCATCCTGAACGCGGAAGCGCTTCATGTCGCCAGTGCGATAGAAACGCTGCTGATTGCCAAAGGCGTCCATGTACGCGCGCAGAAATCGCGCAAGGCCCGCTCCAATGTTCTCAGGCAAGCCGAAGGCAAATGCGACGATTTCGACGCAGGGCGTCGCCAAGCTCTCGCCATCGTCCATCAGGGTGAACAGGGACTCATCCATAAATTTTCCTTTCAGGTACACAGGCAGTCGGCGTCTTTGGCGTCCTTTGCCCCTTTTTTCCTGACCTTCATCTCCGTCAGCTTCTTGTCCGTCTCCGGGTGTGTTTTTCGCAGAATGTCTTGATTGTCCGTAGGCGAGTCATTGGGAAACTTCACCTCGACGATATGTTTCACATCGGCGAGTGTCAGCGCCTTTTTCCCGACGACGACCCCTGCCTCGAGCAGGATGATGTCCCACCTGGCTTTTCCAAGACTACTGCTGACATCCTTGCCATATTTGCCGATGAGTTTCCCAACATTCGACTGCGAGACCTCCGTGAGCAGGCCTGGTCTGCCACCGCGCACACCGGCGACCTTGGGATCGATGATGTCGCGCATGCGGCGCTGGTATTGGTCAGTGGAAGTCTTCCCTGGCGGTAGTTTGGCGTCAGCCGCTTCCTTGTCTTTCAAGGCCTGGCACGCGGCTTCGCAAAGCTCTTGCGCCAGGGCAGCATCCCCCAAAGCATCGATCAGCGGCTGCTGCGCAACCCCGCCCAGATTCGCCGCGTTCTCGGAGTTGTGGAACATCTTGTCCGTGAGCCGGGCCGTGTTCTTGCCGTCCATCTTCACGTCGAAGGAATAGAGGATCCAGGTCGCCTCCTTCATGAAGGTGCTGGACTTGACACCCCCCGCCACGCCTGCGTTGTCACCGTTGGAAATGGCGAACTTCGAACCCTTGTTCGCAGCCATCGCCTTGTCGCCTTTGACGGTGCTGGTGCCGCTCGACAGCGTGATCGAGTTGGCGATGTTCGGATAGGGAACCGGCACAGGACCACCGGGGCTCGGCGTCTTGCACACGTCGGGAATCGTCGCGGTGCTGATACCGATGCTGAACTTGTGGACCAGCGTGAGACTGGTGCCGTTGACCCTGATGGTGAGCGGCACGACTCAGCCTCCCATCGGTCCCGCGCAGCGCACCAGCACCGCACCGCGCTCGCCCGACTCGGAACTGCCCCAGACCATCGACACCGGCCCCTTGGCGTAGCGCTTGCGATTGGCGATGACAGCCAGCGCCATGTGCAGCGGCGGCCCCGCCGCACCCACGTCGCCCCAGCAGTCGGCTGGCGCGATGAAATCCGATGCCGAGCGGAAGTGTTCTCCGTGGCGCAGCGTGGCAAAGCCGAACTCGTCGGCCCGGTAGGGCTCTCCGTTGAGATCGCAGACCACGTTGTCCACTTGCTCGCCGGGCGCAAGGGCCCGCAGCGCGGCGCGGAAGGCCTGGGTCAAGCCCTCGCCGATGCACACCGTGTCCGTCTTGATGAGCCTGGACTCCATGCCGATGCCAACCGACACCAGTTCACCCAGTGGTGCGACGCCGCACAGCTGCGCCAAGCGAGGCGTTCCGAACAACACCGCGCCAGCTGCCTCGCCGGGGATGAAGCCCCAGGCATTGTTGAGCGGGCCGCCGCCGTGGAGTTGATCGCAGGCTTCGACCCATTCGAGCGTCTCGGGTGCGAGGTACGAGTCGGTGCCCGCCACCACGCACGCATCGAAGGCATCACGCGCACAACCGGCCTCGGCGGCCGCCACGGCCATGTGGCCTGCTGCATGGCCGACTTCGAAGCGGGCGATACGGGCGAATCGATCCCCCATGCGCTCCCGTATGGCCTGCAACACGTCATCGGCCAGGCCATCGGGCCGGCCAGGCCGAGGCGGCGGCAGCGCCAGTGCAAGGCCGATGCGCGGCGAGAGGTTTCCGCCAAGGTCGGTCAACGGCGCCAACGCCTCCTCGATGGCCGGCAGCAGCAGTGCGCCCAGCCGCGCGGCACCGCCGAGGCCCACGTCGAGCCAGGGCGCTCGCGAGATACGCATCGCCTCGCCGGCCGTGTCGACCATGTACGGGTGCTCGGAGAAGCCACACACGCCAGCGCGCGCCGCGGCGGCACTGGCCCACACATTGCGCCCTATCGGCGTGCTGGCGCCGAGCCCGAGGATCTGCAATGCGTTGCCCGCCATGCTCAGGCCTCCATCGCCTGCTCCGGCGCGCTCTCGCCCAGGCGCAACAGCCTTTTCTCGACGATGCGCGTCTTCAGCAGCTTGTGAACCTTGGGATGGCAAGGCAAAGCGCTGTGCCAGACCAGCGAAACACGCATCACCGCCGGCTCGAGGATCACCGTGTGCAACTGCGGTCGCTCATGCAGTACCTGCGTGCCGTCGGAGAAGAAGGTTTCGAAGCCCAGCAGCACGCGCGGCAGCGTGAAGCGGATATCGGACTGCTGCGCCAGATGCACCATCAACACCGGCTCTCCACCCACCAGAAACTGCGGCGCCTGCTGATCCCCCGGCGCGCACTGGTAATGCCGATCATCGAAATCCACCGGCAGCAACGGCATCCGGTCCCGCTGCCAAGCCTCGTCATACGTCCCCGCAAACCCCGCGCGCGGCTGCCAGTGATTGCACAGCGGTCCGAACCCCGCAGGCTCCGGTCTGTCGCTCCACGCCCGCACGCATTGGTCCGGATACTCGATGTTCGGCAGCCGCACGCCTTCCGCATGCGCCGCTTCCAGCACAAAGCCGGTGCCCACCGGGTTGCGCACGTCGAACTGCGGCAACGGCGCGTCGCGCGTCCACGGGTCGATGCCGCCATATGCGCGCTCCCACACCAGCGGCATGGTGCTGAAAGGCTCGGGCTCCGATGGCGCGCCGCCCAGCCACACGCGGTCGCCGGTCACGCGCAGGCGCTTGGCGATCGGGCCGACGCGCAGGCCCACGTCGAGCTGCGTCACGGGCACGCCGCCGGGCGCATGCGCGTTGCCGATCAGCAGCACGTCGGTCGTCTGCTTGGTGCGCACCAGGTCCATCTCGTAGAGCAGGCTGGGCCGGGGCGCGGCCTCGTCGACGAAGACGGGCGCCTGCGCGACGGGTGGCTGTTCGGTGGCAACGCGCGTCTGGCCATCGGGCGAGACATCGAAGCTGCACTTCACCGCCACGAGCCAGATCTCCGCGCCGTCGCGGTCGCGCACCCAGGTGCGTTCGGCGGCGTAGGGTGTGCGGTTGTCGAGCTGCCACATGGCGGGTGCCTCGTTCGTCAGTTGATGCCCACGTAGGCACCCTTGACGCGGTTGGCGCCGCGCGAGCGCGTGAGCACGTAGTTGCCGTTGATCAGCACCTTGCCCGCGCGCGTGAGCACGATGCTGGCGTCGCCGCAGCGCAGTTCGATGCGCTCGCGCCCCTGCAGCACGACGCGCTCGCCGTCCACGCGCGCGTCGAGCACGGGCGGTGTCTCTTTGCGCGGCGGCTGCACACGCCCGACGATGACCGGGCGCCGCACCTCGCCCTGCTCGAAGGCCACGACGATGGCCGCACCGGCATCGCCGGGCGCCAGGCCTACCGTGGAGAGCGCCTGCACCGGCGCCATGCCTTCGCCCAGCGTGACGAGGAAGCGCCCCTCGGCATCGAAGCCGGCGAAGGCGGCCACCGCCACGCCCTGGCCCGGCAGCTTGGACCAGGCCGCCACGCTGTGCAGCACGCTGCGCGCGCTCCGGAGATCGGTGTGGTGTTCCACGGCTCAGTCCTCCCCCAGGTTGGAGCCCTTGATCTTGATCGAGCCGCCGGCCTTGAACGACGCGGTGCCGTCGGCCTTGATGGTGATCTTGGCGCCCTTGATGGTGATGCCGCTGGCGTTCATGACGATCTTGCTGCCGCCCGCCTTGAGCATGATGGTGGGCGCCTCGACCATGCAGATCGCGCCCGCCTTGATCTTGATCGGCCCCTTCGATGTCTCGGCGATCACCGCCGCCGAGAGCTTGTGCGGGCCGCCGACCGTGATCGACTGCAGCGCGCCCACGTTGACCTTCTGCACGCCGCCCACGCTCACCATCTGCGCACCGCCCACCGACACGGTCTGCACGCCGCCCACGTTGATGGCCTCGCCCGCGCCCACGCTGTGCATGCGGCCCGCGCCCACGGTGTGCGCCTCGGCCACCGAGATGGTGGTGGTCTGCATGCCGTTGACGGTGTGGCTGCGCCCGCCGGTCACGGTCACGGTCTCGCCGCCGTTCACGGTCTCGGTGCGATGCCCGGTGATGGTGATGGTCTCGGTGCCGCCCACGGTCTCGCCGCGGTTGGAGCCTATGGAGATGGTCTGGTTGACGCCCACGTGCTGCGTCTGGTTGTTGCCCACGCTCTCCGAGTCGTCCACGTCGATGGTGTCGGTGCGGCTGTTGTGCACGGTGGTCGTCTGGTTGTGCTCCACCGTGGTGTTCATGTCGTACTGGCCGTGGATGGTCACCTTCTCCTTGCCGGCGGTGTCGTCCATCGACAGTTCGTTGTAGCCCTTGCCCTTGTGCGTGTTCGACTTGATGCCGCTCACCACGGCGCCGCCCGGCAGGCCGAAGGGCGCCATCGATTCGCCGTTGTAGAAGCGCCCGACGATGATGGGCTGGTCGGGGTCGCCGTCCAGGAAATCGACGATCACTTCCTGGCCGATGCGCGGAATGCTGACCGCGCCCCAGCTCTTGCCGGCCCAGGGGTGCGACACGCGCACCCAGCATGAGCTGTTCTCGTCGTTCTTGCCGTAGCGGTCCCAGTGGAACTGCACCTTCACCCGGCCGTGCTCCTCGGTCCAGATCTGCTCGCCGCTGCGGCCCGTGACGATGGCGCTCTGGGGGCCGGGCATGGTCACGCGCGGCGTCAGGCGCGGCGGGCGCCAGGGCGTGTTCAGCGGAATCACCGTGAGCAGGAAGCTGCTGCTCGCGCGCTGGCCGGTGCTCAGCGCGGGCGTCTGCGCGATCAGGTCGCCCACCAGTTCGCCCAGCCCGGTGTTGACGGGGTCGTCGGCCAGCGCGTCGTGCAGCACCGCGTCGATCGAGCGCCGGCTCTCGGGGAAGTTGGCGCCCTCGTAGCCGGGGTGGCTCGCGACGAAGGTGCACGCCGCGATCAGGTAGTCGCCGTCGCGCTTGCCGTCGGGGTCGCCCTTGAAGGCGAAGCTGCGCCCGGCGGTCACGTCGGGCCAGCCGGTCAGTGCCCAGTGGCGCTGGCGCCGGCCGATGAGTTCGTCGAGCCGCAGCTGCGCGAGGTTGTCGGTGTCGTCGCCCGACTGATAGCCGCCCGGGAACTCGAACACTTCGAGGTCCGACAGTTCGTGCGTGTCGGGGTCGCCCTTGTCGGCGCGCAGCTGCTTGCTGATGACCTTGAAGTCCCGGTCGCGCGACGCGAACTTGCCCGATTCGAACTGGCGCGAGCTGATCCAGCGCGTGATCTCGTTGAAGCGCCCTTCCGATGCGCCGCGCTGCACGTGGTTCAGCGTGTCGGCGGCGGGCAGCTTCTCGTGCGCCAGCGTGCTGGTGTCCGAAAGGTAGAGCATGCCCGGCGCGTCGTGCGCGTCGAACCAGTAGTAGATGCCCTCTTCTTCCAGAAGGCGCGAAAGAAACTGGTAATCGCTCTCGCGGTATTGCACGCAGTACACGTGGGGCTCATGCGGGCCGACCACGCCGCCCGCCTTGAGCTTCTTGAGGCTGCCGACCGGGCTGTCGTCGAGCACCGCATCGATCACGCCCAGCACCGGCTTGTTCTGCAGGATGCGCGCGTTGACGCGCTTGCTCAGCAGCCAGAACCACGAGCGCAGGCTGATGCGGTATTCGAGGAAACGCCCGCTCTGTGCCACGCGCGTGAAGCGCACCGCATGCCCCTGGCAGTGCCGCTTGTGGGTGCCGCCGTCGGCATCGGCGAACTCGATCGCGACGTCGAAGGAGCGGCCCAGCACGTCCGCGGCTTCGATGCTTTCGTTGTCGGTCAGCACGGTGAGCTCGTAGGCCGAAGGGCGCGCCAGCACCTCGTGGCCCACGATGCGCCAGAACATGAGCTTGTCGACTACGGGCGAATCGCCCTGGATGCTGAACTTGTGATCGGCCATGCCTTGCGCCCCTTTTCTTTCGTTCCCCTCCCGAATCGCACCGCCGGCCCGCCCATGCGGCGGCGTAGCCCTATGGCGCCAGCAGCAGCACCAGCGGCTGGCTCGGCACCGTGCGCACGCCAGGGCAGTTGGTGCTGTTCTGCAGCGACGTGCTGGTGAGCCGCGACGCGGGCATGCCCATCCACAGCACCGTGAAGGCGCCGGTGAGATGGCGGCTCGGCCCCATCACCGTGCCCGAGGCAACGCCCAGCATCACGCCCGCGTTGTCGCCGTTGGTCATGGGAATGGTGGTGCCGAGGTTGTGCGCCGGCCCGCCCATGATGAGGATCGTGGGGCAGTTCGGAATCGCCATCGGCCCCATCGCGATGTTCGGATACGGCACCGGAATGGGCGACGGCGCGGCGGGCGTGATGCAGACATCGGGAAAGCCCATGTCGGTGCCCATCAGCTGGCAGTTGGCGAACATTTCTTTTCTCTCCCCTTGCCGCTTCAACCGAAGTGGATCTGCGCGCCGCGCGCCTTGACGAGCTCGCGGCCGTTGACCAGCGTGTGCTCGCCTTCGAGCCGCAGCAGCTGCTTCGCCTCGCACTCCAGGTGCGTGGCCGCCACGCGGTCGATGCCGTCGGTGGTGCGCAGGTAGTGTTTGCTGAAGTGCTGCACGCGGTCCATCACCGACGACAGCACCGAGCCGACCAGCTTGATGCCGGTGCCCACCACGGTGAGCTGGCGGCCGACGACGTCGGCGGTGTCGGTGGCCAGGCGGGTGCGCCGGGTGGCCACGTCGAGCTCTTCGGCCGCGAGTTCGAGCCGGCCGCCTTCCACGGCGATGCGCATGTCGTTGCCTTCGCAGCTGACGACGTTGGCGGTGCCCTCCTCGCGCTGCAGCACGGCCATGACCCAGACTTCGTCGGGGGCGATGCGCAGGCAGGCGACGCTGTCGCCGGCGGCGGGTTCGAGCAGGCAGCTCGCCGCGCGCCGCGTGCGAAGCCGCAGGCCGCCGCTGTCGACGACGAGCGCCCCGACCTCGTCGCGGCCGAGCACGCCGACGCACCACTGGCCGGTGATGGCCTGGGCGGACGCCGGTTTCAGGCTGCTTGTCTTCATGGTGTGTTCCTCCGTTGCTTGGCTTCGATGTGGGGTCATGCGACCAGCGGCTGCCAGCGCTCGGACTTCTCCAGCTCCGGGTCGCTCTCGATGGCGCGTGCGCGGTCGGTCATCTGCGCGTCCTGCGTATTGGCGCCATGCAGCACGGTGCGCATCAGCGTGGCGCGGCGCAGGTCGGCGGTGCCGAGGTCGGCATGGCGGAAATCGGCATAGGTGAGTTCGGCGCCCGTGAAGTTGGCGCCGCGCAGCTTCGCGCCCGCGAAGTGCGTCTGGTACAGGTCGCAGCCCGAGAAGTCGGCCTGCGGCAGCGTGGCCCCGGTGAACAGCGCCTGCCTCAGCTGCGCGCCGGAGAAGTCGCAACCGGTGCCACCCGCCTCGCAGAAGATCGCCGAGGGCGCCACCGCCTTCGCGAACTTCGCGCCATCGAGCCGCGCGGCCTGGAAGTTGCACTGCCGCAGCACGATGCCGCTGAAGTCCGCGCCGCCCAGGTCGGCGGACGAGAACTGGCAGCCCTCCAGCGCCAGCCCCGCGAACGACATGCCCTTCAGCGAGGTCTTGAAGAACACGTTGCGCAGCATGCGCGCGCCGGTCCATGTGAGGTGGGACAGGTCGCACTCGTTCACCGTGGTGTAGTGCCAGCTGGTGTCGTCCGCGCACACGTCCAGCAGCACCGACTGGCTGAGCACGGCCGAGTCGAGTTGCGCGCCGCGCAGTACCGCATGGTCGAGCCGGCACTTCGCGACGGTGGCCATGGTGAGCACGCTGCCGGCCAGCTGCGCGTGCGTCAGGTCGCATTCGGTGAACACGGCGCCGTGCAGGTTGGCCTCGCGCAGGTCGACGTGGTCGAGCAGGCAGCGGTTGAACACGGCCTTGCGAAGGTTCGCGCCGGAGACGAGCGCGCCGCGCAGGTCGCACTGGTCGAACACGGTCTCGCGCAGGTCTGCCGCGCGCAGGTCTGCTTCGGCAAGGTTGACCCTGGAGAACACGCCGCCGCCCAGCGGCAGCTTCGCGAACTGGCCCTTGCGCAGGTCGAGGCCTTCCAGCGTCTCTCCGACGCCGACGGCAATGGCGAGCAGTTGGGGTGTCATGCCGCAGCCTGCTGTTCAGGGGTGAGCCGGGGCCAGGTGCGCGCACGCTGGAGCAACGCGCCGTCGAAGCTGGTCGAGCCGTCGAGCCGCACGCGGCTCAGGTCGGCGCCGAAGAGGTTGCTGCGCCGCAGGTCGGCGCCGCGCAGGTCGGCCGACTGGAACACCGCGTCGCTGAAGTTCACGCCCGACAGCAGCGCTCCGGTGCACACGGCCTTGCGCATCAGCACGCCCTTGGCGCTGGCCAGCCGCAGGTCGGCCCCCTCGAGCCGCGCGTCGCAGAGGTTGGCGCCGTCGAGCACGGCACGCACCAGCTTCGCGCCGCGCAGGTCGGAGGCGCCGAAGTTGAAGTTGCGCAGGTCGGCCAGGCCCATCTCGGCATCGGCGAGGCTGGTGCCCTTCACGGCCACGGCACCGGCGCACTTCGCGCCCATGAGCCGGGCGGCATCGAGCTTGCAGGTGACGAAGGTGGCGGCTGCGAGCGTGGCTTCGTGCATGTCCACGCCCGTGAGGTCGCATTCGATGAAGTTGCAGGCCGACAGGTCGGCCTCGGGCCAGCGCATGCCCTTGAGGTCGAGCTTGTGGAAGACCTGGCCCGCGAGCAGCGCGCCGGTCCAGTCCGCCTCGCCCCAGGTGGTGTCGAGCAGCCGGGCTTTCGTGAAGTTGGCGCGCCGCATCTGCGTGCCGCCGAAGGCGCAATGCATGAGCGTGGCCTGCGAGAAATCGCAGCCGTCGAACACGCCGCGCGCGAGCCGCGCCTTGCCGAGGTTGGCCTCGCGAAAGCCGGCGCCGATGGCGATGGCGCCTTCGAGGTTCGCATGCGCGAGCACCGCCCCCGAAAAAATGGCGCCCGAGAGGTTGGCGTTGCTGAAGTCGGCGCTCTCCAGCCATGCGCCTTCGAAGTTCACCTCGCGCAGGTCGAGGCCCGAGAAGTCGGCACCCGTGAAATCGGCGCGCGGGAACAGCCTGATGCCGGCCGCGATGGCGCGCGTCATTTCCGCGCGCAATGCCGCCGCCACATCGGCCGTCATCGCAAAGGCCGGCGGCTGCACATGCGCGGACTGCAGGTAGCCCTTGCGCTGCACTTCCTCGAGCTCGCAGAGCCTGCCGAACATCGGCATCAGGTCGACCTTGCGGGTGCTGCCTGCCGCCTGCGCCTGCATCTCGGCCAGGTGCTTCTCGGCGCTGTAGAGCGGCGGGCCGCGGTGCTGCACCTTGGCAAGGTCGATGCGGTGCTGCTGCGCCGCTTCCAGCGCGTTCTCGAGCACGGTCACGGCGTCTTCGACGGCGGCCCAGCCCTGGGCGTCGGCCTCCTTCATCTTCTTCTCGAGGTACGGGGGCAGCGCGTCGCCCACCGGCACCTTCTCGCGCGGCGGCATCCTGATGCCGAGCGCGTCGGGGTCCTTGCCCATTTCCACGGCCTTGTCGCGCGCGAACTCGACGTCCATCTCGGCCCGGCGGTATTGCGCCTCGCCCTGCAGGCCGTCCATGCCGAACGGCGCCTGGGCGGCTTCCACGTCGGGGTCGAGCGTGCCGATGCCTTCGGGCAGCAGGTCGCTGTCGATGATGGCGTAAACGGGGCCCATCTTCGGGTCGGCGCGTCTGGCGGCGGCTTCGAGGTAGTGCGCGTCGCTGCGCGGCTCGCCGGTGCGCTCCACCGCGCCCATCAGGCTGGCCACATCGGAGCCGTCGTCGGTGCCGACCTCGGCCAGCCCCTGGAAGATCGCGATGCAGCGCTCCGCGTGCGGGAAGAACCACACGGTGGTCAGCCGCAGCGGCACTTCGCGCACCTTGGGCTCGCTGCTGCCGGCGATCCTGTAGCCGACGAAAACGCGCGCGCGCAGGCCCGGCAGGCGGCCTTCGATGCGCGGCTTCTGCGGGTGCATGTTGTCGAAGGCGAAGGCCTCGTCGCCGGCGAGCGGCGCGGCCATCCACTGGTCGGGAGGCGCGAGGTTGAAGTAGCGCCAGTCGGTGTCGGGCGCAAAGCCCGGCGCATGCAGCTTCAGGTAGTCGGCGTCGTAGGTGCCGCGGTATTGCGCGCGCTGCGGATGCATCAGGTCGAGCGCGCCGAAGCCGGCCGGCGCGATGGCCTGGTCGGGCCGCAGCAGGCGGTCTTGCGGCAGCTCGGTGTTGGGCAGCCACAGGACGCCGTCGCGCGCCTGCCGGCCCCGGCCTTGCGGGTTCTGCGCGAAATCGGCGCCGCCGTAGGCGGCGGCCCAGTCGAGCGGCAGCGACTCGAAGGGCCGCGGCGCGCTGGCGCGCGTGCCCTCCCAGTGCCGCTCGCCGAAGACGAGCAGCGTCTTCTCGCACGCGCCGAAGCGCGCGCGCACCGCGCAGGCTTCGGGCCGGCCGGGCGGCGCGAAGGCCTTGCCGTGCACCAGGAACTCGGGCGTGAGCTTGGCAACGCCTTCGTCGATCAGCGGCTGCGCCATTTCCTTCGCCAGAAAGGACCACATCGACTGCTCGGCCCACAGCGTGCCGCGCTCGCCCTGCGCGAACGGCAGGTGCAGGTACGCGCTGACGCTGAGTCCGAACCGCTTGCGAAACTCGATGGGCCGCGTCGAGAGGCCGAGCGCCTGGGGCTTGAGGACTTGCATTCGGCGCCCCGGCTAGTCGCCTTCGGGCTCGCGCTCTTCGGGCGGCCGGGCCGAGCCGTCGGGCTCGACGGCGTTGTTGACCTTGCCCAGGTCGGCGGTGCCGCTGGGGTCGCTGGAAAAGACCTCCGCGAGCGGCAGCCCCAGGCCCATGACCGGCACCAGCCCGAGGATGGCGTCGGTGCGCCGGTTGCGGGCCTTGCCCGCCAGCGCCCGCAGCCGGTCTTCCAGGCTGTGCAGGCCTTCGGCATGCGCGTCGTCGGCGGCCTTGCCCAGGGCATCGGCCGCATCGGCGTACTGCTTGAGCGTGGCGCCGATGTCCACGTAGGCCGAGGCGGCGCCCGCCACCGCGGCCAGTCCGCCGGCCACCGCGGCTGCCCCGGCGCCCGCGCCGCCGGCCCCCGGCGTGAAGGTGTGCAGCGCCGATTGCTTGACATCCATCGCCACCGCCGCGATGTCGGGCGCCGCGCAGTTGGTGAGCTTCACGCCCGCGGTGTTCTCGATGTTCACGCCCAGCACGTTGGCCATGGCCAGCGCCAGCGCGTTCTCGATGCTCATGCCGATGAAGGTCGAGCGGGTCACGCCCATGTTGGCTTCGCTGTTGGTGCCGATGTAGCCGCTCGAATTGGAGCCCAGCACCGTGGTGTTCGAGCCGATGGAGGTGGCGTTGATGTCGCCCACCGCCATCATCTCGATCTTGGTGTTGCTCACCAGCTTGATCTTGTCGGCCATCAGCCCCAGCGGGCCGCTGGGCACGGTGATGTACTTGGAGCTCGCGCCCGTCACCAGCCAGTCGATGTGGCCGGCCTCGAAGCTCATCTTCGCCGCCTTGTAGGTGAGGTTGCCGCTGACCGTGATGGTCTGGTTGCCGGTCACGTTGCGGGTTTCGCCGGCGCGCGAGGTGTCGGTGCGCGCGCCGGTCACGTCGCTCAGGCTGGTGCCCGTGACCATGGTCTTGTCGTCGGCGTCGACGAAGGTGGTGCGGTTGCCCACCACCTGGTTGTTCTGGTTGCCCTTGACGGTGTTCTTCTGGTCGACCACCACCATGTTGGTGTCGTTGCGCGTGACGGTGCTCTTGCGGTCGCGGTCGACCAGGCTGGTCTGGTCGCGCTTGACGGTGACGGTCTGGTCGCGGTCGATGGTGGTCGAGTCGTCGCGCTCCACGCTGCGGCTCATGTCGAGCTCGGCGTGGATGTTGATGTTCTCCTCGCCCTTCTTGTCCTCGAACATGATCTCGTTGTAGTTCGCGGGACCGCCGCCGGGCGTGGAGCGGGTCTTGAAGCCGCTCTGCGTGGGCGACTTGTACGGAATGGGCTGCTCGTCGTTGTAGACGCGCCCGACGATGACCGGCCGGTCGGGGTCACCGTTGAGGAAATCGACGATCACCTCCTGCCCGATGCGCGGAATGAAATAGCCGCCCCAGCCCTTGCCGCCCCAGGGCTGCGACACGCGCACCCAGCAGGTCGACTTCTCGTTGCTCTCGTCGTAGCGGTCCCAGTGGAAGTGCACCTTCACGCGGCCGTGGTCGTCCACGTGCAGTTCGTCGCCCTTGGGCCCGACCACGATGGCGGTCTGCGGGCCCGGCATGACCGGGCGCGGCGTGAGGCGCGGCGCGCGGAACGGCCGCTCGGCGGGCATCACGGTGAGCAGGAAGGCGCTGGCGCCGGTCTGTCCGGCCACCATCGCGGGCGTGGCGGCGATCAGGTCCTCGAGCACCTGCAGCGTGTCGGCGTTGACGGCGTCGTCGCGCAGCACCTCGGCCAGCGCCGCCTGCACCGGCCGCGCGGCCGAGCCTGCGCTCACGCCCTCGTAGCCGCGATGGCTGGCGACGAAGGTGCAGGCGGCGATGATGTAGTCGCCGTTGCGCGTGCCGTCGGGGTCGCCCTCGAACTTGAAGCTGCGGCCGGCGGCGGCGTCGGGCCACGGCGTCAGCGCCCAGTGGCGATCGCGGCGCGCATTGAGTTCGTCGCCGCGCAGCTTGGCGCGGCTTTCCCCGTCGTCGCCGGTGAAGTAGCCGCCGGGGAACTCGAACATCTCGAGCGTGGCCAGTTCGTGTTCGTCCGACGCATCGATGTCGGCGCCGAGCTTTTTCTTGATGGCCTTGAAGTCGCTGTCGCGTGACGCATGCTTGCCGGTGTCGAACTGCCGCCCGCTCACCCAGCGCGACACTTCGTTGAAGCGCGCCTCGGCCGCGTCGGTGGGCATGTGGTGCAGCGTGTCGTTGGCGGGCAGCTTCTCGTGGGCGATGTCGCTGGCGTCCGACAGATGCATGGTGCCGGGGGCATCGTGCGCGTCGAACCAGTAGTACACGCCCTCGTCCTCCAGCAGGCGCGAGAGGAATCCGTAGTCGCTTTCCTGGTGCTGCACGCAGTAGCGGCGGGGGTTGTGGGTGCCGATGACGTTGTCGGCCCTGGTTTTCTTGAAGCGCTTGATGGGGCTGTCCTCGAACACGGCGTCGAGCACTTCGAGCACTTTCTTTTCCTGCAGGATGCGCGAGTTCCTGCGCTTGGTGAGCAGCCAGAACCAGGAGCGCAGGGCGATGCGGTATTCGTAGTGCCGTCCCACGTGGCCGGTGCGCACGAAGCGCACGGCATGGCCCTGGCAGTGGCGCTCGTGGGTTCCGCCGTCCGCGTCCTTGAATTCGATGACGACGTCGAATGCGCGCCCGAGGATGTCCTTGGCGTCGATGGCCTTGTTCTTCGACAGCACCGTGAGTTCGTAGGCCGACGGGCGCGCGAGTGCTTCGTGGCCGACGATGCGCCAGAACATCAGGTCGTCCTTGGCGGGGGAGTCGGTCTCTATGCGGAACTCGTTGTCGGCCATCTTTTTCTCTTTTGGTCTTTTTTTAAAGCGCTTGTTTGGGGGTGCGTGCACAGGGCACCGGGTACTCCCCTCCGCGAATGTCCCCCGGGCTTCGCCCTCCTCCTTTATTTCGCTGCGGGGAGCACCCGGCGCCCTGTGCACAACGAGCGCTGCCGTTGTGTCGTTCGATCAACCAGTGCTCTGAACAACGCTCACGCCGGCGGGGTGCCTTGCGCAGCAAAATAAAGGGGGAGGCCGCAGGCCGGAGGACATTCGCGGAGCAAGGCACCCCGCCGGCGTGAGCGCGCCCCGAACAACCAACACCCGAAGCCGAAAAGCAGATAGTCATTTCAGTCAAAGGCATAAGTGAAGTCAGCGTCCTTCACATCCAGCGCCACCCGCCGGATCTCGCCACCCGAAGCCAGCCGCTGCAGGTACTCGACAGAGATCGTTGGCAGAACGGTGTTGGTGAGGATCGCGTCGATCACCCGCCCGCCCGACTCCGGGTCCTGGCAACGCGCCACCACCTGGTCGACCACCGCGTCGCTGTAGTCGAAAGGCACGCCGTGGTTGGCTTCCACGCGCTTCTTGATCCGGCCCAGCTGCAGCCGCACGATCTTCTTCATCATTTCCGGCGAGAGCGGGTAATAGGGAATGGTGACGATGCGCCCCAGCAGCGCGGGCGGAAACACCTTCATCAGCGGCGCCTTCAGCGCATCGGCCAGCGCGTTGGAATCGGGCAGCAGTTCCGGGTCGCGGCACATGCTCATCACCAGCTCGCTGCCCGCGTTGGTGGTCAGCAGGATGATGGTGTTCTTGAAATCGATCATGCGGCCCTCGCCGTCTTCCATCCAGCCCTTGTCGAACACCTGGAAGAAGATCTCGTGCACGTCGGGGTGGGCCTTCTCCACCTCGTCGAGCAGCACCACGCTGTAGGGCCGGCGGCGCACCGCCTCGGTCAGGATGCCGCCCTCGCCGTAGCCCACGTAGCCCGGCGGCGCGCCCTTGAGCGTGGAGACGGTGTGCGCCTCCTGGAACTCGCTCATGTTGATGGTGATGATGTTCTGCTCGCCGCCGTACAGCGCCTCGGCCAGCGCCAGCGCGGTCTCGGTCTTGCCCACGCCGGAGGTGCCGCAGAGCATGAACACGCCGATGGGCTTCTGCGGGTTGTCCAGCCGCGCGCGCGAGGTCTGGATGCGGCGCGCAATCATCTCCAGCCCGTGCTTCTGGCCGATCACGCGCTGGTTGAGCGTGTCGGCGAGCTTGAGCACCGCCTCGACTTCGTTCTTGACCATGCGGCCGACGGGAATGCCGGTCCAGTCGGCCACGACCGAGGCCACGGCCTGTTCGTCGACCGAAGGCAGGATGAGCGGCGACTCGCCCTGCACCGCCTGAATCCTGGCTTGCAGTTCGTGCAGCTCCGCCAGCAGCGCAGCCCGGTCTTCGCCCCCGGCGCCCGGCGCATCCACCGGCTTGTTGCCCGCCCGCAGCTTCGCACGCAACTCCAGCAGCCGATCGACCAGCCCCTTCTCCTCCTGCCAGCGCGCGTTCAGCGCATCGAGCTGCACCTTCGACTCGGCCAGCAGCGCGGCAACCTGCGCCGCCCGCTTCGTCACATCGATGCCGATGGCCTCTTCGCGGCCGATGATCTCCTGCTCGACCGTGAGCCCCTCGATGCGGCGCATGCAGTCTTCCACCTCGGGCGGCGTCGCGTGCTGCGACACCGCCACGCGCGCGCAGGCGGTGTCGAGCAGGCTCACGGCCTTGTCGGGCAACTGGCGCGCGGGAATGTAGCGGTGGCTCAGCTTCACCGCCGCCTCGATGGCTTCGTCGAGCAGCTGCACGCGATGGTGCTTCTCCAGCACGCTGGCCACGCCGCGCAACATGAAGATGGCCTTGGTCTCGTCGGGCTCGGGCACCTGCACCACCTGGAAGCGCCGCGTGAGTGCCGGGTCTTTCTCGATGTACTTCTTGTACTCGGCCCAGGTGGTGGCGCCGATGGTGCGCAGGTTGCCGCGCGCCAGTGCGGGCTTCAGCAGGTTGGCCGCATCGCCGGTGCCGGCTGCGCCGCCGGCACCCACCAGCGTGTGGATCTCGTCGATGAACAGGATGATGGGCGTGGGCGAGCTCTGCACCTCGTCGATCACCTGGCGCAGCCGCTGCTCGAACTCGCCCTTCATGCTCGCGCCGGCCTGCAGCAGGCCGATGTCGAGCGTGAGCAGCTTCACGTCCTTCAGCTGCGGCGGCACGTCGCCGCGCGCCAGCCGCTGCGCGAAGCCTTCGACCACCGCCGTCTTGCCCACGCCGGCCTCGCCGGTGAGCAGCGGGTTGTTCTGGCGCCGGCGCATGAGGATGTCGACGATCTGGCGGATCTCTTCGTCGCGGCCCGTCACCGGGTCCATCTCGCCCTTCTTGGCCTTCTCGGTGAGGTCGACCGCGAACTTCTTCAGCGCGTCGCCCTTGCCCATGGCGGCCGGCGCCATCGCGCCGGAATCTTCGCCCGGCGCGCCGCTGCCCATGCCGGTGCCGTCCTGCGCGCGCATCTGCGCCTCGGGCGATGCGTCGCAGATCTTCGCGAAGTTGTCGGCCAGGTCCTCGACCTTCACTTTCTCGAACTGCTTCGACAGGCCGAACAGCGGATTGCGCAGGCTCTGCGTCTTGAGCATGCCCACCAGCAGGTAGCCGGTGCGCACCTGCGCCTCGCCGAACTGCAGGGTGGCATAGGTCCACGCGCGCTCGATGGCGTTCTCGATGTGCGGGGAGAAATCGCTGATGGCGGTGGCGCCGCGCGGCAGGCGGTCGAGCGCGGCTGTCATGTCCTTGGCGATGACCGACACGTCCAGGCCGTAGTGCTGGATCACGCGGTGCAGGTCGGAGTCCTGCGCCTGCAGCAGCTGCGCGAACCAGTGCTCCAGCTCCACGTACGGGTTGCCGCGCATCTTGCAGAACACGGTGGCGCCTTCGATGGCCTTGTAGGCCAGCGAATTGAGCTTGCCGAAAAGCGCGGTGCGGCTGATTTCACTCATGGGGAACTCCGTATCTCTTCTGAACGAATGAAGATGGGTTTATTGAAAGACGCGCTGGCTGCTGCCGATGCGCACGTCCGCCGCATTCCTTGAACGGGCCGACTGCCCGAGCCACGACACCCAGCCCAGGCGCGGGCTGTTGCCCTTGGCGCCGCCCAGCCGCGTGGGTGGCACCTGCTGCTTCTCGAGCACCAGTTCGGCGTCCCACTCGAGCTCGTCGCCGAGCAGTTGCTGCATCCAGCGCTGCAGCACCGGCCGTGCATCGCCGGTCGGCAGGAACATGCGGTACTGCGCCAGCGTGAGCGGGCCCAGGTGCAGGCGCACGCGATGCTGCCGGTCCCACGCGCGGGTGCCCAGCATCGCGCCCATGCCCATCGAGCGCGAGCTCTCGCCCTGCCCCAGCCGCGTGAGTTCTCCGGCCGGCAGGCTCATCCAGTGGCCGACCCAGCGCTCCAGCTTCACCGGCACGCCGAAGTAGCTGCACAGCACCGACTCCACGCTCTCCACGTTGTGCACGCGCCGCGCGAGCCAGCCCGAGAAGTGCAGCCGCGCGTCGTCGTGAATCTCGTCGCGCCCCACGCGCCCCGGCGTGCCGATGCCGACCAGCGCGCCCACCTGCAGCCGGAAGCGGTCTTCGCCCGGGCGGTCCAGCGCCACGGCGGGCCGCGACTGCGCCCATGCGCGATAGAAGTGCAGCGAGAAGCGGTGCGAAAAGCTGTCGAGAAACGCCAGCCACGTCGGGTCGCCGTGATTCAGGCTGCGTTCGCGGATGAAGTCGCTCAGGTGCACCGGCAGCGGCCCGTTGGGCCCGATGTAGCCGAAGAACTGCTGGCGCAGGCGCGGCGGCGAATGCGCGGTCGCGGGCTCGAAGCGGCTGAAGCTCGCCGGCGCGAACGACAGCGACGGCTCCTGCCCCACGCGCACCGGCTCCGCGCCGGGCAGCAGTGCGCGGCCCCAGCGCGGCGTGGTCCTGGCGACCGATTCCAGCCGGCGCATCACGGCAAAGTAATCGAAGGCCCACGGCTCGGCCGACCACTCGCGCAGCGCGGCATCGACGCGCGTGCTCACAGGATCTGTCGCGTCCCGCACAGCGGCCTCCAGCGCATGGTCTCGCCCTTGCCCGCAATGCGCAGCACGGTCTCGACGAAATGATTGACCTCCACATGGCGCGCCAGAAAGCGCGCGAGCACGGCGCCGAACAGGAACACGCTGTGGCCGTGGAAGGCGTCCTTGTCGACCTCGAGCGTCACCTCCAGCCCGCGGCCGAAGGCGATCGGGCCCTTCAGCGGCAGGCGCCGTGCCACCGGCTTGCTCTTCACCGACAGCAGCCCGCGCACCTGGCCCTGGCGCATCTCGTCGGCATGCACCGCATAGAGCATCAGCGTTTCGCGCAGCGCGGCGGCGCCCTGCTCGGGCGTGCTGTCGGACAGCGACAGGTAGTTGATCGCAAGGTGGTCGACCACGCGCCAGCCCAGCCCCTGGCTCACCACCGGCGACACCGGCCGCGAGGGTCCGCGCACCATGCGCACGCGCTGCACGGGGAATGAATCGACGCAGTCGAAGTCGTTGTCGCGGCCCAGCGGCATCAGCAGGGGCAGGTCGCGGTTGGTGCACAGCGCCGTCACCGCGAGCTGGCGCAGCGCGGCCGAGTACGGCGCCTGCTGCGGATCGACGATCTGCATGTAGACCTCGGAGCCGATGTGGCTGCTGCGGTTGCCTTCGGTGCGCTGCCGCACCGACAGCATGCGCGGCTCGCGCGTGGTCGTGAAGTAGGCGGGGTGGCTGAGGCGGCTGCCGTGGAAGGCCGAGTAGAACGGCCTGAAAGGCTGCTCGGCCGCCACGGCTTCGGCGCCGGGCGCGCCGTGGCCGATGACTTCGGTGACGGTGTGCACCTCGAAGTCCTGCGGCCGCGTGCGGTCGGGCACCAGGTGGAACTGGCTCACGCCCTCGTTCAGGGCCACGCGGTCGAGCCGCTTGGTGAACAGGTTGATGGCGGGCACGCAGTGCAGCTGCACGTTGTCGGCACTCACCAGCTTCTCGAGCGCCGCATCGCCGCGCGAGAACAGCAGCACGATCTCCACGTCGGCCACCGGCATCGCGGCCAGCACGTCCTTCAGGCCGCCGATGCGCGCGAACTGGAAGCGCTGCGGAAACGCAAAGTACTCCTGCAGCAACCGAAAACCCGAAAAGCCGGTGGCCGTGACGGGCAGCAGTGCCTCGTCTTCCTCGAAGCCGACCGCGCCGATGGCGCTGGCCGGCAGGCTGTGCGCCGTGCCCTGCAACGCACCGGACGGCGACAGCGGCCGCACCAGCACGCCCGCCGGCTGGCCCAGCGCGCATTCGTGCAGTTGCCAGGCCACGTCTTCCGCGCCGCTGAAATGCAGCACCAGTTCGTCGAGCGCGATCTGGTCGAAGCGGAGCCCCGCCGTCGCATGCAGCGCGATGCGCAGGCCGCCGCGAATGGCGCGCGACTGCGGATGCGTGTTCAGCGGCAGGTCGGGCGCATAGGTGAAGTACTGCGCACGCTGCACCTCCACCGGCCACACGCGCAGCGCGCTCGCGGTGCGGAACTCGCAGTGCGTGTTCTGCCCCACGGCCTGCCGCGCACGCAGCCCGCTGCCGCGCGGCAATGTGGGCCCGTTCGCAAGGTTCGCATCGTCCGGGTCGGGAACGAAAGACACGACCACCATCGCCGGCGTGGGCGCAAGAAAGTGCGGATAGACGATGTCGAGCAGGTGGCCGGTGAAGCGCGGGTACTCGGCATCGAGCTTCAGCCCCACGCGCGCCGACAGGAATGCGGTGGCCTCGATGAGCCGCTCCACGTACGGGTCGGCCACCTCCTGCCCCTCGATGCCCAGGCGGTGCGCGATCTTCGGGAATGCGCGCGCGAACTCCGAGGCGCTCTCGCGGAAGTAGCGCAGCTCCTGTTCGTACAGGCTCAGCAGCCGAGGGTCCATGTGCGCTACTCCGGGAAGGCGGCCGCCGCCGGGCCGCCCCAAGGCGAGCCGCGCCTCCCCCTCGGGGGGTGGCGAATTACACGCAGCGCAGCGAAGTGAAAAGCCGGGGGGCTCATAGTTTCTGCGCCATGTCCACGATCTCGATGCGGCCCTCTTCCAGGTCAACGCGGCTTCGCATCAGGAACTCCAGCGGTACGGGCTGTGCCCACAGCATGCCGCGTATCTGCAGGCCGATGCTGTTGTGGGAGTCCAGTGCCGGGCCTTCCATGACGAGTTCAACTTCGAGAGTGCGGGACAAAATGCGCGGCTCGAACTGCAGGATTGCGTTCTTCAAAGCCTGTTCCATGCTGACACGCTGCACCGACGAGGTGAACTGGCCAGACAGCATAGGCAATCCGTAATTGATGACCGAGCGTGCCGCGTTCGGGTACTGCCTGTCGTCCATCGAGAGGCCGTAGCCGGTGGCGTTGAAGAGCCAGCCCAGGTCGCGCAGCACGGCCTGCCGCAGCGCCTGCTTGGTGAGGGTGCGCTTCTCGTCGCTCTCCTTCTTCTCGTCGGGCGCATGGTCGACGAGGCGGTCGAGCAGCGAGGGCTGCAGCCGCTCCTGCGCGGTGAGCTCAGCCATCGGCGTCGCCTTGTCCGGCAGCCGGCGTGAAGAGGATTTCGCGCACGTCCATCAGCGCACGCTCGCTGCCGTCGCTGCTGCCCAGCACGCGCTGGCCGTGGCCGGCCCACACCTCGGGCCGCAGTTCGCGCCACTCGGTCTTGCGCGCGAGAAGCAGCTCGCCGTCCTCGGTCTTCTCGGTGCCTTCGTAGCGCGTGGGAATCAGCGCGAGCGTTTCGCCGCCGTTCTCGAACTGCAGGTGCGCGGGCATCCATACGCAGTCGCGCAGGTCCTCCGGCGGCTCGATCCTGATGTGCGCAAGGCGCGCATACGGAACCCAGTAGTACTTGCCGTTGACGAAGGCCTCGAGCACCGGGCCCAGTCGCATGTCGGCGTCGGCCAGCCATTCGAAGGGCGTGCCGTCGATGGTGCCGCCGATGGCCGGCGCGCCGTCGAAGGCGCGCTGGCGCAGGTCCTCGGCCAGATCGCTTTCGCCGCGGCCCTGCCGCAGCAGCGACTCGATGAGCAACGCCAGCCATTCGTCGGGCTGGCCGAAGATCATCGGCGTGCGCTTGCCCGCGAACACGTCGGCGCGCAGGCCCTCGCAGCGCACGGCGTCGCCGTAGACCTGCTTCATGGGCACGGCCAGCGCGTCGAGTTCGGCGGCCACGGTGAGCTGGTTCAGCGCGCGCTCCCACTGGCCCAGCACGCACAGCAGCTGCGCCATGAACACGCGGTGCTTGCTGTCGGCGGGCCTGGCGCGCACGTCGTCGCTCAGGGCCTTGAGGGCGGCCGCGGGGTCTGCGGCCTTGATGAGTTCGGCGGCGGTCGTCATGTATGCGGCTCCTGTGGCGTGTGCGCGCTCAGGCGCGCGTGAACTGGCATTCGCGCACCGCGCCGCGCGCGCCGGTGGTCTTCTGCGGCGCCGACTTGACCTTGGCCGTGCGGTAGCTGATGGAGATCAGCTCCGACGGCACGCCCCACTGCGCGCCGGAGTTGAGCACCAGCCGGCAGATGCGCGCGTTCTCCAGCGCCAGTTCGAAGGTGGCCTGCGCCTCGGTCGAACGCTGGTCGCCGCCGGACTTGAAGACGCTGATGACGACCTTCAGGTCTTTCTCCTGCGCGCGCAGCAGGCTCGCGATGGTGGCGGTGGCCGCGTCGCTGCGGCGCGCGACGATCAGGTTGTTGGGCACCACCTGGTTCTGCGCCGAGGACTCGGGCACCTGCACCGACCAGTAGTAGCCGCCGATGTTCAGCCGCGCCTTGCCGTCGTCGAAGGCGCGCTCGAGTTCGCCCTCGACCGCCGCGCCCTTGTTCTCGATCATCATGACCAGGTCGGTGTCGGCCGAGCCGGTGCCGATCAGTTCGTAGAACCGCCGGGCGTCTTCAGGGCTCCAGGAGCCGTCTTCTGCAAATGCCATGTCACCTCCGGGTGATTTGGAAAAAAATTCGAACCGGCGTCACGGCCGGGCTCCGTCGGCGGGCGCGCCGCCGTTCCTGCGCAGCAGGGCCGCGAACACCTGCCGCTCGCGATCACCGGTGCCGGCCGGCGGCTGGCCGCCGCGCACGCGCACTTCCGACAGTTCCGCCTGCGCCGACGCCACGCCGAACAGGCGCGGCGCGCTGTAGGGCGCGGCGGGCACGGCCATGACGAGCAGGCGCGCGTCGCCCGGCGCATCGAGCCAGGGCAGATCGAAGCGGCGGGCCGAGGGTTGCTCCGGCGTGCCGCGCTTGAAGCGGTTGGTCTCGCCCGAGGCGTCGGGGTACACCGGCTGCAGGTTGCCGCGGCCGTCGATGCCGGCGACGACCAGGTCGATCGAACGGCCGCTGGTGTTGCGCACGTTCAGCCGCAGGCGCTCGCCGGGGCGCAGCGCGGGCAGCGCACCCGAGGTCTCGTCAACGGAAGCGCTGCGCAGCAGCCGGTCGCCGCTCCAGATTTCGAGCGCGGCGTCGAAGCCGTCGAGCCGGCCGTCCTTGCCGTAGTCCTGCAGCCGGGCAAGCCACTTGAGCTGCGCCAGCGACTGCAGGCGGCGGCGCAGCGCGGCGGTGTCGGGCAGCACGACGGTGGAGAGCGTGGCGCCGAACAGCGGTGCCAGCAGTTCGATGCGTTGGCCGGAAGGGCCGAGGTCGGTCCAGCGCACGTCGGCGGGCGAAGCATCGTCGGCCGGGCGGATCGCGGCGGGGTAGTCCAGGCTCAGGCCGGCGGGCAAGGGCTTGTCGGCGCGCACGCGCAGGGCGGTCGCGGCCGGTTCGCCGACCGGCGTGACGCTCCAGAAGGCCGCGCCCGACACATCCTTCAGCGCCGAGGGCACGGCAAGGCCCGCGACGCCGGGCGCGACCTGCGCAAGCGTCGCCGGCGCGGCTCGCACGGTGCCGTCCTCGAGCGCCGCGAGCACACGCACCTCCTGCTGCGGCACGAGGCCGTCGAGCAGGCCCGCCTTCAGGGCCAGGCTGTCGCCGGTGCGCTGCGCGCGCCACACGGGCCGCGTGGATGCGGGCGCGCCGCTGTTGGCGAACAGCGGCGCATCGAGGTTGCCTTCGGCCACCGGCGACGGCAGCTCGCGCGTGGGAAAGCGCTGCGCGAGTTCATCGATGACCGGTGGATAGAGCGCGAGCACGCCGTCGAACAGTTCGCGCCAGGTGGCGGGCTTGCGCGACAGCGCCTCCACCACGGCCCAGGTCAGCAGGCCCTGCGGCCGGGCGTCGCGCGAATCGCGCGCGTTGCGTGCCTTGCGGGGCAGGCGCAGTTCGGGCGTGATCTGGTGGCTCTCGGACGCGAAGAAGGCGACATAGCGGGCACGCGGCACGGCGTCGGCCGGAGCGGGTGCGGCCATGCCGGAGCGCACGGGCGCATTGCCCCCCGCAAGCTGCGTCGCGCGCAGGCCGCGCCAGCGCACCTCGTCGTCGGCCGGGCCTTCGGCCGTGGCCGGCGCATCGGCGGTGCCGCGCGTCATCGAGTTGGCGGCGCAGGTGTCGAACACCGAGGCGATGAAGACGTTCTTCGCGAGGAAGGCCTGGATCCAGCCGTCGAAGTCGGCGTCGCGCAGGTCGCCGGTCAGCGTGCTGTCGCTGCCGAGCGTGCCGCGCACGTCGCGCGCGAGGAAGTTCTCGGACAGGCCGTCGGGCTCCTGGTAGCGCTTGGCCACGTCGCGCAGGCGGGTGCCGTGGCCGGAGAAATACAGCAACACAAAGTCGCCGCTCCTCGACTGCGCGAGCAGCCGCGCGAGCGCATCGTGAATGGCCTGCGAGTCGGGCAAGGCAGCACCGCTCACGCCGTCTGCCAGCACGGTGATGTCGGCCGCGCCGAAGCCCTGCCTGAGCAGCGCGTCGCGCATGAGCATCACGTCGTTGCGCGGCGCCTGCAGCCACAGGGCCTGCGGCTGGTTGACGAGTTCGGAGACGCCGACGAGCAAGGCGCGCTGGGTGGCGAATGCGAGGCTGCCGCAGAGGAGCAGCCAAAGCACCAGCAGTGCCTGCAGCCAGCGCAGTTGCCTTGCTCCTTCCCCCTCTGGGGGAAGGCTGGGATGGGGGCGGGCAGAGCGCTCGTTGGATACACCGCTTGCCCCCACCCCTGCCCTCCCCCAGAGGGGGAGGGAGAAATACGAATGCGCGCTGCGCGGTGTCACTGCCGCTCCCGCGCCGGCCCGGCCGATTCGAGTTGTCTTGCTCCTTCCCCCTCTGGGGGAAGGCTGGGATGGGGGCGGGCAGAGCGCCCATTGGGTACGCCGCTTGCCCCCACCCCTGCCCTCCCCCGGAAGGGGAGGGAGAAAGCCGATTCGA
>NZ_JARVTD010000035.1:0-71582 GCF_030208835.1 Variovorax sp. efr-133-TYG-130 | reverse complement strand
GCCGGCCGCCACCCTCTTCGAACGGGTCGGCGATGAAGCGCTGCGCCGTCAGGCCCGCGCGGTTCAGGTAGCCGCGCGCAAGCACTTCGTCGCCGACATACAGTTCGCCGGCAACGCCCACGGTGGCTTTCCGCAGGCAGCTGTCCAGTACCAGAAGGCGCGCGCTGGAGGCCGGCCGCCCGATGGGCGGCAGCCCTTCGCCACCGGCGAGTTCGACGCCGAACTCGCTGACCACATGGGTCTCGGTGGGGCCGTACTGGTTGAGGAGCCGGCATTGCGGCTCGCGCTGCAGCCACGCGATCAGGGCCGGCGTGAGCTTGAGCTGTTCGCCGGCCGTGATGATTTCCCGCAGCGCCGGCAGCCGCGTGTCCTGGGCCAGCGAAGACTCGGCCAGATGCTGCAGCACGGAAAAGGTCAGGAACACGCGCTCCACCGCCTGCTCTCGCATCAGCGTCTCGAGTTCGACCAGATCGAGCCGTTGCGCTTCAGCGCTCTGCACGAGGCAGCCGCCCGACGCCAGGCCGCTGATCATCTCCTGGAAGGCGACGTCGAAGCACGGCGATGCGTACAGCAGCGTGCGGCGCGCGGCCGGCGCGCTCGCCAGCTGCCATGCGATCAGTCGCGCGACTGCACCATGCCGCATCGCGACGCCCTTGGGGCGGCCGGTGGACCCGGAGGTGTAAAGCACATACGCCAGATGGTCGCCATGGATCGGCACCATCGGGGCGTCTTCAGCTTCGTCGCTCACATCGGCGGCGTCGAAGGACAGCAGGCGCACGCCGGGCCGCGACGGCATCCTTTGCGCGAGCACATCGCGCGTGAGCACCCAGGCCACGCCGCTGTCCTCCACCATGTAGGCGAGGCGTTCGGCCGGGAAGGCCGGGTCCAGCGGCACATAGGCTGCGCCGGCCTTCAGCACCGCCAGCAGACCCACCACGGTCTCGACGGAACGGTCGACCGCGATCGCCACGCGATCCTCGGGCCGCACGCCGAGCCGGATCAGGCGATGGGCCCAACGATTGGCGAGCCGGTCGAGCTCAGCGTGGCTGAGCTGGCGTTCGCCGACGACCAGTGCAGGCGCATCAGGTGTCGCCCGCGCCTGCCGCTCGACCAGCCGGTGCACGGGCTCGGGCGCGCTCGCCGCGAAGTCGCCTCGCTCGAAGCGCGCAAGAAGCGCCTGCTCCCGCGCATCGGCCAGCGTCAGCTGCGCAAGCGGCTTCTCGCTGTCTTCTGCCAGGGCGAGCAACAGAGCTTGCAATTGGGCCGCCAGACGCACGATGACGGCCTCGTCGCACAGTTCCTGCGCATAGAGCCAGTCCAGCTCCAGCGTGTTGCCCTGGTGGATCAGCAAGCTCAACGGATAGGAGGTATCCGCCTGCGTGCGCACCGCCGAGAACACCAAGCCGCCCGGTGCCGACTCTCGCAACACCTGGTCCACCGGGTAGTTCTCGAAGACGAGCAGGCTGTCAAACAGTCCCTGACCCGCGCCGCCGGCCCAGGCCTGGATCTCGTGCAGCGGCGTGTGCTCGTGTTCGCGCGCCGCCACCTGGCTGGCCTGCAGCGCGCGCAGCCACTCGCCCACTCGCTGCCCGGGCCGCAGCGGCACGACCACCGGCAGTGTGTTGATGAACAGCCCCAGCATCTGCTCGGCACCGCGCAACTCGGCCGGCCGCGTGGCGGCGGTGGCGCCGAACACGACCGTGTCCTGCCCCGTGTGTCGCCCCAGCAGCAGCGCCCAGCCCGCCTGCAGGAGGGTGTTGAAGGTCACGCGCTCGCGCCGCGCGACCTGCTGCAGGCGCGCCGTCCCGGAAACATCCAGCACGCTGCGGTGGCGTGCTTTCCCCGTGCCTGGCTGGACTGGCGGGCGCAACGCGGAGAACAACCGCGTCGGCGCTTCCAGCGTGCCCATGACCGTGCGCCAGTAGCGTTCGCCGGCCTGCGGGTCGCGCGCCGCCATCCAGGCGATGTAGTCGCGGTAGCGGCCGGGCGTCGGCACCGGCGGCTGTCCGTCGTAGCGGCGCAGCACTTCGGCCATCAACTGCGCGGCACTCCAGCCGTCCAGCAGCAGATGGTGGTGCGTCCAGATCAGCCGATGGCGTCGTTCGCCGATACGCGCAAGCAGCATGCGCATCAGCGGCGGGCGGTCCAGGTCGAATCCTTGTGCCTGCTGTTCGCGGGCCAGCGCCTCCACCGCGGCGCCGGGGTCGGCGCTGTCGCGCAGGTCCTGCTCGATCCAGGGCATCGCGGCGCTCGCGGCGACCCATTGCAGGGGTGTGTCGCCGTGCACCAGGAAGCCGCTGCGCAGGATGGCGCTGCGCTGCAGTGCTGCATCCCATGCGGCGCGCAGGCGCATCGGGTCCAGGTGCTCCACATCCACGGCCAGCTGGTTGACGTAGCTGCCGTCATGCGGCTCGAGCAGGCCATGGAACAGCATGCCCTGTTGCATGGGCGACAGCGGGTAGAGGTCTTCCAGCGCGGCGACCGGCACCGGCAGGGCGTCGAGCTCCGCCTGGCCGAGACCGGCCAGCGGAAAGTCCGACGGTGTCACGCCGCGTGCGCCGGCGGCGCAATGTGCGATCAGCGCATCGAGTTCTTCCTCGAAGCGCCGCACCCATGCCTGCACCGTCTGCCGTTCGTGGCGGGCATGGCTGTAGCTCACCGTGAGGCTCAGCTCGCCCTCGAGCACCTGCCCGTTGACGATGAACTCATGCATCAGCGGCGCGGCTTCGTGGATCGCCGCGCCCGGATTCTCGTCGGCCAGCCGCCAGGGCGCTTGCGCGTCGAAGCCGCTGTCGACTTGTCCGAGGTAGTTGAAGACGAGTTGCGGACTGGGCAGCGCGCGCAGTACCTGCCGCTGGGCTTCGCTGCCCAGGTGCTTCAGCGCGCCATGGCCGAGCCCTTTGGCGGGAATGTTTCGCAGGCTTTCCTTGATGCGCTTGAGCGCATCGACCGGTGAGCCCGACGGGTCGAGCAGCACCGGGAACAGGCTGGTGAACCACCCGGTGGTGCGCGAGAGATCGACGCCTGCGGGCAGCAGATCTTCGCGCCCGTGTCCTTCCAGCATGACCAGCAGCCGCTCGTGGCCGCTCCAGGCGCACAGCGCCCGGCCAAGGGCCGTGAGCAACACGTCGTTGACCTGCGTGCGGTAGGCCGCCGGCACCTTCTTGAGCAGCGCGTGCGTCCTGGCGCGGTCGAGGCGCAGTTCGACGCTGACGCGCTCGGCCTGCGTGTTCGCGCCTTCCGGATGCTCGCAGGGCAGCTCCGCGGATGCCCGGGTCAGCGGGCGCCAGAAAGCGAGTTCCTCGTCACCGTGCGCGGCGGCATGGGCCTGCAGTGCCAGCGCCCAATCCTTGACGCTGCCGGTCTTGGCGGGCAGCACAACAGGCTCGCCTGCGCGCAGCCTTGCATAGGCGTGCCCCAGGTCCTCCAGCAGGATGCGCCACGACACGCCGTCGATGACGAGATGATGGATTGCGAGCAACAGGCGCCAGCTGCCGTCGGCCAGCTTGATCGCCAGCGGCCGCAGCAGCGGACCCTGCTCCAGGTCCAGGCTGCGCTGAGCCTCGTCGCACAGGGCCTCGACCCCGGCCGCATCCTTGGACTGGCTTACCCACAGCAGGCCCTGATGCCAGTTTTCAGGCAGCGGTTCGCAGGCCTGGCGCCATACGCCGTCGGCGTCCTGGCCGAAGCGCAGCCTGAAGGCGTCGTGGTGTTCCATCACAGCCACCAGGGCGCTTTCGAGCGCGGGCAGGTCCAGTGGCTCGCGGCTGTGCAGCAGCAGGGCCTGGTTCCAGTGATTGCGCCTTGGCATCCCGGTCTCGAAGAACTCGGCCTGGAACGGCAGCAGCGGCACCATGCCCTCGACCGTGCCCCCGACTCCCGCCTGCGCTGTCACCGCATCCTCGGGCTCGGCCACCTCCGCGAGTTCGGCGATGGTCTGCCGGTCGAACATCTGCCGTGGCGTCAGCTTCCATCCGGCCGCGCGAAGCCGGGAGACGATCTGCAGGCTGAGGATGGAATCGCCGCCGAGTTCGAAGAAGTTGTCGTGCCGCCCGACCGATGCCACGCGGAGCACCGCAGCCCAGATGCCGGCCAGAACCTGTTCGACGCCCTCGGCGGGTACCTCGTGCAAGCCGCTCAGCGGCCGCTCGGGTCGAGGCAACGCCTTGCGGTCGATCTTGCCGTTGGCGTTCAGCGGCAGTGCATCGAGCATCACCAATGCCGAAGGGATCATGTAGTCGGGCAGCACCGTGGCCAGACGCGTCTTCAGCTGCGCCGGCTCCAGAGGCTGATTCGCCTTCAACGACACATACCCCACCAGCCGTGCGCCCCCGGGACCGTCGTCGGCGATGACCACCGCCTCGCGCACCTCGGGCTGCACCAGCAACTGCGCCTCGATCTCGCCCAGCTCGATGCGGAAGCCCCGGATCTTCACCTGGTGGTCGATGCGCCCCAGGTACTCCAGTTGGCCGTCCTCGCGCCAGCGCACCAGGTCGCCGGTGCGGTACAGCCGCTCGCCCGTGTCGCCGAACGGATCGGCCACGAAGCGCTCCGACGTGAGAGCGCTCTTGTCCAGATAGCCGCGCGCCAGCCCGATACCGCCCAGGTACAGCTCCCCACCCACGCCCTGCGGCACGAGGTTCAGGCCCGCGTCCAGCACGTAGGTCTTCGTGCCCGCGATCGGACGTCCGATGGCCACGTGGTTGCGCCCGTCCGCCTGGCAGGTCCAGTGCGTCACGTCGATGGCCGCTTCGGTCGGGCCATAGAGGTTGTACAGGCCCGCGCCCGGCAGGCGCTCGAACACCCTGGCCTGCGCCTCGGCGGGCAGTGCCTCGCCGCTGCACACGATGCGCTTGAGGCTCGTGCAGGCCTCGATGCCTTCATGGGCCACGAAGGCCTGCAGCATCGAGGGCACGAAGTGGATGGTGGTGACGCAGTGGCGGCGGATGAGCTCGACCAGCCTGCCCGGCTCGCGGTGATCGCCCGGCTGCGCGACCACCAGACGTGCGCCCTGCATCAGCGGCCAGAAGAACTCCCACACCGACACGTCGAAGCTGAAGGGCGTCTTCTGCAACACCGTATCCGTCTCATCGAGCGAATACTCATCCTGCATCCAGGCCAGGCGGTTGTATAGCGAGCGGTGGCGGTTGGCCGCCCCCTTGGGCCGGCCGGTGGAGCCGGAGGTGTAGATCACATAGGCCAGGTGTTCGCCGTGCAGGGGCACGTCGGGGTCGACGCTCGGACCCGTCTCCAGGTCCAGCAAGTCCAGTTCGATCGTCTGCACGTCCTCGCGCACCGGGATCGCACGCGCGATGTGGCTCTGGGTGAGCAGCAACGAGACGCCGCTGTCCTCAAGCATGTAGATGATGCGGTCTTGCGGGTACTCGGGGTCGATGGGCACGTAGGCGCCACCGGCCTTCAGGATCGCCAGCAGCCCCACCACCATCTCCACGCTGCGTTCCGTGGCAATGCCCACTTTCGTGTCGGGCCGCACGCCGAGCGCGATCAGGCGGTGCGCCAGGCGGTTCGCGCGTGCTTCGAGCTGCGCGTAGCTCAGCGACACATGCCCGAACACCAGCGCCACCGCTTCCGGCGTGCGCCTGGCCTGCTGGCCGATCAGGCGGTGCACGGGATCGGCGCAGGCGCGATGCGGCAGGTTCTCGCTCTGACGCATCAGTTGCGCTTGCTCGCCCTCGCTGGTCAGCACGAGGTTGGCGAGCACGCTGTCAGGCTCGGTCGCGAGGGCTTCAAGCACCCGCAGATAGCGCGCCACCAGACGTCGCGCGGTGCTTTCCTCGAACAGGTCGGTGTTGTATTCGAGGCGGCCGCGAACGCCCCGCGCGTCGACATAGAAGTCGAGCGACAGGTCGAATTTGGCACCCGCGTCGTCGAACTCCTCGATTTCGGCGCGCACGCCCTCGAGATCGAATGCCACCGTCTCGCCAGCCATCTGCACGCCGAACATCACCTGGAACAGCGGGCTGCGCGCCGGGTCGCGCCGGTCCGTGCGGCTCGCGAGCAGCACCTCGAAGGGCAGCTCGGCATTGTCGAGCGCCGCCAGCGCGTCGGCGCGCACCTGCCGGCAGATCTCGCGCAGGCTCTGGCGCGGCGACAGCCGCGCGCGGAACACCTGGGTGGTCACGAAGAAGCCGAGCAGCTCGCTCACTTCCTCGTGCTGGCGTCCGGCGTTGGGCACGCCGACGGTAAAGTCGTTCTGGCCGCTGGAACGGGCAAGCAGCACCTGCCATGCCGCGAACAAGGCGACGAAAGGCGTGCATTTCTCGGCGCGGCAGAACTTCTGCACGGCGAGCGCGAGCGCTGGCGGCACATCGAAGCCGAGCGCGGTTCCAGCGAAGCTCTTGCGCGAGGGCCGCGCTCGGTCGGTCGGCAGGTCGAGCACCGGAACCTCCGGACCCAGATGCCGGTTCCAGTGCGCAAGCTGGCGCTCCAGCGCGCCGCCCTCTACATTCGCGCGCTGCCACACCGCATAGTCGGCGTACTGCACGGCAAGCGGCGGCAGCCTGACCGGGCCGGCGCTGTGCAAGGCAAGGCGGTAGGCCTCGGCCAGATCGCGCGCGAGGATCGGGTTCGACCAGGCGTCGGACACGATGTGGTGCAAGCAGACGGCAAGCACATGCCGTTCATCTCCCAGCTTCACGAGGCACGCGACCATCGCGGGCGCCACGCCCAGGTCGAACACATGCCCGGCCGTGCGTCGCACGGCCTCGTCCAGCGGTGCCTTCTGCGCTTCGACGTCCAGGCCCGACAGGTCGATGCGCTCCACCGCGAACGGCGCATTGGCCTGCACGCTCTGCTTCGGCACACCGTCCTGTTCGAAGAAGCGGGTTCGCAAGACGGAATGGCGCGCGATCAGTGCCTGGAAGGCACGCTCCAGCGCGCCCGCATCGAGCCGGCCGGCCAGCCGAAAGACGCGAGGCAGGTTGTAGGCCGTGAGCCCCGGTTCGAGCTTCTGCAGAAAGCACAGCTGCTCCTGCGCATAGGACAGGGCCACGGCGTCGCCCTCGGACACGGTGCGGGCGATGGTGGGATGAATCAGGGAATGGGTCATGCGGTCTCGCTCATGTGTTCTTCGGGCCGCCTGTGGGCCTGCGCACGCTGCTCGAGCTGTGCGGCGTCCTCGCTGCCTTCGCGCAGCGCGGCCGCCAGCGCCGCCGGCGTCGGATGGTCGAACACCACCCCCGCCGCCACCTCGACCTGAAGCAGCTTGCGGATGCGCGCGACCAGCTTGATGACTTGCAGCGAGTGCCCGCCGAGTTCGAAGAAGTCGTCTTCCACGCCGATGGGGCCGCTGCCCAGCAGCGAGGCCATGCCGTCGGCGAGTACCGCTTCAAGCGCGTCGCGCGGCTCGATGCGGGCCTTGTCTGCGCGAGCGGCAGGCGCGATCGCAGACAGCGCCAGCCGGTCGATCTTTCCGTTGGGCAGCCGGGCAAAGGCCTCCGTGGCCATGAAGGTCGCCGGCACCATGTGCGCGGGCAGCAGCGCGGCCAGCCGTTCGCGCAAGGCGCGGCCATCCGCGAGCGCCGCATCGGCGACGAAGAAGGCGGACAACGTGGTCGCACCTGTGGCATCCGGAACCGCAAGCACCACTGCCTGGCGCACGCCCGGTTGCGCCAGCAGCACCGCCTCGACCTCGGCCGGCTCCACGCGGAAGCCGTGGATCTTCACCTGGTGGTCCGCACGCCCCGCGAGGCGGATGCCGCCTTCGGCCAGCACATACGCCAGGTCGCCTGTGCGATACAGGCGCTGGCCCGGGTTGAAGGGGTCGGCCACGAAGGCGTCGCCCGCCGCACGGTTCAGGTAGCCGTGGCACAACTGCGCGCCACCGACGTAGACCTCGCCCAGCGCGCCAGCTGGCACGAGGGCCAGCGCCCCGTCGAGCACGTGTACGCGGTTGTTCGCGAGCACCCGCGTCAGCGGCAGCTGCTCGGGCACCTGCCCGGCGGCGGGCACCGCGTGAACCATCACGCCGACCGTGGTCTCGGTCGGACCGTAGTGGTTGTACACGTCGCACTGCGGCGCAAGCCGCGCGATGCGCTCGACAAGCGCGCGCGGCGCGGCCTCTCCGCCCAGCACCAGCGTGCGCGGCAGGCAAGGCGATGCGCATTCGAGCAGCGCCTCCAGGTGCGAAGGCACGATCTTGATCGCGTCGATTTCGTTGTCGGCCATGAAGCGGGCGAAGGCGTCTGCGTCCTTCACCTCGTCTTCGGCCGCCACCACCAGGCAGGCGCCGTTGAAGAAGGCGGCGAAAAGCGCCGTGTTGCCCAGGTCGGCGACTACCGAACTGGTGAGCGCCCAGCGGCGGCAGTTGCCGAGTTTCATCGCAGCCGAGGCGGCGGCCACATAGTTCAGCAGATGCCCTTGCTCGATGGCGACGCCCTTGGGCTTGCCCGTGGAACCGGAGGTGTAGAGCACGTACGCCAGGTCCTTCAGGGCGATGCGATGTGCAGGCGCCGCATCCTTCGTGCCGTCGAGGGCAGGCAGCATGGCGGCATCGAGCACGAGTGCCGGCTGTGCGTCCGCGAGCACGGCTGCACGGCGCGCCTCGGGCCATTCGGGCTCCAGCGGCAAGTAGGCGGCACCCGCGCGCCAGGCGGCGAAGATCGCCACCGGCAGTTCGACCGAGCGCGGCAGGTTGAGCGCGACGATGGAACCGGGCGTCACGCCCTGTGCAGTGAGCCAGTGTGCGAGCCGGTCGATGCGGGCATCGAGTTCGCGGTAGCTCAGGCGCTGGCCGCCCGCTTCGAGCGCGGGGGCATCCGGCGTGGCCTGCGCCCAATGCGCGATGCGGTCGGCCACGGTCTGCATGCCCGCATCGATGCGTTCGCCGCAGCCCTGCGCGAGCAACAACTCACGTTCTTTCGGCCCGACCAGCGACAGCGCCTCAACCGGCGCATCGGGCTGCGCGGCAACGGCATCGAGCAGCGTGACGAACTGCAGCAACAGGCGTTCCAGGACCGCCCGGCCGTAGCGGGCGGCATCGGCGTGCAGCGACAGCACCGAGCCTTCCGCCTGCCATGCGGCCTGCAGCGCGAGTTCGAAACAGGGTATCGGTCCGGGCAGCCCGATGAGGCGCCACCGCGCATCGGTGCCGTGAGGCGGCGTCACCGCGTGCGAGGCAAAGCCGACGACGGTGTGCGTCGAGAGGGGCGGTGCATCGACCGACCAGTATTCCTGCGCATCGACATGCGCCGCCAGCGCGGCGTCGAACCTGACGGTCCAGCCTGCGAAGGACTCGCCCGGCGCCACCTCGACCACCACCGGCAGCACCTTGTCGAACACGCCGACCGCGCCTTGCATGGGTTCGTAGTCGCGCCGGCAGTCGTGCTGCCAGCCGCCGATGAAACGGCCGGTACCGCTCAACCTGGCAAGCAGCAGCCACCAGGCCGCGTGCAGCAGGGTCTCCGGCTCTGCGCCGAGCGCATCGGCACACGCGGCCACGCGGCCTGCGAGCGCTGCGTCCAAAGCAATCGAAACACGATGGCGCGAGGCCTGTCCCTGCGCAGCATGGAGACGCTCATGCAGGCGCGGCGGCGGGAGGGCCGAGGTGTCGGCCACGAACCGCTGCCAGTAGGCACGCCCCTGCGCCGCATCGTCGCCTTCGAGCAGGTCCTGCCGCCATTCGACGAAGCGCGCGTACTGGAAGACCTCCGCCGGGTCGAAGCCGCCTTCGCCCGAGCAGGCCGTGGCGATCTGGCCGAAGAGGTTCTGAAGGCTTTCCCTGTCCGCCGCCAGCGGGTTGACCGAAAGGGCCAGCATGTGTCGAGTCTCGCCCGTGCGCACAAGGGCGGCGCTGACGAGTTCACCGCGCTCAGTGGCGAGCGGCTCGGCGTTGAATGCGTCGATCCAGGCGTCCAATGCGCCCTCGTCCGCCTCGCTGAGGTCGGCCAGCTGCCATTTCAGCGGCGGCACCACGTCGAGAGACTGTTGCCGCAGGCCCCTGTAGCCCGGCACCGGGCGGATGGCCATGCACAGCGCACCGTGCGCGCGCAGCACACGCTCCATGGCGAGGCGCAGGCGCCCCGTGTCCAGCGGGCCTTCGATGCAGGCTCGCAGGAGCAGGCGCTGTGCGCCGGCGGGCACCGCGCGCTGTTCGGGAGAAAGGGGGAACGTGGGTTCGAGACTGTCGGTCATCGCGTTCATTGCGTTCAGGCCCCCTGCTCGTCGGCCAGGCGCGCATCGGCGGCCACCTGCGGCGCGCCTTCGAGCGCGGCACGGTCGAACATCGCGCCCATCGCCACGACGATCTTGCGCGGCCCCTCGTACGGATCGCGCGCATGGGCCGCGAGCATGTTGTCGAGCATGACGATGTCGCCCTGCTGCCAGTCGAAGCGCACGGCGCATTCCTCGTACACCCGCCCGACGATGGCCATGGTTTCGTCGGCGATGGGCGAGCCGTCGCCGTACATCACGTGGCGCGGCAGGCGGTCGATGCCGCCCATGGCGAGCAGGTCCTCGCGCACCTGCGCCTCCAGGCAGGCCACGTGGTGCAGCTGGATCTGGTTGAAGAAAACCTTTTCGCCCGTCAGCGGATGGCGGATCACCGCCGGGCAGCGCGTGCGTGTCTGCAGCGTGTCGTTGTCGAGCCAGCGCCAGGCGATGCCGGCGGCGGCCAGGCGGGCCTCCACCTCTTCGCGGCGCTCGGTCTTGTAGAAGTCGCGCCAGCTCACGTCCAGGCCCGGCGTGAAGGTACGCACGTACAGCAGTTCCCTGCGTTCGAACTCGGCCACCATGTCGGCGGGCAGGCGGCGCAGCATCTCGCGGCAATCGACGATGGGCGTGGCGCCGCCCACCGGCGAGGGCAGCTCGCAGAAGAACCACTGCTTGCGCGGCCAGCGGTCGAGGTGCGAGCTTTCGTTGTGGAACAGGATCATCTGCCGCTCCGGGTACGGCGTGGAGCGGTAGGTTTTCTTGCCGCCCTCCTTCTTGGGCAGGTCGCCGTAGCTGCCGTACAGCTCCGGTTCGATGGCCTCGGCAAAGGCCTCGAAGTCCTGCGGTGTCTTCAGGCCGAAGTTGCGAAACAGGATGCCGCCGTGCCTTGCAACCAGCATCTCGATGTAGTCGGCCTGGCTCCTGGCCCAGGCCACGGTGTCGAGGTCGTCGGTGGTGGTCTGCAGCACGATGGGGAATTCGGCGCCGGGCTGGAGGAAAGAGGTCTGCACGACGGGGCGCGCCGCGGCGCGCGTCGCTTCGCGGCCAGGTCCTGCCTTGCCCAGTTTGTCCAACTTGCCGAGCTTGTCCAGCTTGCCGGCGGCGCCGGTGGATTTCGCGGTGTTCATGTTGATTCGCTCCTGCGTTTGCGAGGGGGCCAGTGCCTCGATAGCCTGGCCCGGTGTTGCGACGATCCGCTCCAGCAGCGCATGCCACGAAGCGGTGAACTCTTCGACGGTCTTCCGCCGGTACAGGTCCGTGGCGTACACCCACTCGACGGTGAGCGCGCCGGCCTGTTCCCTGGCGAACACCGCCAGGTCGAACTTGGATTCGTTCATCTGCTGGGGCAGCACCTCGACCTCGGCGCCTTCGATGGCGAACCGGATCTCGGGCGTGTTCTGCAGGACGAAGAGCACCTGCACCAGCGGGTTGCGGTCACGCGCGCGCCGTGCGCCCGACAGCTCGACGATCTGGTCGAAGGGCACGTCCTGGTGGTCCATGGCGGCAAGCGTCTGCTGCCTGGCTTGCGCAAGCCATTGCCGGAAGTCCATCCGCCGGTCGTCGAGGCGCGAGCGCAGCGGCACCACGTTGACGAAGAAGCCGAGCAGCTGTTCGAGGTCCGGGTGGCCGCGGCCAGCCACGTCGGTACCGATCACGATGTCGTCCGCGCCCGAGGCCTGATGGAAGAACAGGAAGAAGGAGGACAGCAGCAGCGTGAACAGCGAGGTGTCGCATTCGCGCGCCAGCACGGCCAGCGCCTGCGACAAGGCCGGCGGAAGTTCGAGCACCACCGAATCGCCCGCATGCGAGGCCGTGCCCGGACGCTGGTGGTCGGGCTGCAGTGTCGAGACCTCCGGCGCGTTGCGCAGGCAGGTGCGCCAGAACTCGGCCTTGGGCGCGAATGTCTCGCAGGCGAGCGTGCGGGCGTACCACGCGGCGTAGTCCACGTACTGCACCGGCAGCGGCGCAAGCGCCAGCGGCTGCCCGCGCAGCGCCCGCTCGTAGAACTCGCCGAGCTCGCGCGCGAACACCGCGATCGACCAGCCGTCGAAGACGATGTGGTGCACCACGAGCACCAGCACATGCTCGCGCTCGCCCATGCGCACGATGGTGGCCTTGATGAGCGGGCCCTCGGCCAACGAAAAAGGCGTGCGCACGAGCTCGTCGAACAGGGTCGCGTAGCGGCGATCGCGCGCGTCCTTGTCGGCTTCGTCGATATCGACGAGCGGAATGTCCAGGCGCGCGCCGGCACCGATCACCGACACCGGTTCGCCCTCGTCGTCCTCGGCGAACACGGTACGCAGCACCTCGTGCCGCGCGACGATGGCGTCGATGGCCGCGCGCAGCACATCGACGTTCAGTTCGCCGTGCAGAGCCAGTCCGGCCGACATGTTGTAGGCCGCGCGGCCCGTCACATTGCGGTCGTCGGTGAGCCGGTCGACGAGCCAGAGACGGCGCTGCATGGGCGACAGCGGCAGCTCACCCGTGCGCGGAATGGGCGCGATCTCCATCGCGGCGGCCGGCGTCGGCCGGGGCGCCTTGCCGTTCGCCAGCATGTGCGCGATCAGTCCGGCGATGGTCGGCGCCTTGAAGAACTCGCTGGGATGCAGCTCGACTGCGTAGGCCTTGCGCACGCGCGACAGCAGCTGGATGGCCACCAGCGAATCGCCGCCCAGCTCGAACAGGTTGTCGTCCATGCCGATGGGCGCGATGCCCAGGCGCTCGGTCCACAGCGCGGCCAGGGCATTGGCGAGTTCGCCTTCGGGCGCGACGAAGGGCGTCTGCAGCGCGGGGCGCGGATGGCTACCGCCGCTCGCCGCGGGCTGCGCGTCCTCGGCCGCGAGCATGTCGAGCATGCCGTTGTCCAGCGGGCCGAGGCGCTGGGCGAGGTCGGTGGTCGAGATCACGGTCTGCGGCCGCAGCGGGCCGTTGACGATGCGCTCGAAGGTGCGCGCGCCTTCCAGCCCGTCCATGCCGATGCCGTCGGGCACCTCCATGTGCTCGGCCATGCCCAGGCCGCGCCAGGCGTCCCAGTTGACCGAGAAGACCGGGAACTTGCCGACGCGCGCATGGGCGATGGTCACGGCGTCGAGGTACGCATTGGCCGCGGCGTAGTCGCTCATGCCCAGCCCGCCGGCCACGCTGGAGATGGAAGAGCAGAACTGCACGAAGTCGAGCGGCCGGCCGCGCACCGCGTCCAGCAGCACGCGGGTGCCGCGCACCTTGGTCGCGAAGACGGTGTCGACCTGGGCGCGCGTGCGCTGCGCCATCATGCCGCCGCCCGCGTCGCCTGCCGCGTGGACGATGCCGTGCAGCCCGCCGAAGCGCGCGTCCGCCCGTTCGAGTGCGGCGTGCAATTGGGCGGCGTCGGACACGTCGGCCGCGACGGTCAGCACTTCTGCGCCCAACGATTCGAGTTCGAGCAACTGGCGCAGCCTGTTCTTCAGCGCGGCGGGCTGCGCTTCGTCCTCGGCCAGCGAGGCCCATGCCGCGCGCTCCGGCATCGCGGTGCGGCCGAGCAGCACCAGCTTGGCCTGCCAGTGCTGTGCCAGATGCTTCGCAATGGCGAGGCCGACGCCGCCGAGGCCGCCGGTGATCAGGTACACGCCCTGCTTGCGCAGGCGCTGCGCGGTGGCTGGAAGCGGCGCGGGCTCGTAGACCTTCGCCCAGCGGTGCGCACCGCGATAGGCCAGCAGCGGCTCGCCGGGCTCGGCCCGCAGCGCGGCGGATTCCGCGGCGATCTGCTCGACCAGCAAGGTTTCGGCATCGCTCTCGGGCGCGGGCAGCATGACGTCGATCACGCGGCAATGGATGCGCGGGCATTCCTGCCCGATCACCTTGGCCATCCCCGGCAGCGTGGCCTTCTCGGGACACAGCGGCTCGGTGCCGGTGACATCTTCGATCTGGTTGGCGACGACGGTGATCGGCAGCTTGCCGGCCAAGGCCGCCGAGGTGCGCGTGTCGAGCGCCTGCACGAGCGCCAGCAGGCTGAAGAAGCTGCGCTCCAGCAGCTCGGGCTGCGGCTGCGAGGCCGGCACTTCGTCGAGGCACCACAGATGGTGGATGGCCGTGACGGCGCCGAAGTCGGCTTCGACCTCGCGCAGCAGCTGCGCATGGTCGTCGCGCTCGCCGGCGCGCAGGGCCCAGTCATCGCGGCCGGTACGCGCGAAGGCCGGGCCGCGCTGGGCGACGACCACCGCATGGCCCAGTGAACGCAGATGCCGGGCGAGATGGCCGGTGAGGCTGCGGCCATCGCCGAACACGAGCACGCAGCCTGCATCGGCCGTGTTCCCGGGCGCGGCGGACAGCAGCGGCTCGATCCGCTTCCACGAAGGGACGTAGAACGCATCCGAAGGTGCCTTGCGTGCGGACTTCGCCGACGTGGCATCGGGCGCGTCGACCCAGTAGCGGCGGCGCTGGAATGGATAGGCCGGCAGCGGCACGCGGCGCCGCGCCTGTCCCGCATGGCAGGCGGCCCAGTCGATGTCCACGCCCGCAAGCCACAAGCTGGCGAGCGCATGGGCGATCTGCTGCGCGTTGCGCGTGCGTTGCTGCGGATGTGCCTGGCTGGCCTGCACGGAGGCGGCCGAGGCGGCCATCGGGTGCTGGCGCGCCAGGCCGGCGAGCGTTTCGCCGGGGCCGACTTCGAGCACCACCCGCCCCGGCACCTCGAAGAGCGTGCGCAGTCCGGCGGTGAACTGCACCGTGCCGCGCAGGTGTCGCGCCCAGTAGGCCGGGCTGACCGCCTGCTCGGCCGTGATGAGCCGGCCGGTGACGTTGGAGATGAACGGAATCTTCGGCGCCTGCCGCGGCACCGAAGCGATGAGCTGCTCCAGCTGCGCGAGCAGCGGCTGCGTCATCGAGGAATGCGAGGCGATGGACACGTGCAGCCGCCGCGGCAGGTGGCCCTGTGCGCGCAGCTTCTCTTCGGTGGCCTCGATGGCGTCGAGCGGACCGGAGATCACGCACAGCTGCTCGCCGTTGTCGGCTCCCAGGTCGCAGCCGTGGGTCAGGAAAGGCGCGAGTTCTGCCTGCGACAGCGGCACAGCCGTCATTGCGCCGGGAGGCATGGATTGCAGCAGGCGACCGCGCACGGCGGCGAGGCGCAGCGCGTCTTCCAGCCGGAACACGCCCGCCAGGCAGGCCGCCACGTATTCGCCGAGGCTGTGGCCGAGCATCACGGTGGGGCGCACGCCGCGCCGCATCCACCAATGCGCCATTGCATATTCGACGACGAATAAAGCAGGCTGCGCGAAGCCGATGTCGAACAGGCGCGCGTCGACCCCGGCCTCCGCTTCCGGCGCGGTAAACAGCAGTTCGCGCAGGTCGAGACCGAGCTCGGGGCGCAGCAGTTCGCAGCAGCGGTCGATGTCCTCGCGGAACGGCGCATCGTCGCGATAGAGCGCGAGGCCCATGTTGGCGTGCTGCGTGCCGCCGCCGGGGAACAGGAAGGCCACTTCAGGCGGCTGCTCGGGTACCGGGGCGGAAGCCGTGATGACACCTTCTCCCGAAGCGAGCATGCGCGCGGCGGCCTGCGACTCGTCGGCGACCACGGCGCAGCGATGGGCGAAGGGCCTGCGGCCAGTCTGCAGCGTGTATGCGGCGTCGGCCAACGCGGCATGGGGCTGTTCCGCGAGGTGCGCGCCGAGCCGCTGCGCGGCCTGCCGCACGGCGGTGGCGCTCATGGCCGACAGCGGCAGCACCTGCCAGCCGCCCTGCCCTTGCGGCAACGCTGAGACGGCCGGCGCCTCTGGCGCCTCTTCGAGCACGACGTGCACGTTGGTGCCGCCGATGCCGAAGGCGCTGACGCCCGCGCGGCGCGGCGCATCGCCCTTGGGCCACGGCCGGGCCTCGGTGTTCACATAGAACGGGCTGTTCTCAAAGTCGATCTGCGGATTGGGTTGCTCGAAATGCAGGCTGGGCGGCAGCGTCCTGTGCCGCAGCGCCATCGTCGCCTTGATGAGCCCGGCCACGCCGGCGGCCGCATCGAGGTGGCCGATGTTGGTCTTGACCGAGCCGATGGCGCACCGGCCTCCAGCCGCCGCCCCGCCGCTCGCAAAGGCCTGCGTCAGCGCGGCCATCTCGATCGGGTCGCCGAGCGTGGTGCCGGTGCCGTGCGCTTCCACATAGCCGATGGTGTGCGCGGGCACGTCGGCCATCATCTGCGCCGCGCGGATCACGCCGGCTTGCCCCTGCACGCTGGGCGCGGTGAAGCCGATCTTGTCCGCACCGTCGTTGTTGGCGGCGCTGCCCTTGATGACGGCGTGGATGGTGTCGCCGTCGCGCAGCGCCTCCTGCAGCCGCTTGAGCACGACGATGCCCGCGCCGCTGCCGATGACGGTGCCCGCCGCCTTGGCGTCGAAGGCGCGGCAGTGGCCGTCGGGCGAGAGGATGGCGCCGCTCTGGTAGCGGTAGCCGCCCTCTTGCAGCAAATTGAGCCACACGCCGCCGGCCAGCGCCATGTCGCAGTCGTGGCTCAGCAGGGCCTGGCAGGCCATGTGCACCGCCACCAGCGACGTCGAGCATTCGGTCTGCACGCTGACGGCAGGGCCGCGCAGGTCGAGCTTGTAGGCCACGCGCGTGCACAGCGAGCCGGCGGAGTTGCCGCTCATCAGGCCCAGCATGTCGGCGATGCCCGTGCCGGCGTCGACGCCGAAGGCGGGCAGCAGGTGCCGCATCAGGTAGAGGTTGGGTCCGTCGCCCGCGTAGACGCCGACCGACGCGGGGTTCTTCCTGGCCTGCCAGCCCGCATGTTCCAGCGCCTCCCAGGCGCATTCGAGGAAGATGCGCTGCTGCGGATCGAGGTGCTCGGCCTCGCGCGGGGAATAGCCGAAGAAGCCGGCGTCGAACTGATCGAACCCTTCGAACAGCACGCCGGCCTTCACATAGTCGGGGTCGGCCAGCGTGCGCTCGGGCACGCCGCGCGCGCGCAGTTGCTCGTCGCTGAAAACGGTGACCGATTCGACGCCGTCGCGGATGTTGCGCCAGAAGGTGTCGACATCGGGCGCGCCCGGAAATCGCCCGGCCATGCCGACGATGGCGATCTCGATGCCCGTGAGTCCGGACGGCGCTGTGTCTTGGTCTTGCATCAGAAGCTTCTTTCGGTGGGACGGCGGCGCTGCAGCAGGGCGGCGCGCTGGCGCTGGGCGCGCGCCTGCTCGCTGTCGCCGTCGCCGTCGTCATTGCGGGCGGCCTGCGCCGCGCCGCGTCCCTGCTCGATGCGGCGCGCCAGCGCGCCGACGGTGGGAAACTTGAAGAGATCGACCACGGTCAGGCCCGGACTGAGCCGGTCTTCCATCAGCCGGTGCATGCGGATCAGCAGCAGCGAGTTGCCGCCGAGATCGAAGAAGTTGTCGTGCATGCCCACCTTCTCGACCTTGAGCAGTTCGGTCCAGATCGAGGCCAGCGCCTGGGCGACGTCGCCTTGCGGTGCCTCGTAGTCCTGGCGGTCGGGCAAGGCGGGTGCCGGCAGCGCGCGGCGGTCGACCTTGCCGCCCGCGGTGAGCGGAAAGCTGTCGAGCGCCACGAAGGCCGAGGGCACCATGTAGTCGGGCAGGACGCGGCCCAGTTGCTCCCGCAACGCCGCTGTGTCGATCTGCGCGGCGGGTGCGGGCGATACATAGGCCACCAGCGAGGCGCCGGCTGCGCCGTCGTGCACGAGCACCAATGCTTCGCGAACCGCCGCGTGCTCGCGCAGGCGCGCTTCGATTTCGGCAAGCTCGATGCGAAAGCCCCGTACCTTCACCTGGTGGTCGAGACGGCCCAGGTATTCGAGCTGGCCGTCGCCGCGCCAGCGCACGAGGTCGCCGGTGCGGTAGAGCCTGCCACCTGCTGCATCGAAGGGATCGGCGACGAAGCGTTCGGCCGTGAGGGCCGCGCGGCCGAGGTAGCCGCGCGCCAGCCCTTTGCCGCCGAGGTACAGCTCGCCGGGAACGCCCTGGGGAAGCGGCTGCAGGTTCGCGTCGAGCACATGCGCGGTGCGACGGCCCACGGGACGGCCGATGGGCACGTAGCCCTGCGGCGCCTGCTCCGCGTCATCCGCCGTGCCGTGCCAGGCGGTGGGCGTGATGACGGCTTCGGTCGGGCCGTAGGCGTTGACGATCTGCCCCGGGCGCAGCACGCGCCGGATCAGCGCGATGTCTTCGCCGGTCCAGGCCTCGCCGCCGAAGAGCGCAACGCGCACGGCATGCGCGAACGGTGCCTGGCCCTGCATCAGTTGGCGTGCATAGGCCGGCGGGAGGTCGACCACGCTCACGCGGTGGCGCTGCAGCAGGGCGTCGAGTTGACCGGCAATAGAACACCACTGCGGCTGCACCACGAGCGCCGCACCCGCAACCAGTGGCAGCAGGCATTGCTCGATGGATGCGTCGACATGCGGCAGCGCGAACTGAAGCGACCGGTCTTCCGCGCGCATGCCGCAGGCCCGCGCCATTGCCTGGACGTGCATCGACAGCGCGCCGTGTGCCACGGCCACGCCCTTGGGTCGCCCCGTGGTGCCGGAGGTGTAGACGACGTAGGCGAGGTGGGCGTCGTGCAGCGCAATGTCTGGATCGGCGGCCGGCTCGGCGCCTTGGGCCAGCGCCTCACTGAGCACCACCCTGGCGATGCCGCCCGCATCGAGCACATCGGCGTTGGCGCTGTCGGTGAGCAGCACGCGCGCGCCGCTGTCTTCCAGCAACTGCGCAAGCCTTTGCGGAGGATGCGAAGGGTCCAGCGGCAGGTAGGTGCCTCCGGCCTTCAGCACGCCGAGGAGGCCAGCCACGCGATCGGCCGGTGCTTGGATGGCCACCGCGACAGTGCGGTCGGGCACCACCCCCTGGCGGACCAGCCGGTGCGCGAGTCGGTTGGCTCGCGCGTTCAGAACCGCGTAGCTGAGTTGGGTGTCGCCGTCGATCAGGGCAACGGCCCCGGGCGTGGCTCGCGCCTGCGCCTCGAACAGGCGGTGCACGGGCTGCGCGTGCGGCGCCTGCGGCTCGCCGGCCGACCATTCGCGCAGCCGATGCCGCTCGGTGGCATCGAGCCACTGCACGTCGCCCAGCGCCTGCGCGGGATCGGCCGCCAGCGCTTCCAGCAGCGCGCGGTAGTGCGTGGCCATGCGCGCGATGGTGGTTGGCTCGAACAGTTCGGCCGCATAGGTGAGCACCGCACCGGTGCTTCCGTCGGCATGTTCGCGGATGTCGAGCATGAGTTCGAACTGCGCGGCGCTGTCGGCGATGCGGTGCTCGCGCGCCTCCAGGCCGGGCAGCAAGCGCAGAATGCCCGTGTCTTCGCGCAGGTGGTTGAACATCACCTGGAACAGAGGGCTGTGGCTCAGGCTGCGCTGCGGCTGCAGGGCCTCGACGATCTGTTCGAACGGCAGGTCCTGGTGCGCCTGCGCGCCGAGCGCGGCTTCCCGTGTCTGCGCCAGCAGTTGCGCAAGGCTCATGCGGCCCTGCAACGTGCTGCGAAGCACCTGCGTATTGACGAAGAAGCCGATCAGCCCGGCGGTTTCCGGCCGCTGGCGGTTGGCGACAGGCACGCCGACACGCACATCCTGCTGGCCCGTGTAGCGGTGCAGCAGCGCCTGGAAGCCGGCAAGCAGCGCCATGAAGAATGTCGCGCCGTGCGCCTGCGCGGTGGCGCGCAGGCGCCGGGTGAGCGCGGCGTCGAACTCGAAGGCATGGCCGGCCGCGCGGTAGGCTGCGACCGCATGCCGGGGATGGTCCGTGGGCAGAGCCAGCACGGGATGGTCGGCGCCCAGCTGTTCGCGCCAATACGCGAGCTGGCGCTCAGCCTCGCCGGCGGCGAGCCAGTCGCGCTGCCAGAGGGCGTAGTCGGCATACTGGACGGGCAGCGGCTTGAACAGCGGTGCCGCGCCTTTCGCACGGGCGGCATAGGCGGCGCCGAGTTCCTCGACCAGCACCTGCATCGAAGCGCCATCGGACACGATGTGATGCATGACGACGACCAGCAGGTGCCGGGCTTCGTCGATGCGGATCAGCGCCGCGCGCAGCAGCGGGCCTTCGCCGAGGTCGAAGGGCTCGGCGTGGCACTGGCTGGCATGCTCGGCGGCAGCGGCCTCCCGCGCTTCGGCGGGCCATGCGCCGAGGTCGATACGCCGCAGCGCGAGCCGCAGCGCCGGCGCAATGACCTGGGCAACCGTGCCGTCCGCCGCCGCGCGAAACACGGTGCGCAGGCTCTCGTGGCGATCGACCAGGTCGCCGAGCGCTGCGTCCAGCGCATCGGCGTCCAGGACGCCGGACAGATCCAGCGCCACGCTCACGTGGTAGGCGGTGCTTTTCGGGTCGAGCTGCCACAGGAACCACTGGCGCTCCTGCGCGTGCGACAGCGCGAGCGGCTTCGCACGATGCTCGGCCGGCATCACGGGGATCACGCTGCGCGGCTTGCGCGGTCCGGTGGCGAGCACGCGTCGCACTTGCGCGGCCAACGCGCCGAGGCGCGGCTGCTCGAACAGCGCGCGCACCGGAAACTCGATCTCCCATCGATCGGCGATGCGGGCCGCCACCTGCGTCGCGGCGAGCGAGTTGCCGCCGTGGATGAAGAAGTGCGTGTCGCGCGGCAGCGCGGTCTGTGCGTCGCGGCGCAGCACTTCGCTCCAGATCGCGGCGACGGCCTGCTCCACGTCGTCGAGCGGCCGCTCGATGGCGGGTGCGGGCGCCGCGGCGGAACCGCCGAGAACGAACGCACCGTGCGCATACATCGCATAGGCATCGGCCGTGCGGTCGATCCAGCCCTGGCGGCAGGCACCGCGCTGCAGCTTGCCGCTCGTGGTCTTGGGCATGCCGCTAGGGTTCAGCAGCATGACGACGGACAGCGGCTCGCCGAACTGCTCGCTCACCGCGGCGCTGAGCGTCTCGACCAGCGCTTCGGGCTTCACCAGCTTCTGCGTGCTGCGCGATACCTCGGCGGCCAGCCCGATGCCTTCCCCATCGGGGCCGTCGACGGAGAAGGCCGCCACACGGCCCTTGCGCACGATGTCGACCTCGAGTTCGATCATGCGCTCGATGTCCTGCGGGTACAGGTTGTGCCCGCGCACGATGATCATGTCCTTGATGCGCCCCGCGACGTATAGCTGGGCGTCGTGCAGGAAGCCGAGGTCGCCGGTGCGCAGCCAGATCGCGCCGTCGTGCGCGACGAAGGTCTCCCGCGACACCTGCGGCTTGTTCCAGTAGCCGCTGCCGATGCTGGGGCCGCTGGCCCAGATTTCGCCGACATGGCCCGCATCGCGCACCGCCAGCGTGACAGGATCGACGATGCGCACGGCATGGCCCGTGACGGTGCGGCCGCAGCCGACGAGGGTGGCACTTTCTTCGGTGCCGGTTTCGACGATGCCGCGGGCCAAGCCGCTGCTGGAGAAGTCGCGCGCCACCATGCCGGCGCCGCGCTCGCCGCCCGTCACGAACAGCGTGGACTCGGCCAGGCCATAGCAGGGGTACACCGCGCCGGCGGCAAAACCCGCGGGTGCGAACTGCTTCCTGAACTCGCGCAGCGTGTCGGCGCGCACGGGCTCGGCACCGGAAAACGCCAGGCCCCAGCTCGACAGGTCGAGCTTCTGCAACTGCGCTTCGGACACGCGGTCGAGGCACAGGCGATAGGCGAAGTCGGGGCCGCCGCTGATGGTCGCGCGATGGCGCGAGATGGCTTCGAGCCAGCGCACGGGCCGCTCCAGGAAATAGCGTGGCGACATCAGCGCGACGGGAATGCCGCGATGCAGCGGCTGCAGCAGGCCGCCGATCAGCCCCATGTCGTGGTTCAGCGGCAGCCAGGTCGCGAAGATGTCGTCGGGTCCGACCGAGAGCCCCTCTTCGATCGCACGCATGTTTGCCATGAGGTTGGCATGCGTGACCATGACGCCCTTGGGCGCCGAGGTGGAGCCGGAGGTGTATTGCAGGAAGGCGATGTCGGTGGCAGAGGGGGTGTGCGGCGTCCAGCGCTCGGCGTCTTCGGCACCGATTCCGTCCACGGGGATCAGCGGCACGTCGACGAAGGCTCCGCCCACGCCGGCGATCGCCGCTTGGATGGTGGCGTGGGTCAGCACGCAGCAGGCGCCGGCGTCGGCCGCAATGCCTTCGAGCTTGCCGAGATGCCGCTTGCGCGTGGATTCCGGCGGAAACACGGGCACGGCGATGAGACCGGCATAGAGGCAGGCGAAGAAGCTCACGACGTAGTCGTCGCCGTTGTCCAGCATGATCAGCGCGCGTTCGCCGCGGCCGAAGTTCTGTTGCAGATACGCCGCGAGGCCGCGCACGCGCGTGTCGAGCCGGCGATAGGAGATGGGCGTGTCCAGGGCGGCGCCGTCGCGGTCGGTCACGGCGATGAGCGCGGTGTCGTCGGGCCGCCGTGCAGCCAGGTCGCGCAGGTGGCTCACGAAATCCACGGGGTGCATCGGATTCACATCGGTTCCTTGATTTGCCGGGCCGGCAAAACGGCGGGACCCGGCGACGGCGGCTCAGGCCAAGGCACGCGGCGCATGGACGCCTCCCGCCGCGGACTGGGCCAGGCGCTGCGCCAGTACGGCCAGCACCGGTGTCTCGTGCTGCCGGATGAAGAAATGGCCGCCCTCGAACCAGTCCAGCGTGAAACCGGGACGGGCGGTCTCGCCGCGCCAGGCTTCCATGCGCCAGGGCTCGACGTCGTCCTGCCGGCCGGCGAAGGCATGCAGCGCAACGGGCAGCGGCGCGTTGCCGGGGTGTTCGAAGCTCTGGCACACGCGATAGTCGGCGGCGAGCGTGTCGAGCGTCATGCGCAGGAGTTCGGGGCTGGCGAAGAGCTCCTCCGGCGTTCCGCCCTGCTTGCGCAGATCACCGATGAGGGCGTCGTCATCGTCCATGTCGACGAAACGGTCCGGATCGCGCTGCGAAGGCGCGGCGCTGCCCGACACGAGCAGCGCCCGCGGCAGCGCCCGGCCGCTGGCGCGAAGGCGCTGTGCAATGCCCCAGGCCAGCAAGGCGCCCATGCTGTGGCCGAAGAGCGCGAAATTGCCGCGCAGCGCGGCGTCCTGCTCGGCGCACAGCCGCGCGACCAAAGAATCGAAATCTTCGACCAAATCCTCGCCCAGGCGCTGGCCACGACCGGGCAGCTCGACCGGCACGACCTCGATCCAGCGCGGCAGCAGGCGGCGCCAGCGCAGGTACATGGTGGCGCTGGCGCCCGCACAGGGCAGGCACAGCAGGGAAAGGGGCGCCTGCATTCGCTCAGGCGGCGGCCGATGCGCTCTTGCTGCTGTCCTGCTGCGCCATCCAGTCGCGCAGAGACTTCGGACGCATGTCGGTCCAGGTTTTCTCGACGTACTCGAGCACGGTCTTCTTGTCGCCCTGCACGCCGTCGACAGCCTTCCATCCGCCGGGCACGGCCTTCCATTGCGGCCAGATCGAATATTGCTCTTCGTGGTTGACCAGGACGATGAAGGTTTCGTCTTCGCGGTCGAAGCAGCTGGTAGACATGTGCGGTCCTCTTGGGGTTGTTGAGACGACAGGCAAGAGGCTTCGCACACCTCTTCCCTTTGCGATACATGACGGGGCGGGAGGCCGGGTGTTTAGGGGGTGTGAACCCATTTCCCGCAGCGGCATGCGCGGGCACGGCTGCGCCGCGGCATGGCCGCTGGAAATCGGGCGAAACCGGGAATGCGGAGGTCAGCGGCCGCGGCTAGCGGCCGGCGATGCCGTCGGGTGGATCGTCCGGCGGGGGGACGTCGTTGGCGGGCGGCACCAGGCCCACGAGCAGCCAGAGGCGGGCCGCTTCGTCATGGGTCTTGCGGTGGAGGGGATCTGCGGCGAGCCACTGCATGAACTCGTCGCGCGTCGCGCCGTCGAGGCTGCCGCGCTGCTCGTGCTGGCGACGCACCCAGGTCCATGCGGCCTGCCAGACCGGGTCGTGATCCTTGTCCTTTGTCATCGGCGCATCGTATCGCCGATGGGCGATGCGGGGTCAGCCGCCCTGCACCAGGTACCGGCAGCTTTCGAGGGCCGCGTCGGCGTCCTTGATCATGAAGTTCACGAGCGTGGCGGAGCAGCCGAGCCGCACGCCGATCTCCCGTTGAGTCATGCCGCTCAAGCGGTTGAGCTCGAAGGCCAGGCGGGTGCGCGCGGGCAGCGCGTCGAGCACGCGGTCGATCGCTGCCAGCGCCTGGCGCCCGTCCAGCAGGCGCTCGGGCGCGTCGTTGCTCGGGGGGCTGACAAGCTCCACGTCCTCGCAGTACGTGCGGTAGCTGGCTTCGACGGAATGATGGCGGTGGTAGTCGAAGGCCACGTTGCGCACCACCTGGCAGCAGTAGCCGAGCGGCTTGCGCACCTCGCGCAGGGAGGCGCCGTCGGCCAGCTTGAGATAGGCGTCCTGCAGCACTTCGTCGGCCAGGTCCGCCGTGCGGACGATTTTTTGCGCGACGCGCTGGAGCTGGGCGCGGTTGGCGACGAAGACTTCCGCCAACGTGAGTTCGGCTGGCTGCAGCGACATGTCCATGGGTACTCCTGAAGTATTCACTGTAGACAATACAAATGAGAACTATTACCATCTTGTGACGGAAGAGGGCCCGGATTTCCGGGCTGCTCCCTGTCTCTTAACCTAAAGACGTTTGAACCGCTCAAAGCGAGACAGGCGGACGATCGCGCAGGCGCCGCCTCAGGGACGCACGGTCACGCGCCGCAGTTGTGGATCGCGCGCGATGTCTTCCTCGCGGAACGGAAAGCGCAGCCAGTCCTTGCGCGCATAGCGCGCCACCGGTGCCAGTCCGCTGCCGCCGGTCACTGCGGTTTCGCGTTCACCGTGTGCAAGCAGCGTGCGCGCCTGCACACCGCGCCGGTCGAAGTACACGACCTGGAGGTAGGTGTTGCCATGCGAGCGATCGTCCATGGCGTAGTCGCCGTCGTTGGCGCAAGCCACCGTGAAGTAGCCTTCCGCGTCGCAGCCGCCGAAGAGGGGTAGCTTCCTGCCCTCGCTGCGGGCGAAGCGCTGCTGGCCCAGCGGCGCATCCAGCGCCCAGCCCTTGCGCGCCATGTCCTGCACCGCGCCGGCCAGCGCGGAGGCCACGCGCGGGTCCGCAGCTTGAATCGCCGACGGTGTCTGCAACGGCGCCGATGCCGAGAACGGCTGCGCATAGAGCTCATTGGCCGGGATTTCCTGGACCCGGGTCCAGAAGGCATCCCAGAGCAGCGCGCCCCGGTCGTTCGCATCGGCGCGATTGGACCAGCGCCGCAGCACGTCGCATGCCCGCTGGATATCCGCCTGGTCTTTCGCACAGGCGCCCCCGAGCAGCGCTGCCTTGAACCGGTCCGCGGTCGATGCACGTGCCTCCAATGCCTTGCGAATGACGCGGTCCGCCAATGCCTTGGCCGAGCTCGCGCCGGCACTGGCGAGTTCACTCGCGATGCGATGCCCTTCCCACCCCCGCATCGACAGCGGCTGGCCTTCGCCTCCGAGGATCGATGCGAACCCCGACAACGGCCACGCCGGGTTCGTGAGCCAGTAGCTGTCGTTCATGTTGGCGACGTAGTCCTCGCGCAGCAGGCTGGGCATGCGGTCGGCGGCCATGGCGCCGGGCTGCACCCCGTTCTTCGCGGACCGCCATTCGCAGGCCGACCGGCTGCCATCGAGCACCGGCATGGCGGGGTCGAGCGCGGCAAGCGCCTTCGACAGCGGCGTCGCGCAGGCCGCGCGAAGGTCGTCGGGCACGCCGGGTACCGCCCCGATGTCGGCATACCAGGCCCGACCGTCGCCGCGCCCGATGGCCGCCGTGTTGACCCATGGCATGGCCGTCTCTTCCCGCTGGATGGCCATGAACTCTTCGAGCGAGCGCGCCTGGTTCCAGCGGAAGAAGTTGCGGAAGATGCGCAGGTTGTCGGCATTGATGTCGCGCATCGCGAGCGCCTTGCGCGCGCCCCATGCCAGCGCCGGGTTGCGCGCCCCCAGGTCGACCACCGGGCCGAAGCGCGTGCGATAGAGCGTGCGGCGCACCAGGTCCACCGAGCCGTCGGACCGGCGCACCGCCACGGCAAGCGTCTGGGCCTGCATGGGTTCGGAGCGGCCGTCGACCATGTAGCGCGTGGGGTCGGCCGGATCCAGCGTCAGGTCGAACAGTCCGAAGCGTCGCGCGGCGGAGACCGTGTGGCTCCAGGCCACATCGTTGTTGAAGCCGATCATGATGACCGGAATGCCGAGGAAGGACACGCCCGCCACGTCGAGCTTGCCCGGCAGCGTGAGGTGCGCCTGATAGAAGCGGTCGGGCCCGCCCCAGTACCAGTGCGGATTGCCGAACAGCACGCCGCCGCGCTCACCGGTCGCCGCCTGGCCGAATGCGAGCACGTTGCTGCCGATGCCGCGCGCGTCGCCCACCGGGATGTCGAGCCGCGAAGACAGCGATAGCTTGTCCGCCGGCACGGGCGGCGCGGCGGCCGCGGGCTTGGCATTCACGATCTCCGAAACGAAGCGGGTATATCCACCGGCCAGTCCGGCGGCGATCATGCGGCGGTAGACATCCTCGGGCCCGATGGCTCGCACCCACGGCGCGCCGGCACACGCATGCGACGGCGCGCCGCGTCCGGGCTTGCGTGCCTGCAGCGTGCGCAGATGGCGGTTGTAGCCCTGCGCGTAGCCGGCAATGAGTTCGTTGAGGTCGGCCGGCTGTTCACGCTTGAGCGCCTCGACCGCCTCGGGACCTGCGAATGCCCTGAAGAAGAAATCCAGGTCGAGATTGGCGGCCTCGCCGAACGTCGAGCGCGTCCGGGGCTTTCCCTCGGCGCCAAAGTACAGCGATCGCTGCCCGCCGTAAGTGACGAAAGCCTCGGCGAGCGTGCACAACGCGTCTTCGGCCTGCGCCTGTCCGTAGCCGAGGCCCAGCCCGCGCCAGCTGCCGGCGCGCACATGCGGAATGCCGTCGGTGGTGCGCCGGATCTCTATGGAGTCGGTTGATGCCCCGCCGCGAGCCGACGCCGGGGCGGCACCGAAGACGGCAAAGGAGATTCCCAGGGCGGCCACGCACAGGCCCCGCGCGGGCACGCGAAAAAAAGAGAGTAGGTCCACGTCGTCGTTCGCTGGTGGCATGAATGGATGCCGCGACGCCAGCACAACGCCGCTTCCTGCACAGACGGATCGGCGCGCCCGTTGTTTACACCGAGCGGTGAAACACGAGCGGCCGCGTCCTCAGCCCGGGATGTCCGGCTCCACCAGTTGCGCCAGGGCGACGAGCGATTCTTGCCAGCCCAGGTAGCACATCTCCACGGGAATCATGTCGGGGATGCCTTCCTGCACGACCGATAGTTCCGTGCCGCAGGACACCGCGGTCAGCGTCACCGTCGTCTTCATGGTGCCTGGAAGATTGGCATCGTCGAAGGTCGCGTCGTAGGCAATGCGCTTGTGCGGGACGAGTTCCAGGTACTTCCCGCCGAACGAGTGGCTGTGCCCGGTGCCGAAGTTGGTGAAGGACATGCGCCAGGCGCCCCCGACCACGGGCTCCATGGCGTGGATCCTGCCGGTGAATCCGAACGGCGGCAGCCAGCGTTCGAACGCGCCAGGCTCCACGAAGGCACGGTAAAGGCGCTCCGGCGAGGTGCGCAGCACGCGATGAAGACGGACGGTATTGGTGGCCATGGTTGTTGCTCCTGAAAAATGAGGAAGACCCTCAATGGATACGTCGGCCGAGCCTCCTCAAGATCGACATGCCGAAGACTGGGGCGCGCGGCTTCGGGACGGCCCCGCAACTTCATAATCCACGCCTCTCCAACAAAGCCGAACGAATCGAAACACCCGTGAGTGCTGCAGATTTTCTACTGTCCCCCGCCGTGCAAAAGATCATGCAGGTTCTGTATGCGGCCCCCGACCAACCGTTCTCGGTGGACGAGCTGGCCCGGCAAACCAGGCAGGAGCCGGGCGAGGCCGGCCAGACGATAGAGCACCTCGTCAAGAGCGGCATCCTCGCCAGGCAGAAGGCGGCGGCAGAGCAACCCGACACCGTCAAGCTGGACTGCTCGTTCGTCTTCTATGGCGAACTGCGCAGCATCGCCCTGAAATCGTTCGCCGCGGCCGAGCCGGTCCGCGCCATGCTGCGCTCGAAGTTCAAGGACTCGGTCGTGCGTGCCTTCGTGCTGGGAGAGGATGCCGACAACGTCATCGAACTGCTGATCGTGCATGGCGCCGTGACGCCTGACGAGACCGCCATGACGGCGGCCTGCAAGAAGCTGTCCAAAGCCCTTCATCGGCATCTGCAGGTGCACGTGATCTCCGTCGCCAGATTCAATGGCCTTGCCGATCACGACACGCTCGCGGCCAAACTGGCGAGCGCTTCGGCGTTCGAGATCATCGCGCCCGGCGACACCAAGGCGCAGTTGCCGGCCGAGCGGCTCGGGCTGCTGCAAAGTGCGAAAAAGAAGCTGGCCGCGTTGTCGCTGGCCCAGCACCGGCGCGAGTCGCGCTAAGGCGCACTACCGCTTCGCGCCCTGTCTCGTCGTGCCCGGCCTCACGCCGTCGACGCTCTGTGCCGCGGAATCCAGTACGCCAGCGTCCCGGCCGCGGCAAAGGCGATCAGCCCGGTCACGGCGATGCCCGCAGCCAACGACAGCCCGCCGGCCAGGAGGGACAGCAGCGCCGGACCGCACGAGGAGCCGATGTCGGACATCAGGCGCCAGATGCCGAGGAAGTGCGCGCGCCCGTGGCGCGGGGACTGGTCGGCGCCGAGGGTCATGATCATCCCGGACCCGATGCCGTTTCCGAAACCGATGGCCAACGAGGCGAGCAACAGCGTCAGGGCGCCGGACGTCAAGGGCATCAGCAGCATGGCCAGGCCCATGATCAGCATCGACGGCACGGCGACCCAGCGCCTGCCTTTCCTGTCCATCACCTTGCCGGCCGGATAGAACACCAGCATGTCGATACCGCCCGCAAGACCGTAGATCAGCGAAGCCACCGAGGGGGCCAGCAGCAGGTGGTCGGCCCACAGGGGAATCACGGCCTGGCGCGAAGCCCGCACCGCGCTGACGAGGACCACGCCGATGCCGAGCGTGAGGAACACATGGCGGTGATCCCGCAGCGTCGAGACGACGGAGGTCGAAGCGGGTGCCGCCTGCCCGGGCGGGACCGGTGGCACCGCGAGGTCGGGGATGCGGGCGCCTATCGCGGCGGCCCCCATCACCGCCACGATGCCGACCACATAGGCGGCCTGCAGGCCGAATGCATGCACCGCCGCCGCCGCCAGGAAAGGCCCGGCAAACATGCCGATGCGCATGACGCCGCCCAGGGTCGACAGTGCCCGGGCCCGGTATTCGACAGGCACGGCTTCGGTCATGTAGCTCTGGCGCGCCAGGTTGTAGACCGCCTGCGACATCCCCACCATGAAGCATCCCGTGGCGAACAGGCCCAGATGGGTCGTCAGCACGCACAGGAGCATGCCGAGACCGCTCCACACACCCGCCGCGACGATGGCCCAGCGTTCGCCCCAGCGCATCGTGATCATCGAGGCGGGAATGTTGTTGAGCAGCGAGCCGATGCCGATCATCGCAATCACCAGCGCCGCCATGGGCACGGAAGCCCCCAGGCCACGCGCCGTCAGCGGCACGATCGGAAGGATGGCGCCCTCGCCCAATCCGAACAACAGCGAGGGCGCAAAGGCCGGCACGGCTATGCGCCACAGGGAGAACGAAGTCGCGGAGGAAGAGGTCGAATCGGCGGGCGGGGATGACATGCGCAGAGGGGTTCGGGTAGTGGCCGTCGCCCGCCTGGCGGACAAGACAGCGTGATTGTCTCGCCGCCGACGAATTCCTGCAGCGCACTGGCACCCGGTCGATCACGCGCACGCGCCCTGCGTTGCAGGGCGAGTGGCGTGCGACAGGACACTTGGTATCGTTTCACGCAACCCGCGCACAAACTTCACCCTGACTTCACCTGCCCCGAGCACACTGCCCTTCGACAGTGGTTCGGCGCTGGTAGAGGCCAGGGAGAAAAAAACCGCTCAGGGAAACCGCCTCGATGCCGGCCACTGTCACTCTCTCGTCTTCTGATCTTGCCGCACCACGATCGCGGCAGTGACCGCTCAGAAGGTGACCCACTCCCTGTCGTTCTCGCGCTGGCCGCCCTTCGGATTGCCAAGCACCGGCACGGCTGATGCACCGTTGGAAATGCGCTGCGCCCGAGCAGGGGCCGTGGCGCTTTTTTCTTTGGCACGCCGTTCGCCGCCGTGCGCCGCGCGGGAGGACAGCTCCGTCTCGGCGCGCTCCGCGCGCCAGCCCGTCCCCAACTGGAAGAACTCGACGAGCGAAGATAGCCGCACCGCCTGGCTCTTGAGGCTTTCCGCGGCGGCAGCCGATTCTTCGACCAGCGCAGAGTTCTCCTGAGTCATCTGGTCCAGCTGCGTCACCACCGAGTTGATCTGGTCGATCCCGGCCGCCTGCTCGACCGCTCCCGCACTGATTTCGCTGACGGTGTGGGAGACGCGCTGAATGCTCTCGACGATCTTGCCCATCGTCGCGCCCGCATCGTTGACCAGTTGGGTGCCCGACCCCACCTTGTCGACCGATGCTTCGATCAGCGTCTTGATTTCCTTGGCCGCGACCGCGCTGCGTTGCGCGAGATTGCGGACCTCGCTCGCCACCACGGCGAAGCCCCGTCCCTGTTCGCCCGCCCTGGCGGCTTCCACGGCCGCGTTCAGTGCCAGGATGTTGGTCTGGAAAGCGATGCCGTCGATCGTGCCGATGATGGCGGCGATCTTCTGCGAACTCCCGTGGATGTCACGCATCGTCTCCACCACTTCCGAGATGACTTCCCCGCCGTGCACCGCGACCTGCGATGCGGCCTGTGCCAGCTGGTTCGCCTGCTGCGCGGCTTCGGACGCCGTCTTGACGGTGGTCGTGAGTTCTTCCATCGATGCCGCGGTCTGCTGAAGGCTGCCGGCCGTCTGCTCCGTGCGGCTGGAAAGGTCGACGTTGCCTGAGGCGATCTGGGCGCTTGCCGTGGCCACGGAATCGCTGCTCTCGCGCATGCCGGTCAGGGTCTTGATCAGGTTGTCGCGCATCGCCGCGAGCGCCCTGAGCAAGTCGCCCACTTCGTCCTTGCTGCTGGCGCTCAGGCTGCGGGTGAGATCACCGCGCGCGACGGCCTCCGCCAGGCCCACGGCTTCCTTCAGCGGAATCACGATGCCCCGTGCCACGCTCCACGACAACAGCACGGCCAGCAAGATGGCAACGCCGGTGCCCGAAGCGATGAGGAAGAACCCGGTGGTGAACGTCTGGTTGCTTTCTTCGGCCTCGACCTTGGCGCGATCCTCGTTGTGCTTGACCAGCTGAGTCAGCGGCTCCTTCAAGGCCAGGAAGGTCTCCCGCGCCTCGCCATTGAGCAGCTCGACGGCTTCGGCCCGCCGCTCTTCCTGGACCAGCCGTTCCACCTTGGCGTGCGACGCGGTCCATGCCGGATACCGGGCCTTCACCCGGTCGTAGATGGCCTGCTCGGTCGCATCGCCGATCGACGCCGGATAGGCCTTGTCGATGTCTTCGTAGGCCTTGGAGGTCTCGGCGATGGACTGCCGGACGGCCGCGGCTTCGGCCGCCGGCATCGTTGCCAGGCGGAATTCGAGCAGGCGCACCCGGTTCGCGATCTCGCTCATCTGGCCCGCATCGCGAACGCTCGCCATGCGCGCCGTCACCATGAAGTTGGTCTGATCGTTGAGGCGATCGAGGCGGTGGATCGAAATCACGGCCATCACGATCATCAGCAACACGATGCTGAGAAAGGCAAGTGCCAGCTTGGCGGAGATTCTGAGATTTCTGAAAAGCGTCATGGCGGTTGGGTCCAGGTTGCGGGGCGGGGCCGGTACCGTGCGTGGCGCCGCGCCCATGTCTATTGCTGCCTCCTGTCTATCGGCAGCGGTGACCCACAACGCATCTGACATATGTCATGCCCGGCGTCCTGACGGGATTTCATCGATCCCTCGGGCTGCCCCTGCTAGAGTGCATAGGGCTCGCGTCGTTCATCGCGAGACGCGTGTCCAGCGTGACCAGGCTGGCGGTGAGTTCGGTGACCCGGGGGCGGCGGCGATGGCGTCGAGGATGATGGAAAACGGAAACTTCGACGCAGGAACAACGGCCGACGTGCTGATCGTCGAGGATCAGGCGCTCGTGAGCGCCGGCATGCGCTCCCTTCTGCAGAAGGCCGCACCGCATTACCGGGTGCACGAGGAATCCTCGTACCAGGGGGCGATTGCTCGCCTGGCGGCCGGCTCGTTCCAGTTCGTCTTCATCGACATCCACCTCGGCTCGGAGGCCTCCGGCCTGGACGTCCTGCGTTTCGTGCGCGAACGCGAAATGCCCTGCCACGCCATCATGCTGTCGGGCGACGACGACCGTGCGCTGGTTCTCTCCTGCATCGCGCAGGGCGCGTCTGGCTACATCACGAAGGCCACCGGAGACGGTGGCGTCTTCTCGGCCGCCATCCAGACGGTTCTCGACAACGGGATCTATCTTCCCGAATCGATCCTCGAGCGCGCTCCCAGGAGCGAGACCGCCGCGGGCGCCTATGGCTGCACCGCCGCATCTCTGGGGCTGGCGCCCAGGCAGCGCGAGGTTCTGTATTACCTGTGCCAGGGCCTGCCCAACAAGGCCATCGCCAACCGCATGGGCATCAGCGAAGGGACGGTCCGAAAAAGCTATGTCTCGGAACTGCTGCGATTCTTCGGCGTGGCCCGGCGCACGGAACTGCTGATCGAGGTGTCTCGCCGGCGCATACGGATTGCCGTGCCGGGCTCGGAGGGTTCATGAAGGCCGCGAAGGCCGCGAACGCCGCTCACGCCGCGATCGCGGGCCTTCTTCGAATCGTCTTCTGCTGCGCGTTGGTGCTTGCCTGCCATGCCGCCTCGGCCGATGCCGGTCACAGGGTGCTGCAGGTGGATTACCTGGTCGAAGGCGGCACGCCGCTTTCCTTGTCCGAGGTCACCGCGCTTCCCGAAAAAGCCTGGAAACGCAGGCCCTGGTCATCAGCCAGCTATGGCTTCGCAACAGCGCCCCACTGGTTCAGGAGCGATCCGCTCACCGCGAGCCCCGGCGACGCGGGCACCCTGATGGTGGAGGTGGGGTACCCCCTGCTCGATCATCTCGACCTGTACGTCAAAGCCGGCGCAGCCACGTCCTGGACGCGGTGGAGCCTGGGCGACCGGCTGGCTTTCGCGCAGCGTCCCTACAACGCGCGAAGCTTCGTCGTGCCGGTGTCGGTGCAGCCCGGTGACAAGGTCGAGATTCTTGCGAGGGTGCAGACCGAAGGCGCGATGCGCTTTCCTCTGGGCATCTGGCAACCGCGGCAATTCGAGAAGGTCGAACACACGGCGCTGCTGGCCAACGGCATCTATGTCGGGCTGATGGGCGGGCTGTTCTTCTGCCACCTCATCATCTTCCTGGTCGTGCGCGAGCGCATCTATCTCTACTACGTCGGATGGATCCTGATGACCGCGGGATTTGTCCTCAGCTACAACGGCATCGCGTTCCAGTACCTCTGGCCCGAGGCCACGGCATGGAACGACTGGTCGCGGATCGTCTTTCTCCTGCTCGCGGCCGGGCTCTTCACGTCTTTCACGATTCAATTCGTCAGCAATGCCGCAGCTTTGGCGCGGCGGTGGCACTGGGCGCCGGTGCTGCTGGCGGTTGCCCTGGCCATGGGCGCGAGCGGGCTGCCCTTTCCCCAGGCCGTTCGCGTGGCGTTCCTGGTGCAGTTCGTGGCCATGGTGGTGTGCTTCGGTCTCGCGCTCGGCAAGGTTCGGGCCGGCCATGCCCACGTCCGTGTCTTCCTGGTGACGTTCTCGGGCGTCCTGATCGGCGCCGTCCTCAACACGCTGGATATGTTGGGAATCACCGCCCGTTTCGGAGGCTCCATCGAGTTCGAGGTGGCGCCGCAGGTGGGCTCGGCACTCGCGGTTCTTCTGTTCTCGGCGGCGTTGGCCCACAGGCTGCTCGAAGAGCGCCGCCAGCGCGCCATCGCGGCGGAGCTTGCGCGGACCAACGCGACACTGGCCGACTCCATGCGCGTGCAACAGCAGCGCTCCGAGCTCCTGCTGAAAATCAAGGACCGTCTGCGCACCGATGCCGAGCGCAGGGACCAGCGAAAATCCCGCTTCCTGGCCGATGCCATCCACGATTTGCGCCAGCCGCTGCAGGTGATCGGGAACGCACTCGAACCCATCGGTGAAGCGATTCAGGCGGGTCGCACGGCCGACGCTCTTGGCCTCGCCGGGATGGCGAGCCGCGCAGCGGGCAACATGCGCGCCCAGCTGGCCGCCATCATGGATCTCTCGCGGCTGGAGTCGGGCTTCGTGAAGGCGGAGCTGTCCGACTTCGACCTGGTGGCGCTGCTCAGGGACACGGTCGAGCAGACCAGGGCCATCGCCCACGAAAGCGGCACCTGCGTCGAATTCGATCCGCCCCCGGGGAAGCCGGTGTTCGTGAGGAGCGACCGCCACTTCCTCCAGCGCATTCTCTTGAATCTCGTCAGCAACGGCGTCAAGTACCGGTCCGCGGAAGGGGGACGCCGCAGCCACGTGCGCCTGCTCCTGACGGCGCACGGCGAGCTCACGCGCCTGGCCATTCAGGACAACGGCCTCGGAATAGCCGAGGAAGCCCTGCGCAGCGACATCATCTTCCGCCCCTTCGTCCAGCTGAACAATCGACATGCGCAGGCGGCCGACAAGGGCGTGGGCCTGGGGCTGTCGATCGTCTCGGCCATGCTGAAACTGCTCGACGGCCATCAGCTTTCCATCCAGTCCGAGGTGGGCGTGGGAAGCACCTTCACGCTGGAGATTCCGGCATCGGTGATCGCTCCGGCCTTCGACGGCATGGCGCTCGACGACTTCATGGCCGGCGGCGTTGAAGCGAGCCGCGGCAAGTACGTCGTGCTGATCGAGGACGACGAGCTGGTCAGGCAGTCGCTCGCCGCGGTATTCAATGCGCACGGCGTGTTGCACGAGGCGTGGGGGTCGATCGAGGAGATGAGGCGAGAACTGCCGCTGACCGAGCGGGCGCCCGATGTCCTGCTCAGCGACTATCGTTTGCCGGACGGGAAAACCGCCCTCGATGCGATCGAACTGATGCGCGCGCACTGGGGCGATGTGCCCACCCTCATCGTGACCGGCGAGTCGCTGAACTCCTATGCGCTCACGTCCTTGCGCGGGATCCCGATCTGCTACAAGCCCGTGGCGCCTCTGGACCTGCTGCGCCGGATTGCCGCCAGCGCGAGGCGCGCGGCCGAGCCGCCGGGTGCTGCCGGCGACGACGATCAATCGCCGTAGCTTTTCCCGACCCGCATCAGTTCCGGCGTACCGATCACCTCGTTGAGTGCGTCGAAATCCAGCATCTGTGAGCGCCAGGGCTGCGTGGTGCGGTGCCGGTGCAGGCTCGCGTAGTAGCCCTGCAGGGTGTGCACCACCGCACGGGCGGTGCCGCCGGGGAAGATGGCGATGCGAAAACCGTGCCTTTGCAGCGCGTCCGCATCCTGGATCGGCGTCTTGCCGCCTTCGACCATGTTGGCCAGCAGCGGCACGCGGTGCGCGAAGCGGCTGCAGGCCGCATCCATCTGCTCGGGCGAACGCAATGCCTCGATGAAGAGCGCGTCCACACCGCATGCGAGGTACGCTTCGGCCCGCTCCAGTGCGGCGTCCAGGCCCTCCACCGCCACCGCGTCGGTACGGGCCAGGATCAGCGTGTCGCTCGACGCACGCGCGTCGAGCGCGGCCTTGAGCTTTCCGACCATCTCGCGCTCGGGCACCACGGCCTTGCCGTCGAGGTGCCCGCAGCGCTTGGGGAAGGTCTGGTCCTCGATCTGGATCATGGCCGCGCCCGCGCGTTCGAAACCGCGCACGGTGCGCTGCGTGTTCAGCGCATTGCCGAAGCCGGTGTCGGCATCGACGATCACCGGCAGGCGCACGCGCTCGGTGATGTGCGCAAGCGTGTCGGCCACCTCGGTGAAGGTCGTCAGGCCGATGTCGGACCGGCCGAGTCGCGTATAGGCGATGGATGCGCCCGAAAGGTACAGCGCCTCGAAGCCCGCCTGCTCGGCCACCAGCGCGCTCAGCGCGTCGTACACGCCGGGGGCCAGCACCACGTCGGGCTTCGACAGGCGGCTCTTGAGGGTGTGATTCGTCATGCCGACGTCTCCTTGGATCGAATGAGCGCGGCGGCCGTGCGCGCCGCGATGAAGCCACCGGCCACGGCGCTCAGCAGTCCGTTGCCGGAGAGGTAGCCCCACACCGCGTCGCCGGAAACGCCACCGGCCGCGCCGCCTGCGGCCAGCAGGTTGGGCAGGGGGGTGCCGTCCTCGCGCAGCACGCGGGTGTCGGCGGCAATGTCGAGGCCACCCTGGGTGTGGAAGAGCGCGCCTGTCACCTTGACCGCGAAATACGGGGCGTCGAGACCGCGTGCGAACACGCGTCCATCGGGTGCCGGCGCGCTGCCTCGCAGCGTGTCGAGCGTTTGCTGCAGCACGGCGTCGTCGCAGCCGATGCAGGCGGCCAGTTCGTGCACCGACTCGCATCGGCGCAACGCGCCGGCCGCTTCGGCATCGCAGAAATCCGGAAAGCCCCGTGCCAGCGCGAGCAGCGGTGTGTCGAACACGTTCCATGCCACGCCGCCGGGCTGCGCCAGCACATGCACCGCAGCCTCCGAGTAGCCCTGCGTCTCGTCGTGAAAGCGCCGACCCTCGCGGTTGATCTGCACCCCGCCTTCCATCATCACGGCCCACGACATCAGCGCGCCCTGCGGGGTGACCCAGGAGCCGTGTCCCTGGTAGCCGCCCAGGTCGCGCAGCCGCGCGCCCAGCGCCTGGCCCCAGAGGATGGCGCTGCCGTCGTTGCCCACATGGCCGCCGAATGCGGCTTCGGCCATCTCGGGCAGCAGCGCGCGCACCATCTGTGCATTGCCCCCGAAGCCGTTGCAGGCCAGCAGCAGCGCGTCGCAGCCGAGCGTCTCGCGCCGGCCGTCAGGGCGCAGGTAGTCGATGCCGATCACGCGGTCGTCGGCGTCGAGCACCAGCGTCTCGGCCACGGCCTGCGTCAGCACCGGAATGCCCGCGGCTTCGGCCGCCGCCTGGAGCCTTGCCATCAGCGCGGCGCCGGTCTTCTGGGGCAGCGTGTGCATGCGGTGCACGCTGTGGCCGGGGTAGAGAAAGCCGTCGAGCAGCGTCCAGTCGAAGCCGTGGCGCGCCTGCAGCGCATCGAGCGCCGGGCCGATGGCGGCGGCATACGCATCGACCAGCACCGGCGCGGCGCGGCCGTGCGCCTTGGCCTGGATGTCGGCGGCGAATCGCGCGGCGCTGTCGTCGACACCGTGCGCGCGTTGCACGCGCGTGCCCGGCGCGGGAATGAAGCCCGAGGACAGCGCCGTCGAGCCGCCCGGCTGCGCATCGCGTTCGAGCACCACGCAATCGACGCCTGCGTCCGCCAGCATCAACGCGGCCGTGAGCCCGCAGGCACCGCCCCCGACAACGGCCACCGACACATGCGCGTCGGCCGGAAGCGACGCCGCACGGCGGACGGTTCGCACGGGCGCCGTCGTCATGCCAGCGAATCCGCGAAGGGTTGGCACGCCGTGACCTCGGCCACATTGCGCATGTCGGCCAGCGCTGTCTGGTGGCGCTCCTCGCCGAAGGCCGCGCAGCCGTCCGCCAGCACCAGCGTGCGGTAGTCGCGCATGTGGGCGTCGCGCACGGTGCTCGCCACACCGCCGTTGGTCACGATGCCGCATACGGCCACCGTGTCGATGCCCGCGCGGCGCAGCACCCAGTCGAGCTGCGTGTTGAAGAATGCCGAGTACGCGACCTTGCTGACCGTCACGTCGATCAGACCGGTTAACGCATCCACGTTCGCCTGCCCCCAGCTGCCGGGGGCAAAGTCGCCCTTCTTCAGGTATGGGCGCAGGGCCTTGAGATGCGGCGACACCATCGGCTCTCCGCTCGCATCGGGCCACAGCGTGAACTGGCTCGCGACGACCAGTCCACCGGCCGCCTTCAGCGCGCGTGCCACGGCTGCCACGCGATCGGGCAGCAGCAAGGCGGGTGGATTGGTGTCGCCGCCGCGTGCGTAAGCGCCCTTCGCGTCCAGGAAGTCGTTCTGCAGATCGATGATGACCAGCGCCGTATTGGCCGCGACGATGCGTTGCCCTTCGCTCATGACGGCCTCACCAGCAGGTTGCCGTACGCATCGACCTCGGCATGGAAGCCCGGCTCCAGCCAGACGGTGGTGTCGGCCTGCTCCAGGATGGCGGGGCCGTCGATGCGCGCGCCCACCGGCAGTTCGAGGCGGGCGTAGCGCGCGGCGTCGTGCCACTGGCCCTGATGGAACACGCGCTGCGTGCCCAGCGGCGCAATGCTGCCCTCGCCTTCGGGCGCCAGCACGGCCAGGTCGAACTTGGGGCGCACGCCGATGCGCGCATAGCGCAGGTTCATCACGCGGATCGCGATGCCGTCGAGCACGCGGCCGAAGGCGGCGCTGTAAGCGGCTTCGAAGGCGGCGCGGACCGATGCGGCGGTCAGCGGCGTCTTGCCGGTGTCGGCCAGCGTCACCGGCAGCGTGTGCGTCTGGCCCGCGTAGAGCATGTCCAGCGCCACCACCTCGCGCACTTCGTCGAAGCGCACGCCCGACGAGTCCAGCCGCTGCTGGCAGCTGGCGGCCAGTTCGTCGATGCGGCGCCGCAGGTCGGCCACGTCGAGATCGGCCAGCGGCGTATTGAGGGTCTGCACCGCGTCATGCCGCATGTCGGCGATCACGCAGCCCAGCGCCGAGGTGACGCCGGGATAGCGCGGCACGATGCCGGTGGCCACGCCCACTTCACGCATCATCGCGCACACGTGCAGCGCTCCGCCGCCACCAAAAGGCATGTAGGCGAAGCGGCGCGGGTCGTGCCCGCGCTCGATGGAGACCAGACGGATCGCGCCGGCCATGCGTGCATTGGCCACGGTCAGGATCGCCTCGGCCGCCGCATGCACGTAGAGCCCCAGCGGGCGCGCGACGTGCACTTCGATGGCCTCGCGCGACTTCTGCGCATTCAGCGCCGCGAGCAAACCGCCACCCAGCGGCCGGTCGGCGGCGATGCGCCCGAGCAGCACGTTGGCATCGGTCACCGTAGGGCGCATGTTGCCGCGTCCGTAGCATGCCGGCCCGGGCACGCTGCCCGCCGACTCCGGTCCGACCTGGAGCATGCCGCTGGCGTCGACGGACGCGATGGAGCCGCCGCCGGCGCCGATGGTCTCGATCTGGATCATCGGTGAGCGGATCACCATGCCGAACTCGATGGCGGTCTGCGCCGCCAGCGCGGCCTCGCCGTTGGCCACCAGCGACACGTCGAACGACGTGCCGCCCATGTCGCCCGTGATGGCGTTCGGAAAGCCCGCCGCACGCGCGATTGCCGCGCAGGCGATGACGCCCGCCGCCGGGCCCGAGAGCGCGGTGCGCACCGGCAGGTCGCTCGCGGTCTGGCGCGACATCACGCCGCCGTTGCTTTGCACCACCAGCAGTTCGCCCGCGAAGCCCTGCGCACGCAGGTCGCTCTCCAGGCGTCCGAGGTAGCTGCCCACCACCGGCTGCAGCGCCGCGTTGAGCGTGGCGGTCGAGCAGCGCTCGAACTCGCGGATCTCGGGCAACACCTCGCTGGCCGAGGTGACGTGCGGGTTCGGCCAGATCTCGCGCACCGCCGCCACCGCGAGGCGCTCGTTCTCGGGGTTGGCGTAGGTGTTGATGAAGAACACGCAAACCGCCTCGCAGCCGGCTTCGAGCAGCGAACGCGCTTCGGCGCGCACCTGCGCCAGGTCGACTGCCGTGTGCAGCGTGCCGTCGGCCAGCACGCGCTCGTCGACCTCGCGGCGCAGGTCCCGCGGCACCACCGGCAGGAAGCTGCCGCGCAGGCCCCAGGTCTGCGGGCGGTCGCGGCGGCGCATCTCGAGCACGTCGCGAAAGCCGCGCGTGGTGATGATGCCGGTGCGGGCCACCTTGCGCTCGAGCAGCGCATTGGTGCCGACCGTGGTGCCGTGCACGATGGTGGCGATGGCCGCGGCCGAATTGGCCACGCGCGCCACGCCGTTCATGAAGCCGCGCGCTTCCTCGCCACGCGTGGAAGGCACCTTGACGATGCGCGCGGTGCCGAGGGCTTCGTCGAGCACGAAGAGGTCGGTGAAGGTGCCGCCGACATCGACGCCGACGACCAGGGATTTGCCAGGGGAACTCATTGGGACGCTTTCTTGTCGTTGCTGCCGTTGGTCACATAGCCCATGGCGGCATCGGCTGCTCGCTGTTCGAGGGGCCGCCCGGCGGCGTGGCCCCAGCCGCCGCCGCCGGGGGTTTCGAGGCGCACGCGCTCGCCGCGCGCCAGCGTGATGCCACGCATCTTCGACACCATGGGCGGCGTATGCCATTCGCCGGCGTTCTCGTAGCGGAACACGTTGACGGCACCGCTGCCGCCGCCCGCGATGCCCTTGGGCGGCGAAGTGCCGCGCTCGCCGAAGACGAACACTTCCGCATCCTTCTCGAGCAGCTCGATTTCGTAGACGGCCCCCAGGCCGCCCCGATGCTGGCCATCGCCGCCGGAGTCGGCGCGCAGCGACCATTCGGTGAATCGCACGGGATACGCCGCCTCCAGAATCTCCAGCGGCGGAATCGTTGCCGTGGAGATCGGCGCGTTGCCGTGCGCCAGGCCGTCGCCGCCCGAATGGCCGCCATGGCCGCCGCCGAAGAAGCTGAACATCACCCAGCGCTGGCCCTCGCGGCCCTTGTCGCTGCGATGCCCGGCAATCGACAGCGCATTGATGGTGCCGTAGGCCTGCGCCACGGCGCGCGTGGGATCGGCCTGCGCGGCGGCGCTGAAGATCACGTCGATCATGCGCAGGATGGTCTCGGTGTAGCCGCCGACCGGGCGCGGGCGCTCGCAGCTGATCACCAGCTTGTCGGGAATGACGAAGTCCACCGCGTCGAGCACCCCCGCGTTCGCGGGCACGTCGGGAAACAGGTGCTTGAGCGCGACGTAGCAGGCAGCCACCGCGGTCGCGCGCGAGATGTTCACCGGCCCCGCGCATTGCGGCGACGTGCGCGAGAAATCGAGTGTGAGCCGGTCGCCCGCCACGGTCATGTCCAGTGCGATGGTCAGCGGCTCGTTGACGATGCCGTCGTTGTCCAGCACATCCTCGAAGCTGTAGCGCCCGTCGGGCAGCGAGGCGATGTGCGAGCGCATCAGGCGCAGCGCGCGGCCGCGCAGTTCGCCCAGCGCGTTCATCACCAGGTCGTCGCCGTACTCGTCGAGCAGGCCGTTCAGCCGCCTGGCGCCGAGTTCCAGCGCGGCGAGCTGGCCGTTCAGGTCGCCCCAGAGGCTGTCGGGCAGGCGCGTGTTGGCCTGCAGGATGGCGAGCACGTCGGCGTCGAGTTCGCCATTGCGCACGATGCGCACGGGCGGGATCTGCACCGCCTCCTGCCAGCATTCGGTGGCGGCGGGGTTGTAGTTGCCGGGTACCGCGCCGCCGACGTCGTGCCAATGGGCCGCCGAGGCCATGTGGCAATACAGCTTGCCGTTGCGGAAGAAGGGCTTGACCAGCTTGAAGTCGTTGGCGTGCGTGCCGCCGTCGTAGGCGTCATTGCTGATCCAGACGTCGCCGTCCTTCATCCCGCCGCGGGCGTCGGCGGCCTTGGCCGTGGCTCGCACGGCGAAGGCCATGGCGCCCACGAACACCGGCAGGCCCGACTTGCCCTGCACCAGGGTGTCGCCGGTGACGGCGTCGTACAGGCCGTGGCAGGCGTCGTGCGCCTCGGCAATGATGGGATTGAACGCGCTTCGATAGAGCGTGGCATCCATTTCGTCGGCCACCTGTTCGAGGCGGCCGCGCAGCACGGCGAGCGTGACGGGGTCGAGGGTCGGGGCACAGGAGAGATCAGGCATCGGGGGCTTTCGTGAAGGCGGTTCGGGCAGCGCGCTGGCGCAGCTGGTTCAACAATCCGCCGGCGCGGACCATGTCCATGAGAAATCCGGGCACCGGCTCGCAAGCCAGGCGCCGTGCGCCGGGCGCGACGATCTCCGGCGAGCCCGTGTCGAGGGCGATCTGATCGCCCTCGCTCAGCGCCTCTGCCTCGGCGCAGGTCAGCAGCAGCAGCCCCACGTTGAAGGCATTGCGAAAGTAGAGGCCGCTGTACGAGGGCGCGATGACCGCCGCCACGCCCAGTTGCACCAGCACGGCGGCGGCCTGCTCGCGCGAGGAACCGATGCCGAAGTTGGGCCCGGCCACCAGCACGTCGCCGGGCGCCACGCCCGCGGCGAAGTCGGGGCGGATGGCCTCCAGGCAGTGCTTCGCGATCACGTCGATGCCGTGCTTCATGGCATGGCCCGGCGCGAGCAGGTCGGTGTCGATGTCTGCGCCCAGGCGCCAGACGCGATGGGTGGCCCGGGTGACGCTCATGCCAGCACCTCGCGCGGATCGGTCACGCGGCCGCGCAGTGCCGCGGCGGCCACCGTGTAGGGTGAGCCCAGGTACACCTGCGCGGTCGGCGAGCCCATGCGGCCCTTGAAGTTGCGCGCCGTGGTCGAGATGACGGTGATGTCGTCGCCCATCGGGTCGCCATAGCCCGAGCAGGCTCCGCACGCGGTCGGAAACAGCTCAGCGCCCGCGTCCATCAGCGCCTGCAGAACGCCCTCGGCGCGCGCCTGCTCCTGGTCCTGGATGCTGGCGGGCGCGACGATCAGGCGTATGCCGGGCGCCACCTTGTGTCCGCGCAGCACCTGCGCCGCGGCGCGCAGGTCGTCGAGCTTCGCGCCGGTGCACGCGCCGATGTAGGCCACATCCACGCGCGTGCCCGCATAGCGGCTCACGCCGTGCGAGTTGGCCGGGCTGTGCGGCGCGGCGATGTGCGGCTCCAGCATGGCGGCGTCGAAGCGGTGGCGCGTGAAGTCCGCGTCTTCGTCGGTGAACCAGCGCGCCATGTCGGCGCGCGGTGCGCCCGCGCCTTCGAGGAAAGCAGCCGTGGTTTCGTCGGGCGCGATCAGCCCGGCCTGCGCGCCCAGCTCGGCGCTCATGTTCGACAGCGTCATGCGCTCCTGCATCGACAGCGCGGCCACCGCCGGCCCCGCGAACTCCACGGCCTGATAGCGTCCACCGTTCATGCCGAAGCGCCCGATCATGTGCAGCATCATGTCCTTGGCGGTCACCCCGGCGGGCAGCGCGCCGTCCCACCACATGCGGATGGTCTCGGGCACGCGCAGCCAGATCTCGCCGGTGACGACCACGCCCAGCATCTCCGTGCTGCCCACGCCGAACATGTAGGCACCGAATGCCCCGCCGGTGGGCGAGTGCGAGTCGCCGCCCACGCACAGCATGCCGGGACGGATGTGGCCGTGCTGCGGCACCACCACATGGCAGATGCCCTGGCTGTCGTACACGTGCGGCAGCTGCTGGTCGCGCGCCCAGTCGCGCGCGATGCGCACGATGCGCCGCGAGTCGTCGTCGCGCTCGGGCACGTAGTGGTCCATCACCAGCACGATGCGCGAGCGGTCCCAGATCTGTGCGCCCAGTTCCTCGAGCATGGGTTTCAGGCGGCGCGGACCCGAGGAGTCATGGAACATGGCGAGGTCGACGCCGCAGGTCACGATCTCGCCCACCGCCACGTGCGCCCGGCCGCTCGCGCGCGCGATGAGCTTCTGCGCCATTGTCTGCGGCGCTGTGCGGCTTGGCATTCGGGTTGCTGCGGAAGGGCTCATTCCGGCTTGGCTCCCGAGAACTTGACGACCTTGGCCCAGCGCGGAATCTCGCTTTGCACGAACGCGGCGAACTGCTCGGGCGAGTTGCCGACCGCCACGGCACCCTCGGTGTCCAGCCGCTTGAGCATGTCGGGCTGCTGCAGCGCATGGCGCGCCGCGTCGCTGAGCTTGCGCGCCACGTCGGCTGGCAGGCGCGCCGGGCCGAACAGCCCGAACCACGCGCTCGACTCGTAGCCCGGCAAGGCCTCCGCGATGGCCGGGACGTCGGGGAACGCGGGCAGGCGCTTCGCGGTGGTCACGCCCAGCGCCTTGAGCTTGCCGGCCTGGATGTGTGCCTTGACGTTGCCTACCGCCGCGAACATCAGCTGCACCTGGCCGGCGAGCAGATCCTGCACGGCGGGCGCGGTGCCTTTGTAGGGGATGTTCACGATGTCCACGCCCGACTGCATCTTGAAGGCCTCGCCGGCCATGTGCAGCGAGGAGCCCACCGCGCCGATGGCGAAATTGAGCTGTCCGGGCCTGGCCTTGGCCAGCGCTATGAGCTCGCGCACGTCCTTCACCGGCAGGCTGGGACTGGCCACGAGGATGGACGGCGAGGTGGCCACGCAGGTGAGCGCGGTGAAGTCCTTCACCGGGTCGAAAGGCAGCGTGGGGTATAGCGTGGCATTGATGGCGTGGCTGGTGAAGCTCAGCAGCAGCGTATTGCCGTCGGACGCGGCCTTGGCGACCGCGTCGGCGGCGATGTTGCCGCCCGCGCCGGGCCTGTTCTCGACGATCACGGTGCGGCCCAGGGCGGGGCCCATGCTGACGGCCAGCGAACGCGCGAGCGTGTCGGTCGAGCCGCCGGCGGGCGCACCGACGAGGATGCGCACGGGCGCGTTGCCGACCTGCGCACGGGCGCCGGCGGCAAAGGCCAGCGCGGCCAGTGCGGGGGGCGCGATGAGGATGTCACGGCGTTTCATCGGGAGGTCTCCTTGTATTTCTTGAAGGGCTCGGTGGGCTCACAGGCCCAGGTACGCACGCCGCAGCTCGTCGCTGCGCATCAGCGCATCGGGCTTGCCGGAGAAGCGCACGCTGCCGTTCTCCAGCACGTAGGCGCGGTCGGCGATCTCCAGCGACTGGCCCACGTTCTGCTCGACCAGCAGCACCGCGAGGCCGCCGTCGCGCAACTCGCGAATGAGCGTGAACATTTCTTCCACCAGCAGCGGCGACAGGCCGAGCGAGGGTTCGTCGAGGATCAGCAGCACGGGTTCGGCCATGAGCCCGCGCGCGATGGCCAGCATCTGCTGCTCGCCCCCGCTCATGGTGCCGGCGTGCTGCGCCATGCGTTCGCGCAGGCGCGGGAAGATGTGGAACATCTTCTCGACGTTGGCCGCGCGGCGTGCGCGTGCGCGCGTGAAGGAGCCGAGCTCCAGGTTCTCCAGCACGCTGAGGTTGGGAAACACCTTGCGCCCTTCGGGCACCTGGATGAGACCGGCCTTGACCACGTCGCGGTAGTGCGCACCGCTCAGGTCCTTGCCGTCGAAGCGCACGCTGCCGCTCCATGCGGGCACCAGGCCGCAGACCACCTTGTTCAGGGTCGACTTGCCCGCGCCGTTGCTGCCGAGCAGCGCGACCATCTCGCCGGCGTCGACCTGCAGGTCGACGCCGCGCAGCACCTCGACGCGGCCATAGCCGCCGCGCAGGCCCTGGATGTCGAGCAGCGCGCTCATGCGGATGCTCCCGCAGCGGCCTTGCGCAGCCGCGCCGCCGTGCCGTGCCCGAGGTACGCCTCGACGACCCGGTCGTCGGAAGTCACCTGCGCGGGGTTGCCCTCGGCGATGAGCCGGCCCTGCGCCAGCACCCACACGTGCTCGGCGAGGTTCATCACGGCCTGCATCACGTGTTCGATCATCAGCACGGTCACGCCGCTGTCGGCGATGCCGCGCACCACCGGCATCATCTCGGCGATCTCCTGCGGGTTGAGGCCTGCGAGCACTTCGTCGAGCAACAGCAGGCGCGGGCGCGTGGCAAGCGCGCGGGCGAGTTCCAGGCGCTTGCGGCCGGCCACGGTGAGGTCAGATGCGGCCTTGTCCAGCTGCGGCGCCAGGCCCACGCGCTGCGCGACCGCCTCGGCGTTGCGCAATGCCTCGGCGCGGTTGCGCACGTGCAGGTGCGCGCCCACGGCGATGTTCTCGCGCACGGTCTGCGCGGCGAAGGGCTTCACGATCTGGAAGGTGCGCGTCATGCCGAGCACCGCATTGCGGTGCGGCTCGTGGCCGGTGATGTCCTGCCCGGCGAAGCGCACGCTGCCGGTGTCGGGCTTCAGAAAGCCGGACATCAGCGCGAACAGCGTGGTCTTGCCCGCGCCATTGGGACCGATCAGCGCCGTGAGGCTGCCCTGCGTGACGGCCAGGCTCACGTCCTGCACGGCTTTCAGGCCGCCGAAGGAGCGCGAGATGCCGTCGAGTTTCAACAAGGGCTCAGTCATTGCGCTCTCCCTTTGCCTTCCACAACTGCCGCACCGACAGGCCCAGCCCCGCCACGCCGCGCGGCAGGAAGATCACGATCAGCACGAGCACCGTGCCGTAGATGACCATGTTGATGCCCGGCAGCTCGCCGAACAGGTTGCGCGTGAGGTCCGACAGCAGATGCAGCACGGCCGCGCCCAGCACCGGCCCCCACAGCGTGCCCATGCCGCCCACGATGGCCGCGACCAGCGCCTCCACCGAGGTGACGGAGCCGTAGGCGATGCCCGCGTCGATGTACTGGAACACCTGCACGTAGAACGCACCGGCCGCGCCCATGAAGGCGGCCGACAGGCCGATGGCCGCGAGCTTGACGCGAAACGGATTCACGCCCACGGCGCGCGCGGCGTCCTCGTTGTCGCGCACCGCCTGCAGGTAGGCCCCGAAGCGGCCGTTGCGCAGCCACCAGGTCACGAGCAGCGCCACGACCACCATTGCCAGCACCACCCACAGGTAGCCCGCGCGCGACGCGAACTGCATGTTGCCCACCGCTTCGCGCAGCGGCACCATGAGGCCGACGCCACCGCCGGTGAAGGGCACCGAAGTCGCGACGATGCGGAACACCTCGGCGAAGGCCAGCGTGACCAGCGCGAAGTAGGAGCCCTTCAGGCCATAGCGGAAGGTGAGCGCGCCGACGAAAAGGCCCACCACCGCGGCACCAGCCACCGCCAGCGGCAGCGCGACCCACGCGTTGATGCCGCCCTGCAGCTGTGCGATGGCCTGGATGTAGGCGCCGGTGCCGAAGAACAGTGCGTGCCCGAAGGAGAACTGCCCGCCAAAGCCGCCGAGGATGTTCCAGGCCTGCGCGATGAGCGTGGCGTAGAGCGCCATCATCACGAAGTTCAGCATGACGCCCGACTGGGTGACCAGAGGCACGCAGCCGACGACCACGGCAAAGAGCGCGATGGCCGCGAGCTGTCTGTATCCGGCGTTGATTCCCGCTTTCATGCCTTGGCTCCGAACATGCCCTGCGGGCGGAACAGCACCACGCCGATGAAGATGGCGAAGATGCCGATCTGCCCGAGCGACTCGCCCAGGTACAGGCCGCCGAGCGACTCGACCACGCCCACGAGGAAGCCGCCGATGAGCGCGCCCACGAAGCTGCCCATGCCGCCGAGCACGACGATCATGAAGGCCACGAGCACGAAGCCGCTGCCGACCTGCGGGTTGACGTAGTACGCGGGCAGCAGGAAGCACGCGGCCGCGCCGAGGCAGGCCAGGCCGATGCCGAAGCTCATGGCGTACACGTGGTCGACGTCGATGCCCATGAGCTTGGCGCCCTCTTTCTCCTTGGCGACGGCGCGAATGGCACGGCCCAGGTCGGTGCGGCCCATGATCCAGAACAGGATGCCCGAGACCACCAGCGCGCCGGCAAAGGCGACCAGCTTGGGCACCGCGATCATGGCGGGGCCGATGGCCACGGTGCTCAGCGAATAGGCGGTCTCGATGCTGCGGGTGTCGGACTTGAAGAACAGCAGCGCGAGGTTCTCCATGACGATGGCGATGCCCAGCGTGGCGAGCAGGATGTTCTCGTCCTTGCCGTGGCCTGCCTTGTTGATGACGACGCGCTGCAGCGCATAGCCCAGCGCGAACATGCCGATGATGGCAATCGGCAAGGCCATGTAGGGGTCGATGCCCCAGCGCTCCTTCAGGAAGTACACGGCGTACAGGGCCAGCATCAGGCTTGCGCCATGGGCGAAGTTGATGATGTGCAACACGCCGTAGATGAGCGTGAGTCCCACGGCGATCAGGGCGTATACGGCGCCTGTCGTCAGTCCGTTGAGGACCGAGGGGAAAAGAATGTTGATGTCTGGCATGTGGCTGGCTGGTGCTTGGCTTCTTGTCTCCTCATGAAGGCCGCCCGCCATGCGGTGCCGGCCCTGCGGCTCAAGCCTTCAGCGGGAAGACGGGGTCCACTTCGCGGTAGTCGCGCGGGATGATCACCTTGATGTCGTTCTTCACCACCTGCGTCATCAGGGGCTGCGCGCCTTCGTTCTGTCCGTGGACGAACTTGGTGGGGCCGTACGGCATGATGTGATTCGAGAAGGTGCTCTTCTCCAGCGCGTCGATGATGGCGGCGCGCTCCGTCGACTTCGCGCGCTCGATGGCATCGGCCAGCAGCCACATCGAGGTGTAGGTCATGAAAACCTCGTAGCTGAAGAACTGGCCCTTGGCCTCCACGCGCTTGCGCAGTTCCTGCGAGCGCTTGTCCTTCGGGTTGAACCAATGGTTGCAGTCGATGATGCCGTTGGCCGCGTCCGGAAACTCCTTGACGAACTTGTAGCTCGACGCGGCGCCGCCCAGCACCGAGAAGATCGCCTTGGGCACGACCTTCTGTTGCTGCATGGTGCGCACCAGCAGTGCGTATTCGTTGTAGTAGTTGGCGGGGATCACGATGTCGGGGTTGACCGACTTCATGCGCAGCACGATGTTGTTGAAGTCGCGCGTGGGGTTGGCATGCTTGACCACCTCCTTCACCTCGAAGCCGTAGCCCGGGAGCTCGCGCGACAGCAGCTGCGCGGTGCCAGCGCCGAACAGCGACTCCTCGTGGATGATCATCACGGTCTTGGCGGGGCTGCCCGCGGCCTTGTTGAGCACCAGCAGGTTGGCCATGGCCACCTCGGTCGACTTCCTGTAGCCGGGACCGAAGCGGAAGGTGTTCTTCAGGCCGCGCTCGACGATCTGGTCGGCCACGCCCACATCCACCACATGCGGCAGGTTGTACTTGGCGGCGGCCTGCGTGGTGGCCAGGCAGATGGCCGAGGCGAAGGCGCCCACGATGGCCGAGACACCGGCTTCGTTCATCTTCTCGACCTCGGCCGCGCCGGCCTGCGGCTGCGACTGCGCATCGCCCAGCAGCGCCTCGAGCTTCGCGCCGCCGAGCGACTTGATGCCTCCCGCGGCGTTGATGTCCTCGATGGCCATGAGCGCACCCAGGCGGCACTGCTGGCCGGAATAGGCGAGCGCACCGGTGACCGGATGCAGCACACCGACCTTGACGGTCTTGGGCTGCGCGCCGGCCACGAGCGGGAAGGCGACGGCAGTGGCCAGGGCGGCGGACTGCGAAACGAAACTGCGGCGGTTCTGCATGGGGCTTTCCTTCTTCTTCAGTTGAACTGGGCTGACACGTCTTTGCTGACCCACACCTTCGCGTCGATGCTGCCCACGCGGGAGAGCTGCATCTCGTAGGTGTAGCGGTCGGGGCGATAGAGGCCGTGCAGCCACTGCACGGGCCGCTCGTCTTCGTCGTAGATCAGGCGGCGCACCGCGAGCAGCGCGGAGCCGACGGACACATCCAGGTGCTGTGCGAGCACGTTGTCCGCCAACCGCGCCGAAATGGTCTGGTGCGCGCGCCCCACCTTGACGCCGGACTCTTCCAGCAGCACGAGAATGGGCTTCTTCGACAGCTCGCGCCGGCCGAAGCGGCGTGCGATGGAGTCGGGCACATAGGTCGTGATGTGCGAGAGCGGCCCTTCCTTGGTGGAGCGCACGCGCACGGCCTTCTGAACCGGATCGCCGAGGTCCAGTTGCAGAGCCTGGGCGACCTGCGTGGACGCGGTGATGGTCGCCACCTCGATCACCTTGACGGAGGTATGAAGGCCCATGGTCACCAGGTTCTCGAGCAGGCCGCGCAGATTGGCACGCTCCATGCTCTTGCCCTCAGGCCCGTCGCCCGCGACGGGCGGCGCCAGTGCGCGCGTGCGGCGCCCCGGGTTGCGCGCGATCAGGCCCTCCGAGGCCAGCTGTTCCAGCGCGCGCCGGACCGTGACACGCGCGACATTGAACTGCGCCATCAGCGCAAGTTCGCCCGGCAGGCCTTCCGCGAAACGCCCCTCGTGCAACTGCTCACGCAGGACCAGATAGATCTGGTGGTATTTCGGCAAAGGCATTTGCGACATGCCTTTGATGTTTTTGCAGTTTCAATGTTCTGTCAATGGGACATTTAAAACGCCAACGCTTTCCGGACTAGTCGCACGGTCACCCTAAAGTTTTCCTATTTGTTACCGATATGTGAAACCGTGGGCGTTCAGCGTCCGGCAGGCGCAGTCCGCGTGGGCAAGGCGATGGCGGAGCGCTGACGCACATGCGACGCGACCGGCGAGGTCGATGCGCTTCGTTTCGGCCCCAGTCCCGGACGGATTGGCTCGGCGCCAGACACCGCGTAAGGGGCTCTCACAACCATCAGAGGAAAAGACAAGTGACTATTCGGACTTACTACAGGCCACTGGCTGCGGTGAGCGCTGCCGCGCTGCTGCTGCTTTCAGCATGTGGCGGTGGTAGCAATGGGGGAGGCTCGTTCTTCGCGGGCGTCGGTGCAAACGGGAACACCAGCAGCAGCGGCAACAGCGGCAATCCGCCTACCAGCGGCGAGACCACAACCAACACCGACTCGACCGCCAAATTCACGATCGGCGGCACCATCTCGGGCTTGAGCGCCGAAGGGCTGGCACTTCAGAACAACGGTGCGGACTCGCTTTCAGTGGCCAGCGGTGCCACGAGCTTCAAGTTCTCAAGGGCACTGACGTCCGGCGCCTCGTACAGCGTTGGTGTCGCGGGCCATCCCTTCGGCGAAGTCTGTTTCGTCAACGGTCCGTCTGGTACCGCGACCGCGGACGTGGTGTCGATTGCCATCGTATGCGGTGACTGGGTCGCGGTCTCGGCGAAAGTCGATGTGTTCTCGGGCGCCACGACGCCGGGCGTCGCGGACGGGGCCGGTTCCAGCGCACGCTTCAAGGGACCCTATGGGCTCGCCTTCGGTCCTGACGGAACCATGTACGTTGCGGACACCGCTAACAACACGATCCGCAGTATCACGCCCGCAGGCGTCGTTTCGACGCTCGCCGGCGATTCCAGCCTGCCAAGCGGGGGGCACGACGACGGAGCCGGAACGGCAGCGAGCTTCAAGGGACCCAGAGGTGCCGCCGTCGGTGCGGACGGCACCATCTATGTGGCCGACTATGAGAATCACATGATCCGCAAGATCACGCCCCAAGGTGCCGTGAGCGTCTTTGCGGGCAGTACGGCTGCGGGCAACGCCGATGGCTCGGGCACCAGCGCGCAATTCCAGTATCCATGGGGCATCGTGGTGGACGCCGGCGGCAATCTCTTTGTCGCGGACCAAGGCAATCATCTGATCCGCAAGATCACGCCCGCGGGTGTCGTTTCGACCTTCGCTGGCTCGGGCGCGCCGGGATTCGTGAATGCCAACGGGACGAGCGCGCAGTTCCACTACCCCACCGGACTGGCCATCGATGCCGCGGGCAACCTCTATGTGGGAGACCAGAACAACAACGTGATTCGCCAGATCACCCCCCTGGGGACAGTGTCGACATACGCCGGCAGTGGGGTGTCGGCTTCCATCGACGGCACAGGCTCGTCGGCGGCGTTCAATCTCCCGATCGGCGTCGCGATAGATGCCGGCGGCAACGTCTACGTGACGGAGTTGCTCAGCAACAGCATCCGCAAGATCTCGCCGGCGCAGAAGGTGACGACGCTGGCCGGTGGCAGCTCTCTCGGCGCATACGTGGATGGTCCCGGTAACGACGCGCGCTTCAGCGACCCGATGGGTGTTGCCGTCGATCGCAACGGCGATGTGTTCGTTGCGGATCGCTCGAACAACATGATCCGCAGGATCACGCGCACCCACTGACCCTGTCCTTCCCACGAAGCCGACGGGCGCATCCTGTATGCGGAAGCGCCTGGCGGCTGGTGCGCAAGAAGATCGTCGAGCGTGCTGGCCATTCGCTTGGCGCCTTGGCAGCCGTCAGCAGCATGCGGAGAGTGCATGAGCCGCGAACTCGCCAGCAAATGCAACCCCGACGGTCCTGACCCGCAGAGCCACGACCGAACCAAGGCGCTACTTGAAATCGTCCGCCAGGATGTCGAACTTGCGCAGCTTGTCGTGCAGCGTCTGCCGCGCGATGGCCAGCGCGGCGGCCGTGGCGGGCTGGTCGCCCTTGTGCTTGCGCAGCGCCTCGACGATCACCGCGCGCTCGAAAGCCTCGACTTGCTGCGGCAGCGCACGCGGCAATGCCGGCAGGCCGTCGCCGCTGGCGCGCGTCTGCGTGAGGCGCTCGCCGAGCAGGCCCAGCACGAAGCGGTCCGCCACGTTGCGCAGTTCGCGTACGTTGCCTGGCCACGCATAGGCCATCAGGTCGGCCAACTGCGCGTTGGTCAGCGCTGGCGCCGGGCGCTCGTAGCGGTTCGCGGCCAGCAGCGTGAAGTGCTCGAACAGCAGCGGAATATCTTCGCGCCTCTCGCGCAGCGGCGGCAGTTCGATGAAGGCCACGCCGAGCCGGTAGTACAGGTCGGCCCGGAATTTCTGGCGGTCGCTCATTTCCTTCAGGTCCTCCTTGCTCGCGGCCACCACGCGGCAGTCGAAGGGAATGGCCTTGTTGGAGCCGATGCGCTCGATGCTGCGCTCCTGAAGCGCGCGAAGCAGCTTGATCTGCACCGGCATCGGCATGCTCTCGATCTCGTCGAGGAACAGCGTGCCGCCGTTGGCGTATTCGAACTTGCCCACCCGCGCGCGGTTGGCGCTGGTGAAGGCGCCGGCTTCGTGGCCGAACAGCTCGCTCTCGGCCAGTGCCTCCGGCAGGCCGCCGCAGTTGAGGGGCACGAAATGCTGGCGGCGGCGCTCGCTGTGCGCATGCAGGCATTGGGCGACGAGTTCCTTGCCGGTGCCGGTTTCGCCGTAGACCAGCACGTCGGCCGAGGTCTCGGCCAGCGTCATCACGGTGCGGCGCACGTGCTGCATCTGGGCCGAGCGGCCGAGCAGCACCGACTGGATGCCGTTCCAGTTGTCCAGCGCGTCGCGCAGCTTGCGCACCTGCAGCGTGAGCTCGCGTCGTTCGATGGCGTGGCGCACGATGGCCACCAGTCGCTCGGAGCTGAAGGGTTTCTCGATGAAGTCGTAGGCACCCTCTCGCATCGCCTGCACAGCCATTGCGATGTGTCCGTGCCCCGTGACCAGGATGACTGGAAGCTCCGCGTCGGCCGTGTGCAGTTCGTTCAGCCATTCGGTGCCGCTCATGCCCGGCAGGCGCACGTCGCTGATCACGATCGCCGGAACGCCGAAACTGATGTGCGCCCGGGCGCGCTCGACACTGGCGAAGGCTTCGACCTCGAAGCCCGCCAGGGCCAGCACCTGGGCCGTGCTCAGGCGGACGTCTTCGTCGTCCTCCACCAGCAGCACACGGATGGCAGGGTTGTCGCTCACTTGGGCATCACTCCTGTGCATTGGAATCAAGGGAATTGGAAGGAAAGGAACCGGGCGGGTTGTGGATCACGGCAATGGCAGCAGGCAAGTCGACCACGAAGCAGGCACCGCCCTGCGGCAGGTTGGCTGCGCGCAGCGTGCCGTCCATCGCGCGCACCAATTGTGCCGAGATCACGAGGCCCAGGCCCAGACCGGCACCCGCCGGCTTGCTGGTGACAAAAGGTTCGAACAGCCGCGGCAGGATGTCGGGATGGATGCCGGTGCCGGTATCGCTCACACGAAGGATCACACGGCCCTCCTCCAGCCGCGCTGCGAGCCTGAGTGTGCGCACGGGCGCCTCCTGCATGGCGTCGACGGCATTGCGCATCAGGTTGGCCAGCACGCTGCCCAGCGCCGCCTCCTCGGCCATGACGCTCAGCGTGGCGGGCTGCACATCGACCTCGATGCCGATGCGGTGCTTCCTCGCGGCCTCGGCCACCATCGCCTGTGCATCGGCTATGGCCTGCGACAACGGCAGCGGCACCAATGGCAGGTCGCTGCGGTGCGCGAATGTCTTCAATTGCGAGGTCAGGCGCGCGAGCCGGTCGACCATGCCGCAGATGCGCTGCAGGTTGCCGCGCACGTCGTCTAACCGATTCCTGTCGAGCAGGATGCCGGCGCTCTCGGAGAGAGTGCGCATGGCCGTGAGTGGCTGGTTGAGTTCGTGCGCCACGCCGACCGACATCTGGCCCAAAGCGGCCAACTTGCCCGCATGCACCAGTTCGCCCTGGGCCGCGCGCAGCTGCGCGGTTCGAGCCACCACGGTCGATTCGAGCGTGTCATGCGCCGCCTGCAGCGCCGCCTGGTTGGCGAGCTTCTGGTGCACCGCGCGTCGGCGCTGCAAGAGCGCGACGGCCACCAGCAACAGCACCGCCATGGCCAGGCTCGCGGTGATGGCCGTGTTGCGCGCCGCCACCCGCACCGGCGCCAGATTGTCGAGCACCATCAGTTGCCAGGGGGCATCTCGCAGAGGCCTAGCCGAGGCGAGCTGATCGGTACCGTCCAGCGCGATCACCTGGACGTTGCGGTCCAGCGCCTGCTTCTGCGTCCACTGCAGTGGCTGCAACGTGGCGTTGCCGTAGGGACGCGAGCGCAAGACCTCGGCGCGTTGCAGGGCGTCGAGCGGCAGCAGTGGACGGAATTTGAGGTCTTTGCGCGTGGAGAGGATCACCACGCCGCGCTGGTCGATCAGCGCCACGTCGCCCGGCAGCTTGCGCCAGGCGCGCTCGGCCTCCTCGAGGTTGACCTTGACGGCCACCACGCCACGCGTGGGCTGGCCACGCCGAAGCGCGTACGACAGGTAGTAGCCTGGCCGGTTGCTGGTGATGCCCACGCCATAGAAGCGGCCTCGCCCCTGGCTCAGCGCGTCGATCACGTAGGGTCGGAACGACAGGTCCTGTCCCAGGGTGGTACCGGGCCTGTTCCAGTCGGACGCCGCCTGCGAGATGCCGGAGCGGTCGAGCACGTAGAGCATCTCGGCGCCCGCGGTGGCGTTGACGCCGTCGAGGTAGCGGTTGACCGCGTCGCGCAGGTGTGTGTCTGACGGCGTTTCGAGCAGCGCGGGGACGATCGGGGTCATCTCCAGTAGCGCAGGCAGGTACTCGAAGCGGGCCAGGTCGGCGTCCAGGCCCGTCGCGAGCATGTCGAGGCGATGGTCCGCAGCTTCGCGCAGCCGCGCCAGGCCGGCCTGCATGGCGAACTGGTGGCCCGCGAAGGCGGCCATTGCCACCAGCGCCAGCGCGCCGCACCAGCGCGCCAGGCCGCGCCATCGTCTGGAATCGTCGAAAGGCAAATCGAAGCGCCGGGCCGGCTCCCTTGAAGTCAAGGAAGCGTTATTGCACAAGGCCGTGGGGCGCGCATCGGTGCCTGCCCGGTGACGGGCGGGCAGTAAGTGAAAGATGAGGTGGGCCGCGGACCGCATACCACCGAGTATCGGGGCGGACGGCCGCCTGATCTTGCTGTCGCGCGCCGCCTCGCCGCTTGCGAGACAGCGACGGCGCTCAGCGCACCGAGCCGGCGGGCATGTGTGCCTCGGTGGCGTCGAGCACGCGCTCGGGCTCGTCGGCTTCCAGCGGACTTTCCTGGTTCAGGTGCTGGTGCATGCGCACTGTGTCGAGGTCGCCGGTCCACTTGGCGACCACGATGGTGGCCACGCCGTTGCCGATCAAGTTGGTGAGCGCACGGGCTTCCGACATGAAGCGGTCGATGCCCAGGATGAGCGCGAGCCCCGCCACCGGTACGTGGCCCACAGCCGACAGCGTGGCTGCCAGCACGATGAAGCCGCTGCCCGTGACGCCTGCGGCCCCCTTCGATGTGAGCAGCAGCACCGCCAGCAGCGTGAGCTGCTGCGTGAGCGTCATGTCGGTGTTGGTGGCCTGCGCGATGAATACAGCCGCCATCGTCAGGTAGATCGACGTGCCGTCGAGGTTGAACGAGTAGCCCGTGGGCACCACCAGGCCGACCACAGACTTCTTCGCGCCCAGATTCTCGAGCTTGGCCATCATGCGCGGCAGCACCGATTCGCTGGACGACGTGCCCAGCACGATCAGCAGTTCTTCCTTGATGTACTTGATGAACTTCCAGATGCTGAACCCATGGGCCCTGGCGATGCCCCCGAGCACCACGAAAATGAACAGCAGACAGGTCGCGTAGAAAGTGGCCATCAGCTGGCCCAGTTGCAGCAGTGAGCTCACGCCGTACTTGCCGATGGTGAAGGCCATCGCGCCAAAGGCGCCGATGGGCGCGACCTTCATGATGTAGCCCACGATCACGAAGAGCACGTGCGAGCCCTTCTCGATCACGTCGAACACCAGCGTGCCGCGCCCGCCGAAGCGGTGCAGCGCAAAGCCGAACAGCACGGCAATCAGCAGAACCTGCAGGATCTCGCCCTTGGCGAAGGCGTCGACCAGCGTGTTGGGGATGATGTTCAGGATGAAATCGGTGGTGCTCTGCATCTTTCCAGGGCCCGTGTAGGCCGCGATGCTCTTGGTGTCGAGCTGGCTCACGTCCACGTTCATGCCCGCACCGGGCCGCACGATGTTGATGATGACCAGGCCCACCACCAGCGCGATGCTGGAGACGATCTCAAAGTAAAGCAGCGCCAGGCCGCCGGTCTTGCCGACCTTCTTCATGTCCTCCATGCCGGCGATGCCGACCACCACCGTGCAGAAGATGATCGGCGCGATGATCATCTTGATGAGCTTGATGAAGCCGTCGCCCAGCGGCTTCATCGACGCGCCGGTGTCCGGGTAGAAATGCCCCAGAAGCACACCGAGCACGATCGCGGTGATGACCTGGAAGTACAGGGACTTGTAGAAGGGTTTGGGTGCGGATTGGGATTGGTTGTCCACGGAGGGTCTCCTAGAAATTGTCGGGGGCCGGCAGGGGCGAGGCATGGCGTGGCAAGGTCGGCGACGGCACAGTGGTGCCGTACATCTCGCCCGTGGGGACGAGCTCGCCCATGTGGCTCATCGGCCTGTCTCCTGTGTCATGGCCGCGACTCGCATCGGACATGCGGCGGGCCTTGTCCCTCAGCAATCGACATGCCACGGCCCCGGCGCACGCAGAAATGCGCTAAGTCGTTGATTTTTCGAGGGCTCCTGCAGACGAAGGAGCGCTGTCGCGCCGACATCCCGGATGAAGCGGTGACGAGCCGTCCGGCCGTCCGGATCAACGGATGAGTACAAACCCTAGGGTTGCATCCTGGTCGCAGCGAACGCTCGGTATGGATGAGATCCCCGACGACCTTTGAGCGCGGCTGATGGCCGCCGCGCTGAAGGAGAGCTGCCGGACCTCGAGAAGCTTGGCCGAAGTCGTCGTCCAGGAATGCGGCCTGTCCGAAGCGGCACTGACACTGCTGTTCCCTGTCGAGCACAAGCGCGGTCTTGGAGTTGCACCTAACCTCTCCCCTCGCCGCTTGGCCCCATCTTTCGTCTGCCGCGAAAGCCCTGAATAGAGTCAGTTAAAAAAAGACTAACGGCATTGGCCGCAAACCAAACCAGTTTTCCGAAAGCAAGTCGCGCAACTCCCATATTGATGCATGCCGTTAGTATGTTTATCATCCTGAACCATGGCCGCCGCCCCACCACCTCCTCGCCGTGCCGACGCTCCCCACCCTTCAGGAAACGTGACTGCCTTCGGGGAAGCTTTCGAGGCTTGGCTCTCCGACCAGCGCGACTCGGGCCTGCTGCGTCAGGAAGGCTCGGTTTCCGTCTACCAAGACATGTGGCAAGCCTTTGTGGCCTGGTGCCTGGGACAGTCCCCTGTGGTGAGCCTGTCCAGCCTGGATCTGGCTGACCTGCAGGCATTCCAAGCAGCACGCTTCGGTCGCAAGACCTCGGATCAGTCGCTCACCCCCCGCTATGCACTGCGGCTGATACGACTGATCGACAGGGTGCTCCGCCACCATGCAGCGAGAACCGATACCAAGGTCAACACGGCTGCGGCAAACTGGCTGGCGGCCAATCCCGAGGTCCGCTATGCAGATGCCTCGCATGCCGATCCGCTGCCGGAGTACCTCTCGCCGAGCGAAGCCGGGCAGCTCATCGCCTTTCTTTCGGCCGCCCGACCACGGCCCGGCACTGTGCGAGAAACTCAGCCAGCGCTGCCCTGGCAGGAAGTCCGCAACCGCGTGTCCGTGGCTTTGCAGCTCGGCGCCGGGCTCACGCCGGGCGACGTGCGGGCGTTGACGCTCGCCTCGCCTCTCACGCAAGGCGGCAACGCACGCGAGCGACCGTGGAAGCTTCATGTGCCTGGAAACGGCAATTCACCGGCGCGCGAAACGCCGGTGGCGCCCTGGGCTGCGGAGCTGCTGCGGCACTGGCTGACTGTGCGAGCAGAGTCAGGTGTAACGGGACAATACCTGTTCCCGTCCACGCGCAGCGGCAAGCAATGGCAAAAGCCCTCTCAGTACGAGCGCGCGAGACAAGTGCTCGAAGACGCCGGCGTGAGCTCTCGAGAAGGCGGATCGTTCCGCCTGCGGCACACCTTTGCCCTTAGGCAATTGCGACGAGGAACATCGCCGGAGGAGGTAGCCCGATGGCTGGGCATCGAGCCGGGGAAGATGAGGCGCTACGAACGGGTGCTACCGGCCTTGGTCGAGGTGGTCTGAGTAGAGGTTTGTGAGGTGCGCCAAGTCGCGATTCCGCCCGCAGATCGAATGGGCCCGTAGTAACCGTCCGCTCACCGACTCGCGGAGGGTCGCTTGGGCATTGCTTGTTGATTTCCATGCAATCCTGACCCACGGGGGGTGCGGATAAAAACTTGGACTGGTTTTATGCCGCAAGTCTAAGGCTCACCCGGTACTCGATAGGGCTGAGAGAGCCAAGGGAGATCTTGATCTACTTCTCGTTGTACCAGCGGATGTACGAGTCGACCACCTCGATGAAGTGCTCAATGGTGGCGTTCTTCCAGTCTCGAGGATAGAACAGCTCATTCTTCAGCCGTCCGAAGAGGCCTTCGCAAGCTGCGTTAGCTGCCGCCCTCTGTTGCTTCGAGAACTTGGCTGCTCGGCCCGTAAAGCCCGTCGGCAAGTCGAGCTTCTGCTGGTCTTCGTTGTACCAGCCCTTCAGAGAATTCTTTGTTGGATAACCCAACTGACGGATAGTGGGTCTGACGCGTTTGCCAAGCTTGATGTAGAGCTCAACGGATCGAATCCGATCTTCGTATGCTCCCCCGCAGCCGCTGGGTCTTCTACGCCTTCTATCCGGCACACCTCTCGCTGCTCGCAGTGGTACAGCAGCGGGTGTGAAGTACCTCAACCGCAGCAGCGATAGCTCTCAACAACCCATTTCTCCACGTGACTTTCGCATTCGCGCTCCGGACATCCATTTCGCCTGTCCGACGCAGAAGCTCCCGTCTCACATCGAACAGGAAGCTCATGGCGCCCGCCCACTGTTAAAGCTACTCCCCTTGCCATGAACAAAAAGGACGCCAGCCGCAGCAACAGATGCCTGCTCAGCTTTCGTCACTTGACAGCCGAGGCTTGCATTCATTCGGGAAAGAATCGCAGAATACACCGCCATCGGCGACAGCTCACGCCGAGGCCTTGGCGGCAGCCGTCGCTCACGGGCTTACCGGGCCTGCTCGTCCGCTGATCTGGTACTCGTGCGCTCCGAAGCTTGGCTTCTGACCTGCTCGCTCCAGCGATCGGCCATTCGCCGCGCATCGGTCTCTACGACCGGCATACGCGCGATGAAGCGATCAACACGGTCCGCCAGATCGCCCTGCCCTTGCCTTCGAAGCACCTCTGCCGTGGCAAGCCAATCTGCGACCACGGCTCCTCGTGTACGTTGCATCACATCCTTGCCAATGTCCAAGACACTGCGTCTTGAGCGTAGGGCCTGAAGCACGCCTTTCAGCTTCAGGAGCATAAAGACTGAAGTCTTCGGCGGTTTGCGAGCCGCCCGTTCGCCGCTCGGCAACTGCTCAAACGTTCGAAGCGCCCGCAATCGGTGAAGCATCGCGTCTCTGAACGGCTTGCGAATCTGCCCCCGAATCTGTCGCGGCGTCGCATTGGCTGCCACGCCCTGCTCGCGCATCAGGGCGGCAAACTGCTCTCGCCATCGCCGCAACGTGTCCTTGCGGATATAGAGACGCTTGCCGAGCTCGAACTCATGCTCGCACTTGACCACCAGGTGGACGTGCGGGTGCGGCTGATCGGTGTGCAGCACCATGGCATAGCGGTATTGCAGCGCGAAGTTCTCGCGCGCGAACAGGCGCGATGCGGCCAGAACCTTTTCCGCCGGCGTGCCAGCCGGCATCGACAACACGATGTTGTGGACCAACTTCGCACGCGGGTCTTTCCGATCTCTGGTCGACTTGGGCTTGTACTGGCTCCTGCAAAGGTCCAGTTGCCAGTCCGACGCGATCTCCTGGACCGCGCCTCGACCCTGGAGCGTCAGTCCGTCATCGATTTCAATCGGCAGCTTGCCGTGCCGGCCAATGTAGCCCAGATGCGCGCCGACCCCGGCCACATCTCGTCCACCACCAGAAACCTTCACCATCACCTCAGGTGTGCGGGTCACAGTGCGCTTGATTTGTGCAATCTGGTCGACGCCAAAGCGCAAGTTGCCCCCCGGCCCTCGCCGGCCATAGCTCACGATATCGAGCGCCATGTCGCTCATTGCACGAGCCGGCCCGCAATTGCTGCGCCCAAGCCGGACCGTCTGCTTAGGCATGACCCATCTCGCTGCCGGTCTCCCAGCTGACAAGGTTCCAGCGCACAACAGCAGCCGTAACTTCACATGCCATCTCGACTTCTTTCCGGACCAGTGTGATCACGTCGATCAGTTCGGACGTTGCCGCCGCCGAGCTGTTCGACATGCCGAACATCCGAAGCAGCCGTCCGAGCGCGGCCAGTTGTGCACAAGTCACCCTGATCTGGTCTAGTTCCTTCGGGGGCAATACCGCCGGACCACGGACATGGTTGTGGATTAGCATGGCCAAGTAGGTGCCGGTCTTCATTCGACGGGCAGCGGCTCGCTCTGCTGCCAACCTTCGATCACCCTCGCGAAGCCGCAGTGTGACGCGATCTTCGAGAGGGTCAGGGGCGATCGAAACGGGGGTGAGCGACCGCGTGGCTGACCCGCATGTCACCGGGTCGTTGGTCTTCACCACTTCGTTGATCATCGCGGCGAGCAGCCCTGCCTCGCTGAGTTCATGGCGCGCGGCCAGCGCGGCGAACCGCGCCCTCGCTTCAGGCTGCACCCGGACACCAATCACGCTTGATCGAGAGGGCTTGGTCATCGCAACGCCATGGCTGTTAACAACGTCTGACGGCAGTCTATCCTGCCCTCATCACCGCACAAGAACCTCGCTCAGCACGCGTGCCCACGACCTTCACCGCCCCCTCACGGCAGTGCAGGGAGGCGCGCCCCCGCCCCGTTTCAACCAGGGCGCGCCCGCCGTCACCGCTGCCGCCTCTCCCCCCTGTCGCCAGGCCGAAAGCGTCTCGATGTTCGGCGCGCCGAACATCGACTACGACGCCTCATCTGGCGTCGACTCCGAGATCACGTGCAGCGGTGCGGGCAGCCAGCGCGAGCCTTCCAAGCTGACGGCGCAGTGCACCAAGAGCTCGGCTGAGCTTAAGGCTAGCCATGGCCTGCGCGGCATCGATGTCGCTGACCTCCTTCACGGCATCCAGCACCTTGAGGCCGATGCCGCACGGCGCGTAGCGCAGTGGCTGGGCTGGCAGGCCCAGGAGCGCGTCCGGTGAAGCCTCGAGCGGCGCCTGCGCGATACGCATATCACGCAGTTCAAGCTCATCGCAGACTTCGACTGCAGCTGGCCCACGCAGGTCGATCGCTCGGTCATCGAGGAACTCATGACGCTGCAGTTCCTCGCCGACGCCACCCACGGCGTGGGCAAGAAGATGTGCGCCTGCAACCTGGGCTGCCAGGCCATACTCTCCAGTCAAACGGCGCTGTTCGTCATCGCCGGGCAGTTGCTGGGAGACCTCGCCGCCCCGGACAGCGACTCGGCCCTGCGCAGCAAGCTGCGCCGCTACGCCGCGCCCGACGTACTGCTCATCGACGAGGTCGGCTACCTGTCCTGCTCGAACCGTCACGCCGACTTGCTTTTCGAGTTCGTGAGCCGCCGCTATCAGCACAAGAGTACCGTGGTGACAATGAAAAAGGCGTTCGCAGACTGGGGCGAGGTCTTCCCCAACGCGGCGCGCGTCGTCTCGCTCGTGGACCGCCTCATGCACCGCGTCGCGGTCATGCGTATCGAGGGCGAGTCCTATTGCGCCAAGGAAGCTCAGGAGCGGCTCGCCGCGCGCGCCGGGCAGCGCTCGGGCAAGTCTGGCAGGAGCAAGTCGTGAGCTCGCCAGGCGCCGCACCACCGCCACTACGCACGCACTGGACGCCGCAGTAGGCCCTGGCCGTCTTCGCGTGTCTGCATGTGCTGCGCGAGCAGTTGTGGTCGATGTCTGGATCGGCCGCGCAGCAGGCCTGGCGGGAACAGCTTGTGCAGCACCCGCCTGAGCCGTCCTTCGATCCGGACGAACCGTTCTGAGCTACCGCGACTCCTCCAATGCAACGCGGGCCTCTCACGGGCCCTCAGCGTTTGCGACTCACGCGGCCGGCAAACCCGCCGCCTCGCCGCCGAATTGAAGCGGATCTACGCCGCCGCCAACAGTTGGGGCCGTTCGAGCGCGGCGCTCCCGCTTGAACAAGCTAGACGACCTTGTAGACCCGGATCACCACCGCCTCGCGCTCCGGCCGCAGCGAATTGAGTGTGCCGACCTAGACGAAGTCGTTCAGCCAGCCGTACTTGCCCTCGGGCGCGGTGATTTGCAGGGTCGAGAACACGTGGCGCGGGCCGTCCTTGGGCGAGCGCGAAAGCACGGTGTTGCGCACCGAGATGATCACGCCGTCCTCGGTCTTCAGCTCGTAGATCGCATCCAGGTTCTTGGCGCCGTCGTGGCGCAGCAACTGGCGGTCGGCGCCGCCGGCCATCACCTTGCCGCGCAGGCCAGGCCCCTCGAAGCTGCCACCGATGATCGGCACCATGAAGCGCTCGCCGAAGGGCGATGCGCCCAGCGGCAGCGAAGGCGACAGGTCGACGATCGACTCGTAGACGAACTCAGTGCGCGTCAGCACGACCGGGATGCGGGCGCTGGTGGGCGTGACGGCGGCCGAGGGTGCGTCGGCCGCGGTGGCGGCAACGGCCGAGCCGGACACCGCGGCGGCCAGGCCGGCCAGCATCAGCTGGCGGCGTGACCCGGCGGGCGCGAAGGAAGTGGTGGGCGAAGGCGTCATCCGGCGGTCTCCCGGAAGCCGGCGCCACGCGGGGTCAGCGCGCCGGGCACTGTCGATCATGGTTATAGAAAAAAATCAAATAGTCGAGACTTACTCGGGCGCCCAGCCCGGGCGCCGATGCGCCGGCGCTTCAGCCCATCACGTGCGCGCAACCCGACACCCGCACGCTCGCCCCCCGCTCCGGCGTGATGCCGACGTGCAGGCGCGACCGCATGCCCATGTCCTCACCCTGCACGATCTCGATCGCGCCTGCGTGCGGCCAGCCGATGTTGCGCAGGTAGCCGCCCAGCGCCGCGGCGGCCGCGCCGGTGGCCGGGTCTTCAAGCACGCCGCCGATGGCGAAGGCATTGCGCGAATGGATCAGGCGCGGCGTCTCGGCATGGATCAGGTCGATGGTGCCGATGCCTTCGGCCGCCATCAGCGCGCGCCCGACCTCGAGTTGGTAGTGCATCGCCGCGAGGCGTTCGCGGCTGCGCAGCGCCAGCACCGGGTGATCGATGCCGGCATTGGCGATGGCGGGCGGGATCCGTGGATCCAGGTCGCCGCCGTGCAGCGTGAACAGTCGCAGCGCGGCCTGGCGCAGTGCGCCGTCGCGCCGCCCCTTGACGCTGATCCGGGCGGCATTGAGTTGGAGGGCATAGCGGGCGTCGCCCAGTCGCATCGCCAGGACGGCACCGAGCGCGATGGTCGCGTGCCCGCAGAACGCCACTTCCACTCCAGGCGCAAAGTAACGCACCCGCCAGCCGCCTTTCAGCAGGGTCCTCGACCAGTTCAGCGGCACTTCTTCAACCTGCCGGACAGACGCGCATGCATACAGGATTCAATACCTTCGAGGATAGGAGCCCAGAAGCCGGAACTCTGCGTACTTCGCCAGCAGTTGGACGATCTGCGGCTGCGACGCATGACCCGCGACATCGACCACATACCGGTGCCCATCCAGCGACTGCTTGCCAGGGCGTTCGTAAATGGCGAGCACCCGGGCCGACCTCGCGAGCGCCTGTAGCGAACGCTGGAAGCGGGCTTCGTCGACCGTCAGCAGCAGGCTGGTCTTGTCGTTGCCGCTCGGCGCGGGCAGTGCGTGCCCCAGCACCCACCAGCGTGTGGTGTTGTGAGGTCCCTCCTCGATGCCGTCGGCGACCGACTTCAGCCCGTGGATGCGCGCCGCGCTCGGCGGCCCCATCGCCGCCATGTCCAACCCCGTCGCCTGTGCCACCAGTTGCGCCGCGGCGCCAGCACTGGCCGCGGGCCGGCGCTCGACGTGCGGCATCTGCTGGTCCAGCCAGGGTTTGACCTCCTGCAATGCCACAGGATGGGCAACGACCGTGCGTATGTCCTCCCGGCCGGCCCCCGGCTTCGCCAGCAGGCTGTAGCCGAGCACCTTGGGGTACTCCGCCACCACCTGAACGTTCTCCAGCGCCAGCACATCGTCCAGGTAGGGTGTGGCGCCGACCACCGAGGTCGTAACAGGCACACAGGCGCGCTCGATGGTCTTCGCGCGCATCGCCTCGAACAGCGCGGCCCCGTCGAGGGCGATCAGGTCGGCATCGCCGAAGAGTTCGAGACAGGCCTGGTGGGTCCAGCTGCCGGCCGGCCCCAGGTAGCCGGTGCGTACACCGGCGGCGGTGCAGAGACTCATGGACAGCATGGTAATCACGGCGGCGCATTGGGAAGGAATTTTCATGGTTGGTGCAAGACAAGAAGGCAGCAAAGCGAAAATGCGGTCCTCGGACAACGGAAGCCAGGCAGCTTGCACATCTGAATCAGGGACGACGCCATGATCCGGGTGCGGGACATCTCCCGCAACGCTTGCATGGCATGCATCTGCCGCACGTCGGCATGCCCCGCTCTTCCGGGCGCCAGGCTCATCGGCATTGCGCCGCGGGAAACCCCACGCAAGCCGGACGCGCGAGCGCAGCCGATCAGAATGACAATGTCCGACGAGATTTCCGTGTGCCTTCGATCAGGAGTGATGGCTGGTATTCGGCGCCAGCGTCCCGACGTGCGCTGGCCCGTGCGTCGACAGCCCGCGGTCCGGCAGCGGAATCGCGGCCCCTTCAAGCGCAGGCATCTCTGGCACTTGCAATGAATGCGCAGGCGACCTCGTTCCGCCCCCCCGTTGCCGAGAAACCGCCGTGCGATCGGCGCGTCGCACGCGCAGCAGGCGGCCATGCGAAGGTCTTGCTCGATCGGCAGCCCCAGCATGCCGCGCAAGCCCGGCCAGCTCCGCAAGGCTCACGCAGCCCAAGCTCCGCAAAGCCCATGCCGAGGTCGCACAGGGTGAACGCGATGTCGGGATCCTCGAGGTCGATCTCGCTGAGCAGCCAGGTGGCGCCCGCATCGGGCGTGAACAGCTTGACCACGGACAGCGGATCGAAATCCGCCTGCGCCCTCGCGGTCAGGCCGTTGGCCACCAGCTGGTCGAACTGCGCGTCGGTGAGGAAGGGAAAGATGGAAGCAGCCATGGCGTTCTCCTTGAACGGCTGAGGGCGGGATTGCCCGGCACCGCCCTCGGGCACGCCGCAGCGCAGCGGTCAGGGTTCGAAGACGGCCCGCGCACCGCCAGCGCGCCACGAAGAGGCGCGCGCAGCCCTTGACGGCAAGAACGACGTGCCATGCTGAAGGCGCCCACAGCAAGCCAGCCATCCCCCTTCCGCCTTGCTTCTTGCCGTGTTTCTTTTCTGCTTCTTCAGGCGGCCACGAAGCGAGCCGATGCGGGCCGAGCGCGCGAAGCGCAGCTCACGGCCCCCGGATGCCGTCGCGTGAGCGCACGCGGTTAGGATCGACCTCTATTCACAGGAGCGAGGCAATGAAGAAAAAAGCGGGATGGCTGATCGGAATCTGCATGACCGCGGCAGCCATGACGGCAGCAGCCGGCCCCTTCGGGCTCAATGCAGGAGACACGGTCGAGACTGTGGGCAAGGTCGCACAGCTCAAGCCCACCGAGCAGCAAGGCGTCTACACGGTGAGCCGCCTTCCCAACGGTCATCCCGACCTCGACGGCTACCGGTTGATCTTCGGCACCACCACCGGGTTGTGCCGCATCGCGGCGTGGACACCGATCGCCCAATCCAGCGCATACGGTGACGAGATCCGGCGCGATTTCCGCTCCTGGCAGGAGGCCCTGACCTCGAAGTACGGCGCGCCCGAGAAGTTCGACTACCTGCGCTCCGGAAGCATCTGGAACGAACCGAAGGACTGGACGATGTCGCTCGCCAAGAAGGAGCGAAAGCTCGTCGCGTTCTGGACGCCCACGCCGCCCATCGATCAGGTCTCGAGGATCGCCGTGGAAGCGATCGCGACGAGTGCCGGCAAGTACTCGATCAACCTGGAGTACGAGTTCGACAATTTCGATGCATGCAGCGCGTCGCTCAAATCCAAGAAGAACGCCAATCTCTGATGGCACGCGGGACCTGCGCCCGCTTTGGTTCTTGCCGCCCCCTCTCTCGGGGCCGCCCCATCGTCTGACCAGACCGCGGCTGGCCAGTCGCGCCGCCAGGTTGCCGAGCTAGTCAAAGTGGCCGAAGACCTGCACGCGTGGGTGAGCGCCGGTTGCAGGCCGGCGCCGGCACGCCGCAGCGCGGAGGGTTCGAGCGACGGCCACGAGGCCGCCAGCGCGCCGCAACGAAAGAGGCAAGAGGCGCGCACAGACCTTGACGGCAAGAACGGTGTGCCACGATCAAGGAGCCAACAAGCACATCCACGCACCGCCAGCCCACGCGTCAGCGCACGGCTGGCCCGCCTTGTTTCTGCGCTCCTTCTTCGGGCATGCGCCAGCACCTGCTTGGGTTTTCGTGCATGCCCGTCGGGCAACGGAGCCCGTGATTTGCAACCGTCGCCGAAGGGAAGCGCCGCCTCGAGCTCGGCGAAGCGGCGCATCAAGACTTCAGCGCGGCATCAATCCGCCGGCCCCACCATCGCCTGCAGCCGCTCGATCACGCCTGGCTCGACGAAGACGCAGGGCACATCGGGCGCCAGCGCAATGTCGGCCACCCTCGCGAAAACCTCGCGCTTCAGATGCGCCAGCCGCCCCGTGCGCCAGGCCTGCTCGGGCCGCATGTGGTGCTGGTCCGCCGGCACGCCGCTGCGCTCGGGGTCGCATTCGATGAGCGCGACAAAGCCTTCCTCGAACAGCTTGCGGTGCGCGTCGCACAGGCCCCAGCCTGTCACGGTGTGGCGCTCCATGCTCTGGCGCAGGCGCCTGTCGAACAGGATGCCGCCGGTATCGAAGCCGAGGCCGCATACCAGGCAGAGGTGCTGTTCCAGCGAAACGTGTGATTTTCCGTTCATGACGATCTCCGGTTGTTCGGGCGGAATTGCCCGCCGCTGGGACCGCACGGCGCAGCGCAGCAGTCAGGGGTCGACGACGGCCGCCAGGCCGCCAGCGCCGCACCGCAGCGCGCAGCCCTTGACGGCGAGAACGCCGTGCTACGGTGAAGGCCACTGCAAGACCGCCCTCCCCTTCCGGCTTCTGGGTGCGGCACGGGGCGACACGGACCGACGCGTCCATCGCACGGCCCGACCGGATGTCGCACACCCAGGGGCGCCCCAGCGCCCCCGGTCTCGCTCAGACGAGGCCGCGCTCGGCCATCGAGACCGCCCGGTTGCCGGCGACCACGAAGTGGTCGAGCACGCGCACGCCGATCAGTGCCAGCGCCGCCTTCAGGGCTTCGGTCACGTCCAGGTCCGCAGCCGACGGCTCCACGGCGCCCGAAGGGTGGTTGTGCGCCAGGATCACGGCCGCTGCGTTGTGCCGCAGCGCGCGCTTGAGCACCTCGCGCGGGTAGACCTCCGTCTGGGTCAGCGTGCCGCGAAACAGGTCCTCGAAGGCCAGCAAGGCGTGGCGCGCATCGAGGAACAGGACTGCGAAGCTCTCGTGCGCCTGTCCCGCGAAGTGCAGCTTGAGGTAGTCCGAGACGGCCGACAGGGACCGGAACGCCTCGCCCGGGCGCAGTTCCTCGGCCAGCAGTTCCCGCGCCAGGCGCAGCCCGCACAGCAGCTGCGCGCACCCCGGCAGCGAAGAGCCCTGCGCAAAGCAGACCAGCTTGTGCAGCGAGCGGCCTTGCGCCGTGTACAGCCCCTCGGCCTCGGCACCGAGAAACGGACGCAGCGCGTCGAGCACGCCCAGCTCGCGTGCCGTGAAGACGCCGGACGATGAGGCGGAAGAAAGCGACGACGACCCGGACGCAGAAGGATCGACGGGGCATGAGGATGTGTTCATGACGAACTCCTGTGGATGACACAGGCGGGATTGCCTGCGAGACCCCGCCACCCCCTCGCAGCGCAGCGCTCAGGGCCGCCGCAGGCGCGCGGCACGCGCCGAGCACGCGAAGCGCGCGCAGGGCCTTGAACGCGAGAACGAGGGGGTAGCCTCAGGGCTCACAGGCAAGCCCTCCCCCACCCAAAAAGAGGCCACGGAGGTGCCCGCCTCCGACCCCATTCGCCGCCGCGCGGCAAGCGCCGTCACAGGCCGCAGACAGGTCCGACAGGAACAGGATGCCCAGGGGGCGCAGGCGCAGCCCCCGCGCCCTCCCCAGCGATCCAGGCGCAGCGGCAGCGCGCGATCGAACCGTCAAGCCTTGTCCGTGACCACTGTGAGGTGCCGCTTCGGGGGCCTCCCTCTCAGCGTGAACACCATCGACGCGACGGCACCGGCCGGACCTCGCTCGCCTCGATCCCGGGCAGTGTCTGCGCGTCGAACCGAGGCGAGCCCTCTGCCCTCGCCTCGACCACCTTGGCACCGACCCCTTGGGGCCGCATTCGGTGATCGATCAGAACCGTCAAGGGCCGCACGATACGGCAGCGACGATGCGGCCCCGTGCCCTGGCAGCCCATGAGCGAAACCGCCTCTCAGCCACGATCGAACGGCCGGGACGAGCCCAATGGTGCTAGCTGCGGCATCTCCCTGGCAACGATGAACGCGAAGGCTGCGCTCGCATCGCGTGCGGCTGCGAAAATGGCGCTCGGGTCGCTGCGCAGCATCCGCAGCCACGCATCGAGACAGGAAGAGGCGGCATGCCCTTGCATGCCCGCCCCGGTCAGGCCGCAGTGGCCCATGAGGAAGATGCTGCCGAGTTCGGCCACCAGCTCCTCGAATACCCAGGCCGCCTCGCCCGTGCAGCGTCCGAAGTCGCGGTCCAGCCGGCTCGCATGGCCGCTCCAGTGCATCAGCGCGCGCAGCAAGGCCGCGCAGTGGGCCTGCGCGCTCGCGAAGCTCGCGGGCCACGGCAGGCGGATCTCGTCGAGCACCGGCAGGTAGGCGGCGCGTTCATAACCATGGCGGATGACCGCGTCACAGCCGCACAGCAGGCGCAGCACACGTTCGACGGGCGAGAAGGACGACGGCAGCGTCGCCTCCTCGGCGCAGCGCGCGAGAACCTCGGGCGGCAGCCCATCGATCTGCGCGACGTTGAAGAGCCAGAACGGCTCGCACCGCAGCACGCCGCGCGACCGGAGCACACCCCGCGCCCTCCCCGCCTTCGGACCTTCCACATCCCCGGCGGGATTGCCACCTCCCGCACCACCACCACGCCCGCTACGCGCGAACCGCGCGCACAGCACTGCCCGCTCTCCCCGGCGCACCTGGGCGCCGAGGCCGGCGGCCTGCCGGTAGGTCAGCCACACGTTGGAGGTATAGCCCTGTGCGGCCATAACCTCCAGCAGCAACAGCACATTGATGCCACGGTACGGCACCCCGGTCCGCCCATTGCGCGGCATCCCGTGCATCGCCGCGCGCCCCCAACGATCGCGGAACACGGACTCGCCCGCAGCAAGCACTGCGGCGACCCGATCGGTCACGACCCGCTGGACATCCATATCCCCGCGCCCGCGAGGACGACCGCCGCGAAACGGGCTACCCGATCTCCCCTCACCTGCGGCAGCCCGGAGATCCCGCTTGCGCACAAAAGGAACCGGCGTCAATGGCAATGAAGGACTCGCATGCATGGCAGATACCTCCAGCAGAGCGCGCCGCGGCGCGAGAATTGACCGAACGTTGGACCATCCATACCTGCCCCGACGCGGCATCCGCCAGCGAGCCTCTGTCAGAAGGCTGCCCCTGAGCAAGGATGGCCGGCCTTCTCTACTCCCTGAGCGTGGACACCACCGAGAGGTATGACACCGGCCCCGAATGGATCGCCTCGATGCCATGCAGCGCCGTCGCATCGAACAGCAGCGTATCCCCCGCATTCACCTCGACCGCCTTCAAACCGTAGCGGTAGGTGACAGCCCCTGACAAGAAGTACAGGCACTTGAGCCCCGGATGCTGGAAAGTGACATACGGCCCGGCCTCCGGCAGCAACGTGACGAGGTAGGGCTCCACGAACAGGTTGCCCGACAGCGAGTGCCCGAGCAGCTCATACCGGTAGCCCGCCACGGCGCCGATGCGATCGACCACCAGCCCCTGCCCTGCCCGCACATGGCAGAAGTCCGTGCGCCGGGCCTGATCCCCGAAAAAGCGCGATACGGGCACCTGCAAGCCCTGCGCGAGCCGCTCCAGCGTTTCCACCGAGGGCGAGACCAACCCGCGCTCGATGCGCGAAAGCATTGAGGCCGATATCTCCGACACCAGTGCCAGCTGACCGCCAGACCGCCCCGCCGCCATGCGCAGCGCCCTCACCTGCGCACCAATACGAGCGGCGGACAGACTACGTACGACAGGTGCGGACCGCCGTAACCGAACACGCGCGACCGAGGCCGGCAATCGCAGGGGTCTTGCCGTTGGTAAAGGCGAGGCGGCCTGTCTACGCGTCATACGACAGCAGAAACGCCTCTGCGCACAAGAACCGGTCTTGAAGCGACGCAATGCATGAAGAACAAAATTGTGGAAGATCGTCCGTGGTGCAATCGTACACGAAGCGAGAGCATTTTGTCCATGCCAATTGCCTCGCCCAAACACGCGCTCGACCCCGCGCTGTTGGCGCTTGGCACTGCTATCAAGACGTTGCGCAAAGCTCATGGTATTTCGCAAGAAGAACTCGCGCATCGCAGTCACATCGATCGCTCTTACATGAGCAGCATCGAAAGAGGTATGCAAAACCCAGGCGTGATGACCGTTGTGCAGATCGCGGCAGGCATCGGCGTTTCCGTGGCCGAGTTGGCGGCCAAGGCGCGACTCTAAGAGCTAGGGAAGTGTGGGCGCCGGTTGAGTCTTGACCCACCGGGGGTGCGGCGGAAAACTTGGACTACCTGGAGATGTAATGGATGCCTCCCTGCC